>VBBS01000032.1 GCA_005888745.1 Candidatus Bathyarchaeota archaeon | reverse complement strand
TGTGGGGCCGCCCGGTCCCTGCGGGAAGTGTGCACTAATAACGTTGAAGCATACCGTTCCCGGCCCACCGCACCCGAACACGTCATCAAAGGTGGTCGGAAGTTGTGTCTCGTCTTACAAGGCTTATCGTATGCTCGCAATCAGTACATGTGCCGGTGTTCAGAAATGTTACCATCTGGCCTGGTCTAACGTTCAGCTTTCCAGGACCGAAATGGAAGGTGCTGAATATGATCGAGTTGATCCGAACACCGTTCCCTCCTAGAATCTTCACCGTGGGACCGTTTGATGTGGCCAGCGTGGGGCTCAGCACCATTGTAAGGATTAGAAGTGCGAGAATATAGGGTACGACTTTAACCAATTTTCTCATTCCCAAACCTCCCTTTCCTTCTGGGGTATTTTCGTCTCACCGCGCCCCCCTTCGGCGCTCTGAATGAAGTCAGGGATTCTTGCGTCTGCCTTCCCGTATTCATTCCGTATTGCCGGTAGCCTAGGATTGAAATCTATAACCGGCATACTCACACACGCATACGCCTTTAGAATTTAACACAATATTCAGAGATTCAAAATTCTCGAAACCTGATATGCTCGAATTACGATATATCCAAAAAAGCCTACGCAAGACCGAAGGGTATCGCAAACAATAGCTCCATGGTGACAATAATAGCGCCGAACCCGACCAGGAGATACTTCATCTGGTCTTTTCTTATGACTCGCCATCCGAGGACACTGGCTACTGCGAGCATTAGTCCGAACCAGGCGATCAGCTGGATTACGAACCTGACAAGTACCGCCCCAGCCTTAAGCCAGCCGGGAGCGAATCCAACTATCCCGTTGTAGAGTTCCAGTATTATCGCGCCGAGTATGACCCCGATAAGGAACCAGCCAAAGCGTCCAGTGGAAGCCAAAGCGTTTCGTCCATGGAAGTATTCCCTAGACCATTTTTAATCACGTGTGACCGTTGTAGAGTCCTGCCCGAGTAGCCCAAATCTGGTCGCGAGTTCTTGCCGGGGCCGAGTTCTTAGGCCCAGAATTCTCAGATTGTTAGTTGTCGGGCTCGTCTAGTTCTGCTTCTTCAGCTTCTTCTTCGAGCATCGCGAAAACATCGTCCACTATCTCGAAGAGCAATCGCGTCTCCTCATAGTCCGCCGGAAGGACTGGAGGGTTAACCTCGACTCTTCCTTCCTTGTTCAGCGTAAACCTTGTCTTTAGAGTAGACTCGGCAAGCTTCTTGTTAGCTCTCTCCCACCAGGTCTCCGGTTTCTCAGCTGCCTTCAACGCGTAAACACTTCGCTAAGGGCCGTTGAAATACGGTAAGAAAAAGGTTTGGCGATGCATCAGCCGGTGCTAGACGCGCCCGGGCTTTCGGCTATGATCTCGTGGACCTCAAGCTTGCTAGGACCCCTAAACGCCTCTTTCGGCGGCGTGTTCGCGTGAGCATCCATGAACGCCTGGCTCTCAGTCCACCGCTCGAAATCCTCTTTCGACTTCCAATACGTCATGACAACATAGTGTTCTCCCTTCATAGGTCGTAAGACCTCTGTTCTGATGAACCCGGGCGACTGCGCGATCGACCACTTTCTCTGTTTCCATCGGCGCTCGAAATCTTCCTCCCAGCCCTTCGCCACCGGTATCCTGTTCGATACGACCAGAACCATGGCGCGTGATCAACAACACGTTTCTATTTTAGTTGTGAGGATCAGCGCCTTATCCACCGGGGTCCGTTGGCGGGTTCCGTCGGTGTCGTTTTTGGACCAGTCGGGAATAGAGATTTCCAGTGCGTCGAACGAAAAACGTCAAGCCCCATAGCGCGTACCTGAGGCTGGTGTTACCTAGCACGGTATTCCAGAAAGGTGGGAGAACTGATACGAAGAATATCGCCGCGATAACTATCTCAAGATTCCTCAACAGCCGGTATTCACTGAACAGATCAGGTGCGACTAGGTTCCTCTCCTCGATCGTAAGGATGTGCGTGAAAGCTGCCAGAATCGCCCAGATCGCACCTATGCCGAGCGCGTAGGTCGCAGAAGCAGCATCTTGTGAAAGAGTCGGGTTCGAGGGGGAAGTGAAGCCGAACGAGATCTGATTGAACAGATAGGGTTCAATGGCGACGAGAAATAGCATTATCGTGTTGAGCGCGCGGGTCCCAGTTGTCTCAACTGGAAGGACCGACATGATTTCTGTGTAGCGGAACCAGACGAAAATCAGGATGAGGAAGCTGAAGCCAAAGGTCGCGATGTTCCCGAATAGCGTCTGTGTGTCAGCTGGCTTGCTTGAAATCAGGTTGAGCGCGCCGATCGATAGGGCTAGGCCGAAGATTAGATCCGATAGAGACTGGATACGAGGTCGAGGATGTTGAGCCGTATCCCTAGGTCCGCTGCTAATCTCTGGCATTCTTTTCCAGCTGTCCGTGAAGCCAGTCGATCTCGAACTGGTCGTCCGCACCAGGGGCTATCCTGGCCTCTTTGAATACTGATCGAGCACTCTGCAGTAGAGTGCGCGATTCGCACTTGTTCCCCCGAAGGAATGCAATGACGGTTTTGTTTATGATGCTCATCGCGGAGCTATATCGATCTCTTGCTGGTCCAATTTTCTCGCCTTCGGTGAAATAGCGTTCAGCCGCGTCGGCGTTTCCTCGGTGGATCTCGACAAAGCCTAGATTTTGTAGTTCCGCTGCCACCATGCCTTGATCTCGGATCTTCCGGTTAAGTTCGAGGCTCTGCTCAAAAAGTGCCGCTGCCTGATCGTAGTCACCCGTGAGCCGGGTCGCATTTGCGTGAAGGAATAGGGGTGCTTGTCCCATCGCCGGGTCAAGGCCAAGAGCGAATTCTCTAGCTTTGACGGCAAGGCTGGCAGACTTGGCATAGTCGCCGTCCTCGAACGCTACCCGGGTAAGCCCGAGATATGCCAGTGTCAAAGCCTCTCGATCATTTACCGCGAGTGCCGCGTCGAGCGCAGCCTGGCTCCTCTGCCGTGATTCCTCAATCTTCCCCTTGCTGAAAGCCAACAGAGCATCACCATAAAGTGCAAGTGATCTGGCTCGTGACGGTTTTTTCCCACCCTTGTCCAGATTTGAGGCCAGAAACGCCCGTCCGCCGTCGAGGTCACGGGCAAGCATCCAGAGACGCCAAGCGTTGGCAGCGATCTCGATCGCTGCTTCCTCGTCTCCATGTTCCATTAGGGTATGAGCTGCGTTGACGTAGGACTCCCGCTCCTTGACCGCTCGTTCAATCCACTGGGTCGGGGCTTGGCCTTTGATAATCGGGGTGCCTTGAGATGAAGGGAACGACCAGTGCATTTCGCGAGAAAGTGCAAGAAAGTGTCTCGCTTTTTCGTCAGTCATTTCTTGAAGCATGTTCATCACTCCAATTGCGCGCCAAAGTTATCTTTGACTATCTTAGGGCTCCTTTCCCACGGAAACGTCGTCGATGAGGGACGAGAATTGTGATCTTAGGACCCCGTCGATCTTGTCCGCCCACTGTCTCATGTAGGTCTTCTCCAATCTCTGGACCATTCCTTCCTCGACATAACGTGCGAGGCTTCGCTGCTGGAACTTCACGTGCAAGACCTCGTGGATGAGAGTGGAGATTGCCGCGGTGGCGATCTCTCCGATAAGCTTCCTCTGCACCATGGACAGCTCGTCAAGAGAACTTGAGAAGAGTTCCCTTCCCTCCCTCCGAATCCGATCTTTACTGATCCTCAGAGGGTAGAGGCTGATCTGCGCTAGAGAGTGACTGTAGCTCCCGTAGAGTATTCGGGAAGGATGTCGTCTCAACTGTCTTGCTGGAAAGATCATCACACGCAGATCAATCGATCGATCAGACCGAATGCCCTCCGCAGAAACCAGATTACTCAACATTTCCCTGATCTCTCGAGACAGTATCAGTCCCAGGATGAAATTGGCATAACCGAGAAAGAACTCTCGCTCATAACGCGGAAACTTTACCAGCACATATTCGGGCGGCTTGGCGAGCCGCGCCCTTATCCGGATTTGAGAAACAGAACTCATACTCTTCTCTCTTCGCTCAACACGTCGTTGAAAAATCTAGAGTTGACAGTTTTGATCGGTACAGTCCTGCAGCGGATCACTCTTCTTGCGCAATCTCTCTCACTCTTTTCTCAATCTCGTTCCTGATCCTCCGAACCTCCTCAATGGATCTGCCCTTCGGATCATCCACGTGCCAGTCCACCAGCTTCTTTTGCATCGCCGCCAGCATCGGCCTTGGACATGCCTCCTCGACCGAGCAACCCATCGTTATGACTAGGCGTGCATTGCTGATCAGGTCAGCTGTTAGTATCTTCGGTGTTCTCCGAGAGAGATCTATTCCCCGTTCTCTCATCGCCTCAACCACCACAGGGTTAACTCGGCTGGAAGGAACTGTGCCAGCGCTCGAAGCCTTCATCCCAGATTTTTCGGCAAATGCTTGGGCCATCTGGCTGCGCCCCGCGTTCTCGACGCAGACAAACAAGATTTCTCCTTCAAGAGCATTATTCTTCACTCTGGAGGACGATTCTCTATCAAACTGCTGGGTCATCGATCCTAAAAAAACGCCCCCGCTTTGTAACCAGCTCTGAAAAGATAGGATCCCCATTGGCACTACTTCCCAGTCTTTCCTAGGCGAGAATGAAGAGGAAGTCCCCGAAAAGTTATAGCTTTGCAACGAGGAGTCAGAGAGGCATGAAAGCAATTGTGCTAACAAGGTACGGCTCACCAGATGTACTTCAGTTCGAAGAAGTAGAGAAACCCGCTGCCATGGGCAATCAAGTACTAGTGAAAGTTCATGCGGCCTCCGCGAATCCGCTTGACTGGCATGGGGTGAGCGGTAAGCCGTTCATTGCCCGCCTGATGGGCTCTGGGATTCTAAAACCGAAAGACCCGAGAGTCGGCGCTGACGTAGCCGGGCGGGTTGAAGCGGTCGGCAATGATGTGACCGAATTCAAACCGGGCGATGAGGTGTTCGGCGGGTGCAATGGGTCTTTCGCCGAGTATGCGGTTGCCAGAGAAGATCGTTTGGCGTTGAAACCGGCCAATCTATCGTTCGAGGAAGCAGCAGCTGTGCCCGTAGCGGCCTACACCGCTCTCCAGGGTCTTCGCGACAAGGGAAAGATTCAGCCCGGGCAAAAAGTTCTAGTTAATGGTGCATCCGGTGGTGTGGGAACATTCGCGGTCCAGATTGCAAAGTCGTTCGGCGCTGAAGTCACCGGCGTATGCAGCACGCGGAATTTGGACATGGTGCGTAAGATTGGTGCAGACCACGTCATCGATTATACCCAAGAAGATTTCACCAAGAAGGGACAGCGTTACGATCTGATACTTGACGCTGTGGGAAATCATTCGATCTCAGACTATAAGCGTGCACTCACTTCCGAGGGAATTTGCGTAGTAGTCGGATTTTCAAGCATGTCTCGCCTGCTTCAACACCTCATCGTAGGACCATTGGCGTCAAAGACTGGGAGTAAGAAGATCAGTATGATGTTGACGAAACCAAACAAGAAGGATTTGGTTATTGTGAAAGAGCTTCTTAAGACCGAGAAGGTAGTACCTGTCATTGACAGACGATATCCTCTGAGCGAGGTTCCTGAAGCTCTACGGTATCTTGAAGGCGGACACGCCCAAGGAAAGGTAGTCATCACTGTTCAACCATAACTAGCAAGGCTGTCCTCCTCAGAGGACAGAAGCTCGCGAGCCTGCGATATGAATGAAAGCGATTGTGTGTGCGAAATACGGGCCAGCAGACGTTCTTCAGCTCAAAGAAGTTGAGAAACCTACTCCCAAGGACAATGAAGTGCTTGTAAGAGTCCACGCGACAACAGTGACAACAGGAGACTGTGAATTCCGTGGCCTCCAGCTCCCGTTAGCCTGGCAGCTCATGGTGCGAATAGGCTTCGGTCTCAGGCGACCGAGAAAGAAGATACTGGGGCAGGAGCTAGCCGGGGAGATCGAGCATGTAGGCAACGCCGTAAGGCAATACAAGAAAGGTGACCCAGTATTCGCAGCAACCGGTCTCCGTCTTGGCGCCTGGGCCGAATACACCTGTTTGCCAGAGAAAGGGCTGATCGCCTTAAAGCCGGCTAATATGAGCTACGAGGAAGCCGCCACCCTTCCCGTCGGTGGACTTCACGCGCTTCATCTTTTCAGAAAGGCAGACATCCAGAGCGGCCAGAAGGTCTTGATCATTGGTGCAGGCGGGACCGTAGGCACCATTGCCGTCCAGCTAGCCAAATCATTCGGGGCAGAAGTAACTGGCGTGGACGACGGGAGGAAGCTAGACACGCTGTGTTCCATCGGTGCAGACCACGTCTTCGATTACACAAGAGTAGATTTCTCCAAGAACGGGGAGACCTATGATGTTGTCTTTGACGTAGTAGGCAAGAGTTCATTCCCAGCTTGCGTAAGGTCCCTAAAGGAAAGAGGAGTCTTCCTCT
The DNA here is from genome assembly GCA_005888745.1 of Candidatus Bathyarchaeota archaeon. GTDB lineage: Archaea > Thermoproteota > Bathyarchaeia > 40CM-2-53-6 > 40CM-2-53-6 > 40CM-2-53-6. The sequence goes on along the minus strand of VBBS01000032.1, from coordinate 113,692 downwards.
TGGGTAACCCCGGGCTATTACAGCAGGTTCGAGGGTTATGGACTTCAGTGACAAGTAGCAAGAGAATAATCGGCGGAATGATCTCATACAGCGCCGAAGATCTCGGTTTTCTCAAAGAGCTCGCCGAGAATGGGAAGATAAGGGCAGTAATGGACAGATGCTATCCGTTGGAACAAATTGTCGAAGCCAACCGGTATGTCGAAACGGGCCAAAAAACAGGAAACGTGGTCATCATTGTTCAACCATAACACCCGCCTTACATTTTTTTCTGGTCGAGCTAGTGGGCTAGGCGAAGATTTTAGAGGAGATATCGCCTAGGAATGAGCAGATCGATGATGGGTAATGCTCCTATGAAGAAGTCCCCGTTCAAATCCACTCACCAGTCTCGAAAGGTGACCTGTGAAAAATGTGGAGAATCCTATGATCGATTCTTCTATGAGAAAATTCACAAGGACGTCTGCAGTGGGAAAAGAGCACTAGCGCCGTCCGCGACGATGAAATACTCCCGTGGCCAAGCCTAGGTTTCTGTTCACAATGACCCCGTCATGTTCTTCTCCATCAAAAAGCCGTAACCGTCTCCATCACCCCCACCTACACCCTCCAGCTTTGGACCAACTTGCATCTCGAAACCATGGATAAGCCCATTTTCAGCCCTGTTCTCAGTTCTAGGAGCTCTTCCCTATGTTTCCTAGCAAATCGTTCTTGACGCTCGACAAAACGTCATGCATTCCAAGACTGGGCTGCGCCCCGAATCGCCCGTCTCGCCCAGAAACCCTGCCAGACAGCAGATATTCTCGGAAGGAGGGAGTCTAAGCGATTCGACTTCGCGACGCAATAGAGGCGAGTCCGGACGGCCTGTTGAAAGCGTCGTCGGTTTGCATGACACGAGCCGTCTCTTCCGAGACAATTCTCTCTCGAATCGTTCTCCCCGGTCCAAGGTTGAAGAAGGACCTGCACAATCTACCGGTCTTATGCAGACTGCCGTCCAGCCGGTTGCGAGGCTCAACAATGGGGTTATGATTCCGCGCCTCGGCCTCGGAGTATACCAGTCTCCACCAGGACAGGTAACTCAGAAAGCAGTAGAATACGCACTGAAAGTAGGATATCGCCACATCGACACTGCGCGAATCTACAACAACGAATCCGACGTTGGCACCGCACTGCGCAAGAGCGGTATCAACCGCGAAGACGTGTTCATCACAACAAAGCTCTGGAACAGCGACCAGGGATACGAGACGGCGCTAAAGGCCTACGACGCCAGCCTCGAACGACTCGGACTCAAATATGTCGATCTCTATCTCATCCACTGGCCAGTCCAAGAAACCAGAGACCAGAGCTGGAAAGCTCTAGTCCAATTGTTGAAAGATGGAAAGGCCCGCGCCATCGGCGTAAGCAACTACACAATCCAGCACCTAACAGGGCTATTGGGCAGATCAGATATGATCCCGATGGTGAACCAGGTGGAATTCAGCCCCTTCCTCTACCAGAAACAACTCCTCGACTACTGCGAGAAGAACAAGATCCAGCTCGAAGCATACAGTCCACTGACACAGGGCGAGAAGCTCAACCATCCCAGAATCCAAGAGATCGCCAAGAAACACAACAAAACCCCCGCTCAGGTACTGCTCCGCTGGAGCCTCCAACACAACCTCGTAACCATACCAAAATCAGTCAGAGAAGAGAGAATCAAGGAGAACAGCCAAGTCTTCGACTACAACCTCACAACAGACGAAATGCGAACACTCGACTCACTCGACGAGAACTTTCGAAACTCCTGGGACCCTACAAACATGCCCTGAGAGGATAGAGGGTTCCTTTCTCAGGTCTCTACCCTACTTATCCCGCCACCAAGCCATGATTCGGCATGCTCTGCGCCGAGTGTCTACGGGACCTCCAAGACGTGGCCAAAGCCGACGACTCCAAACTCTACCTCTGCGGAATCTGCCATGAAAAAGAACGGGTTCACTGGATGATACTATTGTCATCGGACATGGAAGAGCAAGCGTTTCTCGCCAGAGCACTCAGAGTGATCGAGCGGGCCGACCAATCCCGCCCGAGAGACTCGGAGGATCGAAGGAGAGTTAGGACACTCTAGAGAGGCTTGCCGCAGGACCCGCAGAACCTTGTTCCAGCCGCACTCCGCGCACCGCACCTTCCGCAGACGATTCCCTGTATCTGAGGAGGCTGCTGCTGGACCATACCGACCGGCATAACCGGCGCCATTCCCGCGTAGCCTGTTGAGAAGGGCGTCTGGAACCGTGAAATATTCGATCGTATGATCCCGTAAGCCTTCTCCGCATCACTGTTCGGGAGATCGTTCAGATTCAACGGGTCCCCGCCAAACCGCAGCGTAACCTTCACCGTTGATCGGAGTATTCCCTTGTCAAGAATCGCGTTCGCAACATCCGTATAGTTGAAATCTGTAAAATCCTTTTTCAGACCGAGATCATGCGGGTGACGTAGAATGATCCGCTGCGTGGTCAAGACGACAGAGTCAATATTGATCTTCGGATGATAGATCTTTTGCTGAATGAACAATTCAACCTGCTCGCCAGGACCGAGAACACGAACGATGTCAGAAGGGACATTCGCCAAGACTGCGACCTACTCGCAATCCTGAACGGCAAATCGACAATATCTATTTTCCAGTACCCGACTAGAAGCCCTGACAGGGTCAGGCTAGAAGGCTAGCAGTGGCCTTCGTCAGTTTCCTGATCTCCTCTTCCAACGGATCCAGATCCGTCTTCTTGTACAGAAACGGAACACCGACAACCATACAGAACCACTCAGCCATCTCCCTCGCATCAGGAAAGACGAAAACAGTCCCGTCCATAGTAGTGACCGTCCAGCCGTTCTCCACCTGATCAATCTTGTAAGACAGCTTAATGCTCCGAATCGTAGAAAACTTGTCCATCCCTGCTCACACTCCACGAAGGATCAATCTACGAGCCCAGAAACAGCTCGACAGACCCGGTCGCGCTCGCCTCACATGAGGACTAATCCAGCCGGCAATATCAGAATGATGTTCCCCTCACCATCACAGCCACAGAACCCTTTTTCAACGAAGCAGAACCCCCGAAAAAGGGGTCAACGGAGCACGGGCGCTGGATTACTCGCGTAATCGCTCGACACTGAAGGGTTTCATCTTCCCTTCAAGCCATAGACCAGCATAGTTCTGATCTCTTGGAACCCATTCCAATCTGACTGGGCCTATCTTCTTGATCAAATCCCTTGCGTTGCTACTCAGCTCCGTGAGCTTCTCATCTTCAACCCGCCACTCTCCATTGACCTGGTTTACTACAAGCCTTGAGTCCGAACGAACGAGTGCCTCACCGATGTTACCTGGAACTTTTCCGGCCGTCTTCTCGGCGATCAACTCTAGTGCCTTGAGCAACGCGTAGTATTCTGCCTCGTTGTTAGTTCTGTCTCCAATTGGCTGCCAGTAGACTCTGAATTTTCCATGGTCGATCATATCGGACTCCGCGTAGGCAATTGCAATTTTCGCCTTTCGAGGCAGGCTATTCTGCTCGTTTCCCTGACTCTGTCCATCGATATAGTAGACTGGCAATTCTATTCCGGCCAAAGGACTTTGCTAGAAGGTCCAGCCGAACATCCGCATTATCCACGGCGTAATATCCGCCTCGATCAAGCCAGCAACGAAGAATAGAGGCGCGAGCCCAACAACAACATACACGGCCAATCGTAGAGTTCTTGACAGATACGCATCATTCTCCGGACCGCGCCGGAACTTTGCCTTCCAAACTGCATATCCTAGCCTAATGCCCATAGATCCTGACAAGACAAACGCGGGAATCTCGATAATCCCATGCGGCAAGATCGCCGCGAGAAACATTGTCATGCTCGGCGATAACTGCGGCGCCAAGAGCACCCCGAGAATGAACCCGTTGAACATTATCGTGAGAAAGCTCGGAGCACCGAACCCCAATCCGGACAAGGCGGTGGCAATAGACACGAGCCAGTTGTTGAGGAAAATGTCGATTCCAAGAACAGGAAGCGCAGGAACGGGCAGTTGTGCAAGAAGGCTATTGCCGTGACCCGGTTGGTAACCTAAGCTCAGAAAGAAGCTCGCAACACCGTTGACTGACACGTAGTAGCCCAAGTAGATTCCGAGCGCGAACGCGAGCATGGAGAGAGCGTGAAAGGGAAAGTTCCTTGGCCCTATGACAAACCTGAATCCCTCGGATAATCCGGTCTTGATCTTCATCCAAGCCGCCCTCGGCAACCGTCGGAATACGTCCTGCCAGATCGGGTTGGAAAGCTGGAACGGCATCTCGGGAATAGATGATCCAGCATAGTAATAGATCATCGTCTTCGTAAGATGAAGAATCGGCGTCAGAAGGAAGCTGAGAATCACCGTGATAAGCGACGTCAGTGGCAGTCCGATCGTTCCCGCAAAGAAGACGACGAGAAGGAGTAATCCCTGGAATATTATCCGGACAAGCGAGTAGGTCAGTGTGACTCCGAGATTGTGGGATGCCACTCTGAAGCTCTGGCGAATAGCTCTCAAACCAGAGACCTGATCGACGACCACCGCAGGATACGAGTATACGGTGAATACCGAGAGTACCAACGAGGCAAAGAGAAGCGGTTGAAACACGCTAATAGCGGTGAAGAAAGCAATCAATCCGGCCACGTTGTTGATGCTTGAAGTGGACGCAATTATCAGCGTGTAACCTATGGCCGCCGGACCCCAAGTAATCAGATTAGAGAGAAACAAGGTCCAGGCCATCGCTCTCCATCTCCGGGAACCATTTTCCAGAACAGACTTGACCGGGACACTATCTTTGATCCACGCCTCGACATAGATACCGTACTCGGAGGAATAGACATAGCCTGCTCCGACGATAGCGAGAAGAACTAGCGCGACCAGCATGACCACGACTACAGGTATGAGTGTAAAGGAAAGCGTAGGATCTTGAAGCACTCCCAACAGCCCAGAATTGCCAAATACCGTTAGAACCCTCGACAATGAGCCTGACAAAGCCCAGCTAGTCAAGAGAAGCATTATCACCAGTGTGACAATGGATTGCAGGATGACCTGCAAGGCCGATCCCAACATCGTTGGTATGATTATCGCGGGATGTTTTCTCCAGGTCCAGAAGGATCTCTCAAAGACCCTATCGAAGAGTATTCTCTTCAGACCAAGCAGAGTGTTTCTCGCCAATCTACGCAGCTCCAATACTGCCACCGCCAACAGTAGCATCGGGCAGGGACCGAAGAATTTCGGGTTCGAACTGGGAATGGGAAGAGAAGTGGAAGGTCGGATCTCTGATGGATAGGTCCAACCAGATCAGGGAAGACGCGCCTACAGTCAGATAGATGAGCACGAGGCCGCCTGCCAGGCCGAGAAGGAACACCGACAAGAGTTCGACCAACGAAACAACAACAACAGCTATGCCCAAGACATCGCGAGCTCCAACTGGCGAATGCTTGACGGTGATGCCTTGCAATCCAGCTCCCCTCATCGTCCTGTCCACATCCTCAAGAACCAACCCCTCTAGGCGATTGTGTTTCGCCAAATGTCGTGAGAGGAACCATAATGCGGCGACAAGAAAGATCCAGCCGATAGCAGGAATCGAGGCAAGCAGTGCCCAGAGCACCGCGCTACTCTCACGGTCTCCGTGGAAGAGTCTGTAAAGGTTCTCCTCGGCAGAACTCAAAGGAAGCAGAGCTCCCTGGCCAGCCGTTCCTACCCTCGACTCAAGCCCGCTAATCGCATTCCATAAGAGTGCTCTGCTTCTGCTGGAGTGTAAATTCGCCCTATTCACCAGCCTAAAGACCACGTACGACGCTGCCGCTGACGCTGCCAGCCCCACAATTCCCAGCCCGCTAACTACCAGCGTTAGATTGCTCGTTTCAACTCCCGCTCCAGCGACCCACCAGGCAACCGCAAAAACCGCCCACAACAAGTAACTCGCAAGCGGCAGGAGCAGCCATGAAACCGGAATTACGATATCCGTTCTCGGTCGCATCTGAACCAACGCCGAGAGACTCAACTCGCGACTAGAAGAGTCGGAGAAAGCCACTCGCACACCACAGTTCGACTAGTTCAGCCTAGCTTGGCGATGGGGAGGGAATTGGGGAAGGAGGTGGAAAGGTCGAGGAGAGCTGGGCCATGATCGTGTCTTCCATCAGCATCTGTTGTCGGAAGTGGTTGTTTGGGTCAGTTACTAGCACGTAGACCCAGTATACCCCGAAGATGCCCCCTGTTATCAGTGTCAAGACAAAGTATAGGGCGAAGCTCCTATCTGGTATGGGCGGGTTTCTGTAGGGGAAGTTTATCGGCACACCTAGCGCATTAAAGGTCCTAAGCATGTCATTGATGAATAGGTCCTCTCTTCTCTCGTGCTTGAAAAAGTCCTTCATGAGAAAATATGCCGTGTAGATCCAGACGAGGCCGCCGATTATCGCATACAGTGTGGCGTTTTTCTCCGTCTCCTCTAGGCGCGCCTCTCTCACATTTCTCTCCATATTGTTGAGGAGAACGGAGAGGTCAACGCCCTTCTTAGCCGCCAACTCCTTTGCCATGCCGACCAGATCTTCTTGGAGAAGAATTTGCCGGTTGAAATGGTTGTTGCGACGGCTCACTAGCTTGAAGATCAGAACGATAACTAGGATGAGCAGGATGAAATAGCTAAGATATGCGAGGATTATTGCTCCAAAAAGGGCCGCGACCAGTGGCCCTACTGCTGTGATTGTTGAATTTGTAGGCGTGGTTGTCCGAGGAATGTTGGCCAGAGAACTGAATATGACCGCGAAAACGATTGCCGTAACAGCGATTCCCACGATTGTCGGCAGTAACGGAACGATCGCCCAAGCGCCTGACATCTGCTTGTCGCTTTCGAGCCGTGTCCGTAGGTCACGCCTCAGGTTTTCTAGTGGGATGCTCACGGTTGTGACTCTTCTGAAATCTGGGCCCGGGTCGATTTTTCTATTTAAGACAATGGAACCGATCGCAACTCGACCTTCACTGATCGGACACTCGGGCTCGTCCGCGCCTCAGCTTGCTCAGTCTTTAAATGACCGGGAGCTTTCGGGGTTCATTTTGTGCGGCCGTGGTCTAGCCTGGTCTATGATATCAGCCTGCCAATGATAGGCTTAGCAGAACGCTGACGACCCGGGAAACCGCCTCAACAGCGGTTCGGGAATTCAAATCCCGGCGGCCGCACCACCTAGGAAATAGGTAAAGCGAGCCCAATCCAGCGACATACGACACGGGCTCAATCCTATAACCCGCGATTGGAACGATGTAAGGTGGCATGTCCAATCCACTGGTTCTGCATCATGAGAAGATGGGTGCCCAGCTCGAACAAAGCAGGATTCCACTGTCCTACACTAGTCCAGTTGAAGAGTACTGGGCCGTTCGAAACCACTCAGGTCTAGCTGACATTTCACACCTCAGTCTACTACGAATAACCGGTAAGGACAGACTAGCCTTCCTCAACGGACTACTCACCAATGAAGTCTTGAAGCTGAACGAAGGGACAGGCGTCCGCTCGGCGCTTCTTAACACGAAAGCTAGAGTGCTTGCGGACCTCTACCTCTATGCAAGAGAGGATGATCTTCTCATCGACACCGGTGATGTTCCGGGAGCCAGTGTGAAAGAAATCCTCGACCGATTTATCATCACGGAGGACGTGCAGGTCCAAGACATCACCTCTGTATTTGTTCACCTAACACTGCAGGGACCGCAAGCTGCAGACAACGCGAAAGAGCTGTTCGGCCTAACTTTAGCAGACATGAAACCATTGCAACACAAGATGATAGGCCCTACCATGATCGTTGTCCGCGACCGGACCGGTCAATCCGGATACGATATAATAATTCCAAATGACGAGGCTGAGGCAGTTTGGCAAGGCTTCCTCCTCAAAGGAGTTACCCCAGTAGGGCAAGATGCCCTGGAAATTCTCAGGCTTGAAGCAGGATACCCGAGATATGGAGTCGACGTGGACGAGAACACCATAATCCTAGAAGCTGGGTACAAAGACGCCATCAGCTTCACCAAAGGATGCTATCTCGGTCAAGAAGTCGTAGCCCGAGCCACTCACATTGGACGGGTAAACAAGAACCTTGTCCAATTTCAAACCGAATCCGACTACGTACCCGTTCCGAAATCAAGGTTTCAGGCAACTGGCAAAGAAGCAGGATACGTCACCAGCGCTGCATTCTCCCCTGGACTGAAAGCCGTCGTAGGTTTAGGCTACGCGCAGAGAGACTTTGCCAAGGAAGGAACCAAGCTAGTAGTAGAATCAGCCAATGGCCCACTGCCTACAGTAATAACCAAGCTAGTCTAGTTCTTGTTGCCCATCTGCTTGAAGCAGGGGAGATGCCAGACTTCTAGTTGCGGAGAGGAAGTTTTCCGAAAGACGACCGTTTGTGTGTCAAACGAAATATTCTTCCTGCATCCCACGCAAAAATTGCCAGCGATGTTAGGAGTGTTTGTGAACGTCATCCGCATGTTTTCGGATTCTTGCCCCAGTTTTTGCAGCTTGCTATCAATGTAGGCTCTAAACGCAGTAACCTCGTTGTTACGCGGGTTCACTTGCAATATCTCGTTTATGGCCTCTTCAGCGTCCCCTAGAACCTTGACTATCTCTTGGAATCGCCCCAGCATTTGGTTGGTCATCGCGCCATCAACCATCAGCACACCCTCTCCTAGAGGTTGAATCGGTTGTGGCAACGTGCTAAGCTCACTGCTTATGCTGTCTGCAATCTTGTAGCAAAAGTAAGATCGGAGAAATAGAAGCCCCTCGGATGCAGGATGGGCATTCAATCCAGCGTTAACTACTTCCAATGCTCCTGTGAAGTTGGAGCTTTCAGCTTCTTTCATAGCTGGCTCAACAAAATGCTTGGTCTCTTCCGGGGTGCACTTCAAGGGAACGTTAAAGGCACCTGCAGTGGCTGCCAAAGGTGAACGGCTCTTATGACAGGCAGAACGAAAAAATGTCTTCCGTGCCCGCCTGACCTGTCCTGGAGTACTACGGTCCGTGTGGACTGTCCACGAAGATTCCGTGAAGAATCGCGAAACGGCGGCTAAATCGACGATTTTCGAAGCTTTTCTTCGATGCTCTTAAGTTCCCCGTGTTCCTTAATTCTGATCTTCACGTCCATGCTGAACACGAGCCCGAGCCGGCGGAGGAAGGCATACAATTCCTCTCCCGAGATGGGACCCTTCAGTCTTCCTTGAGTGACTAGGGCAGCTATGCTTGACTCCAATCGTTCAATCTCGGCAGGATAGTGTCTTCGCGCGGTCTCCATTACTTCTGATCCCCTGCCAGCCAAGAGCTTCCGGACGACGTCCCGAGGAAGTTCTGCCGGCTTCAGTGGTGGAGCTGCAACGAATTTGGCCTGCGACTGTAGCATCCTCCGGCGGAGTTCCAGAACGCGTTTTTGTCTCTGAAGTTCCAAGTCCGAGGACATTAGTCTAGACCCATTCAATACAGAAATTCCGGCCTCGTCTACATAAGGCTAGGTTCTGGAACGAGCTTCTCCTAACGCAATCGCTCTCTCGAAGTCGTAGACAGCTCGCGCGACAACCGTCCACGCGTCCAAGTGTTGATTGTGAATTCGGTACGATTCCTTCGCTTTGGAGATCGCTTCCCTGGAAAAGTGTCCCCTTGGAAACCCACCTACCAACAATACGGGGTTGCGATGTTCAACCAACCTCGAAGCTACTTGGTCCATACTTTTGGGAAGCCCGGCTGTCGTCAGTGCGATAACCTCTCCTGATATTTCGGCGAGTAAATCTCCAATGGACCCGGATTCGATCGACAGAAGCGGACGACCCGTTGGAGGAACCACTTTTTCTTGGTAGAGTTGTTCGAGTAACGAAGTGAACCGGTCAGTATTCCGGGGAAGTCTTGCCCCAGAATCGACTTTGATTATGTTGTTATCTCGCGTATGCACGTAGCATTTCAGTCCCCCTGTCAGGTTGAGTGGTGAACCAAGCGCGAGTAGCAATGAGAGATGGGGGATGTCTGGACGGCCCCTCCCAATTCCACGCGGTCCCAGCCCGAGGATAGCTGGGTGATGATAGGTCTGGTCCAAAATGAGCGCGTGAGGGTCCTTTCTCTTCCGTTGTGCCGATTTCAATATCGCAGGGTGATGGACCAGTTCATTAGGCACAAGTTCTATCGATGACTCGGCGAGGATTAGTGACAGGACCAACTGCAATCAATCATAGGTTGCCTAAGCTAGGTTATGAGTTTCATGGGAAATAGGCCTACGAGACGAAACTACGGAAAGATGCGATCAGCGGTTGCAACAGTGGCGCGTGAACGCATAGAGATCCTTCTCCGTCAGGCCGACGCGGTCCTTCCTCAGGATGTTGAGTTGTCCAAGAGGTACGCTGGACTCGCCAAGAAGATTTCGAGGCGGACCAAGGTCAGGATTCCACAAGAGAAAAAACGTTGTCTCTGCAAGAACTGCGGCCAGCCCCTGGTTCCCGGGAGGAACGCGCGAATCAGACTTCGTCCCGTCAATTCAAGAATCATCATCTCATGTCTTGGCTGTGGCGCAATTCGAAGGTATCCATATCGAAAACTAGGATAGTGGCCGCACTTTTCGATGAAGCCTTATATTACGCCACCCTCGCCTTCCCGACGAAAATCTAGAATCCACTGAGGACATCGCCAGAATTGCCCACAGTCTTCGAAGTCCCGGCCGAGGAACTCATCAGTAGATTAGCCAAGCATCTGAAGGAGAGCGTGAGCGACATCACTCCGCCGCCTTGGACAGAATTCGCGAAGACGGGCGCTCACAAGGAGAGGCCCCCCCAGAACCCGGATTGGTGGTACTTCAGATGTGCTTCGCTTCTCCGAAAAATGTATGTCCGAGGCCCGGTTGGGGTGTCTCGGTTGCGAGTCCAGTACGGAGGACGCGTTAGTCACGGAAATCGGCCAGCTCATCACGTACCCGCGGGAGGTTCCGCGATTAGGGAACCACTGCAACAGCTTCAGAAGGCGGAACTCATCGCCTTGGATGGGAAAAAAGGCCGAAAACTAACTAGGGAAGGGATCGCGCTTCTCAACCGCACAGCAGCAGAAGTTGTCAAAGAATTGAGAGCCCGGCCTCAAGAGGCCTCAAGTTAATGTCTAATGGAGAATACACAGACGAAGAGCTTGAAGCATTACGCCGACGAAGAATGGTCGAGATGCAAAGGTCCGCCTACGATGAGCAACGCCGTTCACAGGCTCAGCAACAAGTGGAGCGTCAGAAACAATCAATCATTCGCCAAATTCTCACCCCAGAGGCAAGGCAACGGCTTGCCAATATTCGAATGGTGAAACCAGAGTTCGCTGAGGAATTGGAAATGCAACTAATTCAACTTGCCCAGTCAGGGAGGCTTCAAACACAGATAACCGATGAACAACTGAAGAAAACACTGGTCCAGTTACAATCGCAGAAAAAGGAGATCAAGATCAGGAGAGCATAGATGGCCCGCCACAAACCCTCGGGAAAGAAGAAACATCTATCGCATGCTTTGAAACAGGCCCAAGCCGTTCCCTCTTGGGTGGTAGCTAAGACTGAGGGCAAAGTCAAGAGAAATCCGAAGCAGCGACACTGGCGAGAAACAAAGATCAAAGTGTAATGTAGATGACAGAAAAAGAAGTAGCGCCTGAAGACGACGCTCGCACAGAACTTTCGAAGGAGACCAGAATCGCTAAGCCCGAGGACGAAAAGGTGGAATCCACAGAAGAAGAAACGGTAGGACTAGAATCAGAGGCGAAAGGGCCCGAAGCACCAGAGGCTCCGGGAGTTGAAGAAGCTGCTGAGGAAGAGGAGGAGATAGAGATTGTTGAAGAGAAATTCTACGACCTCAATCTAAGACGTATTTGGACGGCTCCGAGAGAGAAACGAACGCCCAGAGCGGTGAGATACGTTAGACAATACGCTGCCCAGAGAATGAAAACCGATAACGTCTCGTTAAGCGAAGAGACAAACAGTCTTCTCTGGAATAGAGGAATCAGCAAACCACCTCGGAAGATTAGGATCCGCGTTGTCAAAGACAAGGAAGGCAAAGTTATCGTGTTTCCCGGTGAGGGAAAATGAATAGTGCCTATCTCTCTGAAAGACTCGGTCATAGCCGAGAATAACCTTCAGAAAATCGTTTCTCAAGGGGCCGGAAAGACATGCTGACACCCGATGCGCAGTGGTAGCTGAGAAGAACGGTTTCGGGTACATCGCAGTAGCTGCTCATCGTTAAATCGATGAATTATTCGACCATCTGTTGAGGCGATTTTCATTACGAGCAAGGTAGGATCAAGTGTATTCATTGATGCCCCTGTGGAAAGGGTTTTCAGCCGTATCACTCAACATGACAGTTGCAATGACTGGCTAGAATTCGTTTCTAGCGCAACATACACTTCAAGTGAGAAGACTGGAGTCGGCGCTTCGGCACACCACTCGGGCCAAATCATGGGTAGAAAAATGGAATGGGATGGAAGGGTCATAGAATGGGCGGAAAACGATTCTATCGTTTGGCAAGCGATTTCCGGCATACCCGAAGCAATGAGGATGAAAGCCGTGAATCGTGTCGAGAAGGAAGGGGAGGGCACACGCTACTCTTTAGAAGTGGAATATATGCCACCTTACTCAATCCTCGGGAGGATCATGGATCTAATCATGATCAAGAGGAACATACGGAAAATGGTCCAACATTCTGCCCAGAACCTGAAGAGAATCCTCGAACGATTCTAGGACTACACCAAGGCAAAACCGTGTAGAAGCCAAGCTCTCCGGGGATTGTGGTTCTATGTACTCGATTATGATTCGTTGAGATGTCTTCCCATCCATGAGTACCTAGAAAATCCGATATCTGAGTTGAGCGAAGCGACGCGCTAAAGGAGATTCACGATTCGACTATGTCTGGGGTCCCCTTATCCATCCTGATATTCCGAGTCCAGTCTTCTTCTTTGTCTTGTCATTCACGGTTGGGACTAGTTCCCGCTTTCCAAGAAAGTTTCTCACCTCGGACACAAAGGTGTGCCAAGCCGGATCAGCTTCCAGCAACAAATGGTTCCTGCTCTCCAGCGTTACAAGACGTGAGTTCGGAATGCCCGCAGCTAGAACCCGACCCTCCTCAAGTGGGACGGATAAATCTCCTCGAGAGTGGATTATCAGGGCTGGAGCCTTTACCTTGGAAAGATTCATGGACACGTCGACCTGGCCGAACTCTTCCTGAAACCTAACCGCGTTTTCAGGCGAACAGGAGACTCGCTGAAGGTCATTGAACCATCGCGTCTGCTCCAATGTGCCATCGGGAATGAATGTGGAGGTGAAGTATTGGCGAATTGCTGGGTCATCATGGCCCCAACCATGCCTTATGAGGGTCATCAAGGCCTGGCGCTTTTCAATCGTCTCGATTGATCCACGCTTAGCCCACCCGCGTGCATATCCTCCGTACAGGATGAGTTGGGTAATTCTCTCTGGATGGCGTATCGCATATTCGATCGCGACAGCCCCTCCTTGAGAAATTCCAAGTAATGGAAATTGTTCCAAGCCCGCGGCGTTCACTACTGATTCCAAGTCTCGGACCCAAGCATCAAATGAGAAGTCGGGAACGTTCCAGTCGGATAGGCCACATCCCCTCTCATCATACCTTATCAGCGTGCTATCGGTTGACATTGTTTCGAGCCAGTGGCGCCATACGGGGCTTTGCCAGTCGAACTCTAAATGGCTTAGATAGTTAGCCGCCTTAACGAGCGGTGGTCCTTTGCCGACAACCGCATAGGCGATGCGTACATTGTCAGGCGTTGTACAAAATCGGGTCACCTGTCTCATACTGCTTCAACTCGTGTAGGTCATGATGGACGGAGCCAAGGATCTATAGAAGATCTGACACGCTGGTCCTAGATATAAGTGGGTAACATTGGTTGGTAAGAGTTAGGCTGTCTGACCTCAAGCCCGTCCAAGGTACACACGTGAAACTCGTGCAGCAGTTTCCGACTAAAAACCGGAATGGGGCCCTCAAAAAAGGCTCCGATTGGAGCCGAAACGTTCCTCCTATGTGGTAAGGGGTCTCTCCTTGAGATGAGGCACTTCGAAGAATGGCGCAAGAGTTGCTTTCACAGCCCGTTGTGCCTCAACGCTGAGTTGTTCGAAGCCCTTTCCGCAGAACGGACAGCTTTCGAACTCACGACGGTTAGCCTGTTTGGCGAACCATTCTCCACAGTGCCAACATTTCACTACTGCTGTAACGCACATTTGTTATCTTTCACCTCCCGTTTACTGGTACCATTTCCATCGCTTCTCGACGAGGTAGAAGAGAACTGCTCCGATTATCATTACGGTCTCCTCACTTGCAATCAGTAACGGAGTCAAAACTTCCAGAGGAATGTTGAAGAGTACATGCAACATTCATGAAACACTGAGACCGATGATGGCGGCGTAAACCAGTCCAGCGACCAAATAGTTTCTCTTGAAGGCTCTTGCAACTCCGTAGGCGAGTAATCCGCCAACGATGTTCATCAGGGGCATGAAACCTAGCTCGTAGACTCCCGCAAAGGGCGAGCTCAGGTTGCCCAAGAAGCTTCCTAATGCAAACGCGAAAGCTTAGATCCATTTTTTGGCAATGGCAGGCTTCAGACCCTCAGCAATTCTGAACTGCGCTGCGGCGAAGCTCAAACCTGGCAAAACCCAGACGAGGACAGAGTATAGTGCAGCAAAGACTGCCATCTGGGAGAGAGCCCTGGCGTCGAAGTATTTTCTCAGAAAATAATGTTCTTCTCTACGCAGTGCTTCTGTTATCTTCCGTTCTACCTCCCTACTCCGGGATTTGTTCGAGGCGCAACGGGTAGGAGGCCCCACTCACGCGCCAATAATTTCCAATGGACAACAGGATTCTGTTTCAAGACTTGCGAAAAACCATGGACTGTTTACTCCGAGAAGCGCGGTCGCTCTATAGGCTTGATGGATAGAATGGCTGTCCCCAGATGCTAGTGAAGTTTTCTTCGGTTTAGGCCGACTTAAACTGAGAGCCTAGAGGATGAGAGGAACTTGGCCCTGGCAATCTGTATCCACTCTGGAAATTCCCGGACTCTCCGATCGTCTACCTGTCCGTTTACCTTTGTGATCAAGGTCTGGCCGATAACCTGTTTGAGGACCTTCGATGTTCCTCCGAACAACTTGTCCAGAACCTTCCCAAACGCCTCCGGATCGCTTGCTACGGTTTTGAGGTCGAAGTAAAGGTTGAGTGCCTTCAAGACCTGTCTGCCGAGAGTCTTGGACATGGCCTGTCCTATGCTTGCTGAAGGCTGGGTATGGTGGGAGTTGATGTCGAGAGAGCCCCTTTAGGTGCCGGTTTGAAGAAATTGAACGACTTGGCCCCTACAAACGCTGCGAAGGCGGCCATCGAGACCATGTGGAGGAAAAGTCCCAGTGTTCCGTAGTCGGAGGCTGAGACTAGGCCGAGGTTAGAGGCTGCACGGGGCATCTCAGCGGCAGCCCAGATGAGGATGAAGACGGACAGCTGCACCCGGTAGCTTCCGAGATTCTTGCCCTTCAAGGCCAGTCTTGCAAATACGATGCTCGCCAGCAGGATTACGATCAAGGTATAGGTTTGCGCAGCTAGGATCCCGAGATCCGTCACGGGATTCCCTTCTTGGAGAAATAGAGTCCGAAGGCAAGGAGAAACGTTACGGAGATTGGGTCGAGCACTCCCATAGCGAGGGTGGGTTGGTTGAGGTCAAATGCCAGGTGATATGTGCCGTGGATTGTGGCAAAAAGGCCTAGCATCAGAGAAAGTATTCTGAGAGATTTCACGTTCAGCTTGAACGACAGGTATAGGGGCACGAGTCCGACAGCGAATAAGGCCCCGAAAGCTAAAAGGTTCAGCGTCGAGACTAGGTCCATTTTTCGGCCCTCAAGGGGGCAAATCTAGCTCAAAGATAGAAGAGGGCGACTAACAAGCAACGAATTTCGGGGCCCACCCGGTCTATTCGGGCCACCTAAAACCACGTTCAAAACACGCTGTTTCATCTTCAAGGAAAAACTACCAGTGCGCGAGATCCTACCCTATTTCTTCAAGGCCAAGTCTCTTCCGACGTGGAAGGGTTGGACCCAGGACATGCAAAGGTGGGCCGGAAGATCTCGGGTGGACCCTATTGGACTAGGACCCAAGACCCTTCGAAAAAGCTGGGAAAGCTGGCTTGTCGCATCCTACCCCGAACGAGTCCTGGAAGCGTTTCTCTCGCAGGGGCATACGCAGATGACGGCTCCCAGTCACTACCTCGGTCTGCCATTCACTCAAGCTGACAAAGACGCAATGTTAGAATACGTAAGCGGATGGGCCTAAGCGGCGGTTAGAGAAAGCGATGATCATTCTCTCTGAAACGCTTGGTCACACCCGAGAATGACACCCTCCCCAGAAAGCTGTTTCTCCAAGAGCTGGGAAGAGGTGTTGGGCATTTGCTTTTCGGATAAAACTGCTGGGAGAGGGTGATTTCTCTTACGGAACGTAGGGATGGTTTCTCTTCGGATCTGACGCATACTAGACGTTCATGCCCATTTGTCTAGTAGCCTAATGAATCGCGGACCAGCGAACCTACGAACGACTAGAGGAAGATAGTCTCGTCGGCCAAATCTTTGAAGTGAGGGTCTCCAGTAACCATTATGGCCTTAGACCGTCTGGCGGTAGCCAGCACAATTGAGTCGGCCATCCCCCAGCCTTTCGCCCTCTTCTTTCTCTCAAAATTGAGCTCACCCGCCGCCCGTGCAAGCTCCTCTTCCAGCGGCACGATACTGGTCCGAGCATTCATGAAGTCGTACTTTGGCCCAAACTCCCGATTCAATCTCTTGTGCTTCTCCGAGAGCTCCGCGACTACAATAGCCGGAGTCAAAGCACGCCCCGTTTCCAAGAAGCCCTGAACTTTCTCTCCAGCACTGGTCCCGTTGAAATATTCTATCCAGGCGAAAGAGTCCAGAACGACCGCTTGCTTCCTATCAAGCTGGTCTCGAGGCTCAGTGGGCATCTCTCGTGATCTCTTCGTGCTCCTGCACGGTCAGCCGGACCTTTCTGTTCCTATCGACGCCGAGCATCGACCTGGGAACCCGGAGGCTCTGGTCTATCAGCTTCCTGATCAGCTCGTCGAAGTTCTTTGCATCCCCTGCCTCCAAGAGCTTCTTCATCCTCTCCCACGTCTCTTCTCTAACCGCAACGGTCTTGGCCATGGTTCCCTGGATGCATAATGCATAATGCAAAATATATTGTTTCCGAGCCCACGTCCGCCCGTCTCGTTCGGTTGTTCTTTGGTTATTGAGAGGGGTCTTGTTCCCAGCCTGTAGCTGGGATAACCGCCTCGCTCAACATATAGAATCCGCTACCTTAAGGGGGTGAGTGAGGATCCTGGTTTCGGATGTGTCAACATGGAAAGGTTGGAGTCAGAACCTAGAACGATGGGCAAAGAGAGCATGGCTGGACCATGTGGGACTCGGACCTAAGACCCTGCGAAAAAGCTGGGAAAGCTGGCTTGTCGCATCCTACCCCGAACGAGTCCTGGAGGTGTTTCTCTCGCAGGGGGATACTCAGATGACGGCTCTTAGCCACTATCTCGGTCTGACATGCACCCAAGCTGACAAAGACGCAATGTTAGAATATGTGAGCGGTTGGGCTTAACCGAACGGTTAGAGAAGGCGATGATCATTCTCTCTGACATCTTTGGAGACCCGAACGTAGGGATTTTCTCTTTCGCGAATGATAAGATAGCAATATTGCCGGCCGGCATCTCTCACAAGAAGATAAGTAGCTTCCACGACATATTGGGCGTAGACCCCTGCTCGGTTGGAATTGCAGAATCTAGACTTGTTGGAATCTATGTCACTGGTAACTCCAACGCTGTCCTCGTCCCCTATATTACCACGAAAGATGAACTAGAGCAACTCCGCTCGACAGGAGCGCATATCGAGATCGTAAGAGAGAAGCGAACGGCGCTGGGCAACATAATACTCTGCAACGATCATGGTGCCATAATCGATCCACGACTCAATCACAATACCGTGACTGCACTCGAAGAAACACTAGAAGTCCCCGTCCGACCTTCTACTATAGGAGGACTTCCACACGTTGGCGCATTGGCAACTGCTTCAAACAAGGGAGTCTTAGCGAATCCAATAATCACTGACAATGAGAGCAGGACCATCTCAAGTGTTCTCGGCGTTCCGGTGTCCAGGGGGACCGTAAATTCTGGAGTCCCATACCCGAAAGCAGGACTGGTAGTCAACTCCAGAGGCGCCATCGTGGGCTCCCACACGCTAGGCTCGGAGCTTATCGCGCTAAGTAACGCTTTCCAAACGGATTAGGTTAAGTACCGCCCATTCGCGAACTCCGATATTCTAGGGCAAGGCTACCACACTGAGTCAGGTACGACTATTCAAGATAACAGGCGAATTGCGAAAGGGCGGAGACAAGCTCCCATTCAGCAAGGACATCAGAGCAGTCAAGAAAGAAGACGCTTTGCAACACCTCTACTCTGACATGGGAAGTCGGCACAAGGCAAGGAAGTTCGAAATAACTATCAAACAGATTGAGGAATTACCTGAACCAGAGGCGGTTTGATGGCGAGTTCGAAAAAGCAGGTGGCCGCCCCTCGAAACCTAGACGAGGAAATGCGCCAGCTACTAGTCGAGATCAGAATGCTAGAAGGGTCAGCTAGGGTTCTCTCGTCGAGACTCGATATTGTGACAGGCGCTCTCTCCGAGACGCAGACCGCCAAGCAAACTCTTGAGGGCACAAAGGAGTCAGGAAAGAACGTTGAAATGCTGATTCCAATAGGCTCGGGCTCATTTGTAAAGGCGAAGCTCGAAGATTCTCAGCACGTCATAATCGGAGTTGGCGCGGGGGTCTGCATAGAAAAGACCGTAGATGATTCAATTAGGGATCTCAACATGAGAGCATCCGACATGGACAAAGCACGGATCAACGTCACACAACAGTTGAGCCAGATCATCAACCAAACTGAGGACTACAGAGCCCGCCTAGAGGACCTAGCTCGCAAGAAAGGCGGTGGGCCGGTAGAGATTGTTTGAGGTTCTATCGAGCCTTCGATCGCTTTTACTCGACTTGCTCTCATCGACCCGGGCGATTACCGTCGTCGGGTTCCCCTTCACTGCTTCACCTGAGAGCTTTTGCGCCTCAGAGACACGTTGTCTCTTTTTGGCAGGGAACGGTCTAACCTCGACCGCCCCTCGCGCCTGTAGCGTGGGAGCTTGGCCTGTTGCCAGGCAGGGATTTTACAGTGGCCAACCAACGGGCTATCCCAGTTCTGACCCCTCACGTGGTCGAGGTCGCTCTCCTCATGCCATCGCGACGAGCTCACGGGACGACCGCTTTGACAAGCCTATCTTGTCTTTAGTGAATATCCTACAGAGATAACGGAAGCTATTGCCAACCGGTCAACCGAAGATTTGAGAATGCCTTGTTTGACAAGCTTAGGGCGCAGTTTTCCAACTTCTACGACCGCGTGACCAAAACAGAGCTTCAAGGAAAGGATCTAGACAAGGTTCTGGACGAGTTCCAGCTCTCATTAGTGGAAAATGATGTCGCGGTCTCTGTTGCAGATTACGTAGCGACAGAATTAAAGGAAAAATTGAAAGATGTCCAGTTTGCAAGATTTTCAGACCCCCGAGAAAGAGTCAAGGCAATTCTGAGCGACGTACTACTATCGGTACTTGATAGGGCCGGAAGACTCGACATCTTCGAGCTAGTTGAAGAGAAGAAGAAGGCCGGAGAGCCTGCGATAATAGTATTTGTAGGCATTAACGGAACAGGAAAGACGACAAGCATTGCAAAGCTGGCACACATTCTCCAGCGAAAAGGCAGAACATGCATCCTAGCTGCAAGCGACACATACCGTTCGGGTTCAATAGAACAACTTGAGGAACACGCGAGAAGAATTGGCGTGAGATTGATCAAACATCAATACGGGGCCGATCCAGCTGCCGTCGCGTTTGATGCGGTCAATTATGCGCGAGCGCATGGAATCAACGCGGTTCTAATCGACACCGCGGGACGAATGCAGACAAATCAGAATTTGTTGGAGGAGATGAGAAAGATTGTCCGGGTCACGAAACCCGACTTGACAATTCTAGTCGTAGATGCGCTCACTGGAAACGATGCCGTGGAGCAGGGCAAGGTCTTTTCGCAAGCAGTCAGGATCGATGGGATAATTCTCGCGAAACTCGACGCCGATGTCAAAGGCGGCAGTGCGATATCGCTGTCTTACATAATGGGCAGGCCGGTGACTCTTGTCGGAACTGGGCAGGGATACGACGATCTGGAATCGTTCCAGCCTCAGACTATCGTAAGAAACCTTGTTGGATGAGACTGCCGAGATCTCGTATTCTGGTGATTTTTCTTGATTAAGCTGGACTCAGCGGTTCAGTATGTCTACTGAGGGGTTTCTAGAGGAATCGTAAGCTTCTGGTCGAGCTGTTTCTTGAGGTCATCAACAGTCGGGAAACGACCTTGTTGGTGCTTCGAAAAGATCAGCTGGTCATCAAGTACTACGTCAAAGACTCCTTTGTCTGCTGGTTTCAGAGAGATTGTAAGTCTCCGGTTCAGAGGCATGCCGTAGATCGCGAGGAGTTGACTAACCATGTCCAACGCTCTTGGCTGATGTCCGCAAGGTTGGCAGTACGTAATTTCGAGGTCAACCATTTTTCCGTCTATTGTTGAGCGTATGGTTAGCGAGATTTAAACCCGTTTTCAAATCCCGAGATCGAATTGAGGTATAAGTAGCGGGTTCTTATAAGAGAATAATCTTCGACGGGTAAACAGTCACGGAGATTTATCGAAACCTTGGTCGGCCTCAAAGGACGAGACATTCTCTCATTAGTCGAATTGTCCCCTAGGGAGATCGATCTGATCCTAAGGCGCGCCTCGATTTTGTCAAGGCGAAAGAGGGTTCCACAAGAGCTCAGAGGAAAAACCGTCGCCCTGATATTTCAGAAACCGTCAACAAGGACTCGGGTTTCCTTCGAAACAGCAGTTGCCCAACTCGGCGGCCACCCCATTTATCTGAGCTGGAACGAGATGCAACTGGGACGAGGAGAAACGATTTCCGATACCGCTAAAGTCTTGGACAGGTACGTCGATGCCATAATGGCACGGGTCTACTTGCATGAGGACCTAGTCTCTCTCTCGGAAAATGCGGAGGCGCCGGTCGTCAATGGTCTTTCCGACAAACATCATCCTTGCCAGATACTTGCAGACCTCTTAACGCTGATCCAGTACAAGAAACGACTGAAGGGTCTAAAATTAGCATACGTTGGCGATGGAAACAATGTTTGCAACAGCCTGCTGATAGGCTGTGCTAAGACTGGAGTTGACATTGGTGTCGCCAGGCCTCTGGGGTACGGCCCGGACCCAGAAGCGGTTAAACAAGCCGAAGAAGCCGCTGAAATGTCTGGAGCATCAATTAGCATCATGGAAGACCCTGAAGAAGCGGTCAAGGCCGCAGACGCGATCTACACGGACACGTTCGTTTCAATGGGCATGGAGAAAGACCGAGCGACCCGACTGTCGACGTTCATTCCAAAGTATCAGGTAAACCGGGAGCTACTCGCACACGCCAAGCCTGGCGCGATATTCCTTCACTGCCTGCCTGCTCATAGGGGCGAAGAGGTGACCGAAGACGTCATCGATGGCCCTCAGTCAGCAGTCTGGGACGAAGCTGAAAACAGATTGCATACCGCGAGAGGACTCTTTTCGCTCATTTTGTAAGAAACGTAGAGTGGGATCTCCTTCTGGACTCCTTCTACCTCACGGCATCCTGAGAACAGCTCCAGTCAACGTTGCAGCTGAAATATTCAAGAACACAACGGGCTAGTATGGTTAAAATAGGGAAGGCCGGTTCCATCGAACTCTGGTTCATAATCGAGGGCTTGTCATGGGCATTGGGACCTTCCTTCAATCTGCGAGACGTCTGTTTCACGTAGCTCAAAAGCCAGACTGGCAAGAAACGAAACTCAACATCAAGATCATCCTGATAGGTGTAGCTATAGTCGGGGGCATAGGGTTCGTGCTCAGAATCCTCTTCTGGGTGGTCGGACTATACCAGTTGCCGGCTAGCCAAGCTGCCGCAGGACGATAGAAGGTCAAGATCGTGGCCACCCAGACTCAGAAGACTTCGATATACGCAGTCCGCACGACCAGCGGACAGGAGAGAACAGTGGTGGACCTCATGGCCAGCAGGATCCAGCCCAAGAAACTACCGATCGTCGCAATACTCGCACCTGAAGTGATCAAGGGCTACATCTTCGTCGAGGCAATGGGACCACACTTTGTTGACGAGGCGATCGCTGGGACGAGACGTGCACGAACCAGAACAAAAGGAGTCGTCTCTCTAGCTGCGATCGAACGGTTCATTGTAACCAAACCTGTTATTGAAGAGCTAAGCGTCGGCAACCTCGTTGAGGTTGTTGGTGGACCCTTCAGAGGTCTGAAAGCGAAGATCACGCACGTCGACAAGGTCAAGCAGGAAGTCGTCATAGAGCTCCTGGAAGAGGGTTTTGCAACACTCCCCATAACCGTGCACGCGGACTATGTGAAGCTCGTGAGTAGAGGAGAGGCTGAGGAAGCTGGCCGACAAGAAAACAGTTGACGCGATAATAGACGGCGGTAAAGCCACGGCGGGTGTTCCGCTCGGTCCTCAACTTGGACCCTTGGGAGTAAACATTCTACAGATCGTGAACAGGATCAACGAGCTCACCAAAGCTTACGCGGGAATGAAAGTCCCGGTAAAGATCCTTGTGAACGTGGAAGACAAGAGTTTCGAAGTTGAAATCGGCACGCCGACTACCTCTGCCTTGATAGTGAAGGAGTTGGGGGTTGAGAAGGGATCGGCAACACCCAAAGCCACCAAGGTCGGCAACTTATCTCCTGAGCAAATCGTGAAGATTGCCCAGATGAAACGGACCGACAGCTACGCGCGAACCCTAAAGTCGGCTGTCAAGGAGGTCGCTGGCGCGTGCGTGAGCATGGGCGTGACGGTGGACGCTAAGGAGCCAAAAGAGTTCATCAAGAGCTTAGACGCGGGTCAGTATGACGCTGCCATAAAGGAGTTAGAGTAGGAGAACGCTAAGATGCCCTTGTCCAAGGATTCGATTACAAAAGCACTGAGCGACGTCAGGAGCAAGACACCGAAGAGAAAGTTCACACAGGCCATTGAGCTGTCCGTCAAGCTTCGCGAAATAGATCTGAAAAAGCCTGAGGGGAGAATTAACGAGAACCTCGAGCTTCCCACGGCTGCAGACAAGGATTCGAAAGTAGCAGTGATAGCGGGGGGCGATCTGGCTGTTAGAGCAAAAAATGCCGGTGCGGACATTGTTATTGGCAGGGAGGATTTAGACAAGCTAGGACGGGAGAAAAAGCAGGCGAGGAAGATAGCTCAGAGCTACGACTTTTTCGTTGCAGAAGCCCCTCTGATGCCGCAAGTCGGAAAGACTCTCGGACAGATTCTCGGACCGAGAGGCAAAATGCCAACACCTATTCCCCCCACCGCACCAATCGACGATATCATCAAGCGCCAGCGCCGTAACGTCCGGCTAAAAATGAAGGATCAACCTGTAATCCAGGCGAAGGTTGGAACCGAGGACATGCCCGATGATGTCCTAGTGCAAAACATCCAAACGATAATCTCGCGATTGGAGGCAAAGCTGGAGAAGGGTCCCAAGAACATCAAAGCGGTCTCGATCAAAGCTTCAATGGGACCACTGGTAAAGATACCCCTCACCACGGCGGCGTAAGACAATGTCGACAACCCGGAAGGTAGCGGCCTGGAAGAAAGAGGCGATAGCCCAGTTGCAGGTTCTACTGGAAAAGTATCCCGTCGTAGCGGCCGCTGACCTGACCAAAGTTCGCTCATCGCAGATCCACGAACTGCGTAAGCGTCTACGGGACAGAGTAGCGATGGTAGTCACCAAGAACAATTTGTTGAGAAAATCAGTGGAGCTGTCAGAGTCCAGCCGCGGGAGACTCGGGCAGTTCGTCAAGGACCTTCAAGGGTCGAACATCCTATTGTTCACGGTTGTCAATCCTTACTCTCTGATAATACTGCTCGAAAAAAGCAAAGTCCGAGTACCTGCGAAAGCTGGAGACATTGCAACTGGCGAGATCATGGTTCCCGCCGGAAACACCGGACTACCTCCTGGCCCTGTGATCAGCGAATTCGGAGAGATCAAGGTCCAGACAAGAATCGAGGGGGGAAGCATCTGGGTTGCAAAAGACTCAGTGGTCGCTAGAAGAGGAGACCTCATCACGCCAAAAATGGCCTCAGTACTCTCCAAACTTGGACTCAAACCAATGGAGGCCGGGCTCACACTTTCTACCGCATACGATAACGGAACCATACTCCGATCCGAGGATCTAGTTCTCGACATCAGTGCCTATCGAAAAGACGTATTCCAAGCAGTGAGTAATGCGTTCAGCCTCTCAATCGATGCTGGATACGTGACTCCTGAGAACGCCCCAAGAATTCTAGGGAAGGGAATGAGAGAAGCACTAGCCGTCGCTGTCGAAGCAGGCTTCCTTGAGAGCGGCACCATCGAGCCGGTCCTCAGACGCGCCGTGATGAATGCAAACGTGCTGAACCAGAAGATTTCTAGCGCGACACCCGGAAACCCTTAAGTGTAAGAATTAACTTTCGACTGAAATCCGATCAATCCTGAGAAAAGAGGAAAAGGTTCAGTGAAGTATGTTTACGCTGCACTCCTGCTGCACTCATCAGCGCAGCCTGTAACAGAAGAAAATGTGAAAAAAGTCGTAGTCGCAGCGGGAGGTCAACCTGAAGAGGCCCAAGTCAAAGCTCTAGTCGCTGCGCTCTCCGAAGTCAACATTGACGAAGCTCTAAAGTCGGCCAGCGCTATGGCAGCTCCAGTCGCAGCGCCCGTAGCACCCACTGAGGCAAAGAAGGAAGACAAGAAACCGGCCGAAGAAGAGAAGAAGAAGGAAGAGGAAGCCCTAGCGGGACTCGGGGCACTGTTCGGGTAGAGAGTGGCCAAGGAGGTTCGCGGTATAGCTCCGCACAGTTTTCTCCTCGAGTCGACAACCCTCTAGAGCAATTTTCCAGGCCAATCCTCTATATTTCCGAAGCAATCTTGGAGGGCTACGATAGATGCCAGAGATAAACCAAGACGAATTCGCCCTCCCGTACTTCAGGGAAATCGGGTTCGTTCGTAAAAAATGTCCATCATGCGGAAGCAACTACTGGGCGGCACCTAGTCAGGCGACTTGTGGCGAGGTTCCTTGTTCACCGTATTCGTTCATCGGAAACCCTCCTACAAAACGACGGTACACTCTGGCGGAGATGAGGATTCAGTTCATGGATTATTTCGCAGAGCGGGGACACAGCAGGGTCAAGCCTTACCCGATTGTGGCGCGTTGGCGTAACGATGTCTACCTCGTAGGGGCATCGATCTATGATTTCCAACCGTACGTGACCGAAGGGACGATGCCGCCGCCTGCAAACCCGTTGGTCATCAGTCAGCCTTGTATCCGTTTCACTGACATTGAACAGGTTGGCGCGGCGGGCCGACACATGTCCATATTTGAAATGGGTGGAGCCCACGCGTTCAATTATCCGAATAAGGAAATCTATTGGAAAGACGATACAGTCCGTTATCACCACAAACTCTTGTCCGACGTGATGGGTGTCCCCTCTGAGTCCATCACTTACAAAGAGCACTTTTGGTCAGGGGGAGGAAATGCGGGTCCAGACCTTGAAGGAATTGTCTCAGGGCTAGAAATATCGACGCTCGTCTTCATGCAGTACAAGGTTCAGGGAGATGAACTCATAGGCCTGCCCATCAGGACCGTGGACACTGGTTATGGGATGGAAAGATGGGCTTGGCTGTCACAAGGCTCCCCGAGTGGATTCCATGCTGTGTATGGCCCCTTGCTCACGCAGGTTTTGGGCTTAGCGAAAGTCGACCTTGACGAGAGCAGTTTGTCATATCTTACGAGGGCGGCAGGAATCTATGGAGCCTCCAGTCGATCTTCTAGAGATGCCTATGTCGAAGCGACAGCACTCGAGACTGGCCGCGACAAGGAGGCCTTTCGTTCGGTAGTTCAGACGCTGGAGGCCGCATTTGCAATCACGGATCACACAAAATCGATCTCCTTCCTGCTAGCTGAAGGCGTCGTTCCGTCCAACGTGGGCGAAGGCTACCTGACCCGGCTCATCATTCGCCGAGCCGCAAGGTTGGCACGACAACTAGGAATCCTCCCGGAACTTCCAGGCATAATCGAGGGGCAAATCAAATTGTGGGGTGGAGAGTTTCACCTCCTCCGAGAGATGAGAGGAGAGATACTGGAGGGTCTGCGGATTGAAGTTGAGAAGTACGAGGAGACAATAAGTAAGGGGTCCGAGGCGGTGCTTAGACTTTCAAAGGAGCTCTCGAGTCAAGGCATTCGGAAGATTCCTACAGACCAGCTCGTACTGCTCTACGATTCTCAAGGTCTGGCGCCCGAGATCGTAAAGGAGAGCGCGGAAAAGGTCGGAGTAGAGGTCGACGTTCCCGAGAACTTTTTGACGTTAGTCGCGGAACGACATTCAAAGCCGACTACTAGTCTTGAGGCATCCTCCTCCGAACCTGAATGGGAAGCGAAGCTAAAGGATCTTCCACCAACCCGAGCGTCATACTATGAGGATGCCTATCAGACCCGCTTCCAAGCGAAGATAGTGGCGAAGGTTGCCGAAAATGCTGTCGTGCTGGACCAGACATGTTTCTATCCGGAGGGAGGTGGCCAACCCGCCGATCACGGTGAATTACGGTCCGACGATAGGAAACTGAAAGTTACAAACGTCCAAAAGTTCGGAAATATCATCGTTCACTTTCTTGACCAACCCATCGATCAAGAAATCGATCTGGTTGAGGGAGAGATTGACTGGCAGCGCCGTGTGAACCTGATGCGTCACCATACTGGCACTCACGCTCTGATAGGGGCGGCGCGGAGAGTGCTAGGCGAGCACGTCTGGCAAGCGGGTGCGCAAAAGGAAGTGGAGTCGAGCAGGCTAGACATAACGCACTACCGGGAGATCAGTGCGAAAGAGAAGGAAAGAATCGAGCGGCTGGTCAACCAAGTCATTCTGCACGACCTCCCAGTACAAGTTACGTGGATGGCTCGTGAGAAGGCGGAGGCAAAGTACGGTTACAGGCTCTACCAAGGCGGAGCGGTCCCAGGCTCGAAGATCCGAGTAGTAAGAATCTAGGGCTGGGACGCGGAAGCTTGCGGAGGAGTCTTTAAGATCGAGAAGGTTAGCAAGTTGCAGGACGGCGTCGAGCGAATTATCTTCTTCGCGGGGGAGCCCGCGCTGAAACGGATCAACCAGCAGAGCGAAGAACTCGCAAAGTCGAGCGAACTCCTGAAAACGACGCCTGACAAGCTTCTGGAGTCCATCAGGGCAATAATCGTAGAGAGAGATTCTCTAGAGAGAGAACTTGAAAAGGTTCACGCGAAGGCCATGGAAACACACGTCAAACAATTGGAGAAGAAAGCAATCAGTTTCGGAACAGTTAGACTCGTACTCGCAAAGACGGTGAAGAGGAGAGGAATCGACGCGGTCGAGGTTGCCAATCGGCTCAAGGAATCCGACCCTAATATGATCGTGGTAGTATTCGAGGTATCGGAGCGGGTTCAGGTGGTAGCCGCGGCAGGCGACGAGGCCGTCAAGGCGGGTGTTAACGCGGGCCAAATCGTCTCAGAAGCGTCTAAAGTCTTGGGTGGTGGCGGAGCGGGCAGACCATTCTTCGCGACAGGCGGCGGATCCTCCAAAGACAAAGTGGACGAGGCGTTGAAGATCGCGTCACAAACCATTGCAAGGCAGCTCAATATGGCAACCCCAGGGGAGGGAGTCAGTAACGCCGGCCAAGCTTGACTGGCGCGCGCTCGAAAGAAAGTGGCAGAAAAAGTGGGACTGGCGCAAGATCCATGAGACAGACTCTGACTCTCGTAGACCCAAGTACTATGTGACGGCGGCCTATCCCTACCCGAACTCTCCCCAGCATATCGGTCACGCGAGAACATACACTATCGCCGACGTTAACGCCCGATATCACCGGATGAGAGGCTACAACACTCTCTTTCCAATGGGCTTCCATTATACGGGCTCTCCACTCTTCGCCATGGCCAAACGCCTCCGGGAAGGCGACCCTGAGATCGTGGAGGCCTTCACCAGGATCTACGGAATTCCACGGTCAATGCAGGAGAAGTTGAAAGATCCCAAGTCGATGGCTTCCTACTTCCGCGACGATATCAAGAAGGGAATGGTGGAGATTGGCCTCTCCATCGACTGGCGCCGAGAGTTCACGACCATCGACCCTCTCTATAGCCGATACATCGAATGGCACTTTCGGACCCTGAACCAGAAAGGACTGATCACGAGAGGAACACATCCGGTCGCGTGGTGTCCCAATGACAAGAGCCCAGTGGGAGTCGTGGATACCCAGGGAGATGTGGAACCCGAGATAGGGGACTCCTACTTGGTCAAGTTCGAGAAAGATGGGGTGTTCTATCCTACTTCGACTTTGAGGCCTGAGACTGTGTTTGGGGTGACCAATCTCTGGGTCAACCCGAAAGCCACCTATGTTCGAGCTACGGTTAACGAAGAGTCCTGGGTCATCAGCAGGGAAACGGTGGGGAAGCTTCAGCACCAGAATCACAAGGTCGTCGTAGAACGCGAGATCCCGGCAGGCGAGTTGCTCTGGAACACTGTCCGGAACCCAGTCACAGGCAACGATTTCCCGATCTTCCCTGGAAGCTTCGTCGATCCAGATAATGGCACTGGTGTTGTCATGTCCGTTCCAGGTCACGCACCGTATGACTATCAGGCCCTGATCGACCTCAAGGAGAGGTACGCTGGGTCCGCGGAGGCAGGGCCGATTCTGCAAGCAACCAATCCCATATCGATCATAAGGCTGGAAGGCTTCTCCGATTTTCCCGCCAAGGATCAGATCAAGAAGTTCGAAGTCAAAGACCAGAACGACCCTCGTCTAGAACCTGCGACTCAGGAGCTGTACTCCAGAGAGTTCCATGACGGAGTGATGAGAGAAAACACTGGCAGTTACTCTGGAATGCCAGTCGCGAAAGCGAGGGAGGCCATCGTCCAAGAACTGACAAGACAGGGAAAAATTGAGACCTTGCTTGAACTGAGAAACGCGCCGGTAGTCTGCAGGTGCGGAACGAAATGTCTAGTCCATATTCTGGAGAACCAGTGGTTCATCAACTACGGCGATCTCGAGTGGAAAAAACTAGCCCACAAATGCCTTGACCAACTGGTCATTCTACCGGAGGAGATTCGGGCCGAGTTCAACTACACACTGGACTGGTTGAGGGAGAGAGCTTGCGCGCGTACAGTGGGTCTGGGAACGAAGCTTCCATGGGACCCAAGCTGGACAATCGAGGCGCTGTCGGATTCGGTCGTCTATATGGCCTACTACATCCTATCCAAGTACTTCGCCAAGGACTGGGTTGTCTTCAAGAAGTTCGAAAAGGACACATCAGAATTGCCTGACGCTTTCTTTAACTTCACACTTCTGGGAGAAGGAGCCATTGACGGGGTTGCAAAAGAGACCGGAGTTCCCAAAAGAATACTGAGTGCGATCCGGACGGAGTTCGAGTACTTCTATCCGGTTGACATGCGTCACTCGGCGAGAGAACTGGTCTCAAACCATCTATCTTTCTACATATTTCACCATTCGACTCTCTTTCCTGAGAGACAGTGGCCGAAAGGAATCGTGGCCAATGGCTTCGTATTGATGGAGGGTGCGAAGATGTCAAAGTCTCTCCAGAATATCATTCCTCTCCGCCAGGGAATCGCTAGGTTCGGAGCTGATCCTGTTCGGGTTGGGGTATTGGCAACAGCTGAACTGGGCCAGGACACAGACTTCAGCGAAGGGCTCGCCGCATCGATTCAGCAAAGACTGGCCATTCTTATTGGACAGGCGAGAAGGCTGGGCGCGAAGAAGACAGCTGGGAAATCGAAAACCTCCATACTCGATCGATGGATGATCAGCCGTTTGAGCATCGCCGTCCTGACCGCGACAAATGCGCTGGACAGGTTGAGGGTTAGGGAGGCGATCAACATCATTCTCTACCAGCTCGACAACGACGCTGCATGGTACAAGCGAAGACTCGGCCCCAGGAAACCGAGATCCGACAATCGCGACCGGATCCTGCGAAGGGTGTTGGAGACGAGAACAAGAATGATGGCTCCACTCGCGCCCCACACCGCGGAGGAGATCTGGAGCCGTATCGGAAACAAGGGGTTCGTCGTCCAGAGCGATTGGCCTGAAGAAGTCGAGAATGAGAGAGATCCCAAGGCAGAGCTAGCAGAAGCGCTCGTTCGACAACTATTAGACGATACTAGTGAGATCCTGAAAGCTACGGGCATGACTCCTAAGCGCATCGCATACTTCACAGCAGCAGATTGGAAATGGCAAGTCTATCTCAAAGCACTGAAGGCTGCGGGCGAGAAGAACAGACAAGGGGATTTCATCAAGGAGATTATGGGAGATCCTCTGCTCCGATCGCTGGGAAAGAATGCAGCCGACTATGCTAGCAAAGCGCTTAAGCAGGCAAACCAAATGCCTGATGAGATGAGACAGTCACGTCTCCAAGATGGGATCACTGCTGAGAAAACTATCTTTGCTAATGCGGCAGACTTCTATCAACGCGAATTCAAAAGCCCGATCAATGTCTGGAAGGAAGGAGACACCGGGATAAGCGATCCTAAGGATCGGGCTAGAATGTCGGAGCCGTACAGACCGGCAATCTATCTGGAATAGTCCGGGCTAGAGGACTCTGACCGCGACTTGGCAGGCAGGGCAGAACTGGTATATCGTGTAGATCTCGGAGGAATCCTTTCCTTCTTCGATATCATGGACCATTATCGCTACCATCTCCTCCATACAGGGAGAATGATGCGAGTCTTCCATTGGAGTAATTTCCACTTTCGCCCCCTCTGGCATGTTCTTCTCAAGTAGGACTACGAGGTCCTCTGATTTCTTGAGGGGAAACTCGTCGAAGGGAATGTGGGGAAAGCCGTTGAGTAGCTGAGGGCTCTTCCTGGCCGTCTTTTTCAATCCATATCCCGAAATTCTGTCTTCTGTAGAATTGAATTGTAGCTTAAGAAAGACCGGGTTTAAGCCTTGAGTAACTCTCACGGAACGATCCGGGAGCCATGGGGAAGTCTCGCTCTTGCGTCGCGAGATGTCTGTGCAAGACCCCTCTCCCTGGAGACGTCTCTCGCTGTCCGGCATTGATAATGGGCGAGACAGGCGATTCAGGGCATAATCCGGGCTTAGATGGCACGATGATTCTTGCGGTCTTAACGGGCGGTCAAGCACGATTTCCCGGGCAGTCTAGGAACTGGGCTTCCAGATTCGACATCAGGGCTGATAACGGGCGATTATGGGCGCTTCAGGTGTCCTGGTCGAATCGACGTTTGAACTTGCGGATTGGATGCTGTTTTTCTATGGAGAACCAGTCCCCGCCGCAGTGGTTGGGGCAAGCCTTCTCGTCAAGCTGTAGCATTTCCCCCTCCGAATAGTTGAGCTGTCTTCTCTGCTCGAAGGTCCGCTCAAACTTGACCGCGCATTTCACGCAGTGAAGCTCCAAGACCACTCTTACCATCCAGGGACCCCTTCTTCCCCTCGAGCAAAAGTCAAGGGTAATTAAACCAGAAAGCCGCCCAACACTAAAGCGACATCACCGTGCTTCTAGAACCTCCTGAGAGACGGTTACAACTGGATCCAGAACTAGAGCGCCGTCTCCGCGAGATTTACGGCCCACGAACCAATGGAGTTCTCTCTGCGATGATTGCGATGCCTTCGAAATACTATCTCCGGATAAACACGCTGAAGGGCGAGCGGGACACCATCATCCGATCGATGATAGCCAGTGGTCTGCACGTTGAAGCTCACATGCAACTTGAGGATGCAGCGTTTCTCCGTCCCCGGCCATCCAAGGTAGAAACCGATGGAGCTATTGTCGAAGCGAACAGGTTCGCAGCAGAGGCTGTTCAACTAGGCGCACACCTCTACGCTCCCGGCGTAAGGCGATGCCATGGATTGCGACCAGGCATGAAAGTAACAGTAGTCGACGGGAGCGGAACAGCTGTAGGCTCAGGTGTCTCCCACCAGAGCGAGACAAGCATCCTAACGTACCGACAAGGAGTAGCAGTGGAGATCAGGTATAGCAGAACGGGTTTGCCGAGCATTATGGAAACCCCCTGGTACTCTAACGGACAGATCCACCTCCAATCATTGCCGGCCATTCTGACGAGCCACATTCTAGATCCGAAACCGGGAGAGACCATTGTCGATCTCAACTGCGCACCCGGCGGCAAGACAAGTCACATCAGCCAACTTACTCAGAATAAGGCTCGGATAATCGGCTTCGACCGCAACACTCGGAAAATCCGGAAGGCAAAGGAACTCATGGAGAGGATGAGCTGCACAAACTACCAGCTGATATCGCATGATTCTCGATACGTCCATCGGGACTACAACATCAAAGCCGACAGAGTGCTAGTGGACCCGCCTTGCACAGCACTTGGAATACTCCCGAAGCTTGGGATCGAGACTACGGTCGAGAATGTCGAGAACTCAGCAGACTATCAAAAACAGTTTCTAACGACAGCTGCTCACATCACAAAGAAAGGCGGAACGATCGTGTACAGCGTCTGCACGATTACTAAGGAAGAGTGCGAGGACGTCGTGGGCTTTGGGGAGAGAGAATTGGGATTGACGTTGGAGATACAATTCCCGGTTCTTGGTGGGAACGGGTTCGATAAGGACCATCTCACTCAGAGGTTCAATCCTGATATGCACGAGACGGGCTATTTCACAGCGAGATTCGTCAAGAACTGAGATGATGACCCGTGGAACGCCTTCCCGGTTTCCAGAACAGATTAGATTCGGCTATCTCGGCTGTTCGAGAGTCTGCTATCCGAGAAGCGATTGTTCTCCATCACGATGAAGCAGATGGGCTAACGTCAGCAGCACTTACGAAACTAGCACTGTCAAGTCTCGGGCTCAGCACGAGGCTAATCTGTCTGGACAAGCTGTACCCGGAAGTTGTCAAAGATGTCGAATCAGGTCCTCCTCGCGTAATAGCCTACGTCGACCTCGGCTCCGGCCATATTGATTGGGTGATAGAAGCGAACAGGGCTAAAGGGCTAATTCTCGTTCTGGACCACCACGACACAACCTCCATCGAGGATCCTTTGCTCTACAATCTCAATCCTGAACTCTACGGGTTTTCAGGCGAAAAGGACGCTTCATCCGCAACCGTAGCCTACTTTTTATGTAAAACGGTTGATCCCGGACTGTCCGAGTACGCTCACTTGGCGACAATAGGGTCTTTCGAGCTTCCTGGCGAGACACGGGGACTCAACTTGATCGCGGTGAAAGACGCCAAGGATCGGGGGCTGGTTCGGGATTCTGGCAAGGGGAACCTCAAGATCGAGGCTAAGGGCATGAATCTTACCAGAAGCCGAGCTTCCAGCCTTCTCAACGTGCTCGGCTCAGTCGGATACTACAGAAACGGCCCTGAGATGGGAATCGAAGCATGTACAACAGGTTTCGGCCACCAAACGACGGAGGTGGCGAGAGAGTTCGAGGAAGAACGAAAGCAAGCCAACCGAAAAATGCTCTCTACGATAAAGAAGGAAGGACTATCGCAGAAGAGCAACATCCAGTGGTTTCACGCCCACGACAATTACAAAGGAATGGGAGGAAAAGTGGTGGGAAGCTTTTGCTCCTACCTTCGCCACCGGCGAGGCGTTAATCCCGTCAAATATTTGGTTGGAATGATGAATATTTCCCCAGACATTCCGGGCTGGGGAAAATTATCCTCACCGATGGTCAAGGTCTCAGGAAGAGCCCCTCAGATTCTTACGAGCCTTATTGAGAAGGGAAAGAAGCCTTCGCTCTCGAAGATTCTTCCTGAGTCTTGTTCGAAGGTTGGTGGGTTCGGAGATGGACACTCCGTTGCGGCCTCTGGAGTCCTTCCCGTTGGAAACGAAGAGATGTTCCTTGACGAGATAGATAGATTGGCCGCTTAAGGGTCTTTGACTATGGTCTGGGCCTGTTCATGCATGAACTCTAACAGATAGTACGGCCCGCCAACCCCCTTGCCTGTAGCTCCGCTTCCTTTCCAGCCGCCGAACGATTGCGAGCCGGGCCAGGCGCCTGTGGTGGCACCGCCTTTTCTGTTCGCGTATGTGACTCCAAAGTCGATGCTCTTGAAGAACTTGTCAACCTCGCCCGGATCGTTGCTGAAGATTCCTGCGGTCAAGCCGAAGTCTGTGTCGTTTGCCTTCTTCAAGGCCTCGTCTAGGTTCTTGACCTCGTCAACGACCACGAAAGGCAGGAAGAGTTCTTCCTTAAAGAGGCGATCCTCTGAAGGCAGGCCAGCGACGACTATTGGTTTAACGTAGTAGCCTTTTGACAGTTTCTTGTCTTCTGGTAGTCCGCCTCCGGCAACTATCTTACCCCCGTCCTTCTTTGCGAGTTCGAGATAGCGTTGGTATTTCTTCACCACTTTCTCGTTGATCACGGGTCCAACGAAAGCGTCCTTGTCCCTCGGATCCCCGACTTTGAGATGTAAATCGTTCTTTATGCCTCTCTCTACGTAGACTCTTGACGTCGCGCTGCACTTTTGGCCACTATATCCAAACGCTCCTCTGACGACCCCTTCGGCCGCCCTCTCCAGAACCGCGCTCGAGGTGATGAGGGCAGGGTTCTTGCTACCCATCTCAGCGATGAACGGCTTCGGATATGGCTGTTTGTTCACGAAATCGCGGTAGAGCCTCATGCCCACGTCCTTCGAGCCGGTGAAGGCTATGCCTGCCATGTCCAGGTTCGAGGTGACTTCGTCGCCGAAAGATTCACCTGGACCTGTCAGATAGCTCAATGCCCCCGTTGGCACTCCCGCGTTGATGAGTGTCTGGTAGAGTTTGAGCCCGGAGAAAGGCGCGGCGCTTGTTGGATGAAACACGACAGTATTTCCAGTGATGAGTGCGGACGCGATCATGCCCGCGGCCAAGGCGAGTGGAAAGTTGAACGGCGATATTACTGCCCATACCCCATAGGGTCGAAGAACGCTCTTCGATGTCTCTCCTGGTGCGCCTGGCTGCATGGGTTTCACGTATCCGTCATTCTGTTCCATAAGGTCGGCGTAGTAGTCTAGCATGTCGATGGCTTCACTTGCTTCCGCGACAGCCTCATACCGGTTCTTGCCAACCTCGTACGTGATCAGCGCTGCGAGGCTGAACCGATCGTCTTCCATCAGGTCTGCCGCTCTGCGGATAATTGCAACTCTCTCCTTCCAGGACTTCCTGCTCCATTCCTCGAATGCGTCCTTGCCCGCGTTGATGGCCTTGCGGGTGTACTTTGCGTTTCCTTTCTGGAAATAGCCTAGCAGGATCTTAGTATCTAGAGGGCTTCTGACATCGAATTCTCCCTCCCCCGCGAGAACCTTTCGGCCTTCAATGAACATCGGATGATGTTTCCCAAACTCAGACTCAATCTGTTTCAGGGCTGCTTCATATTTCGGATGGATGCTAGGGTCGGCGAGCAGTGTTACATAGGTTAGCTTTGTTTCCTGGCTCAAGGCGTCTCTGCTGAACAGTCGATCATAGGCTAAAGATAAGACTAGGCTCTGGGACGTGCCTCTTCGTCAAGAGGCTTCTAGAAAGGGAGGGTCTCTGAAATTAGACTGGCACGGAATGTGGGGCTCTCCTGTATGTGATCGCCAACAGCCCGCCGATTATCCCTAGGACGGATCCAATTCCGGTAAGGAGGTTGCCTCCTGCGAAAAGCCCGACCACCGAAAAGACCACAATGATGGTTCCCCAAGTCGGATACTGGTGGAACCTAAAACTCATCACAACAGCGCTAACCAATACGAGTATGCCAGAGAGGATCAATATGACCGCGGAGATTCGTGCGCTCGCTAAGGCGAGGCCGAAATTGGTTGACCGGACGCTGCTTCCAACGAAATTGTTGAAGGTGGCTCCCGAGGCAGTGTATTTGATGATCCCGGTGGTGGAGGCCTTGGCCAACCCACCGATGAAGGTCAATATCCCCGCGAGCAACGAGATCGCGTAGGCGGGAACTCGATCCTGAGCGGACAATTGTCTATCCTTCAACCTGGAGTCTGGAGTCAGCCGAGAAATAAGCGTTGCCTGGTTATCAGTGCGCTAAGCGGTTATCTTGGCTCGGAGTCTCTTGGACGCGCTGCGAATTGTTCGGGATCTCCTTGGAGATCTGCCGGCGCCATCTTTGCTTTCATCTTTGCCCATCCAGTCCGGGACGATAACGGCTCTAATTAGTTCCTGCATGGTAATGCCTCTTTCCTTTGCGATCTTTCGGAGTTCCGCGTAGACTTGAGGGTCAAGGGATTGCATGAACTTGGTCGGCATCTCTCCACGCTTCCGGTATACCGGCCGCATCCGTAGGATATAATTGCACGCTTTTGACTCGGATGGGATCCTCTTTCATCTTTCTATTCCATTATTGTCGACGCGGCTCACTGCTTTGCCACAGGCAATAGCTCGACCAGAGAACGTACGGGAATTCCCTCGATACTCTCTTTACCGCTCTTGTTCGCGAGAACAACAACTCCGACAGCTTTTGCCTTTACTCCCGTTAGGGTCTCGATGGCAGCTCTGATAGTTTCTCCCATCCGCAGTATTGTGTCGACTATCAGTACCTTCTTGCCTTCGACTCTTGAGAAGCTCGGGTTCACCGCCCCAGCCACTTTCTTCTCCCCGAGCCTCTGGGGTCGCACGGAGGCTATGGGCTTGTTCAATGATCTTGCGACGATGAGTCCCAGCGCCATTCCACCGCTCTCGATCCCCGCCACTACTTCAGGTTCTTCCATTAGTCCAGCTTCCGTGGCTTCGCGGACCATGTCTGCCATCGCCCGTCCGACAAGTGTTAGGCGTCGAACGCTCGATCCTATCGGATTCCAGTTTACATAGACATCGTAAGCCTCCTTTGTCTTGACCCCTTCCTTGCCATGGAGCAGAAGCCAGACAACGGTGTCTGCCTGGACCTTCAGCTCATCTGCTATTTCGTACGTGGACAAGCCCCGTTCCTTCAGCTCGCGGGCACTCTTGGCGAGTTCTTCCAGTGATCTCACGTCTAACTAACCTGCCCTACCGAGGGGCGTTGAACCTAGTTATAACTTGTCAGATGTTCTATCGGGAAAATGGCGGAAGTGCTGCTACCCGAAGATTATAATTCGATCAAAGTAAAACGACAATGACCAATTTGAGAAAATTCCAGGTAGCAAGTGAGGACGAGATCAAGAACGCAGAAACAACAGACGTCTACTTCACACGCACAAAAGAGATTCTCGAAAAAGAAGGATTATCCGATCTAAGAGTTACCGCAGAAATAACGACAGGTTCTCTTCCGAGGAATTGGGAATGGGGAATCCTCGCGGGGGTTGAGGAAGCCGCTCATCTTCTAGAAGATGTACCGATCGATGTTCACTCTTTTCCTGAAGGGACCTTGTTTCATTCAAGCGACGCGGAGGGCGTAAGAGAGCCTGTCATGGTGCTTGAGGGTCGATATCTGGACTTCTGTCTCTACGAGACGCCGCTACTCGGATTGCTCTGTCAAGCATCCGGGATAGCAACCATGGCGGCGCGGGTGAGGAAAGCGGCTGGCAAGAAAACCCTCCTCTCCTTCGGGATTCGCAGAGCCCATCCAGCTCTCGCACCCATGATAGATCGTTCCTGCTACATCGGCGGCTTCGATGAAGTCTCTAGCATGGTTGGTGCGAAGCTTCTCGGGAAAGATCCCGCAGGGACGATGCCTCACTCACTGATAATTGCGATGGGAGACCAAGTCAAAGCTTGGAAAAGCTTCAACAAACACATGCCGAAGAAGGTGCCAAGAATCGCTCTGGTCGACACGTACTACGATGAGAAGACAGAATCCATCTTGGCAGCTGAAGCGCTTGGTAAGGATCTATTTGGAGTCCGGCTGGATACGCCTAGCTCGAGACGCGGGAATCTTGCCGAGATTGTTCGAGAGGTGAGATGGGAGCTGGATTTGAGAGGATACAATCACGTAAAGATTTTTGTCTCGGGCGGACTCAACGATGAAACAGTCGCTCAGATATCTCTGGCGGGAGTGGACGGATTTGGGGTGGGGACGTCGGTGAGCAACGCTCCCAGCATCGACTTCGCCTTGGACATTGTGGAAGCTGACGGAAAACCTGTGGCCAAGAGAGGGAAGTTGGGTGGTAGAAAAATGGCCTGGAGATGCGACGACTGTCTCATAGAGAAGATAACGGGCGCGACTCAAACAGCGCCCAAATGTCCAAACTGCGGAGTAACAATGGCGAAGCTACTTGCAGCGCTCCTTTCAAGAGGGCGATTATCAAAGACGCCTCCGTCCCCGGATCATATTCGCGAAAGGGTGCTTGGCCAGCTCAAGCGGCTGAACCCTTCCTAGAGCAGCAGTTCAGAGGAGGGCCTTCAATCCCGGATTGAAACGCAACACCCAGGGGGTTGGGAACTCCCGCTCGTGCGACGTAAAACCGCTTCACAAGACCCCCTTATCGTCTGGTCTCTCGCCGTCCGGCATGGTTTCTGGGGGAGACAGGCGATTCAGGGCATAATCCAGGCGTCGATGGCATGGCGATTCCTCCGGTTTTAGCGTGGTCTCACGAAGGATCACCAGGGCAGCGTAGGGAAGGCATCTCAGACTCGATATTAGGGTTGAAATGGGGCGATTCTTGGTTATACTAGTGCATCTTTAACCCCAAGCGGGGAAAGAAATGTGGGATGGATTCATGAGTCAAGTCCGTTTGCCAGCGCTCGACGATATTGTTGCCGCGGCTAAGCGGATCGAAGGAGTGGCAACCAAGACTCCGCTCGTGGAATCGCCATCCCTATCGCGGAGATTTGGTCGCCGGATTTACTTGAAACTCGAATGCTTCCAACCAATACGGGTCTTCAAGATTCGTGGAGCCTACAACAAGATCTCTCAATTGTCAGCGAAGAATATCGTGGCGGTTTCGTCTGGGAACCACGGAATGGCGGTGGCCTATAGTTCTCGACTCCTCGGAAAGAAATGCACCGTAATATTACCGGAGACAGCGGTCCAAGAGAAAGTCAACACCATAGTCGAATATGGCGCTGAAGCCATCAAGTACGGAAAATATACGACCGATCGCGATGCGAAAGCCAAGGAAATAGTCAGCAAAACCGGAGCGACACTCGTCCACCCATTCAACGACCCAGACATAATCGCTGGACAAGGCACATGCGGGCTAGAGATAGCCAATCAACTGGACGACTTCGATTCGGTAATTGTGCCAGTTGGTGGAGGAGGTCTAATCTCGGGCATATCGACAGCGATCAAATCGCTGAAGCCGAAAGCGAAGGTCTACGGTGTCGAACCGCAGGGAGCAACGAAACTCCAAGCAGCGTTGCAGGCAGGCAAGATTGTCACATTCGATTCGCCTAAATCTATAGCGGACGGGCTTATCCCATCAGCTGTAGGAGAACTGACCCTTGAAGCATGCAAGAGATATGTCGACTGCGTCTACAACGTTTCAGACGACGAGATTCTTGCAGCAATGAAACTATTGGTTCGCGAAGCACACATTTTCCCCGAGCCATCCGGAGCGGCGCCCGCCGCCGTTCTACTCGCCAATAAGGATTTGGAGAAGCTTGGGGAGAAAGTGGTGCTAGTCATATCGGGTGGTAATGTGTCATTGGATCTTCTTGCCAAGACGATTACTGGATGACGAGAATCTAGTATTCTTGCCTGTCCGTGACGAGGTATTCCGCGGGATCTACGACGTTCTTTGGTTTGAGACCCCTAAGGAATCGAATAACATTGGCGACAGCAAACCTCACCGGCTTTCCGGTAGCTAATCCTGATGGGCCCGATACGTGAGGGGTCCCGATGAAGTTGGACAATTCGAAGAAGGGATTGACGGTCTTGAGGGACTCTTTTCCTTCTCTGTACCACCATACATCAGTCGCGTATCGAAACTCCGGGTTCGTTTTGAGGTGCTCGTAGAGCGCGGTTTCGTCTACGAGCTCTCCCCGTGCTATGTTGACGAGTATTGCATCTTTCTTCATCATGGCAAGCTCAAATGCGCCGATGAACTTGTTGGTGAACTTTGTCAGCGGGAGCGAGACCATGACCGCATCGCTCTGCGCCAGGACTCTCAATAGTCCTTTGTCCCCTTGAAAAGATCTCACGCCTTTCTCTCGAACCGGTTTTCTCGAGAAAGCGTAGATCTTCACCATGAACCCCTTACCTATTCGCGCAACGGCTGACCCTATGCCGCCGTATCCAAGAATGCCAAGCGTTTTTTCCTCCATAATGGTCACTTCTCTCCCGCCTAAGGTTCGTCTCAAAGTCCATTGATCAGTCTTGACTGCGTTGTGAAAGTCAACTATCCTCTTGGCGGCAGACAGCAACAAAGACCAGGCGTACTCGGCAACCTCGTCAGAATAGGCACCCGCGTTGCTACAAACAACGACCTTCTTGTCCAGCTGGGCGAAGGGAATGTGGTTAACACCGGCGAGGATGCTCTGAATAAGTCGCAGATTGCTCATCCTCGACAAGTTTTCAAGAGTCAGGAAGCTGGGCCAGAAGAACACGAGAAGGATATCGATCGACGGTAAGAGTTGACTCAACGATGCCTCATCAAGGACAGTCGAGCTGAAAACTCTCGCGTATCTGGATAGGGCCCGAATGCTACCCGGGTCGACGACATCAGTTGTAATCAACAGATTGGGCCTTGGCAATGGGTCGCTCACGATTCCTTTGTCATAAATTGATTCTCGGTTGGTCTGATTATCTCTGGCAGGAGCTAGTTCAGCTTTAACCACAACCGTCCGTTAACTCATCGTCGGATGCCTGTCCGACTTATAGGCAAGTTTTCGGCCTCTCTTTACCCGTTTAGGCAGTCCAAGTCAGTCTGGCAATACTACACTCCAACACGAGACGTTCTACTGTTGTTGGAGTTATTCAGGAGGACGGTTAGCGACACCATAAAGATCGGTTTGGCTTACGACGCGACTTCGCTGCGAAGGCTCACTCCTCTTACGGCCTGCTCGCTCATTACGATTCTCTCAGCCATTACAAGCTCTGCGTCATATCTCGAGCGGCGGGGATACTAGCGGCAGGATGAAGTCTCTAAAGAGAGGCTTCCCGACCAGAGAGCCCTACACGATCAAACCCCAACTCGTGTCCTGCTAGGGTTTCAAAATCAAGAATGGAGACTCCCATACCAAGAGGGAGACGGTTAGGTATACCCTTGACCCAGCATGCCC
Organism: Candidatus Bathyarchaeota archaeon; assembly: GCA_005888745.1. Taxonomy (GTDB): domain Archaea; phylum Thermoproteota; class Bathyarchaeia; order 40CM-2-53-6; family 40CM-2-53-6; genus 40CM-2-53-6. The sequence continues at coordinate 72,359 of VBBS01000032.1, read as the reverse complement.
AAGAGGCTATCTCACCGACGGTGAGTTAACAGAACCACCGTAAGTGTTAGAGATTAGAGACCAAACATGGTAGAGCGTGAAACCTCGACTATGGAACAGACTCCGGTGCTAGCAATTCTTGAGGATCTCGTTCCTAATGGAATCAGATTTGGAGCAAGTTATCTGGTAGAGTTCGGTCCAGATTCGCCCTGGTACGAGACATCGCTCACAATAGCCGCTAGCGGGTTGAGAAACGGGGCACGGACAGAATATCATACCTACATGCACCCACCTCACGAGGTTCGAGATTCCTTTACCAAGCTCGGACTAGATGTGAAAGGACTAGAGCGGAGCGACCAGCTCCGAATACTGGATACTTACGATGTGATGACCGGGCTGGCCCATCCCGAAACGCCTGAAGGGATGCGATCGAAGGGAAGGGAGGCTTACGAGCACCAGTCCTTCGACCTCAATCACTGGAGCAGCAAAGTAGTCAACATAATTCGAGAAGGAGTTGCCGAGGACGAGAAAAAGTGGCTGCACATTGACGACAACACGTCAGTGATGTGTCACTACACCGATGAGAAGTTGATGGTCGATATCTGGAGGACCAGGATCATCCCCTATGCAAGAATCCGGGGGCTCGCAATGTTTCATTCGGTGATGATGGGAATCGCGTCTGACTCTTTCTACAAACAGTTTGAATCACTTTGCGATGGCATTATCGAATTCCGGAGCAGCGACGAGGGAGGACAAGTTGTACACTTTGCAAGGGTGAGAACTCTGCGCGGAATGTCAAGCGACAACAGATGGCGGCGGTTAAGAATTCACAATGATGGCTCGGTTACGATCGAACCGGCTAGCAAGCCCAGGGAGCTCGGAATTGGAGGCTGGCTGAAGGGTCCTAAAAAGTCGCGATAGAACGAGTTAGGCTTTGGCCCGAGACGCCCAGAAAAATTTTCGCTGCAGAGTCTTGGGATAGATTCCCTTCCAGTCGAATTCTGCTCTGTTTGCCCAGCTCTTGTAGACCCTTGGATCGATATAGTTTCTAAGAGAAGTGTTGAGATTGTAATCGCGAGTGCGTTTCTGGAGGTCGACGTCAAGCTTCAGTTTTCGGATGCGTTCCTCCAGTCTCATCTTCTGCTTGTCGGTCTTAGCCTCTTTTGTTTTCCACTCATCCAAACGCTGCTGCTTTTTGAGGAGGGTTCCCTCCCAAGTCTTCGGTGGGGTCCTCTTATGATTGCACCTTATCGCCGCCTCAAGATTCGCAACGCGAGCATGGTGCAACTTGACGTAGGGGGGCTCATCTGGCTTGAACCCGTTATGTTTCCGCAGGTAAGTCTGGACTGTCTCCGTGGCGTGATGGGTCCTGAACACTTTCGCCGTTAGGCCTCTCATCGCCTTGTTAAGGAAACGGTTCACGTGCTGAGAGGTGATCCCATCGAATACGAGGTCTTCAGGCTTCTTTCCCTGCGAGAATTCCTGGAGATTCCTACGAATGGGCGCGTTCCCTCCGTCAACCTTCAGGGTCTTCTGCCAACGGACGCTGTCCTTCCCCAGGAAGTCAAATTCGACCTCGTGCGACAGGAATTTGAGGTGTTCCACCCTGAGGGTTGAGGCACCTACCGTATCCGCTTCATCTTCGTCTTTCTCGTCGCCCACCCTCATAGCCAGATTGTCTATTAGGTATGAGACGGTCGCAAGCTTGCGCATCTTCAAGTCTGGTGATTGAAGATTCTTGTCGATGAATTGTCGAACGTCCGAGAGACGGCGTTGCAGTTTCCGGGCAGCATCGTACTTGAGCTTGTCTCGCTCTTGACGGAGGTCGGAGATGTCACTGGGCCAGACGTACTTGCGCACATTGCTGAGTTTGTCCACCCAGTGAGCGATCCAGATGGATTCGTGATCGTGGACAATTTTTTTCCAGTTGCCCGGAGGAGCCTCGACGCTCTCAGAGAGGTTTAGAACAACATCCTCGTGGTGGATTCTCGGCTTCCAACGTCCCCTCATCGGGTGGCTGCCTCTTCCCATGAAGAGACTTGGAGGCTCTACCATCCAGTTGGCGATCTCAGTCTTGACTCCATCAATCTCCGCGAACCCGTACTTCTCCTTCAGCGATAGGCGAAGTTGCTTTCGCTCACCGGCTGTTTTCTTCTTGAAGTCAAGATTCTGTCTTTGAAGTTCTTCTTTTGTCTGATACTCGTGGACGGGCGAGAAGTCGATTTCGGAATACTTTGCATTTGCAAAGCTTGCTGGCAAGAGCTTGAGAAAATCTGAGAGAAAGTTTGCTTGGAAAACCGGGTCTTGGATATAGGGGGTGGTTCGCTTCTTCCCCCATGCGTAGGCTAACTCCTCAGCTGCAAGAGAAAGTTGGACAACAGTCCCACGGATTCGGATAGAAAGTCCCTTAGGCTCGTAGGGCGGCGGAAAGGCCACACCGTTGTGCCTCAACTCTCTCCATGCCATGACAAGTTCCTCTGTTTTGTTCACTCGTTACCAGTATGAATGGCCCGGGGTACGGTCTTCATTCTCAATAACCGCGCAAAAAGTTGTAAATGAGGATTTTTCTTAAAAGCCCTATCAGAGATCACAGAGCGACCGGGATAGACTAAAGAAGGCCAGATGGATTGGGTCTAGTTTAGTTTGAGCCGGCCAAAGGGCGCGCCACTGCTTGGACCAGTAGGATTCCTCTTCGCTGCCGTAGGGTTCACAATGGCTGTTATCGTGGCTAGATTGTTTGTCACCGTTGAGGCGAGGTGCACTCAGTCGTGTCCTGTTATCCGAGTTCAGGGATTTCACATTCACCATCTCTACTACGGGGTTATACTGTTGCTGGCTTCGTCAACGATTATGGTCTTTGCGACAGATGTCCGCACCCGATGGGACGGCGCGTTGGTTGTCGGGGTGGGAGCCGGTCTGATTGCTGACGAAGTAGGTCTCCTGATTCTTCGCGTGCCTTACTGGGGCGTCATTTCGCTTGCAACGACAGGACTACTGGGACTAGCATTGTATCTTGCGACCGTCTACAAACTCTGGACTGTCGGACGTAGAGACCTTGGATTATTGGATCGGTATCAGACTCTGAGCATCTTCGCCGTGGTTCTAGCTATGCTGGGCTTTCTCTACTTTGGTAGGCCGCTCAGGGCTATGTACGTGAACGCGGCTCTGGTCGCATGGGTCTCGGCCTCTATTCTCCTATTGACCTTCGGCAGAAAACATATCCAAGAGATCAGGAGCACACCCTTAAACCCGGTCCCGCCTTCTCCTTAGAAGAGAAGGCGCAGAGGCAAACTGCAGGTTTCCAGGCCACTAGGCATTGAGGCAAGAGAATATCAAAGCACCATTGCAGAGTCCGCCGCCAAAGCCAACACGCTTGTTGTTCTTCCGACTGGGCTAGGCAAGACCATAGTCGCCTTGCTAGTAGCCGTGAAGCGCCTTTCCGAATACCGGAGGGACAAAGTCGTTATTCTTGCCCCGACAAAACCGCTCGTTCTCCAACATGCCGAGTTTTTCAAAGAACACTTTCCCGACAAGAACGTCAGATCATCGGTCCTGACAGGAGAAAATCCTCCGGCTTCGAGGGTCACGGATTTCGAGGGATCTCAATTGGTTTTTGCTACTCCAGAAGTAATTAGAAACGATGTCTCGAGTGAACGTTACACGCTTAGCAACGTCTGTTTGATCGTTTTTGACGAGGCACATCGGTGCGTTCGAGACTATGCTTACTCTGAGGTAGCCGAGAACTACAAGAGACAAGCATCGAACCCGTTGATACTTGGGCTAACTGCCTCGCCAAGCGCCCGAAAAGAGCGGGTCCGAGAGATTTGCGACAAGCTTGCGATCACCAACGTAGAGATGAGAACTGAGGAAGACGAGGATGTAGTTCAGTATGTCAACGACGTGGCGATAAACTGGGTACGGGTCCCACTATCTTCAGCCTACAAGGAAATTAGCAAGATTCTCCGAGCCGCGATGGAGGAGAGGACGGAGAAGCTTAGGGCCATGCATCAGTTGCCGTCCGGTGTTCGCGCAAACAAGCGGATGCTGCTAGAGCTTGGGGAGAAGTTGCGCAAGAGTCTGAGAAGGGGTGGGTCTGGGGCCTTGTATGGGGCCGTGATTTTGCAGGCCCAGGCGATGTCGTTGAGTCATGCAATCGACGTGCTGGAGACACAGGGTTTGCATAATCTCGTTAGATATCTCGCGAAGCTAGAGACCGCAAGTAGCAAGTCAGGCAAGAGCCTCTCAAGGGACTCTAAGATTCTCGAAGCTAGGCGGCTAGCATTTTCGGTGGAGGAAAGAGAGCATCCCAAGCAGAAGAGACTTCGAGAGCTTGTCGAGGAGGATATGAAGTTGAACAAGGATTCGAAAATCATAGTCTTCACTCAGTATAGAGATACTGTTGAGACACTTGTTGAGAGACTGAACAAGCTAGAAGGTGTCTCCGCTGTTCGCTTTGTCGGTCAAGCAACTCGGGATACTGATGACGTGGGTTTGAGCCAGGCCGAGCAAATGAGTATCCTCGAGGACTTTCGAGAGGGACGGCATAACTTACTCGTGACAACTAGCATAGGTGAAGAGGGACTTCACGTTCCAGACGTTGACCATGTCATATTCTATGAAGCCGTTCCGTCCGAGATCCGCCTGATACAGCGTAGGGGGCGTACTGGCAGGACGAGGCAGGGAAAAATGACAGTACTCATGTCAGAGGGAACGATTGACGAGGCGTACTACTGGACAAGCCAGAAGAGAGAGCAACAGATGCACCGCTTTCTGCAGACGGTCAAGAAGAAAGGAGCGAAGCCTCCGTCGAAGACAAAACGGACCTTGGATGATTGGTCCAGCTCTCAAGATAACTAGGACGACGTTAGACAGATTGATCTCTACGCCAGATGATTATCCAAGCTCTGGTTTGAGCGTCTCTTCGCTCGTTTTGGTCTACCATTTTAGGCCGGAGTGCCCTTGTAGAATTTCTTCCGCCTCTTATCCTGAGTTTGTTAGGATACTACGCTTATAGCGTAAAAACGGACTTCACAGGCGATATTTCCCTCGGCATCCCGCTACTCCTAGCTAACATTGTCTACATTTTGTTTTCGTCCAGTTACGCGCGTCGTCGCGTCGAAAATCTTGAGGGATACGCGATATCGATGGGAGCAGACAGATCACGCATCCAAACCAACTATCTAGGCGACTTCCGGCCTATTGTCGCAACATCGGCCCTTCTCTTGTCGGCGGGCGTGTTGGTTCCTGGAACCCATATTCAACCTGGATGTTCCTTGCCTCAAAATTTGCTGAGAGAACTTCCCTACAGCTACGCGCGTTTGCTCCAAGCAACCTTTCTCTGGGTTTTCCTGTCATCCATGGTCGCGATTTACAAGATCGGATGACTTGGTCTGCGGCTGAAAGTTTTCACTGACGACAGGATGCTGGGCCTCAAGCCCTTTGCAAATACTTCTCTGCATCTGATAACGATCCATGTCATCGCGATATTGTTGACATTTCCAATTTTTCTGGCAGGCATTCTTGGGGCTCCTCTCGTTGTTACTGTCCTAGCCGCTTACCTGATACGTCTGTTCCGAGTCTAACCTGTCGCGTTCCGTTAGGAATTCAAAAAGGGAGTTACTAAATGCCGATATCCAGTGACATCTCGCAAGACTCCTAAGTTGATAGAGAAAAGAAGTCCCGCTTGGCCCTCATAATGGCAATTGTATTAGTCGCGGTTGGAGTTCGAGACATCACTCACGGAATAACGGGGCATCGGCGGTCAAGATCGACCCCGGTGTCGTGACCAAAAGCTAAACTTAATCCGAAAAATAGAGCCCGAACGAGGCTCTGATTCCAAAGACTCGAATTCGGGTCCACAACTAGACGTGCGGAATCCGGATCTTAGGGATTCTTGCTCCAGACAGAGTCAGGATTAGTCCCAAGATGATGAGGAAAAGACCTGAGATCATGTACGCGTTGGCAGATATTGCTGCGCCGTTGTAGGCGACTTTCTCGTTGCTAATGTACAAGCTCTCAGCCACGATTCCAAGCAGGACGAACACTGCCCCGATGAGGACCATAAGTCTCCTCATTTTACGACCACAACTGAGAATAGAGTGAAACGCCTCTTAAGCCCTGTTTAACCCAACATTAGCCTCCGAGGATATACCTGCGACACTCGGGTATTCTTCGAGTGTGCATGAGTCCTCTATCAAGGTGAAATCGAGAAGGACTCGAATTGATAGTTGTCTTGGGACCTAGTTCCCTGATGGACTAAGTCTCGATTCGCTTATTAATCGAATCGTCCGATATTCATCTTGAAAGCGACAAGGCATTTGGCCCTCTCGCTCTCCCTGGGCATTGCTTGCCCAGGTAATCTCTTTGTGGATTCTGCGGTTGTGGCTTGTTTCCTTCCCTTTTCCCATTTTCGGTCTTGGACCAAGCCCTCAAAGTAGATGATCACGCCCACGAGAAACAGAATAACGTCAAAACCCCTGAGGACCCCGAGAACTAAGAATAATGGAAGAGAAGCCAACATGGAAAGCACTCCAAGCTTTAGCTTCTGGGTAGAGTTGCTGTTGGTACTTGTTGGGACTGACAATACGCCTCAAGTAATCTGGCGAATCGCTAGTTCCGCCGCTACCAACCTCTGGGGCAGCTAGTGACAAAGTTACAAGCAAAGAACAGTCAGACGTTTCATTGAGTCTAAAGGCTCCGTGTATATCGGGATCATAGAAAAAATATCGAGGTTATGAGGCCCGGATAGTAGGCAAGAAGTTGCTAAGGGGAGTTGCGACGGGGAGCGTTACCCCAGCCAGGGAACGCCGATCTCTGTTCCAACCTGTCTCAGCGCTTCAACAACCTTGGGATTCAGTGGAATGCCTTCCTTCTGGAACTTTTCCATCCTGGCATAGCTCTTCTCGCCGTGAACGTAGATTCGCGTTTGGCCTTCGGCCTTCGGGGAATCCTTCAACTCCCGGGCTAACCTGTCCATGTCTCTCTTGAAGTCGTCCAGTGGCCGAAACGCTGCTGGGTCCAACGCCATGAAGAAATGACCCACATTGGGCTTTTCCTTGTTAACATCGACACCAAGGCCCGTTGCTGCGCCACTCAAGACTCCGGTTAGAACGTCCACCATTAGCGCCAGACCGTACCCTTTGTGTCCCGAGTGCTCCTCACCTTCCCCACCCAATGGTAGAATCCCGCCACCCAATCTCTTAGACAAAGCATCGAGAACTGCATGTGGGTCTTCAGTTCCTCTTCCGGTCTTGTCCACGGCCCATCCTAGAGGCATCTTCCTTCCTTGACGATCGTAGACCTCAAGCTTCCCGCGAGGAACGACAGACGTTGCCATGTCTAACACGAATGCCTTCTCCTTCCCAGCAGGCGCAGTCAAGCTAATCGGGTTCGTGCCGAGAAGCGCATTCCTACCGAAGGTGGGCACTACAAGCGGAGCGGCATTGGTCATGCTCATCCCAATCAAATCGTGCTCCAAGGCCATGAGGCTATAGTAGCCTGCAATTCCGTAATGGTGAGAATTCCGGACAGAGACAATCCCGATTGCGGTCTCTTTGGTCTTCTTGATGGCCAACTCCATTCCTCTGTGCCCGACCACCTGGCCCAAGCTCTGCCCGCCGTCAATCATCGCAGTAGCCTTGGTCTCTTTCACAATCTTGCTTTGGTCTGTCGGCTTTGTCCAGCCATTCTTTAGATCCGCGTAATACCGAGGAAGACGGGCGACTCCATGGGATTCGATCCCGCGAAGATCCGCCAGCACGAGGACATCCGTTGTTATCTTGGCGTCATGTGCCGGGACGCCGAGCTTCATCCAAACTTTATTGCAAAAGTCCTTCAGTCTTGCCTCTGGAACAACGACTTGCTTCTGGACGGTGACCTGGTCAACCATGATTGTTTCCTCGGATCCTCTATTCAATCTCACCGGCCAAGGAGACATTTTTTAACTTAGGCCTATTCCTTGACATACTCTGAGAGAAATGGATACTCATCAAGCCATTCTGACAAAGCTCGATGTTAGACAGTACAGCCCGAAGAAAGTCCCGTCCGATGTGAAGATGAAGGTTCTCGAAGCGGCGCGAGCCGCTGGAACGGGAAATAACCAGCAGCACCTGAGATTCATACTCGTCCAAAACAAGGAATCAATCAAGAAGCTGGGGGAAGATAGCACGAGTGGTCCTTGGGTCGCTGGGGCAGATTTTGCAGTTGTAGTCTTGACGGACCCCAAAATAGGGTTCCACCTTATCGACACCGGACGCGCAGTCCAGCAGATGCAGCTGTCCGCGTGGAACAACGGGGTGATCTCCGGAGTCTACACGGGAATTAAGGAAGAAGCAATGCGGAGGGATTTCGGTTTCCCAGCCGATATCAAGCCCACTATGGTGGTAGGCTTTGGCTACCCAGTCAAGAAGATCGTTGGAAAGAAGAATCGCATGCCCATTCCGGAAATAGCCTTTATCGACAAGTTCGGCAACAAATTCGATCCAAAGAAACTAAGCTAGTGCAGTTGGTCTATGACGCGGCTCAGCGAGGAGCCCAAGATTTCCCCTCGCGACTGCTCATCTTGAAGTTGGTAGAGACCGGTTGGACTTCACAGAGATCCTAGCTAACGAATTGTGGGTAGGCGCGGCCCCCACGCTAGCGGACCTAGAAGAGATCAAGAAACACAGTGGGGGTAAGGCGGTGATTGTTGATCTTACGAGAAATCCGCGTGAGGAAGAGTGGTCCAAGAAACTAGGCTTGCAATACGAAGGTCGGACGCCCAAGGTCGAAGAAACCTTCTCCGCGGTTCCGGTAAGCCAGCTTCGACTCGTCTCTAGACTCATCGAGCAACACATCCGTGGAGGGCGAACTGTCTACCTCCATTGCAAAATGGGGCTCGGCAGAAGCCCGACGTGCGCAGCTGCCTACCTCGTACATTGCGGGATTCCCCTTCGGGAGGCGAAGGAACTCATATTGAGCAAACGCTCGGTTTGGAATGGCGAAGACGGCAATTACGCTAGCGGCTTAGAAGATTTTGCCAAGATGCTGGAAATTGCAAGACTCTCAGAATAATCTTTGAGTCTGACCCGTGTAATTTTGTAGAAATACGCGTCTAACTATTTCTTGAGAACCGAGCTCTTGAGGACCGTCTTTACTAGATCCGGCTCCTTCAGAAGGTAGTACGTAGCTCGCCGGGTCCTCATGCTGATCTTCGCGACTCCCTCTATCACGAGCTTCAGGACCCGGGTCGGGTGCATCTCGACATCGCTCCACTGCCATCCTTGATACGACGGATTTCCTAATCCTTGTTCCTCACTTCTCGCAGCCAACCATAGGGCCTTCCTATAGTCTGGAAACTTCGCGAGGAATTGCTCCACATGACTCTCCTGTGGACTTGAATGGTTTGAGGCCTCTATCGTGGGTTGCGATAGTATCGTGGCTCGAGAGGAGTGCTGTGATGAGGATGTTCTTGACACGAGGCTCGCCTTCTTCAGAAGGACCCTCGAAACAGGTAATGGTAATTCGGGAGATTTATTCAGGTCGTTTTCCTAGAAACAGCGAGTAGGTTACAAAATGCTCCGTGATTACAAAATCCGAGAATATCGAGATTCGATACTTGAGTCAGCTCTGTCCTTCGAAACGGAGGGGTCTAAGACTAGTGAAGATGGCTTTGCCAATACTTCGGCACCTTGCGTGAATAGACTACTTCTTTCGCTCCGAGAAATTTTGAAAGCTGTTCGACACTCTCTCCTATCTCTCTTGATGTGTCCTTGTCCTTGGGTGCGTAGGGTTCAGAGTGTACTGCGTTGATGATCAGTGTACCGTTTTTCCTATCCATCACTGGGTCTATACGCCCGATGAACTTGTCGCCGTACAGTATCGAGAGGACGTAGTAGCCGAACTTGCGTTTTTTCGGGGGAGTGTAGATCTCGATTGTGTAGTCAAAATTGAACAGAAGCTTGGTTCGAGTCCTATCGCAAAACAGGTTGTCGAAGGGGGAGAGCAGGGAGACCCGTGGCTCCCACTTGCTTGCTTCCAAGTCGTCTAGTAAGACCACGTCTTTCGAGTGAATGTACCGCTCGCCCTTCTCGACAGGTCCATCCGAGATATCGATTGGAATGATCTTTTCGTTTGCCACTAATTGTTTCAAGGTTGCCTTCAGGTTTGGATAGCGCTTACGGAAAAAATGCCAGCTGATCTCTGACGAATTGGCTATTCCAAGGGCGCGAAGCGATCTCTGTACCGTTAGATACTCCACCTCGTCCGCTGATAATTCCTTCTTTGAAACCCAGGACGGCAGGAAATTTTCTGAGAGACCGTAGACTTTCTGCTTTCCCTCGCGGCCAACCACCATTACTTCTCCGCTCAAGAAAAGATGGAACATCATCCGAGAGACATCTCCCCAGCTACTCCAGCCCTGACTGCGCTTTGCCCTGCTCGTGTCCTCAAACTGCCGAGAGAGAAGAGGGCCTTTCTCCCTAAGTTCGCTCAAGATATGATCTCTCAACCTTCCGTTTGCATTCAGAAATTTGTCGATTCTTTGTCGCCAAATTGATCCTGGACTCACTAGCCCGTCCGGATGTCTTCGCATCAGAGAGTAGTAGAGCGGGTAGTCTTCCATCAAGACTATTGACGCCTGATGGGCCCAGTATTCGAAGAGTTTCTTGTCACGCCACAACAAATTGTCCAAGTCTTTCGTATCGAAGTTTCCGAGTCTGCTCCAGAGGACGATGAGATGACTGGGAGCAACCGTACTGATCGGATCAAGCTGGAGGCAACCTAGGTCTCGTGTCACTCTAAGAATGTCATCGGAGTCCGGATTGACAGGCCTCCTTCCAGCGAGATGCTGTTTGGCAACAGCGAGGCGCCTAGCATTCTCTATAGTCGTTGTAATTTTCCTAGACACAAAACAGAACTTGTCTTGGCTGTTTCATAAGGGATTCGAACTTGGCGGTTCTGGACTGTTCTGGACGGTAACCTTAGACCCCAAGCGTGGGCTCAGTCGAGATCTCGATGCCTCCGATCTTGCAAATTGGGAAGTGGGCTTTGTAGGGGATAAGGTCACCTGTTGCCGTCCGAATACTCTCACGTTCTCGCTCAGGGATGAGAAGACTCTATCGTAGGGGCAACGGACAATCTAGAAACTATCGGGCACGGATGAACAGTTGGAGCTATGGAGAGCTACAACGACAGGTAGAGTATAAGGCACGATGGGAAGGAGTGAAGGTGATCTACGTTCCTGCAAGGAATACCTCCAAGCGGTGCTCAATATGCGGGTACAAGACCCTAGAGAGCACCCAACGAAGACTATGGTGTCCACACTGTGGAGCCATACTAGACAGGGACGAGAACGCGGCTAGGAACATAGCTGCGGGAGGGCTGAGGTTCAGCCCCAACGGGCCTCCAGATGAAGCAGTGAAGGGGAACCCGACGACGACGGTAATCCTCAGAGTCGATGGAGGCAAGTTAAGTCAACAAGCAAACGACAACAACCATCCAACGAAGACTTAACAGAACCGAGAGAATACTTATATCGGATATCCGATATCGCTATGTCGATATCGAAGCATCAGTAAGGGAGGCGAAATGTATGAGTCAACATGAATGGAATCGTCCGCGACACTTCTTCGCCTGGGGCATATTTGCGCTGGTCACGGTGATAGTAGCATCAATCGCAGTTTCAGCGTTCTTCTACGCGACCCGACCCGCTCCTGTAGCCGGCACGTACTTCCCGTACTTCTTCTTCCCCTTCCCACTGTTCTTTATCTTCGGAATCTTCGCTTTCTTCTGGATCGTCAGATGGCTAGTCTTTCCATGGAGATGGGGATGGGGTTACCGAGGAAGATACTGGCGATACCAAGACAAGTCCTACTATATCATCCGCGAACGATACGCCAAAGGAGAGATTACCAAGGAACAGTTCGAACAGATGATGCGTGATCTACAACTACACAGCGCCGACCAATTGTAGTGAACTGCCCAACAAGCCGAGCCTCGCCCTCTTTTCTTCGGGCTTTTTCCACACCGTGAGGATTCTATCCATTCTCTGTTTAAATAGAATCAGTTGGAACCACCCTAATCATGCATGCAGTAGAGATCAGGTCTACGGAAAACGGTCCGAACCTAGTCTACTTAGACGGCAAAGTCTTCACCGCCTTGTGCAGGTGCGGAGGATCCAGCAACAAACCCTTTTGCGACGGGACCCACGCAAAGATCGGATTCCACGCCAAACCCGCAGACCTCAAAGTCCTCTCGGAGCATTCCAAAGCTGAAGCCTAGCTCAAAGGAGCTGAACCTCATTACGGAGTCGTTCAGTTTACGACTCTGTTGTTAACTCGAATTCCTCTCTCTTTCTCCACTTGTCCAAGACGGAACGCGTTATGACCGTGTCTCGTGAATAGTCGGATTACTGCGTCCTCTGTTCTTTGAGGGCAGACGAGAACGAAGCCTACTCCCATGTTGAAAGTCCGATACATCTCCCGATCGGAAATCCTTCCTTTTTTCTGAATGATCCGGAATATTCCAGGCGTAGAAGGTAATCGGTCGATATTTGCTCCCTGTCTCGTCCGTCCCATTATCCGGTCGAGTTTTGCAAACGCTCCTCCTGTTATATGAGCCAGCCCATGGACCTCCAGTTTTCTTGTCGCCTCTAGAACCGGCTTGACATAGATTCGAGTGGGCTCAAGTAGTTCCTGGCCAACGCTTCGGCCTAGCTTCTGCACGTTCTCTCTCAACTTGTACTCTCTGAGGAGAATTTTCCTTGCGAGAGTTAGACCATTCGAGTGTATTCCGGAACTGGCAATTCCGACCAGTGCGTCCCCCTTTCGAATCTCGTCTCCGAGCATGAGATCTTCCTCTCTTCCGATTCCTGCTGCCATCCCGACGAGGTCTAGCCCTGCATCATTGGAGAGAAGGTCTGGCACGACAGCTGTCTCGCCACCGACGATCGCCATTCCAGCCTGCTTTGCACCCTCAACTAGTCCGACTGCGATCTCTTCGACAATGTGGCGATCGTGTTTGGCCATCGCGAGGTAGTCGAGGAAGCTGATAGGTTCAGCGCCTGTACAGATTAGATCATTCGCGCACATCGCGACGCAATCTATCCCGATGGTATCGTACTTCCGCATCATCTGAGCAACAATGATCTTGGTTCCAACGCTGTCGGTATGGAGACTCAGAACCCGACCATCGTTGAGGTCAACAAGACCTGCGTAATGGCCGATCGGAAAAACGGGATATCCGACTTTCCCCTTGCGAGTCTTGAACGTGGACTCGAGCCTTCGAGCCAGGGCCTCGTGGGATTTTCTGACTTGAGAAACGTCGACTCCCGCTTTGGCGTAGGTCATGCGGGACCGAGGCAAGCCTAGAGCTTCAATCCCGTCAAGCGCTCATAAGCGATAACATACCGCTTACTCGTCTCATCGATCAAATCCTCGGGAAGATCAGGCGGTCTAGGAGTTGGCTGTCCAGCTTTCCGCGCCTCATCAAGGATCTTCTTGTAACCAGCCTTGGAAAGCCAGTCACGGATCAACTGCTTATCATAGCTCTCCTGATTCTTGCCTGGGGAATAGTTCTCTTTCGGCCAGAGCCGGAACTCGTCGGGACCAATCGAGTCCGCCAGTACGATGTTACTTTCTTCGTCGAAACCAAACTCTAGTTTGAGATCAGCGAGGATGAAGCCGGCCTTGTCCGCACGTTCGAACATTTTCTTGTAGATGTTGACACTACTATCTTTGAGGGTATTGATCTCTTGCGTGTCCAACCAGCCTTCATCCACAATCTGATCAACCGTGACAGGCTCATCCTTCAGGTCAGACTTGGTGGTTGGATCGAAGTACGGTTCAGGAAGCTTGACGGCGTTGATCGGCTTTACCGGTAGGTTGACGTCTCCCTTGACAAGCCTTTCGAAGAGACTACCATAGAGATAACCTCGGACAACGCACTCTACTGGAATCATCTTCAGCTTCCGGACAACCATCCGGTTCGGGTTCTCCACTCGGACCATATGATGGGGGACTTTCAGATAGTTGAACCAGTAGGCCGCCAGCTTGCATAGCACTTCCCCTTTCCGAGGAATGGTTGAGGGAAGGACAATATCATAGGCAGAGACTCTTTCGGTGAAAACGAACAAGAGTCGCTCGCTGTCGAGTTCGTAGATATCCTTCACCTTACCACGCTTGAACGGCATTGACGACAATTCGTTCTCGAGCTCGCTAACGTGTTCCTGCATCTAAGAACGTCCACCACGGTATTGTTGGAGATTCTTTGCGAGCTCTGAGTCGGAGAGCGCCAGAATCTCAGCGGCCAAGAGTGCCGCGTTCGTTCCATTGTCCAGGCCTACAGTCCCGACTGGAACGCCTGATGGAAGCTGAACTATCGACAGGATAGAATCGAGATTGAGTTTACCTGAGACAGGAACCCCAATTACCGGCTTGCTGGTCAGGGACGCTACGAAGCCCGGTAGAGCCGCGCTGAGCCCCGCTATGGCAATGAAAACATCAGACTTCGAGGCCTCGACGTACCTGTCAAGCTCTTTGTGATCGCGGTGGCTTGAGAGAACCTTCGTCTCGAAAGGAATACTAAGCTTCTCAAATACGGTCTCGGCCTTCTTAGCGATCTCCCGGTCGCTCTCGGAACCCATGAGTATGCTGACGCTTCTGGTCAAGTGTGACACCGCACAACGCGGGATTCAGTCACTACCGTGTTCACTGGTAAATCAAATTGATCCCGAGGAACACGACTAACGAGCTGTAGATTGAACGAGAGACCGATCGAGCGAACGTGTTCTGGAAGCGTTTTGAGAACGCGGTCGAAGTATCCTCTGCCCCAGCCGAGGCGATACCCCTCTTTGTCCCATACTATCCCGGGAACGAACATTACGTCGACTGCATCCAGGGTCTCGGGCCTTAGAAACTCCGGCTTGGGCTCGGGAATGTTGAAGCTTCCAGGCGCGAGCTCCTTCCCGAGGTCTTTGATCTCGGAGAAGAAGAGATCAATGTCTCCTTTCTTTACAACCGGGATGAGAACCCGCTTGCTGCTATCCAGGGCTTTCCGAATCAGCGGACGAGTAGCAACTTCACTGTCCTTGTTGACATAGCAGGCAATACCTCTCGCCCGGACATACTCGTGTAGGTGCAGAACTTGATCCGTGATCTCCATGCTCTTTTGTTCAATGTCTCGAATAGACTGTCGCTCTCTAAGTCGCAAAATGTATCGTCGGAATTGCTCTTTCTCGACAGCAGTCTTTGCTTCGGTCAAACTTTCAAGCCAATCTGGATACTTGAGGCCAGTATCGTGTTCTCTAGCAGACAGGCCACCGTCATAGGTCCAACGCCTCCCGGAACAGGCGTAATATAGCCGGCTACCCTGTTGACCCTGTCGAAATCCACATCGCCCCGAAGTTTTCCATTGACCCTTGTTAATCCGACGTCGACGACAGCCGAGTTAGGCTTCACATGATCCGCGCGAACCTGGAAGATTTCTTTCCCAACGGCACTGACTAGAATATCAGCGGTCCGTGTCATCCCTGAAAGGTTGGGTGTCTTGGAGTGGCAGACGGTAACGGTCGCGTCTCTGTTGAGGAGAAGATTAACAAGGGGTCTACCCACCAGATTGCTTCGGTTAATGACTACTGCCCTTGATCCAGCGATTGGAACCTTGTAGTAGTTCAGGAGATTGATGACGCCCTTTGGCGTGCATGGAACGAGTTCCTCGTAGCCCGAAGCCAGTTTTCCCGCGTTGATGGGGTGCAACCCATCAACGTCTTTGTATGGGATGACCCTCTCGGTCACTTTCTCCTGGTTGAAGCCTGGGGGCAATGGCAGCTGAACGAGTATTCCGTTGACCTTAGGGTTAGTGTTGAGCTGGCCGAGCAAAGCCTCCAGCTTGTCCTGGGAAGTATCAGCAGGCAGGTGGTGGCTCTCGGATCTTATCCCAACCTCGTCGGCGGCTTTGTGTTTGGCTTTGAGATAGGAGGCGCTGGCAGGGTCGTCACCCACTTGAACTGTGGCGAGGAGAGGTTTAGTGCCATGTTTTTCCAATTGTTGGACTTGTTGAGCGACCCGTTTCTTGATCTCACCGGCCACCAGTTTTCCATCCATTAGTATCGCTGTCAAGTCTTGAAGAGAACCCTCCTCCCATCCATCTTCAACTGATCCTCTGTGAGGAGTCGGAGTGCTTCGGGAAGAATCCGGTGCTCTTCTCTAAGGATACGGCCTGAAAGAGTTTCAACAGTATCATCGTCGCGGATCGCAACTGGAGCTTGGAGAATTATGGGACCATGGTCGACCTCCCTGTCGACAAAGTGGACGGTGCAGCCAGTAACCTTGACTCCTTGATCGAGAGCCTGCTTCTGTGCTTCCATACCGGGAAAGGAAGGAAGCAACGCAGGGTGTACGTTTATGATTCTGCGAGGATAGAGATCGACGAACTGTTCGCTGAGGATCCGGAGATAGCCTGCCAGTACAATGAGCCCGGTTTTCGGGGCCACTCCGCGCGATTGGAGAGCGGCGATAGTCTTCTGGTCGTAGTCCCAGTTTCTCTTTGGAACACCTTTGTCGTCTAGAGTGATTGTTTCAGCATGATGTTTCTTTGCTATCTCGAGAGCTGGAGCGTTGGGTCGGTTGCTGATTACAATCTTGACCTCACACTTGGTGAGGTAGCGATTGTCGACGGCGTCTAGCACAGCTTCAAGGTTGGAACCCCGGCCTGACGCCAACACGCCAATAGGGACCATCCAGCTAGGCCTTTTCGGGTCCACGCATCTCTTTCAGCAAGAGTTGTGAAGGGTCGACCTTGCCGACTTTTGGAACCCATTCCAGTCTTCTTCCAAGATCCCCGTGTTCCTCTTTGTACTTGTAGAGCCGACGGACTCGATCCGCTGAGTTGTGTCTCTTTGCGAGAAGTTGTTCTGAGCCTATGTCGCTTCGATGATAGAGTCCCCACCCATCAGTTAGCTGGATGCTCGACATTGTCTTCTCGATCCGAGCGCTGGCTGGAGGTAGGGTGTGATCCATTGCCATCAATGCGCTTAGACGAGAGCCCCCTGTGACTACTTCCCCGTTTTCTTGGAGGTCAGCGCTTCCCCAGAAAAGGTAGCAGCCATTTCGTTTGATGTTTGTCTCGAAGACTTGGACCGGGTGGCCTTTGGCTTTGTCTTTCTTTTCGGGATAGCCGTTTGGAGCGACGACCTTCACGACCACTGCGTCCTCGTTGGTGAATTCGAGCTTCAGCTTTGACAGTCGCCGCTCAACTATGGCTTGGAAGATGTCGATGATGTCTGTCTTGAGCATCGCGAGTACGTTGAGAGCTTCAGGATCGCCGAGTCGAGAGTACATTTCGATAATTGTCGGTCCCTCGTTTTCTGTGAGCATCATCTGCCCGCCAACCATGCCATGGTAGGACTCGCCCGTTTTCTTCTGGATTGCCTCAACGATCCCCTCGACGATCTTGAGCGAATTGTCGTACTCATCGCTCGTGATGAATGGGAGGGTCATGCTGGGACCTGAGATGCTGCCCATTCCGCCGGTTTCCGGTCCGCTGTCGAATTCGTGAGCGCTCTTGTTGTCCTGGACGAGGGGAGTGCCAAGAACGGTCTTGCCGTCTGTGATGCATTGGAGTGAGTATTCAGGACCCCATGCCTTTTCCTCAACCAGAATCTTATCGTCGATATCAGAGTAGGCGGCCATGCTTGATTGGAGAGATTCGAAGTAGGCTTCTTTGAAACTCGCTTTATCGTCGTGAAGATAAGCCAGGCGGTCTTCGATCAGTTTGACACCCTTTCCGCCGGATTGACGAGCGGGCTTGATGACAATATTCTGCAACCAGGGTTGCGCGTCGATATTTTTCCTGATATAGTCAGAGGCCTCTCGTGCGTTCTTGAAGGTTCGAAAGAGAAGCTTGCCTGGAAGATTATTCTCCCACTGTAGACGTCGAAGGTCTGCTTTCGAACGTTCTATGATCGAGAGATCTTGGCTAGCACCGATACAAGGAATGCCCTCCTTCTCAAGCGCATCTGGTATGCCGTGAAAGCCGGGCTCCTCGGGTCCAACTACCACCATATCTACTCCCCAGCCCCTGGCAGATCTCACAATCGTCTTCGGGTCAGTAGTTCTGCCAGTACGAAGTTCTCCCTGGTTGTCTTTACAGATCTTGTGAATTCCTGGGTTCCGGTTTTCAGCTATCCAGAAGATCTCGGGTTTGTGATCGCTGAGACTTAGCTTCCAGGCAATCGCGTGTTCGCGAGCCCCTCCGCCTACCCCCATTACTCTCATCGTGTCACGCCTCCGTTCTCGAAGCAGCGCATGCAGAGATTCTGTCTCGGGAGCCCGATGGCGTGCTGGAGTTCTTCAACGGTCATGAACGATACGCTGTCAGCCCCGACGTGACTCGCGAGTTCTTTCTCGTTCAGGTAGCTGGAGATCAGCTCGTCTCGGGGCGGAATCTCGACTCCATATGGACATGGCGAGACAAGTGCTGGGCTCCCGATTCTGACGTGTACTTGATGTGCTCCGTTGCGTTTTAGATTGAGAACGGTGTTTCGTAGAGTATTTCCTCTGACGACACTATCGTCAACCAAAACCACATCCTTGCCTTCGACTGCGCTCTTAACAGGGTTCAGCTTTAGCTGGACTCCTACGAGACGTTCTTTCTGCGCTGGCTCAAGAGCAGCACGAACGTTCTCCCCGGTCCGCACGAAGCCAAATTCCTGCGGAAGACCGGACTCTTGACTGTATCCATTGGCAATCGGGAGCGCAGTCTCAGGCACGCCGACTACCACGTCAGCCTTCGCCGAGTGAGCTTTGGCTAATTCTCTGCCAATGCTGTTTCTAACCCTGGCTACCGGGAGAGTGTTGACTTTGCTGTCGAGTCTTGCGAGGTAGACGTATTCGTAGCTGCAGAAGTTACCCGCTTCACCTGCAGGGGCATTCCCACGGATATCCTCGGGAGTGAACATAATGACTTCTCCCGTCTCTACGGGTCCGGTGTGGTCTACGCCCATCACGTCAAGGGCACAGGTCTCTGATGCGACGGCTGCAATGTCGAAGCCAACGCTCCCCGTTTCGAGTGGTTTTACGCCGAGTGGGTTTCTTCCACTGATGAGTTCTTGTTTGTGGGTGAGAGCGACGAAGGAGTATCCGCCTCCTATCTTGTTGATGAGCATCGAAGTTGCTTTGAGCGGTTCCTTCTCGCTGTGGAGGAGTTGTGAGAGTTGTCGGGCGAAGAGTTTGCTGGCTTCACCGCGGTTTTCGTGGAGGTCTGTCTTGCCGTCAAGTGCGAGAACCAGCTCGTAGGGCGCTTTGACGTGAACTAGATGGTCATTAGTGTAGGAGGAGGTTTGCCCGATTCCGAGGAAGCCTTTTGGAACGCTTGTCTTGTTGCTGAAGAATTCCTCGACGTCGCCTTTTCCTCCGAGAGTGTGTAGGGTACCTTCTGGTCCAATCGCTGCTAGGCTGATGGATTCTTGTCCTCGTCCTTGGAGAGCGCTGAGTCCGTAGTGGATGAAGTGGGATGCGTCCCAGTTTTCTCGTCCTTCGCCGAAGGTGTAGAAGCCTACTAGGCCTGGCATTGTTGGGGTTAGGCCTTCATTTCTTCCCGTGTCCGAAGCACGGGATCTTTCTTTAGACCGAGATATTCTCCGGTGACGCAGGCGAAACACATCTCGTCCTTGGCGAGGCCTATTCCCTCGCTTAGACCGTTGATGTCGTTGTAGCCGAGGCCGTCGACGCCAATTTCACGGGCGACTTTTCTGTTGAGCTCAGCGATGTTGAGCGTTTCGCCGTCTGCTTTGTTCGCGAGCAATTCTTCCCTCGTCGGGAAGTCGATCCCCATGTAGCACGGGTGGCGGATTGGGGGGAAGGTGACGACCATGTAGACTTTCTTTGCTCCCGCGTCTCGGAGGGATTGGACAATGTTTCTGCTGCTGGTTCCGCGGACGATGCTGTCATCAACCACGATGACGTCTTTGCCATCGACGACGGGTTTGATGGTGATAATCTCGCGAACGATCTCTTCCCGGCTCTTGGCTGTTGGTTCGATGAAGCTGCGGAGGCTTCCCTTTCTGCGATAGCGGTCTTTCATCAACCCCTCCTCCATGGGTATCCCGCTCTCCTCGGAATAGCCGAGGGCTGCGGGCCTCGCGGAGTCGGGGACGGGAATGACAACATCGGCTTTGAACGGATATTTCCGGGCAAGAACCTTACCTAGCTTTCGTCGTGCGTCATAGACGTAGTGGTCGTCGATCTTGCTGCTGGGATGACCGAAGTAGGTGTACTCGAAGGGGCAGTGGTAGTGGCGCGGCGCGTCCGCGAATCGTGTTATTTTGAGCCCGTCTTTGGTCAGGCTGACAAGCTCGCCAGGCTGAACATCCCGGACAAAGTTGGCCTGGAGCGCTGTGAGAGCGCAGCTCTCGCTTGCAACGATATGGGTGTCTGTTTCAGGATCGTATCCGAGACAGAGCGGTCTGTAGCCTGCTTCATCCCTCGCGGCTAGGACCTCGCCGTCGTGGGTTATGATGACGAAGCTGTAAGAGCCGCTCAGCTCTTTGCTCAGCTTGTGAAACGCACGGGTCCAATCCTGTTCAGCACGGTAGTGCTGGAGGAGACGGTATCCGGCGAGCTTCGTGTCTGTTGTCGAGCCTAGGATTGGAAATTCTCTCTGGACTATGGGCTCGAGATCTTCCGTGTTCGCGATTGTCCCGTTCTGGGCGATGGCGAATTCACCGCGAATGTCGAGAGGATGCGCGTTCTCCAGTGTCGTCCGTCCGCGAGTCGAGTAGCGTACGTGCCCTATTCCGCGATTGCTGGTGAAACTGAGAATCTTTTTCGCGTTAGCGTCTGCGCCCTGGCCTATCAGGCCTAGCCCCTTGAGGATAGGCTCGCCGGGTACTGCTATGCCCCACGACTCTTGGCCCCGGTGTTGGAGTGCTGCAAGGCCCTTGACAATCCGCTCGGCGACCGGCTGGTTCTTCATCGAGTATATGGCGAGGACGCCGCAGTGTTCTTTCATAGCGTCGCCTCCATTGCCCGCGGGATTGTTTCGGACCAGGCCCTTGAAGCTTCAGCGAGAGGAATCGTGATGATCGGTTGTCCGTTCGAGAGAAACTCGATCCCGTTGTCCGTCACACTTCCAACCCTTGCGGCAGGTATTCCGAGCCGTTTGAAGGAGCCGATTATCCGCGCGCCGTTCTTGGGTTTTGTTTCAAGGACAAATCGTGATCTTGATTCTGAGAATAACAGGTTGTCGATTCTGCTGGTCTTGTCAGGAACCTGATCGAGGTCAATGGTTACCCCTTTGTGGCCTTGAACAGACATCTCGGCCAAGGCAACGGCTAGTCCGCCCTTCGAGATATCGTGGGCACTTTCTACATGGCCGCTTCTCAGGATCCTCAACAGAGATCGCAGGAGTATCTTCTCTTTCTTCAAGTTGACCCTTGAGACCTGACCGCTTGTGAGCTTGTGTATGTGTTCGTAGTATTCGCTCCCGCCCAAGTCATCAGTAGTGCTGCCGACGATGATGAGATCGTCTCCCTCTTCTCTAAGGGCTTGTAGAATCCTCGGGGTCTTCGGTTCTACCAGTCCCAAGGCGGCGATGACAGGCGACGGTTTGATCGCCTTGCGATTCATCGAGTCTTCGTTGTAAAAGCTGACCTTGCCGCCGACACACGGGACCCCCAAAGCTTTGAGATAATTGGATAAGGCTCGAATCGCCTCTTTGAAGGTCCAGTAGACCTCAGGATTCCCAGGGTCTCCAAACTGGAGATGATCGACGACCGCAACAGGTTCCGCGCCTCCGGCGACTAGGTTGCACAGCGCTTCCGAGACAACTCCCACGGTTCCCCAGTAGGGGTCCACATAGCATTGTTTACTGTTCCCGCCTGTGGTGAGAGCGAGAGAACGCTTGTTCGGAAGCCGTAGTAGTGCGGAATCTGCTTCTCCCGGTTTGACGATGGTTCGGATGCCCACCTCGTGATCATACTGGCGATAGATCCACTCCTTGCTCGCGATGCTTGGATTAGAGAGCATTTCAACTAGAGTCCGACCGAGGTCTTTAGGAATAGTTGGCGCAGGTACCTCTGCGAGAGCATCGAGATACAGAGGACGCTTTGATGATCTGGGAGAGAGCGGCGCTTCGGCGACAAACTTGGCCGGCACTTTCGCCACCACCTCGTCTCCTCGCCGGATGGTTAGGAGGAGGCCATTGGTGACATGTCCTATCTTTGCGTAGCCTACCTCCCATTTCTCGAGAATATTGACCAGTCTTCCCTCGTCTTTCTCTCGAATTAGGAGGACCATTCGTTCCTGTGATTCGGATATCATGATCTCTGCGGGTTGCATATTGGGCTCGCGTGTCTGGATCTTGTTCAGATCAATCTCTATCCCTGTTCCAGCCTTCGCGGCAATCTCTGATAGTCCGCAGCTTAGGCCTCCGCCGCCGAGATCTTTCATTCCCTGGACGATATTTGCCTCTACAGCCTCCAGTATCGCTTCGATGATGAGCTTCTTTGTGAATGGGTCCGGGACTTGGACGGCGGACCGTTCCGTATCAGACTTGTCTGTGAGTGTTTTGCTCGCGAAGCTTGCTCCACGAATGCCGTCTCGCCCGGTTCTCCCTCCAACAAGGTAGACGAGATCGCCTGGGTTCCGGGCCTCGCCGAGGACGAGTCTGTCTTTTCGTCCGAGCCCGACGCATGCGACATCAACAAGGCAGTTCCTCTCGAAGGACAGGTCGAACTCCACTTCTCCACCAACAGTTGGGACGCCTATGCAGTTGTGGGTGATTATTCCTCCGGTCGTGACGTAATTATGGGTGCCGTCTACCTCCAAATTGTAAACCGGAAACTCACCGTTGACCTCCTCGACCTTTTTGACCTTCACCGATGCGAAATTTTCATGACGCTTGAATCGTGACCTTGCCGATCTAGGGACCCTGTACTCTCCCAATCTGGTCTCGGCCTTTGAGCGGAGTCTCGGGGAGAACATGTTTGCAAGCGCTCGAACTTGCCCCATGCCGTAAACTTCAAGCTCATAGATTGGTACAGTTGATTTCTTCGTCCAAGTTGATCTCGAGGAAGCTACGTAACCCATGGAGTGTAGCAATAGTAGGACCTGCTGAAACAGTAAACGACTGGTTGTTGCGTACCTGATACTAATCGAGTTTGAGGAGTCAGATCTAAGAGAGCCACCCCCCCTGATTATCCCCTTCAGCAACTCGAATAGTAGGGTCCGATTAACCCGATAGAACAGGGCAGGAATCTGCATCGAGTAGGAGTCTTTTCCGCACTTTAGCACTTCTCGGAAAACGAAACCGAGTATGGCTGAGGAAACCCTTACTTGAACCGTGCTAGGTGAGTTTTCTCGCTTCGAGTATCGAATGCCTATCTGAGATAATATCGAGCAGACGTCGTCGATATAATCGACCTCCTCTTTCCTGAAGGTCCAGATTAGCCTTGAGGTATTCGCTGCTTTGTCATCATATATGCAACCTTCGGATAGAAAATAGCCGATGAGTCTTGCAAAGTGAGAATCGACTCGTATGATCGCAGGTATCGGGTTGACTCTACCGCGACCTGAGTGCAACAAGATCTTATCTCTTGGTAGAGGAGATTGGGGGTCTAAGTGCTCGAGCTTCAAGAACAGGTTTAGCGGAAGATGGCTTCCACCCTTTTTCTTGAAGTAATGACACCACTGCTGTGATGTCACCCCTACTTTCCGCAACGCTGGCAAGAGCTGTTTTTTAACAGTGCGGAGACTCGTCTTAGCAGGTCTTATCCCTAGCTGGGCACCTTGACCTCTGTCGGTAAGTTCTTTGATCACATCGATTTCGTGAGCGTTACGAAGCTCGTCTCGAGTTGGATAGTCGCACAGAATTGGGATTCTATCTCCAATCCTTATGTCTGAGGCCTGCTTGACCGTTATAATGCCATCATTGCTCGCCACGAACATTGGATGCTCTGGGGTTACCGATACAACGCGGCCAAGGTTCGTATGGACACTGAGAAGTTTCGGTGCCAACATTCTGTAAATTCTGTTGACCTTGTGGAAGGTGGCGCGTTTGCTTCTGAAATCAAAAGAAAGAACTTGCAGTTCAATTTTGGGCTTTAGAATGACCGTGTGATTATTTGAGAATTCGAGCGAGCATTTTCCATTGTTCTGATATTCGTAAAAGAAACTCTCGAAATCGCTTATGTGAAAATCGTCGTCATTTGTGAAATAAACAAGGTCTTTTCCAGAGACGCAGTTGCCGTAGTCTGATATTCCCCTGATGACGTTGTCGAAGAGCCAGCGGGTGTGAAGACTCTCGATTGATCCGAACCTGAGAGGGTCGAGGAGAGCGATGGGACGTGTCCCGAGGCTGAGTATGTCGCGGACGACTCCGCCCACGCCTGTCGCCGCTCCACCATAGGGGTCTATGGCGCTAGGGTGGTTGTGTGATTCGATGTGGAGGGTTACGACCCAGCCATCGCCGATGTCGACGACGCCGGCGTCGAAACCCGGTCCGAGGAGAACTCTGGGTCCTTTGCTGGGAAGTTGTTTGAGGAGTGGTTTGCTGGATTTGTAACTGCAGTGTTCAGACCATTGCGCTTCGAGCATAGCCCATTCAACCTCGTTAGGCTCACGATGGAGCTTCTTGACCGCGTATCGGATCTCCTCATCGGTGAGATTGGGCTTGGGAACTTCCAGTGGGGATAAACCCTGGGGCTCCGCGACGACGGATCGGGTCATGACGGTTGTTCTCTTGCTCGATTAGCTAGAAGTGTTGCACGAGAACCTGTGACTGCTCCTATTATGAAGGCGATGATGAATCCAACGATTCCAACGATGAGATAGGCAATAAGTCCTGCGACAATTCCGGCGATAAGTCCTCCCACAATGGCGGTGGCACGCGGATACGTTCTTCTCTTCGCCGCCGATTCTTCCGTCAAATCTTATTGAGTCCCCTCTTTCTTGCCTTCCTTTTTCGGAAGGATCAGGCCCATGCCTAGTGCGATCAGTATGAGGCCATAGAAACCGCCAAGGAAACCGATGCCCGCGATGTATGTAACGGAGAAGAATGCAACTAGAGAGACTATGCCTAGGGCGATGGAGAATATGCCCAGAACAAGACGACGAATGGAACGAGTCTCATACGTCATAGCTCTATCTCTTCTCCCCTGTCTTGCAGTTTCAACTATCTTCCTCTTTTGAGGGTGTCTATCATTGAGTCGAAGATTATTCTTCCTTCTGGATGAGTGTCTGGAGCTAGAATTGGTATAGAGGCGCGTTCGGGGTGGGGCATAAGCCCCATCACGTTTCCTTCCTTGTTGCAGATTCCACCGATGTTGTCTATTGAGCCGTTGGGATTCGAATCCTCTGTCGGAATACTGTTCTCGCTTACATATCGTAGAACGATCTGCTCATCCTTTTCAAGTTCAGCAAGCTGGTCGCGGTCAAGATAATATCGACCTTCGTTGTGGGCAATTGGAATCCGCAGGGTCTCTCCCTTGTGAGTTAGTTTCGTGAACGGTGTTCTGGTGGAATCTATTCGGAGGCGTGTCCATTTGCAAACGAATCGTAGCCCGGTGTTTCGAAGAACGGCGCCGGGCAGGATTCCGGCCTCGACCAGAATCTGAAAGCCGTTGCATATTCCAAGGATCGGCTTGCCATTGTCTGTTGCCTTTCTGATGATTTCTATGCTTGGGCTAGTCGCGGCTATTGCGCCAGCGCGAAGGTAGTCGCCGTATGAGAAGCCTCCTGGCAGAACGTACGCGTCATACTGATCCTGTTTCAGGTCCTTGTGCCATACGAGGTCCGTTGGGACCTTGGCGGTTTTCTGGAGAATTTCTAGCGCGTCTAGGTCGCAGTTGCTTCCAGGGAACTGTACGACGGCAACCCTTACCATTATCCAGGTTTCCTAAAGTAGTGAATTTCGACGCCTATTAAGCCCTTTTTTGACAGGTTTGTGTCAAGGCGGGAAGTTCGCTGGTAGATCGAGACCTCTCCCTTTGTGAGAACCCTGACAGATAGCTATGCTAAGTTAGGATCCTGACCTGGCAGACATGCGCGGCAGGATTGTAGATCCGAAGATCATCACAGAGTTTCCGAACAAGTTGTTTAGCATCCTCAGGGGAGCTTGCTTCAACATTCATACGCAAGAGCTTGCCAGCCCGAACATTTGTCACTTGTGAGTAGCCTCCCTTAAGTATCAGATTGTGGTGGATCGTCTCTCCTTCAGGATCCCGAGCCAAGGGCTTGTTCTCTACGACGACCTCGACGGCGAAGCTAGATGGTGACATTGCTGGAAAGCTACCTCATCAGACACCCTTAAGCTCTTTTTCCAATCTGGCTACCACTACCATCCGAAGAGTTGACATTCTAGGCGGGAACATGAGAAAGATTCTGAGACCATGAAGAAGACTCTCCCTATGAAAAAATTCTTTGTGGATCCAAAGATTGGTCGAGCCGAATCCTTACCTGCTTCAGCGTTTGTGGACCCGGAATTTCTCGAACTGGAAGTTGGAACCATCTTTGCTCAGACCTGGCTGCTAGCACCAGGTGAAAACGATTCCCAGGACGGACTTGACATTTCCACAGACTCTATCAGGAAAACCAGTCCTCGGGTTCCCTTCAATCTTTTAGGAAGGCCGTTTTTTCTCCAGAGAGGCCAACATGGCAGGCTGAACTGCTTTCCCAACGTTTGCACCCACGCTTGGCACCCTCTCGTTGAATCATCGAGCGTTGGAGGGGCGATAATCTGTCCGCAGCACGGACGTCAATTTGACAACGAGGGGAGGTTCGTAGCCCAAGCAGGGTTTGAGAAGATGGATGGATTTCCACGGGAATCAGACCATCTGAGAAATGTTCACGTTGAAGAGTGGGGACAATGGGTCTTCGTCTTAACAGGCGAGCCACTGGCACCCTTCCGCGAGTTCATAGAGACTGTTCAGCAATCCGTACCGGGAATCAAACTGGCTAGCCTCAGGAGACATCGTTTTGATGGGGAAGTTCGAGAGGTTGAAGGAAACTGGAAACAACACGCTTGGAACTACATGGACAACTTCCACATCAAATTCGTTCACAAGGGACCAGGCGGACTCGCCGACGCTATCGATCTCTCCTCCTACCAGACTGAGCTGTACAAATTCAGCGCTCTGCAGTGGGCGTATGCACGGGACGAGGAGAACGGCTTCGACCCTCGGTTCCTAGCCGGCAGGTTCCGGGACCCGAAGAATCCTACCAGAAGAGTGTTTGCGCTGTGGTGGTTTATCTTTCCCAACATAACACTGAACTTCTATCCCTGGGGGTTATCGGTGAACGTGTATATGCCGATTCCCGGGAGACCTGACAAGACCCTGTTCTCATGGTTCCAGTACGTGATAGACGAAGAAAAATTCCAACGTCGAAACAGCACCTGGCTAAGCGAGCAAGTCGACGCTGAGGACATTGAAGCGATCGGCCTCGTGAGCACGGGTGCAAAGTCCGGATTTGCGCCCCGCGGACGATTTGCTCCAAATGAGGAAACAGGATCCCACTGGTTCCACCGACTCGTGTACGAGACTGTTTTTCGAGCAAAAGACACCCCAGTAGGATGATTGGAGCCTAGACGTTGCCCAGCGAATTCTTGCCACGAGCCCATTCGAAGCGGTTGGGAGAACTCGACGCGTCAAACTGGAAGGATCTGGAAACGGGAAGGAATACTTCACGCATTGATCCAGCCATACGAGGAATCGTTTCGTCGCTCAACCGTAAAGGGTACAGGACGTTCTCGTCTTGCAGCGGAGGCCACTGGGCAAATCTTCGCCGGAGATACGACCGTCACGAGAGCGGCTATGTCGCGTTCTCCCCGCCCTCAAGAATACCCTTCGTCCTCTATCTCGCCCTCCGTGAAGAGAATCAGGATTTCATGTTCGAAGCGGAAGCGGTGATACATGATGGAAATGGGGACAGAAGGGAGACGATCTACACCCAATTGGACTGGCAACTACTGGACCAGAGAAAACCGAAACTGAGATATTACGAGAACTTATTCTCCGAAATACGAGACGCGATCGACAGCCTCCCGAGACGACAAGACGGGCATAAGGAGGTCTTGACCGGCTTGCTGGGGAAACCTCACCTCCCGCTGGGATCGGAAATTGTGAGCTGCCAGATGAAACGGTTCAGCCGCTAGATCGTTACAGGTTCTCAGGCTTCGAAAAATCAATGCTCGAATGATTATCAGGGCATCTTTTTTGCCTAAGGCAACCTGATCGAGTTAACGGTTCTTCGTTGCAGAGCATCCTTTGCTTGACGAAAGAAAAAAGGGAGATTGGTCTTGGAGCTAACTGGTATGCTTACTGTTTGAAGAGAGGTGTGGGTGCGAGAAGAGTCTCGCTGCGGGCGATGCCTTGTAGTGTTGGGAACTTCTCGAAGGCGGACTTGACGATCTCGTCAGAGGTTCTTGCCTGCCAGAGTGCTACAATGTCGAACTGGCCTGGGGTTGTCCATGCCTCGATGAGGCCTGGGAAGCTCTTGAGCTGGTTGACGAATGTCTCGATTGGGCTGGTGACGTTGAAGAGGCTGATGCCGAGTGGCATCTGGTTCTGGAAGTGGGCGCCGTTGATGCCGTTGAATCCGAAGAGTGTCTGAGTAGTCTCGATGCCGTGTACTTGGCGGATCTTACTGACGAGTTGTACGATTTGTTCTGGAGTGTTCTGCTTTAGTCGTAGTGCTAGGTCGAATCGTCCGGTGACTGGTGCGATGAGGTCGATGTTCGGGTTGTTCTTTAGCTCCTCGACCACGTTCTTCGTCATGCCGTGATTGACGGTTGCGAAGACGTAGGCGGGATAGTTTGTGCTTTGCATAGATATCATCTTATTGCAATTGAGTAACAGATGTTACTTTCTATATAAACCTTTTAATCCTCGACCTGCATATATTACAGGTAGAGGCGCGACCTGGAATGCCCGCTCTCCCCCGAAAGAACACTACCGTTCCTGAAGCTGTACGCCAGATCCTCACCAAGAATTATCCTATCTACCAATGCCTCAAGATGAAACTCACGAACTTCCACTCAGTCGCCGAACTAATCCAGCCGCACATCGAACAACTGACCGGCCGTAAACCCACAATCAACACGCTAGTCGTAGCGATCAAGAGATTCTCAGATACATTAGAGGAAATGAAATCCTTGGACCCTGTAAGGGCGCTGGAGAACTCTAGAATCTCTCTTTCAAACGGAGTAGCCGATGTAACCGTAAAAGCGCCCCGCGCAGAGTTTCCCAAGATACTCAACGAACTCTCAGAAATGTCCACGGGACTCGCAGAATTTCCCCACATATTCCCACTCGCAAACTCGATCAAGATTATACTAACATCAGAGGATTACGAGCTACTCCGAAAGAAGCTGCGCCATCTCAACATTGTCACGGTTCAGCCGAACGTGGCAAAGCTCTCATTGTACCTGCCCACTAACGCATGGGACACACCGGGAATAGCATCCTACATCACAGAGCTCCTCTACCGGAACGGCGTTAACATAATCGACGCCTTCCTCGGCCACGGAGACATCATAATAGTAGTAAACGAGCCCGACGGGCACATAGCCTACGACGCGTTGCGGCAGGTAGCCCAGACACATTAGCCGCCAAAAACTCGCGGACCTAAGTCCAATGGGCCACGACCTAGTGGGGACCGTACGACCGAAAGTTTACCATTAACAACTCCCCCGGAAGTAGTTCTCCATGAGCGAGTCAACAGGCTCAGCTTTACCTCTGGAGAAGACAGCTAGACTATTCCACTACTTTGGTGGCACGATCTATGCTGACAGGTCACCACTATACATGAATCTCGCTCTCAGAGTTGCAGAGGACTCCGAGCTCCTTAGGTTAGCTGCCTCCGTTGAAGAGAAGGCCGCTCTTCCCAACCTGTTTTTTGCCGCTGTGCATCTCCTCTTGCTCAAAGGCGAGCACCACCAGCTGGCGGCGTTCTACCCCAGCCTCAACAACTCTTCCAAGCATTACGACTACGTCTACCCGTACTTCCGCAGCTTTGTCCTCGAACACCAGGAAAAGATCCACGAGACTATGATGACGCATTCCGTGCAGACGAACGAGGTGGGACGCTGCGCGGTGCTTGTTCCGGCCTTTGAGCTCGTAGCGGCACAAACGAAACGTCAACCGTTAACCATGATTGAGATCGGATCCAGCGCGGGACTGACCTTGCTATGGGACAAGTACCACTACAGGTATGGAGAAGGATTAGAGTGTGGAGAGCCAAACTCCCCGGTAAAGATCGATTGCTCTCTGCGCGGAGAAACGCATCCTCCGATACCCCGGAGGTTGCCGAAGGTCGGCTCTCGCACAGGCATCGACCTTTCACCTATCGACGTCAACGACGCTGAGAACGTTCAATGGTTACGCGCTCTCGTTTGGCCTGACAACCAGAAACGAGCTAGGCAGCTGGAACCTGCAATCCGGCTTGTTGAGCAAGCTCCACCAAGAATCATCACTGGAAATGCCCTAGACCTCCTACCAAACCTTATCGACAAAGTCCCTGGCAAAGCACCACTGTGCATCTACCACTCATTTACTCTTACCCTCGTCAGCAAGGAACCTCGGGAGAAATTGCACTCACTCCTAACAACGGCCTCTAAGAAGAGAGACCTGTTCCTCGTCTCAATGGAATGGGCCGCAAACTCGGTAACCCCGCTCCTAGGTCTCGCGAAATTCAGCTATAGCGTTAGGACAGAGAGAATCTTGGCGCGATGCCACTCACACGGAGAATGGCTAGAGTGGATGAACGATTAAGCTGACTGATGCCCGTTCATCCTTTTGCCCCTTTTCGCGAGTCCGGACTCTGGGTATAATCATTAAAGGAAGCATTGAGCAGTAGATGATTGGTTGAGCTGATGAGCGCTATTGATCATGAGAGAAGGAGGCGGGCTCGGCAGATGGCCGAGGCACGCTGGGCTTTCCGGTTCCACCTCCCTATCTATCTGATCGTCAACGCCGCCTTGGTCATAATCTGGCTCCTTACGGGACCATCCAATTTTCCATGGCCTGTGTTTCCCATCTTCTTCTGGGGAATAGGCGTCTTCGCCCACTACATGGCGGCCTACCACAACCCGGGAGGGGGATGGTTGGACAGGGAAACTGAAAGGATTCTGAAAGAGGACGAGGGAAAATCATAGGGAAAATCGAATGTCATAATTCCACCAGTCTCCCACTTTCACGCCCGGAGCGTAGGTGGTGGAAGCGAAAACGGCGCCCGCATAACCAGGCACCGCGAGGGCGATTAAGGACGTTATGAGCAAAATGTGGAAGAGGATTGAAAGTTTCATTGAAGATGTTCGATCAATTGCGAGGTTCGCTATATACCGTTCGGAATCTATGCTGGGCTGTTGGGAGAAATATCCAGCAATTAGTTACAAGAGCGATCAAAAGATACCCAGATCAGTTATGCGAAAGGCATCCAAGGCGCCTCGGAGTTATCAAATCCCCTCTTGGCTATGCGCTAGTAGGATCTGTTTCACGCTTCGCACATCAAGTACTGCTCCACGGGTCTCAGAGTGACGTGTTTCTTAAGGCTGAGATCATTTGCGCGGAAGACTGACCGATAATGCGTGAGACCATATTTGATGAGTCTTACAATGTGCGAGAAGTATTAGATGATGTCATCGAGAGAGTTGCCCTTCGCGAGAAATTGCTGGGCACAGCGAAACAGTTTGCAGAGAAAAAAAGAGAAGATAAGTTCACCCTAGCCATCAAACAGTTCGAGAATCTCATGATAGACTTTCTACGTCTCTACCAGCCTATTCTCGATAGGTTGCGCAGTTATCGGGAGGGAATGCAGAAGGAAATTACAGCATTGAGATCGTCCCTCGCCACGGTCAACGGAATGCTCGAAGTTTCAAGGGGATTCGAAGGACTAGCGCCCAGAATACAGCAGCTGGAAGCAAACGGACAGGAACTTGACGCTAACATCAATGAGAAAATGAAGATGGCGAACAAGATCGATGATCTCTTCAACAGAATACGGCCCTTCCAGGCGGGAGGTGCCGGACTGATGGGTCGGGATTCGTTGTCCGATGTCTTGGCAGGGATGCCTAAAGACCTCTTCCCAGAGACCTCTGAGCCAGCTAACGAGAAGACGAGAAAGACAGGCGCACGAAACTAAGGCTTAATCGCTTTTCCCTTTCTTCGGCTATAACGGTTACAGCACTCCATTATCCGGCCGACTTTCCATACGACAATCGACTTTCCCTTTGGCGACGAGAAGACCAGTGCATTCAGCGAGAGCAGTACACTCCATAGTCGACGAGGATTTACGCGTCTCCACACACAAGAGCATCATCAAGACCCTGGGACGACAATATTCAGATGCGACACAATTCTTCGTCGAGCTCGTCGTCAACTCGTGGATGTGGGGCGAGGCAACAAGGGTCGAGATCAAGATCTCTGACTCAGGCTCTCAGATCGAATATGAGGAATGGGGTCACGGAATGGACCTCGACGGTTTGCGTGAATTTCTCACCAAAGGAAAAACAACCGGCGAGGGATTCTCCCCGAAATACAAGCGCCCGATACGAGAATCGTACGGGATGGGCAGTCTCGCCTGGCTGACCCTAGGTCGCGAGCTAGAACTCCAAGTTCACAAAGAACGGTTCGATCGTACCATTATGCTGACAGAGAACCTAATCGATCGACACTGGGCCCCCACCGACCAAACCACCTGGAAACCCTTGCGAGTAATACAGGCTCCATTGGATCATGATGGTCTAAAGATCAGAATTCGTTCCTTAACGAAAAAGACGGACCCGGGAGAGGTTCGCAGAGCCCTACTTGCAAGAGCAAACGTCCTCGCTCTGCGTGGATATGGGCCTTTCGAAGTCTTTGTAAATGGTGAAGCAGTGAAGCCGGAAGAACTCCGCGGTGCAACCCTCCTCCCAGTTAACATCGCGACAGAGTATGGGAAAATTACGGGCGAAGTATTGATCCTTCCGATCTCCAAGACACGTGCTGGAATATCCGAAGCGGGAATGAGCGTCCAGCAGAGGCACATCACCTGTCTACAGCACCAGTTCTTCGGCCTTGATCAATATCGTATTCATGGGCTAAGCCGAATACAAGGCTGGGTTAACGCTGACTTCCTCCGTCGATTGCCGGGTGGTAACGAGTTCGAGCGAGACAGCGCGCAGTGGAGAGTGTTCGAGAAAGCTATGCGCGGTTTTGTCCGGAACAAGGTCTTGAAATTTCTCAGACAGACCGCAAGCCGCAGAGAACTTCGCAGTATACAATACCTCAACCGGGAGATTGCAGAGAGATTGCGTCGTAGTCTCCGGCGAAACATCGAGATACTCTCCCGAGCGATAATCAAGGCGAAGACATCGGCTAAGCGAGGTCAGACTGTGCATCACGTGGAAAAGAAAGAAAATGGATCGGCGAACCGGAAGGATCGGAAGTCCAAATCTCGTCCTCGAGACGCAACCCGTAGCGTCATCCATCTGAAAGATCAGGTCCTGGCCTTCGACATCGCGCACGGAGGGGATAGGGGCCAGGCCTATGTTGAGACTGACAAGAATGGTGTCCGAACTGTCTTCGTCAACATGGACCATCCGATGTGGAATGTAGAGGCGAGCATGACTCCGACCAAGCTCCGTTACTGTATCCGCCAGATCCTGGAAAAGTCGATCGCGGAGGATATTCTTCCAGCGAATCCTTCGACCCCTGAGGAAGCTTACTCGGTACTGGACGCCCTATACAACGACGCCTTGGCCTAAATGATCTCAAAGCCGGTCTAGTAGGATACCCCCTCCATAGAACTTTATACTCGAGGAATGCGTAGCGAATCTCGGTAATCATGCCTCAGAAGAATGAATCATCTCCGTCCTCTCTTGCAGAGGTCTTCGAGAAAATGGCTGAGAAGGACTATGCTTTCAATTTCGATGTGACCATGGAACTCGCGACATCATCATTGCGAGTCGGAACCGTAAGGGTCCATGGTAAGGTCGAGTCCGCGGCTCTGAAGAAGAAATAGGCTCGATAACGAAGCCGGAATCTATCCACGTATCAAAGTGCGCCTTGTCCGAGCAATGCTTCCTTCTCGCAATCATAGCACCTATAGGTTCGCTCTCTCGTCCATTTGCCGGACGAATCAAGGATCTGTTTGTCCTGGGTGTTGAGTTCGCTAGATTCGAACTGACCGCCGCACCTGTCGCAAACATGTTCCACTAAGATTACCAACTGATGGGCTAGCTATCGCTACTCATAAACAGTCGCTGCTAGACCCCGCAACACATTTACCGGGCCGGGTCTCTTTCAGCGGCCACAATTGTCAGCTAGTTCGGACGCGGAGAAGAGTAAGAGGATAGAGCAGACGTTTGACGAGTTCAACGAGTCCTGGCTTGTCTACTGGAACGCGTACATTGACCTGCAGAACCAGTTGTATGAAAGTTTGAAGTCCGCGCGAGAAGTTACTTGGCTGGGCGCTACCGACTCGGCGAAAATGAGTGAGATAAACGCGGCCCAACGACAATTGTTCGCCACTATGCCACGCCGCCTGGATTATGTGCCACTGGGCCAAATCAACCGGAGTATGGATTACGCCCTCAGCAAGATCAACGAGTTGTTGGCAGCTCTCTTCACGGAGAAGGAGAAATGCAAGAGGCTGGAGGACGCGATAGACATTCTCACCGACAAAGCGAACAAGACCAAACAAGAGCTGCAGTCCGAATCCTAGCTAGAGCCTCCCTCACAACCTCGCGTAAGGCATTCTGGAAAAGTAAGACGAAAAACAGAGGTTAGGGGAATGTTCCTGTTGCGGGACTGCCTACTTTGTGACGGCTACTGTCACGACTGCTGAATGAGATAACGACCCACTCATCGCGGTCACAGTGATCGTGTAGGATCCCACCGGAGTGTTGCCTTGGGTGGACACAGTCATATGCGATTTCGATCAATCGAAAGGCCGAACGGAAGCATCTGCTATTCACTCTCTCCTTGTCCTGAATCTCGTTCGGACATTCTCCTTTGAAGGAAGGTGACTACTTCCTTGAAATCGGAGACGGTAGTTGATTGGACATCCTGTTCTTTGCATATCTCTGCGAGCTTAGAGCCTCTAATCGTGAACCTCAAGTCTGAGTTTCTCAGCGCGTGAAGATCCCATCGTCCATCGCCAACGTAGGCGACTCTATCAGCCTTCGTCTTGTAGTATCTGACGATGTCGTCTTTGAGACTGATCGACCGGTTGTCCTTCGGCTTTGGAAAGTCGAATCTTATACCTGTCGGCGTGCATTTCGCCGCTGCCGCGTACAGTTCCACCTTGTTCCTCCACTTCTTACGTCTTAGAAAATGTTTGATGACGAAATCCAGGCCTGCACTAACTAGGACGAGCGGGTATTGGTTTGTTTTGCAATAGTCGATTAGATTGTCGAACCCTGGTCTGAACATGGTGACCCCGTCCATTTCGTCCAAGATTTGGGGTTTTGACGCCTTTACCATCGCGCCCTGTCTTCTGAGGCATTCCTCCAGCGTGATCTCCCCCTTGACGTACTGGTCATCAACAACCCTCCAGTCGCCCTGAGCGAATTTTTCGAGAACGTTCTCGAAGGTGTCGTTGAGAGTGACTGTGCCATCAAAGTCGCTTAGTACTGCAAGCTTCATTTCAAACTGGGCTTCTTTGATCTCTACGTCTTGTGGACGTTGAAAAACAATGGTCTCTCCAAAGATGAGAGTAGGCTTGTCGATATAACGCGCTATGATGTTTCTCAGGATATCACAACTATCTTTTGAGTTGAAAAATGGCTCTCGCAAAGCCTATCATGGGCTACAAGTAATCAAATCCATGAGCGAGCGTTTCACCGCAGAAATGGCCGTAGGGTTTCAAGCGTCTCGACATGGGGTCTCTGTCGAACAGGTGGGTATAGCTCCGTTAGTAGTTGGCTCTTGGGACCTTGAGACCATAAAGTCTCTGGCTAAGACTGTGGGCGCTGAACCGTCGCCGTCTTGGTGGTGGGGGCCGCGATTTCCATTGTACAATGGACAGGTTGGCGGCAGAAGGGTTTCTTTTGTTAGTCTCCCCTTAGGCGCACCTGCTACTATCCTGGTTATGGAAGAGTTGATCGCGTGTGGCGTGCGGGCTTTCTTGGGGCTAGGTCTTGCAGGAAGTATTCAGCCCGAGGCGCCAGTTGGAACTTGTTTTATTCCGACTTCTTGCATCAGGGATGAGGGAACGTCTCCACATTATCTGGCGAGTGATGATGGACTTCGTCCAGCGCAACGTCTGGTCCGGGCGCTAGAGAAGGCGCGTGTCAAAAAGGGTGTTGTCGCGTATACAGGTCCTATCTGGACGACGGACGCGCCCTACAGAGAGATGGTGACGACTATAGAGAGCTACCGATTGCGCGACGTGTTGGGAGTCGATATGGAAACCTCGGCCATGTACGCACTGGGCACGTATCGGAACGTGGAGGTCTGCAACTTCCTTGTCGTGAGCGACGAGCTGTGGAGAGACTGGAGACCAGCGTTCGGCCTGCCTGAGCTGAGAGAAGCTTTGAAACGGGCCGAAGAGGTTATTCTAGAAACCATCACAACACTACGAAAATGACTTGTCGTCTCGTTACTCCAGAAACGAAACGGTTTCTGGACGTTTAGGATGCAACACGCCGTGTATTAGCTCGGATTCGGATTCGCTGAGCTTTGATTCTCAGAGCTAGTTAGTGCCATGGTCGAATGGCCACAACGGGGACAAATCAGCTCCCAATGGCCCATCTCTGAACCGCAGCTCTGACAGAATCTCAGAGTCTGAATCGGTTGAGTGGTCGTCCGTTTCCGTTCCTGTCTGATCAGCAGTGCAACAGCTAGAAGCCCTAGCGCCCCATATCCCGCGGCAACTGGAATTATGATTATACGGACTAGCCCCAGCAATGAGGCAGGCGATGTCGTCGTTTTGTTGGTTGATGTTGACGGGCCCTGACCAGAACCAGGTGGATTGGCGCGGGGGTTTGTTGTCGGTGGCGGATTACCGGTCAAGACTAGGGTTTCGTTCACAGTAATCGGTCGAAGAGGGATCCACTTCTGGGCTTGAGTATCCAGATATTGCCACGACCAGAGGTCAACGGTCAGACTGTAGATTCCTGGTCTTTGACCCGACGGGACAATTATCGTGACGTTTTGCTGGGTGGTCCCGGTGCCGAGGGAGAACGATATCCCGAGCGAAAAGTTGAATCTTCCAAAACTTGTTGCGATAGTTAGATTCGAGATTCTCACTGTCGCTCCCTCTCGGTCTGCGATGACTATAGGAACGGAGACTTGATGCCCCGTTGGTCCCGTGGTCAGAGGACCCGCATCCAAAGTTGGAAAGCTGACCGGTCCCAAACCAGGGGTCAGTCCGGTAACCAATCCGTACGCGCTGGCTACCTCGGCAATTCCATTTGAAGAGAAGTATTGGCTGAGGGAACTGTTGAGCGGAACCGGTGAGGCGGTATTATCACTGAACACGGATTGATTTGTGTCAGTGTTCCACTCATCGATCCACATCCATGCTGGGGAGAGATTTACTCCAGTCTCATTATATGAAACGGGGACGCCGGAGCCGTAGTATGGGGCGCTATGATCCTGCTCGGTCATCAAGCCTGTGAAGAATCCCAGCGGGCTGCTCAGGTTGTAAGGGAGACCGATGAATCTGCTGCCGATTGAAGCGAATGAATGCGACGAGGCGGCGCCAGTTTGCCAGTCAATTGCCTGCATTACAACAGACCTGGAGGAGAAACTGAGACTAAGCAGCACAACGTCTCCAGGGTTTATCTGTCCGTTGAAGTCCTGAAGTCCCCCACCGTTGACTGGGTCGACTGAGGCGCCGCTGGAGTCAAAGACCTCGTAAATCATCCTGAAACCAGAGTTGACTCCACCGAACTTAAACGGCCAATTGTAGGATAGTCCGACTTGGTACCAGTAGCCACGATCCGTTAATCCATTGACAAGATATGCGGGACCCACTCCGTCAGCATTGGTGAATGGGACAGCTGTCACATTGAAGGCCAGAACGGAAAAATCCTGGGTGAACGTGACACCAACCTGTTCATCGTAAGGATAGACAGAGGCGATAGGTGCCATGGGAAGAGTCGCATGTCTAGCCCTAGCGAAGCCCAAAGCGGAACCGGTGGCAGATGGCGGCATAGAGTGGTTCAGTGAGAGGCCAGAGAAGGTGAGACAGAGGATCAAAGGCAGTAGCAAGAGGCCCTTGGGCTTTCTGTGAACCCCCTGCCGAGTGCCGAGCGCCATGCTTCTTTCCCCGTCAGATCCGAACTCGCTTAGGCGTGGTGTTCAAGCTTCGGAGCAACAGACTTTGGGACATAAGTGGAACCGGCAATGGTCTAGAGGTTTTACGAGAGCGTTTCGAGTCCTTTGGACGTCATTTTGTTTTTTCCCGAGAGATAGCCGTTCGATCTTAGCGCGTTCGTCTCTTTCTCAACCTGCCTCTTGTCCATTGAGAGATGTGTTGCGATATCCTTCGGCTTTTCAATGCCTTGTTGGTACTTTGTCAAAATCAAAAACTGGGCTCGCGTCATATCAATTGGCAAGTTCAATGGACCTTGGTTTCCGCTCTGTAATCCCATGCCCGCGGGCATCATGTTCTGGACCTGACGCATCATCTGCGACATATCCAAATTCGCACGAGAGTACGTCGCCGCCTGCGCCGTGCTCAAGACGCGCTGTATGACGCTGTACGTTGCGATTCCGGTTAGCCCAGCTGCCCCGATAGGCAGAACGGGACTAGCTTGTATCCCGAGGAGAGTTCCGAGCGAGCTTTCCTTGCCAAGTACGTTCAGTAGGTTTGGAAGGTAGGATCCGAGCGGTGAATAGGATCCGGACAGTAGGAGAAGGGGAAACGCTGCACCTACAAGAGAGATAATTAGCCGGAAAAACGACCTTACAACCATGAATATCCCACGAGCTAGTGGTTCTATTCTCTTGCAGAGCTTAAAGTCTATCTGATTTTGGCGTGGAAACTCTTGGTTAAGATGAACCAGTGGCCGATTATCGCTCTCATCCTTATTGTTGTATCATCCGTGGGGACCACTGTCTACTATGTATGGGAAGCATCAATCATGGGTACGCCCTCCCTTTGCAGAGACCCGCTCAACATCCGCAGCCACGTCTACAATCCCGCAAGGCTTCAAACGGTCAGGAACTGCATCACTGTTTCGGGAATTGTGAACAACGTTATCGTTGAGGCCGATGGAGACTACCACGTCTGGTTCCATGTTGATCGACAATTCGCGAGTTTACTCAATAGCGCGAACAACGACTATCTCCAAGGTGATTTGTTGGCAGAGATAATCTGCGCGACGACTGTCAATCAGCAGGATGCTGTTCTAGCGTGCGAGAATTACTCCAGCCAGATTCCGATACCAAGTAAAAACCAGAACATCACCGTGACCGGGCCTTACGTTCTTGACAATGTCCATGGCTGGATGGAAGTCCATCCCGTCTACTCCCTGAGCACTTCCTAGAACTAGATGTGCTTTCTATGATGTCTTGATGGGCGTTCCATGGCGTTCGTCAGGGCAAATCCATTCACCGACACCCACCCTAGAGATTCTTCGATAACACATTCGACCGTGAGTCACACATAGCATTCTGCCATGAACAACCTCCGGCAGCTTATGCACATCTCTCGTCACTTCTCCATTCGATGGACCCAGACTTTCAGGCCCTCCCAACGGAGTCGAATTCGAAGGGTCTTCTTCGCCCATAATACTAACTCACGATTGTAGAATGCTTGGCCGTCCGTTAAGCATTGCCCTAGTGAGGATTCTTTCTACATCAAAAGATACCTGTTGAGATCATGTCCAAATGTTTCTTAGAATTCGCATTTCGAAAAAAGAAAAAGGGGCGGTATTTTTGAAACAGTCTTAATCAATCAACGGCCAGGAATAACTGATGGGAAAGTGAGCGGTCGTGGTGGTCTTATCGATCGGCGGCTTGGAAGGCACCTGCCGGCATTACGATTTATTGACCCTCAAGGCCCTAAGATTCGGCTTCGCGTCGCCAAGGAATCTGTTTTTCTTCGAGAATCCCTAGCAAGGTTTTAGTCTACGTCTCGACTAGCCCCGACCATGCCAAAGTCCAAATCTAAAAAGGCAAAAGCGAAGAAACCGGCAAGATCCAAGAAAGCACCCATACCACCGGGATTCCGAACGGTAACCCCATACCTAGCCATCAACGGTGCGGCCGCGGCCATCGATTGGTACAAGAAAGTCTTCGGGGCAAAGGAGCTGGCACGGCAATCCGTCCCTGACGGAAAAATA
The DNA here is from genome assembly GCA_005888745.1 of Candidatus Bathyarchaeota archaeon. Lineage (GTDB taxonomy): Archaea > Thermoproteota > Bathyarchaeia > 40CM-2-53-6 > 40CM-2-53-6 > 40CM-2-53-6. Next base: position 32,135 of record VBBS01000032.1, on the reverse strand, counting down.
ATGCACGCAAGGATCAGAATCGGCGACTCGATAGTAATGCTCTCGGACACATTCCCAGGCGGCGCCCAATCTGCTGATGCTATTGGCAACAGTCCCGTTACGTTACATGTCTACATCAACAATGTCGACAGGATCTGGCAACAAGCCGTCGACGCAGGCGCCAAGGCCACCATGCCATTGGATAACCAATTCTGGGGCGAACGATATGGCCAACTTACAGACCCCTATGGTCACCATTGGTCAATCGCCCAACAAGTCAGCATGACGAAGAAAGAGAAGGACGAGAAGCAGAAGCAGGCCATGGCAATGTTCGCTCAAGACCAGCACCCCGGCCGGACAGAAGAACCGCAAGTCGCACAAAACTAGTCACTACACCAACCCCAACGGGCGAAGCCAACGCTTCGCTCAACCCCTTTTTCTATCCGAACGAATCCTACTAGACACCTGGCGAAATCTATGAAACTGGATCGGCTCGACCATCTCGTGCTAACCGTCAGAAACATCGAGACAACGTGCACATTCTATTCAAACGTCCTCGGCATGGAGGTAGTCACATTCGATAACGGCCGCAAAGCTCTGACTTTCGGTTCCCAGAAGGTAAACCTCCATGAGGCAGGCAAAGAACTCGAACCGAAAGCGTACAGACCTACCCCAGGCTCTGCCGACTTATGCTTCACAACAACCACCCCCCTTGATGAAGTCGTCAAACGGCTCCAACTATCAAAAGTCAGAATACTTGAAGGCCCTATCAAAAGAACAGGTGCGCTTGGCCAGCTGACATCTGTATATTTCCGCGATCCAGATCTCAATCTCATAGAAGTCTCGAACTATAGTGGTCCAATGAAGAACCGAGTCGTGAGCGGCGAAGATTCCTAGCATCACATTACGGTTGAGTTGAGACTCACTTGGTCGAGGTGGAACCTTTCGAAGTGTTGCTGGCCTTCACTGCTTCCGCGATCCCCCAGATGATCAGGCCTATCGCAACTAGGTAGTTCAATAGCCAAGGAATCATTAGGAGCAAGGCTCCTAAGAGGATGGCCAGCAGAGCAGTCCCTAGTCGCGGAATCTGTAACGCTTTCTCTATGTCAGAGACTATTCCCATTGCCCGTCCTTTTTGGGACTATGGGCAATGCTCCATAAGAGTTGTGGAGTTTGTTGTCTGGAACAGCCCTCGCTGCCTTTGAGCGGGAAAGGGGAACTGCGGGCTTGAATGCTTAAGGGCGGGTAGTACCAGACAAAAAAAGTCGCGTATAGGCTGAGAATGGTTGATGATGGCGACTTGTGCGTTTCGAAGAGAGCGTCTCCCTGCGGAGAGCTTGGTTCAGATTGAAGCCGCTGGATACTCCGCAACGATCTGTGAAAACTGCCTTACCATCTTGATCGTTCACCGCCGATATCATCATTTGAGTTTGGAAAAACTGATCTTTCAGATATCAACAGAATAGAGAATCTCGTGCCAGGAACTGCAATCAGGTCTCCACTGGGACGAGGATAGAGATCTGTGGAAAACCCTGAAAAAGTCGAAAGACGATGGGACGTGATTGATTGTATGTTAGCGTATTCTGCTCATGGCGGGCTGGAACATTTGTTCCTGGTCACGAGGTGGAGCCGACGATCTGTATGCTCTGAGCCCATTGTTTCCATTGTCAAAGGCAGGTTTGGCAGCTGTGTTCACTTTAACCCAGTCAGGAATGATCACGGCTCTGATCAATTCCTGGATCGATATACCTCGGTCTTCTGCCTCTGTTTGTAGGAGTTCGAAACTTTCATCGCGGAGGGACAGCATGAATTTTGCCAATTTGACACCTAAAGACTGGGGATGTTTGGGTTCGGGCTTCCCGAATATAAACATTCTACGGAGAGAAAGTAGGGAGTATTTTCACTCAAATCAGTAAAGATGCTAGCATGGGAATGTCTATCAGCTTCCATTGGATGCAACTCCATCAAGGCTAAGCTATCTTCAAGGGACAAGAACAGATCTTGCGCGAACGAATCGACCTCCATCTCAACGAGGCTCCGACACTAAAGACTCCGGTCCTAATAGCTGGCCTCCCGGATAGCGGAAGAGTGGCTAAGATCGTTCTCGACCAGCTGGTAAAAACACTCAAAGCGACCCCTCTGGGCTATCTCTATTCGGACTATCTCCCGCCCCGCCTTCTCCTCAAACCCGACGGGACAGCTGACCTGATGAAACATGAGATATTCTATTGGATCAACAAAGACTCCGGCCCCGACCTCGTTCTATACACCGGAGACGCCCAACCAATCCTGCCTGAGGGAGCGTTCCGTCTCTCAGAAGCTGTCGTGAAACTCGCAGAAAGACTCGGAGTTGAAACAGTCGTAACCGTAGGCGCGTTCATCACAGGCAAGATCGCTGAACATCCACAAGTCTACGGTGCCGCGAGCGAACTTGTCCTCGTCAAAGAACTCGAAGAGTTAGGTGTGAAAATCATTGACAGCGGCGCGGTCACTTGGATGAACGGTCTTATCCCGGGTCTCGCAAAAGTCCGGAATCTGAAGAGCCTATTTCTCTCGGGCGAGACATCGGGTTTCATGATTGATCCGCGTGCAGCAATGATAATTCTTCGCGTCCTCGTTAAGAAACTTGGATTACAAATTGACATGACGGAACTGGAAGGACAAGCGAAAGAGATAGAAACCGCACTCAAACAGGGTGGCGACAAGGATTCTGACTCTGCAGGAAGTTCCGAATATATCGGGTGACTGCGAAGCTGCGTGAGACGACGGCCGATTACCAGGTAATCATCGGTGACAGCCGTCGAATGCGAGAACTAGCTGATAACTCCGTGCACCTAGTCGTTACCTCGCCACCCTACCCGATGGTTAGCATATGGGACGAATTCTTCCAAGAAGAATCCGCGCAATCCTACGACCAGATGCACGACTATCTCAACAAGACATGGAAGGAAGTGAAGAGGGTTCTAGTTTCTGGTGGAATCGCCTGCGTCAATATAGGCGACGCTACCCGGACCAAGGACGGGATATTCCACCTTTATCCGAATCATTCTCGAGTGATAGAGTCTTTCGAGCATCTCGGCCTCGTTACCCTTCCCTACGTTCTCTGGAAAAAGCCTACCACCAAGCCCCGGTACAAGGGAAAAGGGGCGTTTCTAGGCTCAGGTTTCCTCCCGCCTAACGCCTACGTGACTCTTGACATGGAGTACATTTTGATCTTTCGAAAGGGGAATCTGAGGTCCTTCGAGCCCAAGGATCCGAAACGCTACAAGAGCAAGTTTACCAAGAAAGAAAGAGACGAATGGTTCTCACAAGTCTGGACTGTCACAGGAGCAAGACAGACGCACGGAGGGTTAGAAAGGCGAGTCGCGGCCTTCCCTGAAGAAATTCCACGACGCCTGATCCGAATGTTCTCCATTGAAAGCGATCTAGTTCTAGACCCTTTTCTCGGATCTGGAACCACGCTCATAGCCGCGATGAATCTCAGACGGCGTTTCGTTGGATATGAGAAGCTAGAAGATTTTTCAGGGATTATCCGAGAGCGGATGGGCCAAGATTCGGAAAGGATTTTCTTCCAAAAACAGCCTGCTGTGGAACAGATCAGTTCCGCATTAACAGCTTAGCCGCATCGCTTAAAGATCGAGCAAGGTGGTCTGGATGTCCACCTTTCGGGCCTCGCCGTTTGACAAGTATCATCATCATTCCAACTCCCTTCGCTCCTTCAATGTCGGTGTGCGGATTGTCGCCGATGTAAACGCAATTCCACGGCCGCAAGCCTAGTCGTTCTGCAACCAGAGTGAAGGGTCTCCTGCTCGGTTTCACATTTGGTGTATCCTCGCCTGCCACAACTATTGCCTCAAGAGACTTCAGAAATGGTTGTCGGCGAATTCTCTTCATCTTCATTCCCAAAGTACCGTCGGAATCGGAGACCATTCCAAGCCTAAACCCCGCGTTCTTCAGTCGAAGAATCGTCGACATCGTGTCATTGAAAAGCGGACTTGCTCGAGCGTAAGTCTTCCAGTAGCGGAGAGTTGTCTCGTGGATCCACGGGCCTTTCAGGTTAGACAAGTCGAGCTGTTTGAGTAACGTTTCCCACCAAACATCCCTGTTGTAGAGGAATTTTCGGCCATGCATTTCTAGATCGATTAGCCGGAGTTTCCGGAACAGAGTCGCCTCGGAGTAGCGGACGCCTTCTTTCCTCAACCGTTCCGCAAAGATTCTTGCGACTACTCGAAGCGCCTGGCGAGCGCCCTTCTTGGACTGGATGAGCGTGTTATCTAGATCGAATACGACTGCGAGAATCTTCCGGTCGGCCAGTGTCTCTCAATTCCAAACGTATGTTTCTGGCCGGCGATCCGCGAACCGTTCTTTACGCAGTCGAGCGTGAAGATCGAGATCAATATCCTCAACGATTATTCCCTCTCGCTGCGCTTTGAACACGCGCATCCTCGGATGGGATATCTTCATCTTGGGGTCTTCCTTGAGACTAACGATCACGCTTTGCCCTGTAAACAAGGGCGGAGAGTAGACATTGGGTGCAACAACCGCTATCCGGTTCTCCAATGATCGAATTGTGACGTATTGGTGCCACGGTTCAACTCCTTGTCTCACAATCCTTGACGGACACATTAACAAGTCCGCACCGCCAAGGGCCAGAATTCTCGAGACCTCCGGGAAATCAACGTCATAACAAACCAGAACCCCAATTTTGAAACCGCCAACCGGGAAGATCTTGTAATCGTTTCCCGGACGAGCGATCTTCTTCTCGAAGCGAAAGAGGTGGACTTTCGGTTGGCGCCCGATGACTTCTCCATTACTTCCGATTACGGGGCTGTTGAGGAAAATTCGTTCCTTAGCTTTTTCATAGAAAGCTCCTCCGACAACCACGACACCGTATTCCTCAGCGATGGATTGCAGTCCTGGAAGCGGGCTCATAGCTGAAGGAATTCTCTTCTCAGGCAGCCAATGCTCTGGCAGGCAGATAATGTTCGCTTCTTTCTCGGCAGCCTGCTTCGCTTGTTTGACCGCTCGGAAAATTGTCTCCTTGACCGAGGTTGCGATGGGTCTGGTCTGTACTGCTGCCGCTCGAACGATCTTCCTTGACGTTAGACGATCCTCTGGCCCTAGATCTTCAGTCTCTTGACTGCAATATCCAATAGTTGGCGCGCAACCTCTCGCTTAGGCGCCAATGGAATATGGACTACCTTCTTCCGCTCGTCAACAACAAACAACTCGTTAGTATCAGTCTGAAACCCAACACCCTCCAGCGAAACATCGTTAGCGGCGACGAGATCCGCGCTTTTCTCGCTGAGAATCTCGAATGCTTCTGTCACAAGCTGTTCATTCGAGACGCCGTGCTCCGTCTTGAAAGCTACTAGAAACGAGTTCGGGCTTGCATGGCGAATTTCCCGTATTATCTTCGGGGTAGCTTCTAGCTCCAGCTGGACAGTCTTCTCCTTCCTTGTGCTTAACTTATGGCCAGCTGGTTTCGAGGGCCGATAATCGCTCGGGGCCGCCGCGGCGAAAACAAGATCGTGCTTATTCTTCCTTAATTCTCGAAGGGTGGCATCCAGCATCTCCTCTGTTGTCTCAACCCTTACCGTCTTCACGCTAGGAGGAGGAGTGACTGAGCCGGGTCCCAGAATCAATGTTGTCTCAGCACCCCTTGACCAAGCTTCCTCCGCAATTGCGACGCCCATCTTACCTGAGGATCGATTAGTGATTACCCTGACTGGGTCAATGTGCTCGACTGTGGGACCCGCAGTGACCAGCACTCTATGTCCCTCAAGGTCTCTCCTCTGAGAAGAGAGCTGCGATGAAAGGCGTGTGATAACCGCCTGGACAATCTTGGCCGTCGACGCGATCTTCGCCTTTCCTTCCACGATCTCCGGTTCGACAAATTCGACGCCAATCCTCTTGAGACGCGCAATGTTTTCTTGGGCTATCGGATGATCGTAGAGTGGCTCGTGCATTGCTGGTGCAATGAGAACCGGTAGCTTGGAACCTATAGCGGTCGCAGCCACTGTTGTTACTGGTGTATCGTCGATTCCCGAGGCGAGTTTTCCGATTGTGTTGGCAGTTGCAGGAGCGATGAGGACTAGATCAACATGCCCAGAACTCTTTCCAGCAAGTGCGATGTGCTCCAGTTTTCCGGTAAGCTCTCGGACCACGGGATTTCCTGTTGCCCACTCTAGAAGATCGGATCCGATCATCTTCTCCGTCGATGGAGAGATAACCGCGTACACGTCCGCTCCATGTCTCATCATCTCGCGGGCAATCTCGGGAACTTTGAACGAAGCAACACTACTTGACACTAGGAGTGCGATCTTCTTTCCCGAGAGTTGTGTGCCTGAAGTCCCGGTGATGTCTTTGGAGGGGTGGGTCATATCCTAACTTTTCCTATTTCTTCAATTGTCCACTGTCATAGGCCCAGTCGAGAAGCTGGATGATCTCATTGAGACTATACTTTCCAGCGCTCGCGGGAATCCGTTTGAGAATGTCGGGTAGACTTGGCAGCATGGGCCGGATGAACCCTGGAATCTTGTCGTACATTGCCTGAACCCCCGAGATGATCTCCTTCGCATCTTTCTCTTCGATACTGGTTCCCTTGAGAGCTGTCTTCATACTCTTGGCGCTCATTCTCCTTCCAACTTATTCCGCTCGATCTATCTGCAACATATACAGGTTCTTCAGGACCCGTCCGTATCCGTTCCCCGGATTGTACCCTGAAGAACGAACTTTGGATGGCCGGGTTCAATCGTTCCATGCTTCTGTTAAAAGGTCTTCAAAGACTCTAGCGGAGACACTGCCATGTCCTGAAGCGATCAGGTGGATTTCTACTGCCTGCCTAAGCTACGAGAAAGAGCTTCCATCGCCTCCAAGTCTTGGCAGGCTTTGCAGGAGCGAATAATGCTGGGAGAAGGTCCACGCCTTCCATTTTTTCCACATCTTATTCGAGAAGAGAACTACTAGCAAGTCGTTCAGAATGACGAGGGGAAACGATGCGCTAGCTGCGATGCCGAAGATGATTATCGGAGAGATCAGTCCGAAGGCGAACGCCACTTTGTGGGCTTGATTGAGCTGTCTTCCCATTGACCTGAAGACGAGCCGAAGGAGCCACAATGAAGCGACGATGTCGAAAACCAGAATGACCGGGGGGAAGAGATTAGCACCTGCCGCGATGCCTCCTGCAAGCAACCAGATTGGAAAGAATGCTGCTCCGAGTAGGTAGAATGCTCGGGGCCTCCATCTTGGCTCTGCTCTAACAGACTTGAGGAAGTCAGCTGGCAGCTTGCTACCACGATGCTCGAGAGAAACGTTAGACCCCAAATCTCAGCGGGCCAATAGTTCACGACTATTGAAAGAAGGATGGAATCGATAGCTAACGTGAGCATGCTGATTTGTATGCCTCTAGTCGAAACAAGGCTTTTTGACTTCAGATCTGGAAAAGCCAATCCAAAGATGAAGATTGGAAGGCCGATGCTGAATACTGAATGGAAGATGACCAGCCCAACGGTCCAGATCCAATTGACTCCAAGCCAGTGTCCGTAGACACCTAGATTTCCTACTACTGAGGATGTTGGATTGAACAGCGTTCGCAGCGCCAGGCCTTCTTCCACAATTCCGTATGCAGCACCCATGAGGAAGACTGATGCCCAGCTTTTGTTCCAGCGAATCTTGGCCTCGCGGATCAAAATGACGCCTGGACCATAGAGTGCGAGGTTCGCAGCGAGAAGGAGGAGGAAGACTGGAGGGTTTAGAACCAAGATAGACATGTTGCTCGAGCCTGAAAGATACTCTGGAATCCCTGGGGTTAGAATGAGAAGGCAGAGCAAGGGATGCGTTTTTAGGAAGCTGATCATCCGGGCTACACGCGCCTTTCTTTCCGTGACTGGTGGGTACCAAGTACTCAAGGGAGACGTCTCGAGTTGCTACGGGAAGCAGGGTCTGCAGTATTAGCTGTCTAATACCAAGGGGAGCATCTCTCCGTTACTAGAGGAAGCTGTCTTATCTAACAACTGCGTTTGTCTAAGAGCCAGCCGACGATTCTCCCATGGACAACGAGCTCTCGCCACTTGTCCTGCGGGAGATCGTGCCGTTCATCACTTATTGGAACGATCAAGAGATCTGCTCCGACTCCATTCGCCAGCTTTTCCAGCCCGGGTAGGATCTCGCCTGGCGGATGAAGACAATAGACGAGGGATGCGCCTTGGTATAGTTTGATGCTTGGAAACATCACGTCATCCGCGATAGCTCTGATTCGTCCTAATTTTCTAGATCGCACCCACGACTCATCCTTGTCGGTTACGAGGATTTCTGCCCGAGGCAGAGCTGTGGATATTCGCTCGGCCACGTCTATTCTATGGCCTACTCCGATTTCTATGATTTTTCTGGCGTCGCTGTAGTTCTGTTTGATCCAGTCTATGAGCTGTTCGAACAAAATTCTGGATGGATCCCGGGGATTACTTGGGCCAACGGGGCTGCATTGCTCCCTGGTCTCCGTTGGATTGGCGCATTTTTCTCATCCCTTCAAGGACCAGCTTTTGCTCGATCGCAGCCACCAGTAGTTTCGTCTCGATGACTTTGTCGGGGTTGACGCTCATGCTAACTGCTCCTTCCCGGACTAGGAACTCGACGACCTCGGGATAGTTTGAGGGTGCTTGACCGCAGATCGATGTTGTCACGCCTTTTTCGTTGCAGACTCTGATGACATGGCTCATCGCTCGCAGTACTGCGAGGTTGCGTTCGTCGTAGATTTCCTGGATCGACGCATCGTCTCGGTCAATGCCAAGGATCAGCATGGTCAGGTCGTTGGTTCCGAAGGATATGCCGTCAATTCCCTCGTCGACGAACTTGTCGATCAACAGGACTGTGGCAGGAACTTCTACCATGATCCAGAGCTTGAAATCGGGGCCTCGCTTCAATCCCTCTTCTTCGAGGATCTTCCTCGCGTTTCTGAAATCCTCGAGCGTCCGGACGAAGGGTAGCATCACGTGGACATTGGTAAGCTTGTACTCCTCTCTGACTTTCTTGATGGCTTGACACTCTAGTCGGAAAATGTCAGGCTCTTTCACGTATCGGAAGCAGCCCCGGTATCCCAATAGCGGGTTCGGCCCTACGTGACCGGCTTCATGCTCGTATTTTTCGCCGCCTGGAAGGCCTAGAAACTCGTCAGGCTTGAAGTCCAGACATCTGTAGACCACGGGCCTCGGAGCAAACGGTGTCGCCACCTTTCTGACTCCCTCAGCGAAGGCATCGACCATCTTCTTGCCCCCTCCCTCCTCTATGAGCAATCGAGGGTGCTTCCCAACGGAGAGCATCATGTGCTCTGCCCGCAAGAGGCCCACACCGTCAGCATGGGTCTCCCGTTCAACCTTGTCAGCAAGCTCGGGCAGTGAGATGTTCACGTAAATCTTCGTTGCGGTTATTGGGATAACAGTAGGTATTTCATGTTGAGGTTGTGTTGCCTTGAGAACTTCCTCGACCAGCCCGTTGTAAACAACTCCTGATTTCGCGTCAACAGTGTACTCTTGTCCCGTCTGCATCAACTTCGTCGCGTTCCTCGCACCGACGATGCATGGGATACCCATCTCCCGGGAGACGATAGCAGCGTGGCATGTTGTTCCTCCGTCTTCAGTGACTATTGCGCCCGCGATTTTCATGTATGGAACCCAGTCGGGGTTCGTCATTCGAGTAACGAGAATATCCTTGTTCTTCATCAGACGTCCTGCCTCGAGAGTGGTCGGGACGATCTTCGCTCTTCCCGCGTGTAAGCCTGGGCTCGCAGCGAGACCGTGCACGACCGCAACTCTATGGATGATGTGGGAGTTGGTTTCGCCAGTTGGATCCTTCATCTTACTCCAGAAGGTCTCAGGCCTCGTCTGGACAACGTATAGTGAGCTTCCCGCCGACCCGTGCTCAAGGGCAAATTCGATATCCTGTGCAGTGTGATAGTGATCCTCAATGTCCACGGCGGTCTTGGCAATCTCAATAACTTCTTCGTCTGTTAGGCTCGAAACATTGCGTCGCTCTGCAGGAACCTCGCTCTGCCTTGTCAGCCCCGTCTTTTCGTTCGGAAGGTGTTCGACCATCTTGGGGACTATCTCTTTGTGAATCAGCTGCATGGTGCCCTTGTCTACGATAAACCGGTCAGGACGGACAATTCCGGCGACTAGGGCCTCTCCCAGACCCCATGTTGATTCGATGACAATCTTCGATGGGTCACCGTTGATCGGGTCTAGCGTGAAGGCTACGCCTGAACATTTTGACTGTACCATCTTCTGGACTCCAACGCTGATGAGTACTTTCTCGTGTGGGAAGCCTTTCTCTTCCCGGTAGAATATTGCTCGAGGCGTGTAGAGGCTGCCCCAGCATTTCTGAACATAGTGCACGAGCTGGTCCTCGCCGCGCACGTTGAGGTATGTGTCTTGTTGCCCGGCGAAGGACGCATCAGGCAAATCCTCGCTGGTGGCGGAGGATCTGACTGCGACACTCATGTTCTTGTCTCCTGTTTTCTCGCATAGCTCGCGGTAGGCGCTCCGGACCTTGCTCGCGATATCCGGGGGCATCGGAGCGGATTCTAGAATCTTGCGGATTTCCTCTGACGCTTCTTCGTACTGTTTAGGGTCCCGGGCACCGTTGGAACTTCCCAACGTCTTGTGTATGATCTCGCCAATTTTTGTTTCTTCGAGAAATTGGCGAAATGCTTCTGCGGTTACTGCGAATCCGGGAGGGACGTGGACTCCCTTGGCTGTCAGCTCGCCAAGGTTGGCGCATTTTCCACCGACTAGTGGAATGTCGTCTTTTCTTACATCTTCAAGCCGGACAACTATGGCGTCTGGCCTGGGCAAACGATTAGGCTCCTGCCGGTATTTGTGGCGCAACTTGTTCTTCGACTAGGATCCGGGTTTTCATCGGGAGCTTTGTTCCGGCGACTTCGCATGCTTTCTTTGCAGTTTCAAGGCCGTCCTCGGGAACGTAGACGATCAGGATGGACTGGCCGTTTTCGACCCTGGCTGCTCGGCCGGTAGGTTTGCCGAAAGCTCGCCGCATACCTTCCTGTAGTCTGTCGGCTCCGGCTGTTGCGATCATCTTGTTTTCTCGGAGAATAATGTGCGGGTACACGCACAGCTGTAATCGATATCCTGTTTCTCCCCACCTGTCGGTTAGAACCTTGTTCGCGGATACGCGGGCTGATTCTAGAGCGTTATGTCGGATCTGTACGTGTTCTTTGGCGACGAGATGGATTTTTCGGGGGAACGGGGTGGACAGGTCTCCCATGTTGAACTTGGAAACCTTGGGCGCGGGGGACCCGTGGATGTATTTCATCCGGGTGAAAGCCTGGCCTGACGGGGAACGATAGTTGCGACCCTTCATGAGTAAATTCCATAGGGGCATTAGTTGAGGGTGCTAATGAGGATTGTTGCGAGAACAGGGCATGGAGAATTCCGGAGATTTCCTAGTATGCTATTATGTTCAGGATTATTATCCCCCAAAAAACTCCCGTTCGATTCGTTCCCCCTTCAAACTTTAGGACCCCCGTTTCCCGCATATCCCGAGACAGCCCGCTCTAACAGAAAATCGCCCATTATCAGCCCTGTTCTCGAATCTGGGAATCCCCTGACAAATCGTTGGGAAATCGTTCGGGAAACAGGGTCTAGACTTCCCGTATCCTCCATTTTCAACAAACCCGGATTACGCCCTGACCAGCCGATCTTGCCCATTATCAATGCCAGACAGGAAATTTCTCCAGAAAAATGAAGGGGTATTGCGCAGAGCATCTCGCAACGCAAGAGTGGTTCCCATTGACACAATCGAAAGGAGAGGCCAGCCCAGCGTCCAATCCAGAATCGAAAACCACTTTTGAAATCAATACTTGAAAACAGTTCTCGAAGTCCGAGTCTTGAAACTATTCCCTGAATCACTTTGAAACAGGTTTTGAGATCGGTACCGCGGCCTACTCAAGTCTCGTGTGCCCCGCTCTCCACGAAACCGCCAACCTACGCTTCCCTGCTCTTGGTTCTCAGCTGGTCAAACAGGCCCGGCTCCAAGTCCTTTATTGTCGGAATGAACGCCCTAGCCCGAGAAACCTCGCCGAGATCAACCTTGCAGATCTGAAACTCCTCCAGATCATACTTACACTGAGCAAGCACCGAACCATTAGGCGCTATGACCCTGCTTCCACCCCAGAACTGCAAACCCTCCTCAACACCAACCCTATTAACATAAGCAAGGTAGACAGCGTTCTCCATCGCCCGGCTCAAACAAAACCCCTCGAAAAACCTCCGCCTCAACCCAGGACTCGCGGAAATACAGACAACGAGCTCTGCACCCTGCAACGCCTGCAGACGTGTCAGCTCAGGAAAGTAGAGATCATAACAGATGCTCAAACCAATAATCCCAATATCCGTCTTGAACACAGACGCTTCCTGGCCCGGACGATAATACCGACGTTCCTCGAAAACAGAATGCGTCGGAAGATGGATCTTCCTGTACCTTCCGACCAATCCCTTCGGGCCGACAAACACAGCAGTGTTGTGGATTACGCCCTTAACCTCGCTCTCTTCAGGCATGCCGAAGACTACGTGAACACCGTGCTCCCTCGCCAAGATCTCAACCTTCCGTGTGCTAGGACCTAGAATCGACTCCGCCAAATGAGAGACCTCGTCCCTCATCGTATAGCCCGTCAGGTGAAGCTCAGGAAAGACCAAAAGGTCAACATTCTTCTTTCGGGCCTTAGACGCCTGCTCCGAGATCTGCCTCAGGTTTCGTTCCTTGTTTCCCAATTTGGGACCGGTTTGGGCTAGTAGAAGGCTTACCGGCTTCATCCACGCTCGCCTGGACTACACTTCGGCTCAGTTTCGCCATATAGACATACCCAACGCCCCAGATTAGCCCCGGCTCAGAGTTCAGGGTTACAGTACGGCTTTATCACGCTCAACCCGTTTTCGCTTCGTTTCACACCCTCAGAGAGGGGAAAGATTGCTCTTCACAAGGCTAGCCCGTACTATCATCAAGCACAACCGGGCGATCATCGTAATCTGGCTAGTAGCCCTCGCCCTAAGCGTCCCAGCAATCCTACAAGTCCAGAGCGTCATCGTCTACACCGAGACCGCATACAACCCCAAGAACTCAGAATCCAGCCTCGCACAGTCCATCGTCAGCAAGGAGTTCAGCATCAGCCAAGGCAGCAGCGTCGTTGTGGTAATCACATCAACCGATGTGAGGGGAAACGATGTTCGCGACTTCACTCTAACACTCAACAAGACCCTGCATAACGACCGGACGATCACAAATCTCAGCAACGTCACAAGCGTCTACGACATCTACTACCAACTACTCGTCGGCTATACTAGCGTGGTTCACCTCCAGCTCTATCAGGAAAAGAATGTGACCGACCTTGCAGCCTCCCTCGAATTCGGCATACCCAGTACATACGTGAACCAATGGACGACTCTGGTAAACTCCGGACCATTCAACATAAACCAATCACAGGTTGCCGTTTACAACCAGAAAGCCAACCAATCCGCGTGGCCGATCATAGCTTCGCAAATCCCCCAGGCCTACCGGCCAACCGCTCTGGCATACGAGAACCTGTTCTACCAGTCATGGAACAAGACATTCAGTGCAGCTACATACACTCAGACACAGCTCACGATAGTTGCGCCACCACTAGCCCGAGCTCAAAACGTGACGAAGGGAAGCCCTCTACTCGTAACTCAGCCAGTATACTACAACGTCACAGCACCATTCTTCATGTCCAGCATAGCCGACCCGTCAACTCGAACCCTGTTTGTCGGCGCAGCCAAATTCTTCAACCTCTACAACTTCTGCCCTACGACATGCCCAAACAATTACTGGAACGATCTAGCCGCGACTCAGACCTTCGTCATCAACACGTTCTCAAAAACGGTCAACGCAACTCCAACTCAAACCTTCATCATCAGCCAGATCTATTCCCTAGGCGCCTCAGCCGGGTTCGTAGATCTTACAACACTTGCAGGGACACTCCTTCGAAACTACAACCTCAAGAGTTATCCAGTCCAGCCAAGCCGCGCCGTCTACACCCAGTTTATCTCAGGCTCCAACGACACAATGCTTGTCATACTCGACTTCAAGACAACTGGACCAGACCCTAAGAACAGCATCGCGAGCATAAGAGCAGACGTCAAACAAGCGAACAACCTCGGCAACACTGACCTCCTTGTCTACGTCACAGGGGCCCCAGCGTTCAACTACGATATTGAAACAGAATCGATAAGAGACGTAGAACGGATCGACCCGATCACCGTCGTCCTCATCATCGTCATCGTCGGCTTATTCTTCGCCTCCATAGCCGCACCACTAATACCCGTATCAGCCATCGGAATATCCGTGGGCATAGCCTTCGGCCTCGTCTACGTAATCGGTACGACCTTCACCAGCGTACACTTCCTAATCCTAACCCTCCTCCCCGTTGCCATGTTCGGAGCCGGATCAGACTACTGCATATTCCTCGTCAGCAGATACGCCGAAGAAAGACGAATGGGACGCGGCAAGAAAGACAGCGTCGAACGAGCAGTCACATGGGCAGGCGAAAGCATAGCCACAAGCGGAGCAACAGTAGTCATCGCCTTCGGAAGCCTCGCCATCGCCGGCTTCGGAATGCTCCGATCCATCGGAATCGCAGTCATGATGGGCATATCCATAGCACTACTAGTCGCCCTAACTCTAGTCCCGGCTATTCTGTCGACGTTCGGGGATAAGATGTTCTGGCCAGGCGGACTCGGCCTGTGGAGAAAGAAAAAGGCAAAGGGAACCAGCTACTATGCTCGAGCCGCAAAATTTACCGCAAAGCACTCGAAACTAATCCTCATAGTCGCCCTCGCCGTCAGCCTGCCAGCCACGAGCACGGTTCTTTCCTCCCAGACAAGCCACGACCTCATATCTCAGGTTCCAAACTCTCTCGAGAGCAGGGCCGGATACAACAGCATGGTCCGAGGATTCGGACCAGGCACCATAACTCCAACCTATACTATCGTGCAGACACCGGTTCTCCTTGTAACTGACAATGGGATCAACATCACCGCCTTGCGATCCCTCTCCTACGCCGAGAACTCAACACTATCAATCCCCGGCATATCAAAAGTCTACGGGCTTACACATCCCTCAGGCGATCCGATTCCCTACTCCTCCTTCTACCAGCTGAACACAGCGCAACAACAGGCAATGATCAGAAGCATGAAGCCATTTCTCGGAAGCGATGGAAGATCTGCAATGGTCTGGGCCAACCTGTCCAACGAGCCATACACTGACCAGGCAATCTCGACGCTCACTAAAATCAGGCAGAATATCAACAGCCTTCAGAGCAACGACAGGCTTCTCGCCGCATCTTCGCTGCTCGTCGGGGGAGAAACCGCTTCCGTCGCAGACCTTGCCAACTCGAGCGCAGCTGACTACTTCAACATGACTGCATTAGTCCTCGTGGGAGTCTTCGTAGTTCTCATGATAGCCCTAGGCTCGATCTTCACCCCCCTACGACTCATCTTCACAATACTTCTCAGCATCTCCTGGGCGATGGCCGCAGTCATATACATCTTCCACACATACATTGGGATGGAACTGATCTGGATACTACCGATCATGCTACTAGTCATAATGCTGGGACTAGGACTTGACTACGACATATTCCTGGTAACTAGGATTAGGGAGTACGTGGTCGGAGGCGCGAAGGATGACGAGGCTATCGAGACCGCAGTAGAACGCACAGGAGGCATAATCACGGCTACCGGTCTCGTAACAGCTGGAGCTTTCGGAACTATGATGCTCTCTTCAATACCGATGCTCCAGCAGCTTGGACTGGCATTCTTCATCGTCGTCATTCTAGACGCGACCCTGACGCGAGTCTACCTAGTGCCGTCAATAATGCGACATATGAAGCGTCTCAACTGGTGGGCTCCAGGACGTATCAGACGAGTGCCAATCACTCCAGAAGAAAAACTGATACCTCCAATCCCTATGAGAACGAAGCTCATTGTTACAATGGAAACCTTTGCGATACTCGGACTTGGACTGGTACTGTTTCTCGACTACATCAACAACCAGTATCTCCAGAGCTTCGTCAACCAGACAGACTCAAGGCTCCTAGCTGGAATCAACATCTGGACTGGAGTGATACTGGGCGTGACATCCTTCTTGACAACCTACATTCTTCTCCGTGGCAAACCCAAGTCGGATAAGACAGACAAGCCGCACTTGCTTCGCAAGGTAGGCCGGCAACTAGGAAGGCTTCGTCCCAGACGCCGGAAAATACCCATAATCACAAGCATCTCTGACCTCTCACCCAGCCTGCCCTCACAGGGATCAGTTGCCATCATGGAAACGCCTCCCCAACCAGCAATCCAAAATCAAGAACGACCTCCGACAGAGCCTTCCAATTCAACCAGAGAAAAATTGCCAGACTCCTAGGAGATTATCCGATACAAGTCGACCTCAACATTTTCCCATTTCTTGTTATGGAAAGGAAAGAGATGGGGAATGTCGAGACTCATGCTGCGAACCGCATCAACTTTCCGATTTCTCTTTCCAACAAAGCGTCTAAGAAACTCTCGAGTCGAACTTTTGTGAACAGAATACGAAACCGGCGCAAGCTCGAAGGCTCGCTCAAGAAACCGGACATCGAGATGAGGAGATCGTGTCCCGTATGGAGGATTCATGATCACGGTGTCGTATCTTCCGGCGACCTCTTTGATGTCGGATACAAACCAGTCGACTTGGACTCCTGCCATCATCGCATTCTCTCTTGCTAAAGAGATAGATCTATCATCGATGTCTACGCCTACGACTCTCTTGGATCCCATGATAGCCGCACCGATGGCTAGACGTCCGGTCCCTGTTCCGAGATCGATTGTTTCACCCTGGAGGTCATGATGTTCGAACCCGGCCATGTGAAGCAGTTCAGCTGCTACTTTTGCAGAAATGGGATATTGTTCTAGTCGCAGTTCGGGGGTCTGAAGGATCTTCAGTTTTCCGAGCTGAATTTCTAGTTGGCGTCTGGAAACTGCTCGTTCTTCTGCCAATTATAGGCGGACCAGGCCCCGCTCAAGGAGCTGTTCCCAGGTCCAAGCTCCGATAGCAACCATGATCTCGTCTCTTGTGATTATTGGCTTTGGAAATCTTTCAGGATCGTCCAGGGCAAGACGGGGACATGCAGTATCGACGAAGACATCGATATCGGTGAAGTCGAGTAGTTTCTGTGGAACAATCTCATCCGCGTAGAGGATGACAGCTTTCTTCCCGACTTCTTCAACCTGCTTGAGAATTGAGAGAGCAATCTGTGGGTTGCTTTGTCCCGGCTTCGTGGATACGATTATTCCAAAACGATCCGCTCTCCTCGCTTTGTCGACCATAGCGTATCGTTGTCGCGCTATCCGGTCTCTGTCCTGGTCTAGGACCTTGACTGTTCCATCATAAGGGTCTGCCAGAATCGTTGGCTTCTCGACGGAAAGAGCAGCGCCAAGACCGTGGAAATAACTGCCTACTATTAGAAATGAATCAACTTGAGATTGAATCCTTCTAAGCCCGAAGTAGTCGCAGCCGAGAACTTGTCCGGTCTCGTGGGCCCAGGGACCTCGGCCCGGCCTGTAAACGTTGAACCCTTTCGTTTCCAAGAGCTTTGTCGCATCAGGAAGCTTGTGCAGGTGCTGAATTGTAGTGGCAAGGCCAATGCTTTTGCCTTGGAGAAGGGAAATCGCTTGCTTCACAACCCGAAGTATATCATGATTGCTTTTTGCTGGAATATAGACCACTGGGACTCCGTTGGAAGCGTCTCGAAGGAACTCATTGTGGCCATAATGTACGAGCAAGTCAGCTTTCAGCCTAGTCGCGGCATCTAAGGAGAGGTCGCATGCACCCCAAGCAGGCACAGCGGAGACGAACACGTCCGCTCCTGTTTTCTCTCGAACCAACCCCGCTATTCTCGTTCCCTCGTTCTTCAGACCGTCGGGTAGCTGAATCAGTATCCTTCGGGCACCTCTCCCCCTTATTTCAGATAGGAGCTTGTCCTCTTCAAGGTCGAACATCGACATGTCAAATTCACGGGAGAGAAGCTACCAAAAGGGCAGAGCCCGATATAAACACCCGAGAAACTGGAACGATTTCCTTCGTGATAGCGTGTTAGGTAACACGATTGTTAAGCCCAGTGTTGAGGGTGGGCTGAGTCTATGACAGGGAATCAGAAGCCGGAGCTCAGTCTCGACCTTGGTTTCGGAGACCAAAGGTCCTTGGCTACAATGGTTGATGCTTTGTTGAAGCGCGGGTCTGGTCTGTCGATTGCTCTCTCTGATGCAACTGTAGGCGTTAGCCTTGACAAGCTTGGCGACTGGACCATAACGGTCGGCCTCTCATCAAGATCAGACCGCTTCCACCAATCGATGTCTTCTCTCGAAAGACTAGGGTTTTTTCAGGCAACAGAGAACGAAGGTAGCATGTACATGCTCTGGACATCTCTTCTCTCAGAAGTCGGTGATCCCAGGATCGTTGCTGAGCAGACTCTTTTGCAAGCTTTGAAAGCTTTGCAAGCATCTACCGTTTCACTGTACATAAGATAGTCGAATAATCTGTGTCAAGCGGGAATCGCGACTGGTTGTCGCGGTGGAGATTTTCTCCCGACAACTTCACGGATCGCGCCATTATCCATCTGGATTATCGTATCCGCCTCTGCTTCAAGATCTCCAACATGGCTAATGAGAAAGATCTGTTTGAAGTTCTGTGACAGTTCCTGGTGGAGCAGCGCGAGAATTCCTTCCCGGCGAACTCTGTCCGAACTGCCTAGAGGCTCATCGAGGAATAGAAATTCAGGATTATGGCCCTTAGCCTGAGGTATCAATGCGAGGGCAAAAGCCAGCCTCATTGCCAGCAAGAGCTGGTCTTCTGTGCCCCCTGAAAAAACCTCCTTGGGCTTGAACTCTCCAGCCTCAGGGTCAAAGACCCTAGCTGTATAATCCTCATCGAGTTGCACAGCCTTGTATTTTCCCGAGGTTATCACTGGCAGAATTAGTCCCATGTAGCGTTCGACTTGGGGTTTGACACGGTTCCGCAGGGATTCGGATGTTTGTTCCAGTCCCTTGACAGAAAGCTTGACGACCGCACAATCTTTCTCAAGGAGCATCACTTTCTTCATCTGGGTCTGAACTTGGTCGTCAAGACCGATGTTCTCCTCAATTAACTGGCGTAGTTCCAGTTGTCGGGAGATTGAGTCTTCGATCTGGGCCCTGTTCCGTGAAACCGATTCTTTCAACCCATCCCTGGCGTTGGCAGTCTCTTCAAGGAGCGTCTCAGAGAAGGTTAGACCTTCTGGGAGATCGGGTAGTTCGGCCGATTTGAATTTCGTCCCGACCTGCTTGATCTCTCTCTGGATAAGGTCGAGTCGTTCTTTGACCTGGGGTTCCTCTTTCAACTGCTGGCCAAGCAATTTCACCTTAGCTTCGAGAGCCTGAACCGACTGTCGGTCGCTTTCGAATAAGGCGGACATGGTCTCGAAGACGGCCTTAGGGTCCTTGGTCCCTCCAACCTTTGCTGAGTATCGCGAGATAGAACTTAGTCTTTCGAGAAGACTTTGAGATCTTCCCGCGATGTCTGTTTGGATTGCTGTCAGGTTTTGTTGAGTCTCTGCAAGTTCGTTCTCCCATGAGCGAATCAACTGCTGGCCGGCCATCTGCTCTTGCTCAAGTCTCGAGCTGCTAGCTTGTTGCGAGAGAGAGACAATCTGTCGGGACAGTAAGAGGAGGGAGGCGATGGCTAAGGATCCGAAGGCAACCGCAACTTGGGGGAGCCCGAGAAAGAAGGAAAGAACTGCTCCGGCGCCTAGCGCCGAGGTGGAGATTAGATATGTCCAGACCCTTCTCGGCTTGGACTCGAACGTCTTCGGATTTCCAAGAGCTGAAGCTTCCTTTGTCTTTTCAGCAATCTTGGTCTGGAGACTATCTCTAGACTCCTCAAGCTGAACTCTGCGGATTTCGGCGGACTGAAATTCTTCAAGAATATTTGAGACCTGGGTAAGCTGGAATTCTATTTCGGAAAGTCCGGAGTACTGGTTGATTTCTGATTGAGCTCTTTCCAGTTCTTCTCTTTGGGCAGCAATCCCTGCAAGTTGTCGCTGGAGGGTCTCTGCTAGACGCGACTTGTCCTGGATCTCTTGACGAAGAGATTGTTTAAGCTTCACCGCGTCATCGTATTGTTTCAAGGTCTTGTGCAGGGAATCTGTGACTGCGAATTTTTGCTCTAATTCTACAAGTTCTAGCTTGAGCCTCTGAATCCTCTCAGCTAGAGTTGAGAGCTGGGTCTCGGCTTCCCTGTATCTCTTCAACTGGTCTTGAAGCGATAGGAGGCGCTCACGTTCAATCGTTAGTTGGCCTGGATTTCTGGTCGTGCCCTCGATGCGGGACCTCTCACCATCGAGCTGGTCCTGTACCCTGTTGAAGCTGTCTAGGTTCAGGAATACGTTGACAACTTTCCTTCGATCGTCGAGTCTCTGCTTGATTAGTCGTTCAAGATCTTTCTGTGCGACAACGCTACTCGCGACAATTTCATTGTAGGTGATGCCTCCTAGGAGCCGTTCGATCTCACTCGTTGTGTCGTTCACGGTCGTGGCTAGGGTTTTCTGTCGACTGTCTCCATTGAGCTCGTAGAGCTGTGCTCGATTCGGTCTGGTTTTGTGAACTTCTCTTATTACTCGGTATCTGAGGTCGCCGATGGCGAACTCGAGTCTTACTTGGGCCTCGCCGGTTCCGTAGCTGAGGATCTCCTCGTTGCTCGGTTTCTGGCTAGGACGGATCATCCTGCCGAAGAGGGCGAAAAGGATCGCGTCGAGGATGGTGGATTTGCCGCTCTCGTTCAATCCTGTAATTAGCGAGATGCCTTCTGAGAAGGGTAACGGCTGGGAGAATTTGAGCTTCTTGAAGTTGTGAGCATAGAGGCTTAGAAGTTTCAGTCGACTCCTTCCTCCTGAAGCTTTGCGACTGTGAGCTTCCAGGCTTCTTGGACCAGTGGTCTCTCTTGGTCTCCCGCTTTTTCCAGTAGGTTCTGGAATGTACGGTCTAGTTCTTGGAGTGGAGTGGTCTTGGGAAGCGACGCCAACGGGACCATCGATAGGACGTTCAGTTGTTCCTCGTCGAACTCGATATGGAAGAACTTGTCCTGTGCGTAGGTGTAGAGCGCGGATCTCTTGTAGGTTGAGAGCTGATCCAGCGTGACTTTTCCATGAACTCTTACGCGGAGTATTTTCTCGTCGTCGATTCTCTTCTCTAAGGCTTCCTCTATTTGTCGTGTGAGGCTCCCCTCACCTGCCACTCGGAACTCAAGGGTTTCCATGGGTCGAGCGGGGGTTGGATGGAACTCTTGCTGGACTATTCCGGTTTTGTCCAGTTCGAGCCAGACGAATCCTTTCTTCTCACCCTCCTCGTTGAACGAGACTCGCTCGGTGCCTCCAGGATAGATTACAGGGGTTCCGTTCATCATTTTTCTTTGATGATTGTGAAGGTGGCCTGAGGCGAAGAGTTGGAGGTTTCTCGGGATAGATGATTTCTGTATGTGAACTTCTTGGCCGAAGTAACCGTCGAAGCCTTCGATCGGATAATGTGTGAGGAATATGTTAACGTCTCCGTCTCGGTTGATTTCTTGACCGGCGAGGGGGTCCGCATCGGTTGGCAGGGATGGATTGAGGCTCATCCCTATCACGTTGACAGTTTCACCTCCAAGGTTGAACTTCTTACTCGTTGGATGCTGCTCTTGTAGGAAGTAGATGTGGCCGGATCTTGCGTGAACTGCGAGAGGTGAAGCGCCTTGCTCGGCACTGCGTGGAGTGTCGTGATGGCCGCTCACGAGAACGGTTTTGATGTTCTTCTCATGTAATCGCTTGAACTGTTCTGCCACAAACGCTCTGGTGGGATTGCCGGGCAGAATACCATCATAGAAGTCTCCGCCGATCAGAAGAAGGCCTGGTTTATTCTCCAGGGCGAAGTTAACCAGGATCTCGAAGCAACGCTGGAAGTCTCGCTTGCGCTCGAACCGTTTGGGTCCATACTGGACTGCTGATGGATCCAGGTGGTTGTCTGCCGTTAGGAGAACGTGAACAGTCATAGTCTAGCTACCGATGTCAACCGGAATGTCCTCCGGTGAACTGGAACGATATTAAGAGTTGGAGACGGCTGAATCTAAGCCTTCAAGCCATACAATGATTGGATAGGTTGTTCTCGAGTGAACCCCGGAAAAGATGCAGCGAGAAAGGATTTCGTTAGAGTCGGCATTGACATCGGCGGGACGTTCACCGATCTTGTTGCTACGGACGAGAAGCGCGGGATCTGGAAGATCAAGGTCCTGACCACGTCAACGGATCCGTCGACTGGAGCACTGGATGCGGTTCGAGGACTGTTGGAGAAAAAAGGTATTGATCCTCGTCTTGTTAGTGTTGTTATTCACGCTACGACACTCGCCTCGAACGCTCTCCTAACCGGAAACATTCCCAAGACCGCTCTAGTCACAACCTCGGGGTTTCGAGACGTGCTTGAGATCGGGCGCCAGAACAGACCTGAACTTTACAATCTCCAGGTCGAGCGTCTGCCTCCCTTGGTCCCGAGACGATACAGGTTTGAGGTCCGGGAGAGGATCACGTATGATGGGAGGATCCTAGAACCGCTTGACATTTCGCAGTCCACTCGGGTTGCGAGAAGGATACGGAGACTCGGGATTGGAACGGTTGCCGTCTCCTTTCTTCACTCCTATGCCAACCCGAAACACGAGAAGAAGATGGGCGAGATTTTCAGGAGAGAGCATCCAGGTGCGAGATTGTCCTTGTCTTCGGAGCTTCTTCCCGAGTTCCGAGAATACGAGAGAACGAGCACTACAGTCGTTAATGCGTGTCTTCAGCCGCTATTCGCTGTCTACCTGAAAAACCTCGAAAAGGGGTTGGAGCAGCTTGGTGTTCGTGGGCCTGTTTTTGTAATGCAGTCGAATAGTGGGACGGTGCTTTCTCGCCAGGCTTCAAAGGAGCCCGCGCGGCTGATAGAGTCGGGGCCTGTTGCTGGGGCGGTCGCGTCTAAGTTCTACGCTGGCGGATCTGAAAGCATTGTCTCGCTGGATGTTGGCGGGACCACTTCGAAGGCGGGAGTGTGGTCTGGTCGTGGGTTTGAGGTGACTAACGAGTATGAGGTTGGCGGCCGCTTGCATGGAACCCGGCGAGTTGAAGGATCAGGATACCCTGTCAAGTTTCCGGTCGTGGATCTTGTCGAGGTTGGAATTGGTGGAGGCAGTATTGCTTGGGTCGATGATGCTCTTGTTCTACATGTCGGTCCTCAGAGTGCTGGAGCGTCTCCCGGTCCGGCGTGCTACGGGAAGGGTGGAAGGCTGCCGACGCTGACGGATGCGTCCCTCGTTCTCGGGCGTTTGAGTCCAAGCTTCCTGCTTGCGGGAGATCTGCCGTTGACCCCTGAGCTTGCGTACGCGGCCGTGGCTGAGCTGGTTGCGAAGCGGCTTCGAATGGATGTGATCGATGGAGCGGTCGGTGTTCTGAGAATCGCTTTGGCGAAGATTGTGGACGCGTTGCATGCGGCGACGGTAGAGAAGGGACTTGATCCACGTGAAATGACGCTCGTGGCGTTTGGGGGAGCAGGACCAATGTTCGCCTGCGAGGTTGCTGAACAACTGGAGATAGAGAAGATAGTTGTGCCTCCGGCTGCGGGATTGCTGTCGAGCCTGGGTCTTCTTCTCGCGGAGCCACTGCACGATTCGGTGAGAACAGTGCTGAAGGATGGAGAAGATGTGAGTCCTGGAGAACTGGAGAGAATCTTTGGCAAGATGGAGGGGAGAGCTGCAGATCTCCTGCATGAAGAAGGAGTAAAGCAGATGGATGCCAAGTATCAGAGACTACTGGATATGCGATATCAGGGTCAATCTTACGAGTTACCGATTCCTCTGTTGGGGAGGATTGTTACTAGAGGTGTGGTTCGTTCTGCTGTTCGAGACTTTCACCTGATGCATCAAGCGAAGTATGGATATTCTCAACCGGGCAAGCCGGTTGAGATCGTGAATGTTCGCAGCTACTGTAGAGGAAAGGCAGGAACGATTGCCAGAGTAGTGGGCACGCTCACACGAGAGGACGGCTTGCCTAAGAGCCGGAGAGTCTGGTTCACGGATGGACATGGTATCGAATCTCTAGTCCTCCAGCGAGACACCTTCCGGCCTGGAACTAGGGGAAAGGGACCATGCGTGATTGAGGATTACGATTCGACCTTGGTCATTCCGCCCGGAGCAAGATACGTGATTGATCGGAATGGCTCAGCTTCCATCGCGATATGAGATTCAGATGAAGAAGGTTGTTACCGGAATCTGATGGCGTGGGTTTCGACACAGCAATATCATCTAGCGTCTGGGATATGCTTTCTTACAGTGAAGAAAATATGACCAATACATCAAGCGGCTCGAACAGCACGTGGGGAGCTTTTACTCCAGTTATGCCTGCGTTCATACGTTTGATCGCGGGCGTCATTGTACTGGTGATTATAGAGGCAGTTGTGCTCGGCTTTCCTGGGATCGGGCAGCCAATCTCGGGCAGTACCATATCGATCGCGAACATTGCTGTATTCATGATCGGGCTTGTCGTGGCTCTGATCGTCTTCAAGTTCGGAACACAGCTCTCGAAAGCAGTCTCGGATGCGTACAAGAGCTACCAGAGCTGGGTCCCATTGCTAGCGTACATTTTCCAGATCAGTGCAATCGTCATACTCTATTATGTAAGCAACGGCATTGCCAGTCAGTACTTTACAAGCGCGCCTTGGGCTTATCCATTGATATTCCTCTTGATCGCGCTGATCCCAACGCTGCGAGTAGTTGTCAATCTGGTGCACGCGCTCGAAGGCCCATCGGCTTCGAAGCACTCCACGAACAACTAACTGTGAGAGCTAGCACAAGAAAGAATCCAGGCCTCTGAGGACCTGGAAATCCAAAGCCCCACTTTTTCGGGATCCGTAGAATACTGGTCTTCGTTTTTTCTCGCGGATGATTGGTTCGGAAAGCTCAGAGGAACCCCTCTTGCGTCGCGAGATGCTCTGCTCTTATCCCCCCTCCTTTTTTCTAGAGAAGATTTCCTGCTTTCTACTCTAATGGGTAGAAATGGTAAACGTGGTTCCGGAAGACGGAGTTGACTTGGCCGCCCGCCGCCTTAGCAAGACGTAGACAACCACGACCCCAACAACCACCACAACCCCTGCCAGAATAACGACCCCAACGAAAACCAACGGAGACAGAATCGAACTGAACAAGGGACGTGGCTGAACCTGCTCCAACGCAATCGTCACCCAGCCCGTATCAAGAGTCTTCAGATGAGAACCTCGAGCGACGTCTAGAAAACTGCCATCCGAGTTTTGCTGGGTCAGAATGAAACCAATTGAAGAGAGTGCTTGAACAGATCGACCGTATGCCTGAAACGCCAAAGCCGATAGGGCCGCACTATATACATGGCCCTCGTGATCCCCGATGGTCGTGAAGTTCTTTGATATCGTGCCGGCTAGAAAGTCCAGGGCTCTCGATACATGGTTGTCGTTCTTCGTGTAATTCGCGGCTTTTAGCGTCAGGAGCGCCAGTCCGGTCACGCTGATAGGCTCTGGTCCGAGAGCATCCGTATAACTCTGGGAGATCGTGCTTGTTAGATTGAAGCTTCCATCAGTGTTCTGAAGTGAGAAGAGATAGTTGATTGCGAACGTCCGGTTTTCATATGAGATCGGAGAGTTGGCCTGGGACATGCCCCAAAGCGCCATCGCGGTATCAACGCTTGTAGCAACCTGTGCATAGCTACCATCCGGTGATTGGGCATAGTATCCGATGAAGCCGCTACTTTCTCGCTGGTATGCTCGAAGCCCTGACGAAACAGACGCGAGATTGTGAAGCAGTCCAACATTGTTCGACGCACCCAAGGCGTAAAGCATCACTCCCGGAATGTCTGCTTCTCCCCACGCATAGCTGGAAGAGTTGTCAAGCTGGGAAGCGATCCAATTGAAAGATTTTGCAGCTTGGGGTGAACCGGAGTTGTTCAACCAAAGTGCAAGCGCCGCGCCTGGAGTCGGAATTTGAGGAAAGTCTTCGAAAGACCCGTCAGCTTTCTCGTTGCTCGACAGCCAATTCAAAGCGGATTTTGCCGCGGAAGCCTGAGATGGCGAAACGGCGTTGGCGAAGCGCGTTGACGAGACCATGCTAAGGGTCAGGAGAATAATGATCCAGATCGTGGCGTTGAGCGCGGATTTTAGAGCGGGCAAAGTTACCCGCTCTGAGAGAGAACCTCGCATATAAGCTAAGCGAGGCAATCCCTCGAAACCAGACCCCCGCCCATGGAGAATCTTGACCCGGTATCGTTCGAGATTCTCAAGAATTCTCTCATCTCGATCGCAGAAGAGATGGGAGTCGTCCTCCGAAGATCAAGCTTCTCACCCAACATTAAGGAGAGGAGAGACTTCTCCTGCGCCCTTTTCACGGCACAAGGACAGCTAGTAGCCCAGGCAGAGCACATACCAGTCCATCTCGGTGCAATGCCTTACTCAGTGCAGGCCGTTCAGAAAGAATTCGAAGATGATCTTTCGGAAGGTGACGATGTCATCCTCAACGACCCATACCGCGGCGGGACCCATCTTCCAGACATTACCATGGTCTCACCGATCTTCCACAAAGAACGATTGGTCGGATTTGCGGTCAACCGCGCCCACCACTCTGACGTTGGAGGGGTCGCGCCCGGAAGCATGTCCGCCCTATCGAGAGATGTTAACCAAGAAGGAATACGTATCCCGCCCCTCAAACTCTGGTCAGCGGGTAAGCCGAACCGCCAACTTCTAGACTTCGTACTGACCAATGTCAGAACGCCTGATGAGAGACTGGGAGACCTCAGAGCGCAACGAGCCGCGAACCTTGTAGGCGCGAAACGCCTAACCGAGCTGCTGAAAAAATCTACCGCGTCCACTATAGAGTCAGGCATGAACCAACTCATCTCCTACTCCGAGGAGCTGATGGTCAAGAAGATTCGCGAACTACCTAGAATGTCATCCTCGGCGGTTGACTATCTCGATGACGATGGCTTCGACACAACGGACATCCCTATCAAAGTCAAAATCGCAGTTGGTGGAGAAATGATAGCGTTTGATTTCTCTGGCTCTGCAAAGCAGGTTCAGGGACCCTTGAACGCCGTGTTCAGCGTCACTCTCTCAGCCGTCTACTACGTGGTGAGATGTCTGACAGATCCTTCGATTCCGGCAAACGCAGGCTGCTTCGAGCCAATTGAAGTGAAGGCTCCAACTGGAACCATAGTCAACGCGGAACCTCCTGCACCGGTAGCCGGTGGAAATGTAGAAACGTCAACCCGGATCGTTGATGTGACCCTCAAGGCCTTCTCCAACATTATCCCCGAGAGAGTCTGTGCCGCTTGTCAAGGAACAATGAATAATGTAACTATGGGAGGGGTCGATCCGCGGAACGGGAAATATTTCACCTACTATGAGACCATCGCTGGCGGATTCGGCGCTCGACACAACAAAGATGGCGTTGATGGAATTCATAGCCACATGACAAACACGTTGAACACGCCAGTCGAGGCGTTAGAATCCACTTATCCTCTGAGGGTCAGAAGATACGAGCTGGTGCGAGGGTCCGGTGGACGAGGAAGATTTCGTGGAGGACTGGGAATCAGGAGAGATACAGAGATGTTGGCTGAAGGATCGACTGTCTCGTTGATGGGGGAACGACAACGTCATGGACCCTGGGGATTGTTTGGAGGAAAATCAGGATCTCCGGGCGTGTATGAAATTGTGCGAGGGAACAGGATCATGAGTTTGTCCTCAAAGACAACTTTCGCTACGAATAGCGGTGATGTTCTGACTGTGGCAACGCCCGGTGGCGGTGGTTATGGAACGGTTAGCCGTAGAGCGAAAGAGAGCATCGAGCAAGACAGAGCCGACGGTAAAGCCTGAATCCTAGCACATGTTCACTTTTGCGGCTCCGGGAATAGGTGGGTCCCACTTGGACGAGTCCTGCGAGTTCGTCGCCTGGTAATACCAGGCAAGTGTGTGATAGGTCGTAAAGTGAATCGCGTCGGCACCAACGTTTGTGGCAAACCATGCCTTGGAATTCTCGCATAAGGCCCATAAGCTCCAGAAATATTGACCACTGTTCTGGACTCCATTTATCCCTATGATCAAGTGCTCAGAAGCAGAAGGATAATACGTGGACTGAACTCTTGCGACAGAACTTGTTAGTTGATAGAAGTTCCAATCGGAACGCACATCGGTCTTATTGATCCAATGGCTTGTGCTGTTTCCATAATTTATCAGGGTCTCGACCGTAAGCATGGAAGCCCGGCACGGATCTGGGCAAGCACTGGATTTCTGATAGTAATAGTATGCGCCGGCCTGGAATGCAACGACTCCAGCCCCAACTAGAAATAGGATAGCGAACAACGCCTTGTGACCGCCGATGATAATGTATTCCAATCTAGGCTACGTCCAGCGGAGTTCTAAGACCGAGACGCGTTGCGGCAACGATGATGGCGGGAGCGACCGTTGCGAAGAAGATGACGTTGCTAGCTTCATGCGCGATCGAAAACGGGACCCCGATAATGTTGCCGAAGACAAAATCCTGGTAGAGAGAACCTGTTCTGAAAATCCAGCTGCCGAAGTTTGTAAGGGCATCATAAGCAAAGGTCGATAGTAGTCCGACGAGTCCGAATATGATACTCAGGCGTTGATACTCCTTCGTTCCCTTTACAACATCCCTGATCACGAAGCTCTTCTTGAGAGCTACACCAGCGAGAGCGTAGAAGCACTCTCCCACCATCAGGAATGACAACATGAGGAAAGTGTCTACGCCGTTCGGGTTTACGAATCCGTATACTAGCCAGACGGACACCGCGACTCCGATTCCGAGTCGAAGGCCGAAGAACAAAGCCGCGAGGAATACCAGCGTGTCCATGATCTTGATGTTTGGGATGCCGATGAGCGCATAGTTGGTTGCAAGTGCCAGAGCCGTGAAGACGGCCGTAATCATGACTTTGGTGGACCGCCTGTCGGTGACGGAAGCCGCAGTGTAGGTGGTCAAAGTTAAGAAGCGGGCAAAGTTACCCGCCAGTTAAATATATCCTTTCGCCAACCACTACCGAGCCACAAGACTCAAAATGAGGATCTGCTCTCTACTCCCCAGCGCCACAGAGATTGCATTCGCGCTCGGACTGGGAGACCAAGTTGTCGCGGTGTCCCATGAGTGCGATTATCCTCCTGAAGCTTCTAACCGGCCCGTTTTAACGAAGTCGGCGATTCACCAGAGGATCCACCGAAGCCTCGAGGTTGACAGGGAAGTTGAACAACGGGGCGGCGACATTTATGAGATTGACGAAAAACTTCTAGACAAGTTGAAGCCGGATATTATTCTGACGCAGGAACTCTGCCATGTATGCGCCGTGTCCTATACGAGGGTCAAGGAAGCAGCAAGGGTATTGGATGCGGATGCAAAGATCGTTTCACTGGAGCCTACGGATCTGGAGGAGATCGTTGACAATATTCTCTTGGTTGGCAGGATGACAACCAAGCTGGCAGAAGCTGAGAAACTTGTTGCGCAAATGTTGCGGAGAATAACCAGGGTTAGAGAGAAAACGCGGACTGTGCAAAATAAACCGCGGGTCTTCTTCATGGAATGGCTTCGGCCTCCGTGGGCTGGTGGACACTGGATTCCTCAGATGGTCGATTACGCAGGAGGAGTCGAAGGACTTGGGCGCATTGGCAAGCCTTCCCACAGAATAGAATGGGATCAAGTTGTTGAGTACAAACCTGACATAATCGTCCTCTCTCCGTGCGGGTTCAATGCAGACCAGGTTGTCGAAGAAGCCCATGTGCTAACATCGTACGAGGAATGGGACAAAATTCCCGCCTTCCAGTCCTCGAGAATCTACGCGGTCAACGCGTCCGCGTATTTCAGCAGGTCAGGCCCCAGAGTGGTTGATGGGCTTGAGATCCTTGCTCACATAATACATCCCGAGCTATTCCCAGAAAACCCACATCCGGAAGCGGTAAAGACCGTTCCAAAAGGAACGATTGGAGCCTGACCAAGATAAGCTTACAAAACCGAAATCCTGTCAAGGCATGACATTCTTGTCCAAATTCACAGTAAAGGCCCAGAAAGGTAAAGCAGAAGAATTCCGTGAACTTCACCATAGAAAGCGGATACTGATTCTTCCGAACGGATGGGATGTTCCGAGCGCACGTGTGTTTGAAGATGCAGGGTTCCCTGCAATCGCGACGTCCAGCGCAGGCATGTTGGTCTCCTTGGGCTACCCTGATGGCGAGGTGATAGGTAGAGACGAGTTTGTCTCAGCTGTTGGAAGAATTGCTGGGGTCTTGTCTGTTCCTCTCTCTGCTGATATTGTCGCTGGCTTTGGAAAGACCACAAAAGACGTGCTCATCACAGTCAAAGCGATTCTGAAAACCGGAGCTGTCGGAATAAACATCGAAGACTTCGCACATGCCACGAAGAAACTCTACCCGATTGAAAAACAGGTACGGAATGTCAAGGCGATAAGAAAGATAGGTGAGACCGTAGGAGTTCCGATTGTCATTAACGCGCGAACGGACGCGCTAAGATATGCAGAAGGGGACGAAGAGGCACGATTCAAGGAAGCTATTCGTCGGGCCACCGCCTACAGAGACGCAGGAGCCGATTGTGTCTACCCGATGGGTCTTACAGACCCAGCTTCAATCGCTTCTTTCGTATTGGCCCTAGATTTTCCTGTCAATGTCATGGTGCGAAAAGGTCTGCCGGAAATTAGTGTGTTGCAGAGACTTGGTGTCGCGCGTGTGAGCTTTGGTCCCAGCCCATCGTATGCGGCGATGGGCCTTCTGAAACGAGCGGCAAAGGAGGTGCTTGGGAAAGGAACTTACGAGAATCTCGTTGAAGGAGCGATCACGTTTGATGAGTTGAACGCGCTGACCGTCCCAAGAACCCGAGGCTCTGAGAACCAGCACTAGGGTCTGCGTTTGGGTCAAATCGCGGACGATTCGTGTCCTTGAATATTCTCAAGCGTCTCCTTCTCGACTTGAAGGGTAACGTGTTCTATCCCGAATGACTCCTTTAGCTTAGCTTCTATCTTCTCCACAATGGTTGAGCTCTTGCTGATGCTGTCTGTGTCTACCGTGATGTGTCCGCTTAGTGCGTATAGGCCGGAAGTTATCGTCCAGACATGGAGGTCGTGGACCCCCTTTACTCCGTTGACATCGCTAATTGCCTTTGCTACGGTCTCTAGGTCCATTTGCCGGGGAGTGGCTTCCAACAGGATGTTTGTCGAGTCTCTGACCAGGCGATATGCACTAAGCATGATGAGAATTCCAATTATTGCGGCTGCGAGCGAGTCTATTCCCTGGTAACCGGTGAATATTACGATAAGGCTACTGGCAATCACCGCGACTGATGATAAGGCGTCCCCGAGCGTGTGAAGGAACACCCCTCGAACGTTGAGGTTGGTCCCTCCCGACCGGGACAGCAACCACGCTAAGCTGAGATTTCCGAGGAGCCCGACCGAAGCGATTGCTAGAACCAATGGGCCTTTAACAACGGGTGGTTGCTGGAGTCTCAAGTAAGCTTCGTATATTATTAGTAACGCGACGGCTATCAGGGTCGAGCCGTTAATCAGCGCGGCGAATATCTCGGCCCTATGATATCCAAACGTCCGTCTTGCAGTATGACGCTTCCGACCTAATCGGAGAGTAAGAATTCCCACTCCAACTGCTAGAACATCAGTTAGTACATGGCCAGAATCACTGATCAATGCAAGGCTCTGGCCAAGGAAGCCCCCCGTGAACTCCACGATAACTATCACTATGGATACGATGAGGGCGATCCAGAGTCGCTTCTCAGCATTCCGCGAGGACACTGAAAGGTCTAGGCCCATTCGAGGTACTGCTCCTCATGCTGTATTGGAAGTTACGAGTATTAGAAATGGGCAACGTCATTTCCCCGGTCATTGGTTGGCAGTAGCTTCGGTCATCTCTAATTGTAATGTTCAAGGAATGACTGTTACACGTTAGGCGGTCGACGTATGAGCCTGTCAACATGGAATGAGGGGAGTGACCCCGACCAGGTGACGGTCTGAACAGGGTTAGCCGGTT
>VBBS01000031.1 GCA_005888745.1 Candidatus Bathyarchaeota archaeon | reverse complement strand
TTCCGTTGTGTTGAAGATAACGTTGGTGGGTATCGACTCATGCTTTCGATGCCATATGTAGATGGGTATTCCCATGCCGTTGCAGGAGATATCTTCGATCCAGGGATCCCGCATCAACGGATCTATCTTGTCAAAGTGGACAAAGTCCCGGATAACATAGTACATGATACGATCGAGGCCATCGGGCGTAATCTTGATCTTGTAGTTCTTGATGATCTTCTCGACAAGTTTCCTGATGTAGGCTCCAGCGTTCTCGTTGCCACCTAATCTCTTAACATCAACATCTAGCTCTTCGATCAGAAGCTCGCCGATCTCTTTGAGACTCTTCTTCTCTTCATCGCTTAGCTGGACCTCCAGTATCTGATACTTGATCGCGCCATCCTCTTTGACGATCCGGGCCTTTGCATAAGGCGCGTTTAGGTCGTATTGCTCTAGAACCGGTGTGTCTGATGCTTTCTTCATCAGATCTATTGTCATCTTTTCGTATTCCATCAGCATACCGACAATATTGTCTATCTTGTCGGTCTTATCCGGCTTCGCGGTTTTTGACATGGTTATCAGATCACTCTGCCGAAGGTCTCGGCCATGACTCCTCTGTCTGTGATTGAGAAGGGCAAGAGCATTGGGCGTAGCTGTGCTCTCCGCATCTTGTAAAATCGAAGCTTGCCTTCTAGGTGCTCAGACTCAAGCTCGAATTCGACAACGACATCGGACATGTGGGATAAAGTGGCGACGACATGTGGATCGTGGATGTCTGACAGGATAGGCATGAATACGAGACCGTTTCGTTGATGAATCTGGTTCCCTAGAATTTCCAATAGCTCACGGACCGATGCGGCGTCATGATTGACCAGCAGGTCCGAGAGCGAATCTATCATTACTATGTCTCCTTCATCCAGTTGTGACAGTATCTCCCGCCGCAGCGTTACAAAGAGGTCGGAGCCGAGGCTTCTCGAACCGGGACTCATTGCCCCAGGCCCGAGCAGACCCGTACCCATTGATTGTGGCCCGTGACCTCCTTGTTGGAGGGACTGCACTCTTGGACTGTATGCGTCAATAAAGGTCCACTGTCTCCCTTGTTCCATTTCGGTGGTATCCCACTCGTAGACCATCATTTCTTCCCTGATGTATGCAGGGTCTCTGACAATTGTGAAATAGAAAATTCTGTGACCCTCAGTGCCCAGAAGGTAGGCGATTTGCTGGCAAAAGAGACGGACGGGACCCTCTTGATTGCTGATCAGGAGTACAGTGCTCCCGGCTGGAATTCCTCCGCCTAGCTTCTCGTCCAGGCCGCCCATTCCTATCCGGATTCGGCGGACTCTTTCTTTTGGTCTGGCTCTAATCAACCTGTTTCGCCTTGAAGATTGCGCGCCTCAAACGCTTGGTGACCTCAGGCTCTGATTTGATCTCGATCCCGTTTTCGTTGATGATGAAGGGATGCTGGTATTGGGAGTGTGAGGTACCTCGCATTTTGGGAATCTCGATTTTCCGAGAGCGCACCTTCATCGAGAAAGAATCCTCTTCTAGAGAATTACCCTGAAGAGCATTCTGTTCGAGTGTCGTTTCACCGCTTACACTCTCTTCGAGGTTGTGGTGAAGCCTAATCATTCCATCCACCACGTATTCCTCAACGGACTTCCGTCCTTGATTGCTTGTCTCTGCTTGTCCGCTGACGAGTAGCGTTGTGCAACCGAAGGACTTGAGAATCATTGTGAGTCTTTGAATGAGGCTTCTAAGGTCCACTTGTGTCAGTTCGAGGCTCATCGCGTCTAGTGAATCGATTACAACTCTGCGAGCGTTCGTTGTTTGAATAGCGTTTTGGATCTCGTATAGGAGCGATTCCAGGGTAAAGGGTCGAGGTACAACAAACCGTTCTGCGCTACTGAGGCCAAGTCTGCTTGAGATCGCGTCCAAAACGATGATGTTTCCATTGTCCTCGTAGGTTTGGATATTCCAACCGAAACTGTTGTACACATTTTCACGAAGCTGCTGCGGAGTCTCCTCTAACACAACATAGACCCCATTCTCGTTGTACTTTGAGATCCCGTTGTAGAGAAACTGAGTTGAGAAGATCGTTTTGCCGGCACCTGCAGGCCCGGCTAAGAGATAGACTCTATCGCGGATGA
Organism: Candidatus Bathyarchaeota archaeon; assembly: GCA_005888745.1. Taxonomy (GTDB): domain Archaea; phylum Thermoproteota; class Bathyarchaeia; order 40CM-2-53-6; family 40CM-2-53-6; genus 40CM-2-53-6. The sequence continues at coordinate 122,854 of VBBS01000031.1, read as the reverse complement.
GCCCTCCGCCAACAATCTGGTCGAAACCGGGGATTCCCGAGGGGATTCTCTGGAGCTGCTGGAGTTGGGGGCGAGTAGGTTGTTCTTGTTGCGGTTGGGGAGTTGGAGTGTAACCTGAGTTGTCGTATCCTTGGTTTTCGTAACCTTGACCCTCATATCCAGAATAGCCTTGAGAAGGATCGTATTGCGAAGGGTCTTGGTACGAGTAGGGATCGTTATTTGCTGGCTGTCCTTGATCATCATAACTCATTAGCCATCCCAGGTCTCACTCAGCACGTCCCAGGATAACCGCTAGTAGTCTTGAAGTCCATGAATGGAATCGTCTCGCCCTGTGGCTGGCCCCTGTAATTGTAGTAGAATCCTATGAATGTGAGCCAGTTGTCGTCCCTACCAAAGGAAACACCGCCAGTACCCCCTTGACTTGAGCCTCCGAAGTAGACATTCACTGTGCTTGCTGGTCCGTTCGCTGTAGCTGCAGGTAAAGTATAGGGATTAGTGCCCTGGTTGTAACCCGTAACACTCGCCGGATTGATGCTAGTTGATCAAACAATCCATGTACGGACAAATTGTCCGAACCCGTTAGCGCTGTAGGGTTGCATCTGCATCATAGTGCTGCCTTGCAAAGTTACGACACTGTCAGTTGCAGTGTTCGCGAGCCTCACCCATATCACCGCGGTGGTACTTGACGGCATGCAAAAGGCTGATTGAGACTGGGTTTGTGAGCCTTGAGTAAAGTTGAAGGATTTGAAGTCAAAATAAATTGACAAAGGTCCAATGTTTGTGACGAACTGCCCATTCGGGTTGTTGTTGATGAGGGAGACTGGCCACGGATAGAAGAAGCTGAACAAGCGACCCCTTGTCGAACTCAGGATTACTTTGTATCCGCTACCATCGTTTATCGCTATCGCGTTGACGTGGATAAGATGGTTGATCTCTCCAGCTCCAATGTTCCCATTCGTAAAGTAGCAGTTTCCGTTCCCTGCGCAGTTTTGGGTGCCTGCGCCTGAGTCGACTATACATGGGCCTGCGCTTGCACCGCTGCTAGTGCATTGGGTTCCTCCTGTTGGCGAAATGTTGGTTATGTAGATTCTCGCAATGCTGACAGTTGTCCCACCCAGATTATTGACTGGAATGTTGAAACCTATCGGCGAAGTATTGCTGAAGTTCTGGGCCCCCGGATTTGTCGGAACCAAGTTCTCTGAGGTGGCGAGCTGATCGTTCTGACTCATCTTGAAGGTTGAAGTATTGTAATTATCGTATTGGATGAAGCCCCATAGCATCAGATTAAATCCCATGAGTATTAGGATGATGAAGAAGAGTCCTCCGAATATCGTGCTCATGCCTTTCTTTGCATGTACGAACCGACGATAGTCGCCCATGGTTAAGACACCCATGTTGTGGTTACGACTGTTCCTCGAGTAGTAGCAACCGTAACCTTCTGAATGTCATTGTGCGCCCAGACTTGTCCTCCGACAAGCGATAATCCGCTCGGAGGAACACCAGTAACATTGCCCACAGTGACTGTTTGCGGTGTAACCTGGTAAAGCGAGGCATTCACGTAGACTGATGCTATGGTGACTGGGACAGTTCCTACATTGCGGACGTAGATCTTGACTATGTTGTTGCAAGTGCCACAGGATCCAGTGAAGAAAACATTTTCGACGGTTACTCTCTCCTGGTTGGCAACGCTTCTACTGGAAAACCAGTACCCTGCGCCTCCTTGGTAGGCTCCAAAGCTTGAGATTGCCCATACAAAGAGCAGGGAACTCAGACTAACGACTATTACTAACATAGTAAGGTTGGCCATGATCGTACTGATGCCCCGCCTCGACTTGCGGTTCTTTTCAATACGATTCTTTGCCCATTTTGCTAGATTCATTCTCTCTTTCTCTCTTTCTCTCTCCAGTGCTTCCTGTCTCTATGCTCCCGATTGAGACTTGGAAGTTCAAGTCAAACATCTCAAAGGGTTCTAGCGATAAAGCCCCGCTGTTTCCCGTGACCAGTCTCAACGGTACCAGATCAACGGTAACCCCGTTTTTCGATCATCCGAGTCTTACGGGCATGATGGGTAGGTTGTGCAAGCTCTGACGGCAACAAAGGAAATTGTCTGGCCGACGATTTGTCCATTTATCCTGTAGAAGAAGCCCATGAAGACCAGGTAAGGCGTGGGAAAATCAACGTCCTGATTGGGTGGAGGGTTCCCACATGTTGAACCCGGGCAGAACGAACCAAACTTGATGATTGTATATCCGGTTGGGCCGTTAGCTGTCGCAGCTGGGAGAATGTAGGGTCGGCTTACATCGTTGTATGCGACCAGAGTGTTTGGGTTCATCGTCTGGTTGTCAACCACATAGTTCAGGTCAGTCTCATTGCAAGTTCCGCTGCCCGAGCCGAATCGATCTTGGTAGCATACGAAGTAGAGAGACGTGTACTGCGAGATGGTTATTGGGTTGAGCGCGTTGTTGACTACCTTTACCCAGTACACAAGTGGGGTGGCGTAAGGGACGGTCCAACCCGGTACAGATACGGTCTGTGAACCCCTGGTGAAGTTGAACGAGTTGATATCGAACTTGACATCTAGGGCTCCGTGCGCAGTGTTCGTGGCATTCGAGTTGGAGCCGCCGAAGCCGTTTACAGGCCATGGATAGAAGAAGCTGAATTGTCTTCCTCGCGTAGAGGACATGATTACTTGGTAGCCGCTGCCGTCATTGATCTTTAACCCTGTGACCTTTATGACGTGATTGTTCTCTCCGGGCCGAATGTTTGCGTCCGTGAAACCACAATTACCGTTCCCGGCGCAATTTGTCGTCCCGGAACCGGGATCTACTGTGCACAAACTGGCTCCCCTGCATTGTATGGGAAGAGTGCCTGTTGGTGACACGTTCTGAATGTAGATCCTTGTTAGTGTAGTGGTAACGCCGCCTAGATTGGTCACTGTGATGTTGAATGTATTGCCAGCAAAGCCTGTGGCTCCAGGAGGAACAGCCTGAATATTTTCCGAAGTGGAGAGCTGGTCACGCTGGCTCATCGATGTTACAACGCCGCTGTAGGCATCGTACTGAAGAAAATTCCAAGTCATCAGGTTGAAACCCATGAGTATGAGGATGACGAAGAAAAGCCCTCCGAATACCGTGCTCATGCCTTTCTTTGCGTGAGCGAATCGACGATAGATGCTCATGGCTATGATACCCATGTTGTAGTTACGATGGTTCCCCTGATGGTCGCGACTCTGATGTTCTGGAGATCTCCTTTTGCCCAGGATTGGCCTCCAGTTGAGAGGTTGAGTGGTATCTGTTGAACTTGGTTCACAGGGACAGATCCTCCCGCCCAATTGTAGAGCGTTGAATTCACGTAGACCGAGGCGACTGAGAAGGGAGTTGTCCCTACATTCCTCACATAAAGAGTCACGAGATTGTTGACCGATCCCGTGCTGCCGAAATAGACGGCCTCTACGGAAACTCTCTCTTGATTTGCGATGCTTCGGCTTGTGAACCAGTATCCTGCGCCGCCAGTATAGGCCCCAAAGCTGGATGTAGCCCATACGAAGAGTAGCCCGCTCAAAGATACAACGATGATAAGCATGGTCAAGTTAGCCATGATAGTGGAAATGGCTTTTTGTGACCTACGGTGCTTCCTTGCCCCAGACCTTGCCCACTTCACCGTAGACACTTTCCATTCCTCTCCTAAGCTTCTAGTTTTACCGATATGGATCGGTTTTCAAAAAACCGGGAAGTTCAAACCAGGCATCATAATCCATCAACATTCGCTCACCTAACTTACCGAACTACGCTGAAGGTGAACTGGTTGTTCCGTGAAGTCACGAGCGTAACGGTGTAAGAGTTGCCCGGCACGAAGTAAAACGTGCTCGTCGAATACGAGCCTCCCGCCACGTTAAGTCCGATTTGAATGGTTCCAGGCGAATTGGGCTGGATTGTTGGAGCCCAGCTCCAAGCTGTTTGAGTCCAGGTCGTGCCAGTAGCGTTTTTCACATAATAGGTCGTAAAGGTTGTGGCAACGGTGCCTGAGTTTTGAGCGATGAGCGTGACGTTATAGTTGGTAGGAAATGAAGCCGTGTTCAAGTTAAGTGCCTCTTTTCCAACGTTTGGCTGAACGAGCAGGGTTCCGAGAAGACCCGTGGACCAGGCGTAGACCATGACTGATGCGACGACGACTATGACCACCATGAGCAATGAGGCGAGTATTGTGTTGATGCCCTTTCTGTGCTTGAGATATCGATTGATACTTTTCATGCTTTGATCGCCTGTTTACCTAGTCACCGAGAAGCTGAACTGATTGTTCCGTGAAGTCACTACGATGATGGTGTATTGATAGCCTGAAGTGAATGCGCCGAATCCGGTGCCACTCTCTGCGCACGGCGATGTGAAACCTGAAGCGTTGCATGGACCAGCGTTACCAAGCGCGCCAGCGCCCGATGTACCTGTGGTGCCTATCGCAAAGTAGACTATTCCTAGCGCATTGGGCTGGATTATGCCTGGAGGATGCGGTTGGCTCTGCCAGCTGAGTTGAGACCATTGGCCACCAGTGGCGTTCTTTACGTAGTAGCTGTTGAGGGTAATGGATGCGCTCCCGGCGTTCCTGATGTCCAACGTGACATTGGTATTGGAGTTGAAAGCGCTGTTTTCCAAGGTCAATGCTTCCTTGCCTGTTTGTGGTGTTACGAGTAGTGTTCCGAGTAGTCCTGTTGACCATGCGTAGACCATGACTGATGCGACGACGACTATGACGACCATGAGTAGTGCTGCGAGTATGGTGTCGATGCCTTTCTTGTTCCCGATTATTTTTTTCAATTTTTTCACTCCTTGTAGTTTCCCTGTGGGCTCGTCCCAACCCGTTTCCCAGATTGAACCGAAGCCGGGGCTACGCGAGAAGGCGCGCTTGATTGGCTCGTTGGTACCGTTGCTACGTAGCAGAGGTTTCTAGGGGCGTTGTTCATGCGTGATCTCTTCCTGCTATGCTCAGCCGGGTGTCGGTGTGATCTACCCAGAACACCCAGGACTTGGTGGTCTTCTGACCGCTGATGACGCCCTCCACTACGAGCTCGAGGAGCAGTGCTTTGGTGCTTTCCCAGTTTTTGAGCCCTGACTTGATTCGTACATTTTCGACGTCCATTGGTATTGGAGCGCCGGAGAGCACGTGCAGTATTCTGTCGCGTAAGGTATCCTTTGATCTATTCAATCGACTCATTTGCTCTCTTGGCTCTGGGGTCGTGGTGTGGATATCGCCCACAAGCCACTGACTACACCCAAGGCCGCATCCAACATAGGCATCATGTAACTTCGAAAATTGTCGAACAGTTACATGGACACTCGCGTGTATCAATCCGGGGAGATAACTGGATATCCTGATGATTCTCAGACTGGATGATTCTTTACTCAGCACGATTTTTCATATAAGAGGACCGGGCACTTGACGGTAGAATTCCACGCGTTGAATTATTGTGGAAATACTGAACAGGGCTCAGAACTCCCCCCCTTTGGTACTGATTTGGGAAGGAAAAATCTAATCCCGGGATTGAAGGTGAGAAAAGAAAAAATTATGCTTCGTAAAGCTGAGTGTAACAGCAGACCTATCGTGCTCTTGCTTTTACGGTTTCCTTCTGTTGGGGTTGTGATGGCCAGAGCTGATCGAACATTTTCTCGTGCGCTTTCACCAGCAAGGGGTCGTTCGTCCAAGTTGCTACATCTTGTCCTGTCGCTACGTTTGTATCGTCAGGAATATCTTCAGTGAAGATAATCTCTGCCGAATCGGCTGTAAGGAATTTCACCATCGGGCCCGATGAATTTCTGACCTCTATGACCTCTCCCAGTTCTCGCGCGACGCTCTGGTTGATCTGGTTTATAGGCGCCGCGACTCGGACCTTGGCCCCTCTTTCAGCAGCCTTCTCCAGCACCTCTGAGTGCGCCTTGTAGATTCGAACGAGTCCGTTCGCTGTTGTAGTAAAGAAAACGTTAACCTTGGCTTCGCCGATCATGTCTTGGACGCGCTTGTACACCTTGTCTCGGCCCCTGACGCTCCAAAGGTCGTATCTCTCGTAGGGTTTCTCTGTGTATACGTATCTTGAGGATTCGAAGGCCATGGCAAGGTTCTCGACAACCTGGACGCACTCGGTTGTTTCCTTGTTCAGTTTCTCGACTAAGGGTATGAGTACATCATTTGGCGAGACAGCCATGTATCGTTCCGGTTTGCCTGGGACAATGCGCAGGAGACCTTTACTCTCTAGTCCTCTGATCGCACCATATGTCTTTGGCCTCGGGACCTTGCCGAGAAAACTGATCTCGCTGGCGTTTCTAGGCCCCATTTTCGTCAGTACGACATAGATCCGGGCTTCGTACTCAGTCAGTCCTAGTTTCATCAGGGACTGTACGCTGAACTCGTCTGCGGCCAACACTTTCACTCCTAGGCTTCTGTTGTTGTCGTTTAGAACGGGATTTAAAATAGACGATGTCATTATGAAACCCCCACAGCTCTGAAGAAGAGCAACATCAACAAGTCACCAATAACAACGGTAACGATGAGACTTGCGGTCATGAATACCAGGTGAGGAAGGCCTGGGGTGACCCAGACGCCGTCCGAGAAAAGCCCCTGATCCTTGTATCCTTGGAGTCCGGCAACAAGCTTGTCTCGTTCCTCTTCAACCGAAGAGACTAGGTGCAGGTGTCGCACGGGCCGAGAGTCAACAACCGCCACCTGCTCAGCAGGATACAGATGCGTACTTGATTGTAGCGCATTGAAACTGGTCTTGTACGAGGTCAAAAGAACGAGAGCCTTTCTCAAAATCGATTCTTTCTCGAACCCTTGGAAAATACCCTTTTTGGCGGAAGACCTCGAGAGGATGTTCTTTCCGAGCAGAATGAACATCATACTGATGGAGAGTAAGAACGAGTTGACAAGAATCGCGATTGGAAATGGATAGAAGGTCAGTGGACCTTGCCAAAGTGGAGATAGGAAAGCGGGAGCAACTGGAAGAGCGAGTGCAATGCACATCAAAGCCTTGCTGTCCGCACCACCCATCGCCCCGAACTGGAAAAGAAGGAACGAGACGACAATAGTCGCTGCCGCAGAGACAGCGAGGACCACAGCTGTATCAGGGACGAAGACTATTCGCGCGAGGAACAAGAGGGCTGCTATTGGAGCATAGATAACCCAGAATCTGTTGGAGACTTCTCGAGTCTTCAGATCACTAAGTGACGCCACTATTAGCACTCCCAAGCTGACAATGAGAGCTGCCAGATCGATGCTTGACGGCGTCGCACTACTCATCGACTTTCAATCTTCTCGCTGAGTATCAGAACTGGGGATATCAATTCTGAAACCAGCACTAGTAACGCCCGGTACTACTCAACATTAGTGCCGCACGATTCGGCCGAAAGCTTAAAACTGAACAGTTGAGACCACCACCTCGGCTGTTTCAAAATGCCTATGGCTTTCGTTCTGATAAACGCAGAGATCGGCTCCGAAGACCAAGTTGTAAAGGAGCTGAAATCGGTTCCGCAGGTCAAGGAGGCTTACATGGTCTACGGGGTATACGACATTGTGGCGAAGGTCGCCGCTGACAGCATGGACAAGCTGAAAGAGATCATCACCTGGAAGGTCCGCCATCTCAACAAGGTAAAGTCCACCCTCACGATGATCGTTATCGAGAACTAGTCGCTTTCGAAATCCATCTTTGGAATCCTCTTGAGGAGATTGTGCCCCTAGTGCTAACTGAGTTTCACATTGGAGTCGACGACACCGATTCCAGACTCGGAGGATGTACTACATACACAGCGGCGGTCCTGTTCCAAGAATTGGTGTCCGAAGGATTCAAACCCCTTGACTTTCCTTGGCTGGTCAGGCTCAACCCCAACATTCCTTGGAAAACACGAGGAAACGGAGCCCTTTCATTACATTTCACTGTCGAAGAAGAGCAACTGGAAGATGTCAAGAAGGTCGCTATAGCAACAGTCGAGCGCACCACGGATCTTACGCAGCGAGCGACGGACCCCGCGATGGTGTTTCTCAAGGGCCGAGCACCGAATCCATTGCGTGAGTTTTCCTCCAGAGCACTACACGATGTTCTCTCAGTCAATGAAGCACGGCAGACCGCAGAGAGTGCCCGCTCAGAAGTGCACTTGCTCAAAGGGTCCCGAGGTCTCGTCGGAGCACTGGCGAGTGTGGGGGCCGATTTCGACCACGATCACACCTTCGAAATCATTGCATACCGGACGCCTGAAAATATTGGAACGAAAAGAAGGGTGAACTATGATTCAGTTCGACAGATGGATGCGCTATTCCGTGGATTGACTTTCAACAATATAGACCCTGAAACGGGCCGAGTGCTCATTTGTCCTCACGGTCCAGATCCTGTTCTTCTTGGCATCAGAGGAAAAGACCCTGCAAGTGTGACTGGAGGGCTCAATCACCTGGAGATCAATGAACCCATCGAAAGGGTCATGATCTTCAGGACAAACCAAGGAACAGATGCTCATCTCAACTACCACACCAGAATCCAAGCTCTTCGACCCCACCAGTCCGCAGTGATCACCGGCGATGTCAGCGATTCACCTCGAATCGTTCGCGGGGGCCATGTGATCTTCAGAATTCATGACGAGACGGGCTCGGTTGACTGTGCGGCCTACCATGCAACCGGATCTGTTCGTGATACGTCCCTCCAGCTATCCCCTGGCGACTCGGTTGCTGTTTCAGGTGGCATCCGCCCTCAACCATTGCGAGAATTGACCCTGAATGTAGAGAAACTGGAAGTGACTAGGCTGGTGGATAAGGTTCGGCTGGAGAACCCTACGTGTTCTAACTGCGGCACCCGCTGCGAATCAATGGGCAGAGATCAAGGATTCAGATGCAGAAAATGCAAAGCACGCCTTCCAAGAACGTCAAGGGTCGAAAAGCTAGAGCCCCGAAAAATCAGGGTAGGAGTGTACCTTCCGCCGCCCAGAGCACATCGACACTTAACCAAACCGGCCTCTAGATATGGAATCGATCACCCCAATTCTCCAAAAACAGACGACACAATCGATCAAACACTAGTGTCGCTAGTTTCAATTCCGATTGTGTCCTGACTCGATCAGAACACCGAGATCGAGTAGAATTTCTTCCGGTCAAACCTTTTAAAACTCGCCAGAACCGGCTTCGCTCTTGCAGCGGGGTGGGGTAGCCAGGTTTAACCCGCAGGGCTCATAACCCTGAGATTGATCGAGGCGAGTTCGATCCTCAAGCGGTGGTTCGAAGGGCCCACGTGGGACCGAAAATCCACCCCCCGCTACCAAAGAGTCAAGTTGTCAATTGGGACCGCTGATGTCGTCTACGTGGAGGACTGGCGAGAGGCGAATTGTGTTGATGCCTTCAATAATTATGTGAGGGCGTTCAGCGGTAATGCTTGTTGTCATCTGGGGTTTGATGCTGGCCCCTGAATCAAGAGGGATCTTCAGATTACCACTGGGGACGATGACCGGCACGGGGCTATTCAGTCCTAAGACGCTCGCTGTGGCGTCTGATACGTGTAGCACGACCATGGTAATGTTCTGCGCGGGGACTTTTACCCCTGCGATGAGCACAGAGACGCTTGTGGGCTTGAGAAGGTCAAGAGTGGTCGAACTGTGAGAGATTTCCATCCAGCCAGTGTTATTTGCCTCATTGCTATGAATCATGACTGAGTCTATAGTGACTTCAAGACTGACTATGGAGGAGAGGTCCAGCAGACCGTGGGTAGAAATGGGCAAGTTTGCATTTGGCAAGTCCGTACTAGTTACAACATTATTGCTTGGGATATCCGACGGAACACTTGCGAAGTAAAGGTCGAGCGTGCCGTCTTTGGCCAGTATTGAGGTATGAACGACCTGGGGAGCTACGCGAAACACGGTTATCGTCGCTCCAGCTATGAGCAGCCCTAAGAGGCCATAGTAGACCATCTTTCTGCTTGCTAGGTCCATCAATCTATTCCTCCCACGTTAAGGTCACTCTCTCAATTAACTCAACGATTTTGAACACCTGTTCTATATTTTGATGAGTTCTAAGGTCTCTGCCTCCAAGTTTTGACGGCTTCAAACCAGAAGATGGCTGATCCTAGCCCACCGAAGAGGAGGCCGAAGAAGGCGAAGAAGTCGATGGTTACGAGGTTTAGCGCGTAATAGATGGTTAGGACTGTGAATAGGACGGCGTAGAGGGAGAACCTAGGCACGAAGAATTGGCCTGGAAGCTTCATGAACTGCTTGAGAACGTCAACTTTCACCTCTTTGATCAGCTTGTACCCTCCGGAATCTCGCGAGACGAGGCCGAGGTCTCGAAGCTTGTCCAGGTGGTAGAGAGCGAGGGTGGGGCTTGAGAAGTTCAATGCTCTCTGCGCCTCTCGAACCCCGACAGTCTGGTTAGAGGCGTTCATCACGAACCAGTATACCCTTAACGTGTTACCCTTGAGCTCGCTCGCTATTCTATCAGCGCTAACTTCCGGCGAGCTCGTGGACATGGTTAGCTAACCTAGATTTTGGTTAGGGATTGAGCGGGGTAGTTAAGGGTAGACTGTTCAGAGACCATTATGAGAACTTAAAACAGTCATTTTTCTGATTATGGCGTGAGACCGTTTTGAAGGCAGTCAGATTCCACGAATTTGGTGGACCCGAGAAGCTTCAGTTCGAGGAAGCACCTAACCCAAAGATTGGCCCGACGGAAGTTCTGGTCAGAGTGAGAGCGTGCGCACTCAACCATCTGGACATCTGGGCCAGAGCGGGAACGAGGAGCGAAAGGATTCCCCTGCCCCACATATCTGGCTCGGACATTTCAGGAGAAATCGCCGAGGTTGGGAGTCTTGTTATCGGACGTTCTAATGCGGAGAGGGTTTTGATCGCGCCAGGAATGAGCTGTGGAATCTGCGATTATTGCAGCAACGGATGGGACAGTCTATGCGAGTCTTACAGGATCATAGGATACGAGACGCAGGGAGGCTATGCTGAGTACGTTGTTGTTCCTGGAACTAATATTCTTCCAATCCCCGACAAACTCAGCTTCGAACAAGCGGCATCAGTCCCACTCGTTTTCTTGACAGCTTGGCATATGCTGGTGACTCGAGCACATCTAGTACCAGGGGAAACCGTTCTGGTGTGGGCGGCAGGTAGTGGTGTTGGGAGCGCTGCTGTCCAAGTTGCCAAACTGTTGAACGCTAGAGTCGTTGCTACCGTTGGGAGCGAGACTAAGAGAGACAAGGCTCAGAAACTTGGAGCAGATTTTGTTCTCAACCACCATACTCAGGACATACCCGGCGAAGTCAAACGGGTAACAAATGGACGAAAGGTCAACGTCGTCTTCGATCATATCGGGGAGGCGACGTGGGAGAAGAGCATGAAGTCGATGGCCCCCGCCGGAAGATTAGTCAACTGCGGCGCCACGAGTGGGGGAAGAGCCGAGATCGATATCCGATACGTCTTCGTCAAACAGTTCTCCCTCATGGGGTCCTATATGGGTGGACGCGGAGAGCTCCTCAAAGTCCTCGGCTTCTTTGAGGATGGGAAACTCAAGCCCGTTGTCGACTCCGTCTTTCCACTGATGGAAGCTGCGAAGGCTCAGGTGAAGATGGAGAAGAGCGAGCATTTTGGAAAGATAGTGCTCAAAGTCTAAGGGAGTTTTCTCGGATCAGCGACTGGTTTGGTATAGCTTACTCCGGGACCGAGGTTGTAGCGAGCTTTCCGTCGATGATTTTGACGAATAGGTAGCGGTTGTCTCTGAGAATGATGGTCACTTCATTCTCCCCCTCCTCAATCTCCAAGATCTCTTGTCCTTTGATTCCGTCATACTTTGCCAACGTGCGATTCGCCTACTTAATCGTCTCCGATGATCTAGCCACATAAAGATGACGTTGTTTGGGAAAAGTCCCCTGAAAAAATCAGGAGATCTGAATCTTCAGAGAAGGCGACTTACCTGACGCCTCTCCCCGCTCCGTGAAGACGTGCTTGCCCCACTTGGCACTCACGCTAGCTCCTAGACTGTGATCGCCTTTGCCAAGCGAGTTCGCAGGCAGCTCGAAGCTGCGTGTCACGTTGAACATCATCTCTCTAGCTTCCTCCTCGGTCTTCGGGTAGAGGATAGTCTCGAACTCCGTCGCGACAGTCATCCAGACACGATGGGGGATCTCTGGGTTTCTGGTCCAGAAGAACACCGCCCTTCGGACAAACTTCTCTTCCTTCAAAGGCTTAGCGAGCAATCGAACTCCCGACTTTCGCAGTTCAACCTTGAAAGCCATTCGTAGTCCGCCATCATGCTGGTCGTAGGCGGCCTCCCAGAACTTCTGATGGAAGTTTCGACGGACGACCCCATCAAGATGGAAACCCACAGTAAACGCGAGATTGTCGTCGATCTTCGCCTTTTGAGGTGAGCACTTTACAGTGACTTGTTCAATTCGTGCCCAGCTACCAGCATCCTGCTTCACAATAGATTTCTGCAATTTCTTCCACTAAGCCTGGTGATCGGGGTTTCGAGCTTCCACTCTGAAAAACCTTGGCATTGACGGTTGAACTAGTGAAGCGATTATAAGAACAGCGGTCAGGAAAGAGCGAGATAGACATGTCCTCAAACCGTCCAAGATACGGTTTCGATCGATACTCTAGCGTTCGAATCGCCTACGGACCAAGCTTCGCACCTGACGGCAAGACTGTATCATTCATCAGCGATATTACCGGAGTTCCCCAAGCCTGGATTCTCGACTTCGCAACCGGCCGAATTGACCAGCTAACGCTTTTCAACGATCGCGTCTCGTCGGCTGTTTTCTCCCCGATCGGTAAGAATCTGGCTTTCTCCATGGACCCGGGCGGCGGCGAGAGGCACCAGATCTGGGCGCTGAATATGGAGAATCTTGCCGCGAGAAAATTGACGGTTGGAGATGAATGGATCCGGGTCTTCGGATCGTTTTCACCGGAGGGCGACAGGATCTGTTATGCGTCAAATGAGAGGGATGAAAAATTCTTCGATATCTACATCAGCGCTCTCGCAGATGGAGAGAAGACTCTCGTTTACCAGAACGACGCCACAAACTATCCCCTGGACTGGGTAGACAAAGATCGAATGCTCTTCACAAGAGCCAACACCAACCTCGACAATGATCTCTATCTACTCTGGCCTGATACCTCGGAAACAGCCCACCTCACCCAGCACTCCGGTGAAGCGAGCTTTGACTATGCCGGCCACGCCAAAGACATGAACACACTGTACGTTTTGACCGACAAAGACCGCGAATTCCTACAGCCTGCCACCATCGACGTCGGAACCGGCCACTTGGATTATCTGATCGAAGAGGATTGGGACGCCATTGGTGCCAGGATATCTCCCGATAACCGAGTTCTAGCATACTTCCGGAACGTCGACGGGGCGAGCAGATTGCATATTTACGACCTCCAGAAAAAACATGATTCTCTCGTGGATGGTTTACCCCTAGGTTCGTACGAATCGCCCGTAGTCGCGGGCCACAATCTAATGGACTGGAGCCCTGACTCCAGGCACCTCATATTCAGCCTACAGGGACCAAGACACAACCTGAACCTCTGGCTCTACGATACAGAAGACCAGTCAGTTAGACAAGCCACCTTTGTCCCGACCGCAGCCATTCCACCATCAAACCTCGTCGAACCTGAAGGTTTGAGATTTCCCAGCTTCGACGATCTAATCATTCCAGTCTGGGCCTACCGTCCCGCGAATGGTCGCGGACCCCTGCCAACAGTGGTCTTCGTCCACGGAGGCCCGGAGAGCCAAGAGACCGCCAGGTTCAACATCATCGTCCAATATCTGGTGAACCGAGGCTTCCTAGTCCTCGCTCCAAATGTGCGCGGCAGCACCGGCTACGGCAAGAAGGGCGTCCATCTTGATGATGTTGAGAAGCGTCTGGACTCGGTCCGCGACCTAGAACATCTTGTGAAATGGGGTGTTGGAAAAGGCCTCGCAAAGCGAGATAGAGTCGGAATAGTAGGTGGCAGCTATGGCGGTTTCATGGTTCTGTCTGCACTGACAGAATATCCGGACCTATGGGCGGCGGGAGTTGACCTCGTTGGGATCGCGAACTTTGAAACATTTCTGGAAAACACGGCTCGCTGGAGACGACATCTTAGAGAAGCAGAATATGGCAGCCTTGAAAAAGACAGGGAGCTCTTCAAACGGATTTCACCCATACACCACGTAGAGAAGATCCAAGCGCCTCTATTAGTGATTCATGGAGCAAATGATCCTAGGGTTCCGATCGGAGAAGCTGAGCAAATGGTCGAGAGGTTGAAAGCGCTTGGAAGGCATGTGGAATTTCTGAGATTCGAGGACGAGGGGCATGGAATCGCAAAGATTCCGAACCGGATCAAAGCTTACACTACGATAGGCGATTTTCTAGAACGAACGCTTCTGGGCGCCGAAAAACCTGCGCCTAAGGCATAGGGCCTCTCCAATCCTCTTTACTTCGCGGAGCTAGAGAGGAAAGATTAGATCAGAGACTCGCGTAGCGATCTGATTCCAGGCAAAAAATGCTGGGGCTCGATGTGGACGCTGCTGCATCCGCAGCCGTCAGCGTGCTTTCCTCTCCGGAGCGATCCCCGGTAGAGTCGCGCTTCCAGCTTCTCGCCGTTCTTCTTCTCCCACTCGTCCACCGTGATACCGTACTTCTTCTGAATCCTATCACGGTACCATTCGGGGATGACGTTGAAGCTGCAGAATGGGATGATCCTCATGTCCGGTGTAAGGTAGTGTATGTCGCATCGCTGCAGTCGTTCCTCGTCCTGGTTGTACTTGTCCTGGAAGTGCATCATGCCCAAGAACATGCTTCGTACATGGAACTGTCCCACCGAGCTATAGTCGTGCTTGAGCAAGGCTCCAACGAGCAATTTGCTCAGGTTGAGTCCTGCTGGTTGTTTGTCCTTCTCGATGAAGCTGTTGAGTTTGGTAATGAATTTCGCAGCGACCAAGTATTTGTTCGTGCCCGAGTTCAGCTCGTCTGTCTTCTCGTCTAGGTACTCGAAGAGTCCTTTGAGGTCGACGAACGATGTGATGGGAACCATCTTTTTGGTGTCTTTGTCCTCGAACACGTATGTTCCGGCGCCACACGCGAAGTGTATTGACAACTCGTACTGGGGTCTCTTCGTGAAGGCTTCCACGAAGTGGGTTACTGGGGAGCAGCTGGGGACTGGGAACCATGCGTCTCTTGGAATTTCTCCGTTGGTCTGCTCTTCGATTCTCTCGATGCAGTCTGGAATAGTAATTCGGTACTTTTCCCTCTCTTGCTTCTTCATTCGTCCGGTTAGCGAGACTGGTTGGTAGCTGATAGCTCGGACGATGTCGATGTTTCGTTGGGCGAACCGTAGTATTCCGCCTAGCTCGTGATCGTTTATCGACTTGATTACTGTAGGAACGAGTACCACTCCGAGGTTTGCTTTTCGGCAGCTCTCGATTGTGTAAGGCGCTTCCCAGTGGTTCTTGGGGTTGGTCTTGGGGCTGACTCCGTCGAAGCTCATGTAGAGGTTGCTGAGACCGTTATCACGTAGGGTGTGGGCTAGGTTGGGGTTGAGGGCGAGGTTGATCCCGTTTGTGTTGAGCTGGATGTGGTCTACTCCTTCTTCCTTGATGATACGGACAATCTCCGGAAGTTCTGGTCGTAGGGTCGGTTCTCCGCCGGTTATCTGGAGCGAGTTTCCTGGTACGGGCCTCTCAGCTTTGAGGGCTCGGACCATTTCCCTGACCTGGTCGAGGCCTGGCTCGTAGACGTACGCTCCTTCAAGGCCCTTTTTGACGTAGAAGAAGCAGTACCAACAGGTTAGGTCACAACGATTCGTAACAATGATGTTCGCGAGACCCGTGTGGCTGAGGTGGTTGGAGCACAAGCCGCAGTTTGCAGGGCATGCGCAGCTCTCGATCGGGACGTTCGGTGCATGAGTCCCCTTGCCGTCAGACCAGTAGGTCGCGAATTTCTGATACATGTCGTATGAGCCGAAGTAGAGCTCTTCTGTCTCACCGTGTTCTGGGCAGGTCTTGGTCATGAAGACTTTTCCTTCCCGTTCGAAGACGGTGCTTGGGAGGATACGGTTACATTCCGGGCAGATGCTCTGTGTTCGGCGAATGAATTGGCCTATTTGCTTCTGGGGTGGCTGTAGTTCCATCGGTAGTTCGATTTCTAACAGTGCCATCATATACCACTCTGAGTAGTGAATACGACGTTGAGCACCTGTATTAATGCTTTTGACACCGGTCACAAGGTGAAATAGGGAACTACCCTGAGGGGTATCCTATGCCCGTTCCGGGCTCCCTCAGGCGCCAGCAAATCGACAAGATCGAGATTGCCCAACTTCTCGAACGCCAATTCAATCTCCCATCATTAGAAACACTCGCCTATGTTCAGATGCTTGAACGAAGCAGCGTCGGGATAGATGAGCTTGCCGCAACCCTTGCCCTCTCAGACGACGAAACGCGTGAGCTTCTTCAATCGATGACTGCAAGAGGTCTCATCATACATGCACCTGGGTCCAAGGACAGGTTTAGTGCACTTCATCCAAGAATGACCATGACCAACATCTTCAAGATCTACGAGAAAGACCTGGTACAGTCCCTCAGGGACCGCAGAGCTACGGTCGACAGAGTAGTCAACCTCTTAACACCTGTCTACGAGGAAAGGAAAACGGATTCGAACTAGGCTTCTTCAGACGCTTGTGGTGGGAGAGGATTCGGGCTATACCGTTTCTTGTCCTTGTTCTCTTGAAGGATATCCGCAAAAGGCTCACCCTCTTCTTCAGTATCAGCCTTCTCCTCGGCATCTTGAGATTGCTCATTCTCCTCAGCTGAAGCCGTCACCGCGGGTAGACTCGTTTCATCCATGGATTCGGCCGGCGATGGGCTTGCTTCGACTGGCTCAGAAGGAGAAATGTCCGGAACGGGGTTCGTCGGGGTCTCGACCAACGGGGTCTCGGGAACCACTTCGATCGCCGTGGATTCCTGACCGGGGGTCTCAAGGGAAGGCTCCTCCGGCTCGGACGGAGCCATCATATGCTCTCTTTCCCGAGGAATTATGGCTCTTGGGTCTTTGACGCCGTAGAACCGGTCTGTAAAGTAAGAATAGACGTCTATCATCTGGGCAGCAGGATGGGCTGGAAACTCGTCTTTCAGCAGGCAGAGAGCGCAAAGAACCGTGGCATGGCCAGTCTGCTTGTCAATCGTTACCCTAACCGCTTCTTCACCACATCGCGGGCATGTAAAGACCGTGGGGAGTTTCTTCTTGACGATTCTAACTACTCGGCGTCTTCTTCTCCCCAAGCTGACGACTCTCGTCTCCGAAGAGGGGTAGAGTCAATATTTACCTTTGGTCGACAGTTCTAACACCGGTCGCTGAGCGTTATTGGATATCCTTGTCCGCGAACAAGCCTGTGGTGAGACTATTCTTGAGAGCCCGCTTCGCTATGCGGGTCTGCTTTCAATAATTGACGGGCCCGGTGTGGGAATCACTCGCGGCATGGAGAAGCCGGCTCGCTCTAGGAGAGCGCGGTATTCTTCCTCGGTTCGTTCTTTACCAGGCGAAAGCACAAGCATCATCATGTCCATGAGACCCCCATTGGGATCTGGCTTGCCAGATTGTCTGAGAACATCTCCCATTATGAGAAGCGTTCCATCATTCCTGATTGCGCCCCTACAGTTTTTCAGAATCCTAGAGGCGTCCTCGTCGTTCCAGCTGTGAATGATTTGCTTGAGAACATAAGCGTCCGCCCCTTCAGGAACCTTCTTGAAGAAATCTCCGCCTACAACTTCACACCGAGAGGCAACTGGTCCAGTTGCCGCAGCCGCAGCCCCGGCGACGACAGTTGGGAGGTCGTAAAGAACCCCTTGCAGCTTGGGGTATGCTGAAAGAATTCCCAGAAGCAGCTCGCCCCGGCCTCCACCCACATCTACGATACGGTCGAATCGCGAGAAATCATACGCTGCTAGAATCGTAGAAGTCATAACAGAGTGAGAACTCATCGCGGCATCGAAAATGGAGCTATCATCTGGGTGCGCTGCCAAATGGTCGAATAGATTGGAGCCAAATATGCGCTCGAACGCGGGTCGGCCTGTAACGATAGCTTCGTACAACTCTCCCCAAGGCCTCCAGATAAACGGGGCTCCTAGCATCACTGCCCAGGCTCTTACTGGTTCACTTCGTAGAGTCTCGCTTAACGGTGTGTGATGGAATCTGCCCTTTTCGTCCTGGGTGAATATTCCGAGGCCGACCAGGGCGCGAAGGAAACGACCGAGCGAAGGGCTGTGAGTTTTTGTTGCCTGTGCCAGATCACTTTCGGTCTTAGGTTCTTGTGTAATTAGATCAGCTAGTCTTAGCTTTGCTGCAACATAGACGATCTGTGCAGCCATCGCGCCTGGCCAAATGAGCTGGAACATCTGGTTTGTTGGTGAAAGGTTCGTTGTCCGCGAATTCTGGTCGCCAGTGGCTTTCTGCTTATCGGCTACGACTTGCTGTTTTTGGTTCGACAAGGGTCACGTTAGAGACGGCCTCTCTAGGCCCATTTGGCTTTTTGGATGGCACAGAATCTCTTCATCACGGTCTCGGGCGGGAAGCTTATTGTTTGCCAGCAAGACGAGTCCGTGAAACGGGAAATCGAGCTTTGAGAATCGCTCTTTTGAAAAGACCTTTCCGAAACCATTCCTTTTGAAACCCGGTTCTCAAAACCGTCTTTCGAAAACAGGATTCCTGAAGCTTATCTTTTGGAAGCAGGGGTACCTGAAACCACTTCTTGAAACAGCAGAGCCTTGAATTCTCCGTGGCCCCTGCGGGCCTACTTGAGACTCGCGCCGACCCGGAGGCCTACGCTAAGGAAAGAAAGTATAGCGAGCGCTTATTACCTGCGAATTTTCGCCAATCGAACTGGTACGTATGCCCGGTAAAGTAGTACATTTCGAGCTACCGGCCGACAACGTCGAACGCGCGAAGACCTTCTACACGAAAGCCTTCGGATGGGAGATCAACCAGTACCCAGGAATGCAGTACCACATGGTAGGCACCACACCATCAAACCAGCAGGGAATACCCACGGAGCCAGGCGCCATCAACGGAGGAATGACCAAACGCCAAGAACCAGTCAAGAGCACTGTCATCACCATCGACGTCCCCGACATCGAAGCATCACTCAAGAACATCGAGAAGCTAGGCGGCAAGACAGTCAAGAAAAAGGAAGCAGTCGCGGACATGGGCTTCACGGCCTACTTCAAGGACCCCGAAGGAAACATCGTCGGACTCTGGCAAAGCGCCCGCCGCATGTAGATACTGGTCATCGTTTGTCGGCCCCCTCTCTCTTTCGTCCAAGCTCAACGGGCCAAAACTAACAGTCCAAGCAATTGCTTGGTCCAACGTCAACTACTGAATCGCCAGCGTGTAGGATTCGCCTCGGCATTTTCCCTGATTCCGAAAACCACTCGGGGTCGCACCTCGTAAATCGGCTCTTTGCTATCGCCCATATCCCAATCGTACTTTCTTTTGTAAGCGGCCGCAAACCGACTTCGCAGCGATTTTTCGCGAATCTCTACCGCCGTGCCCTCCAAGATAACAGCCTCCGACGCGTTTTCAGGACAAACTGCGCAACTGGGATTGATTGACAGATTCCTCGATTTCCTTGATCGCCGGCCGGTGCTGAAGTAGAACGCGCGATCCAGCCAGACTCCCCAAACCGGCATGACATGCGGTCTGCCATCAGAACGGGTTGTAGAAAGGTAATAGTTGTGCGCGTTGGAAAACCGATCAACTGCCCATTTCCAGGACAGAGATCTCTTGTCTTTCCGAAACATCATGTCATAGCCAGGCATGTATGGTCGGCTTCCCGCTGGCACGCGATTAGACTTCTTGCTCGTCAATCCCGTTTAGCCTGGCAGTATTGTCCTTCGCATAAGAAGACCACTTGTTCCCAGCGGAGCAACTTGTTTGAAGCGTTCTCTCCTGAACATGCTCGGTGTGCCGAACCAACGCCACTCAGGCACAGCGGCCATTTTCTTGGACACGACTGGGTAGGCTTCGACGATTCCTCCTCCGTGATTCCGGATAGATTCGAGGGCCGCGTGAAGCGCGATCTTGGAGACACCCTGACCTCTGTAGTCCTTGTCGACGAAGAAGCATGTTATTCTCCAAATCTTTTCGGTTCCAACTAGAGGTCTGACCTTCCGATAGCCGCGCCCCGCGTCTATTCTTGGAAGCTCATCTCTCGTGCCGTATTGGCACCAACCAACCGGCGTCCTTTCATCGTAGACCATGATCGCGTGCGCGCGACCTTGTCGTACGAGGTTTTCTTTGTCTTTCCTGTTGATTTTCTTCCATTCTTCGGTCGACGACCCTTTCCCGACCGGTTTCGGTCGTTGATAGAACATGCACCAACAGCCACCTTGCTTGACGGCGAGCTTCTCGAAATCCGGCCAGGTCGAAAGCGACAACTCTTTGACAGTGAAATGTCTCTTGGGACTCATCTACGCGCTCTCGGCTCTTTTTGATGGACTGGCAGAGCAATTAACCTGTTGAAGTGGGGAAGGGCGAGGACTGAAATAACCCACTCAGCCTGCGTCAACAACCTCCACATGAGTAGCAATCGACAGTTAGCCGGTTTGACAACGCAACCAGCCGAGAGACACAAGCACATCCGCGCTAGAGGCTATATCGGAAGCTCCGCACTTGGAATATCTGACGGACTTATCACGAACCTTGCGTTTCTAAGCGGGTTCGCTGGGTACGTCTCAGACATCCAACTAATCCGGTTCGCTGGAATCGCCTCTATGCTAGCTGGAGCTATCTCCATGTCTTTCGCGGGATTTCTGGCACAACGATCAGAATACGACCTCTATCATGCAGACGCCAAGAGAGAAGCGGGAGAGATCGAACAAGAGCCAGAGGAAGAAAAGAGCGAACTGAAAAACTTCTACGTGGCCAAAGGGCTCAGCCAGGATGAAGCAGAAAAAATTGTCGAGAAGATATCCGGGAACAAAGAGAAATTCCTCGAAGATATTCTGATGCATGAATTACACGTGCACGAGACGAGACTGGAGAACCCTATCAAGATGGGCTGGGTTATCGGCTTATCATACCTTGCAGGAGCCCTGATACCGCTCACCCCGTTCATTCTTCTTACAACAAGGAACAGCTCCATCATCGCCGCTGCACTAGTCTCGCCCCTGTTTTTGTTCGGAGTTGGAGTTTGGAAAGGAAGAATCGTGGGAAGAAGATTTTGGAGAAGCGGACTCGAAACTGTGATCATCGGAGTAGCAGCAGCGGGCGTCCTGTACATCATCGGAAGCGCCATTGGATTCTTCTAGCTGAACAAACTTCCGAGGGACAGATCAGGCCGGTCAATTCCGAAACTTACTTCCTGGACTGGGCTAACGGTGTTGTGGAATCTCCTGCTGCCCGTTCATGTAATCCTGCAGAACGCGCGGTATTTCGATCGTTCCATCACGAGTCTGATCGTTTTCCATTATCGCGACGATAGCGCGTTCGGTAGCAACGAGAGTACTGTTCAATGTGTGTGCGTATTTGGTGGGAAGACTAGGTTTTTCCCTGTACCGGACCTTTGATCTGACCGCTTGGTACGATGTACAGTTGCTGCACGACGCCATTTCCCGATATTTCCCCTGTCCAGGCAGCCACGCCTCCAGATCGTATTTTTTCGCCGCAACAGTCCCAAGGTCCCCGGTGCACACGTTGACGATCCTATGAGGAATCTTCAAACTCTGAAAGAACTCCTCCACGTTCTGCAACAACTCCTCGTGAAGCTTCCAAGAATCCTCAGGGGTTGAGAAGAGGAACATCTCAACCTTCTCGAACTGGTGGACACGAAATATCCCCTTGGTATCTCTGCCATGGGCCCCCGCTTCCTTCCGAAAACACGGACTGACCCCGGCGTAGCGCAATGGCAGGTTCGGTTGATCGATGATATCGTCGTTGTGGAGCGCTAGGAGAGCGTGCTCAGCGGTAGGAATCAAGTAGAGATCTTCACCCTCGATCTTGTAGATCACGTCTTCAAAGTCCTTGAGGGCAACTGCCCCGGCGATGATGTCGCGCCGCAGAAAGTACGGCGGCTGGTAGAGCTGGAAGCCCTTTTTCACTACAAAATCTAGCCCGTATTGGATCAGTGCATGGTTCAGACGGACAAGATCCTCTCTAAGATAGTAGAAGCGAGCTCCGGCGACACGCGCTGCTTTCTCGACATCGATGAGCCCGCGTTTGAGTCCTAAGTCGATATGATCAAGAGTCTTGAATTCGAACTTCGGGGTCGCGCCCCACTTTCTTACTTCGACATTGTCGTCTTCATCTTTTCCGAAAGGCACACTCTCGTGGAGAATGTTGGGAAGATTCATGAGAAGATTCTCGATCTTCTGCCTTGCCTCATCGATTCTTGCCTCGAGACCCTGGACCTTCTCCGGAACGACCTGGGCCTCTTTCATCAGTGCCGCAGCATCCTGTTTCTTCTTTCTCGCCTCGGCGATTGCCGCCGTGACCTCGTTTCTTTTCCTCCTCAGTTGATCAGCTTCTGCCTGAAGGCGCCGCCACTCAGTATCGAGCTTCAAGAGGAGATCCACCTGGTTCCGCATGTCAGGCATGCCCCTCTTCCGCAGGCTCTCCTTGACTATCTCGGGGTTCTCTCTTACGAGCTTGATGTCCAGCAAGACAGATTCGCGCCCAACAATCTCCCCGTCGGTAAAAAAACCAATGTCCCTCTGGGTTGTGCCAAGACTTTTCAAGGACGAAGACGTCTCCCAAACTCAGTCTTGGAATTACACCAGCACGACGTAGTCTATTTCGGAGTCGTCAACCTCATTGACAACGGCTACGTCATGGGCTCGATTGACGTCTGGAAATGCCGGTCCTGCCCGCAGACCTTCTGCGAAGACAAGCGATTCGGAATGACAGACCTCGCCCCTGAAGTCGGACTCCCCAAGATTGAACCCGGGTCAAAATGGGCCGCACTAATCTGTACGAGAAACACGGGTTCCAACTGGACTCTGATCCAGGCAAAGCCCGGAAACATGATCCAGCACTCGTGCACCACTGACACGAAACTCGAACTCAAAGTCGGATCAGACTATTCCATAGAAGCCGGACCCGCCTCTGGTATAGGTCAACATAGAATCATCCTCGTAGAAAACTTCGTAAACGCGCCAGTTGACGTGATCACAGGCAAGAAACATCTCGGAACTACCAACGCTAACCAAGCACTAGGAAAACCGTTCTCTTTTACCCCACCACTATCCGCCGCAATAATCCAACCGTCGCGATACAATGTTCTCAACCTAACAAGCATCTTGTTCATCGTCTCAGGAGTTTCGCTCGGCCTACAAGCCTCATTCAGCTTAGCCAACCCCACAGTTCTCGGTGTCCTTGCGATTCTCGCCGTAGCCGTCATAGCGTCTGGAATCTTCTTGCAGAGGCCCAAACTCTGGCCTGCTACCCTAGGACTAGTAGCAGTTGCGACCGCGTTTGCTGCTCAGCTATGGATCCAATTCACAACCGGCCTCACCGCGAGCGAGACAGCATTAGACATACTGTTGGTCGCGGCCGTTGTCGCCGGTTGGCTCTCATGGTCACGAGTCAGAAGCCTCAGAGCAAAACAGTGGCACCCGCTAGACATGCCGGCCTACGGCTGATCATCGATGAATTCTCAGAACCCATTTCGAAAAGCGGAAGACGCTCAGCTACAGTACGACATGGACGTTTTCATCGACGCGATGGGTGAATCGAGCGGTGTCGGTGGCGGCGTCGCCAATTTCCTAACGGGCTACGCGATCTACAAGGGCGAAAGATTTCCGTTCGAAGCCGTTGCCTATGGGCGGATAGGTGGCCAGAATGTCAGCCCCATCCTACAACCCGAAGCGATCAAGAGACTTGAAGAGCTCAGCGTGGACCTGGAGCTTTTCACTGCGCGCTTGCAGAGAAAGATGGTTGAGGGAGAGATGACTTTGAACATTCCCGAGGGATCCTCCCCTCCAGAATAGAGTCTTGCGAACACGATCAGGCTAGGAATTGATCGGAACAAGTCTTTCGCCGAAATAGTACGCCTTGAGATTGCAGAACTCGCACCAGGCACCCACTCGGTTGTCAGTCTGGTCCGAGAAGTAGACGTTCAACTGCGTCCGACCACAACGCGGACACTCATGATTGGTGACCTTTTCCAACAGTTTTGCCACGAATCTACTACGCCAAACAAGTATTATCCAGTAGATGGCACTAAAAGTGAAACTGATAACCGCCCCGATGATTCCCGACACCTAGCCCGAGTCAAGTCCTGGGGTTTGGAAAACGATTCTTTGTTGAGAGTGAGATTCGCGAAATTCTCTGCTCCCTATTTAAAGCGGGTGTTACCCGAGAGCTTCGGGATTGGTTACAACCGGGGAATTACCTCTGCACGCGGTCTTCTTCTTGACGGTTGGGCACATGAGCCAGTGCATGGTAGTCTGTCCCTCTTGCAGGAGAGAAATATTGAGTGATGACGAAGCGTGTAGAACCCCAAGGGGGAAGATACGCTGCGCCGAATGTGCTCAGGACAGCTATCTCGACGTTCCGTTGACATAGGGAGAAAAACAGACTATGGACCCGGTTATCTTCGAATTCCTCGGCGGGCTACTAGCCGGAACTCTCGTAATGCTAGCAGTGGTGTTTAGAACCGGACACCTGAGCATGACTCTGAGAACCAGACAATCTTCATCAAAGAAAATGCCAATACTCACGATACGGAAAACTAGATCGGTTTCGTCAGTCCGTCATCGAAAAACCTCTCCTCACAACCGGAAGGGCCAGCGGACTGTCACCTTCGCCGGAACTAGAAGGAAAGCTAGAACGAAAACACCGGATGCAACAATCGCACCAAATCAGACGCTCAGTATTGCCTCTGCCATGGTGTCTTTCGACACTTGTCCTTCCTGCGGACTCCAAGCTCCGCGATCACTGCTGGCCGAACACTTTCTCGGCAGTCCCTCCCACAGGAACGGTCCTCCCAAAATCGTGAAAGTGGATACTGCTGAGATTAAGGCGGGCGAGGAGGCCAAGGAGGAGGACTCAAAACAGTCAGTGAGAAATCTCTTGCAAATGCTCGTTCCTCCCAGAGCTTTTGGCCGTCGCCATGCTCACAGATCCATAGGTCCAATTTCCTCGATCGTCAAAGACTTAGGCCCGCCGCACAGGCGCCTTCCATAACCACAACATCACTATCGCTTCTTGGAGAAGATATCCTCCAGAATAAGCTCCAACGTCGAATAGGACCACGAGTCCAAACGTGCCTGAGAATCCTTTGAAAAATGGCGCTGGGCTTCTCGTCTTTTAGCCGTCACAGCCAAGGCGGGACTGAACCCTGAATCACAAGACTCGCCCATTATAGTTGTGACACAAGATTTTCTGGGGAAAAAGAGCCAGTATAAGACCACAGTATCTCTCGACGCGAGAGGGGTCTGAGCAGAAAAATTCCGATTACGAAATCGCCCATTACCAGCCCTGATCTCGGTTCTAGGAGCCCTTCCCCAGATTTCCTAGCAAATCGTTCTTGACGCCTCGACAAAACGGCATGCCATCCAAGTCTCGACTGTGCCTGAATCGCCCGTCTCGCCAATAATCACCGTCAGACAACAAATATTCTCCGAAGGAGGGGCTCTTAGCGACTCGACCTTGCGACGCAAGAGAGCCCCCTCCTCGGACCTTTGTGAAAGCAATCCTCAGCAACGGTTCGGATCTGCCAGATCTGGAAAATTGCTCAAACTAGACAGATTCTCCAGGGCAGTTGAGGATTGTCGGGTTTCTAGTGGGGGATCTCGAGCGCAACCAGAGTTGGCTCCGGCTTCGGGAAAGCAGTCTCATGGCGCAGATAAGCCGAGGGGTCCCGCAAGCGTTTCTTTTCGCACAGCTTCTCAAGAAACTTCATCGCTTTTCCCATCGGGTCCAATGGCTTCGCATCCAAGTAGCCTGATTCAACCGCGCCTCTCAGTATCTCCTCTCCCCTCGGGCTTCTAGTAATAACCGTACTCCAACCAGGAGCCGATCCGATAGCACCAACAGCGATGTCGGCCAGTTCGGCCGAATAGTCGACACAAGCATTACATTCTTCGCGCGCCGCAGCGGCCACAGCCTCCACAGGCTCGTCAATGGCAAGTTTGTCCCCTGTGTAGACTAGCAACCGGTTTCTCTTGATATTGACCTTCGTAACGTTGTTGAGGTCTATTCCCCTCTTGCCCTGAACATAGTCCACCATCATCTTCTGATAATCAAACACCTTAGAACAGAACAGCCCAATCGTGAATACGAGATTTCTCGTGAGCTTCGGTGCGGCTATCCAGTGAGTGGCCATGCGCCAGTTTCCCTGAAGCTCACAGGGCAACCCGACAAGAGCAATACGCTCTTCCTGGAAGCTAACAACAGACCGGTTAGGGATAGCTACCTCAGCCAGTCCTCCGACCTGCCCTCCGGGTGTGTATCGGGACCCGGCGTGGTTCAACAGGTCCGCTCTAGTCCGCGCGATCTGCGGCTCAGGCCGCCAGGGCTTACCTGACGTAAAGCCAGAGTTGACGGCGTAGTCGATTATCTTTCGATCGAGCGCGTAGAGTAGGAGAGAAGTTACGGCTCCACCATCCTGGGCACGCTTGACCACATCAGGGTCCTTCGACTTGACCGAGTAGGATCCGACATGGATTCCGAGAATCGCCTCCTCGGCAGTTCTCGATCGTCCGAAGACCTGTTGCTCGATCTCCGCAAGCGGTAGCTCGATCCTCGGGCAACTATAGTAGCAGACCTGGCAGGCAGCACAAGTACCCCTCATCACCGGTTCTTCTTTTTCGCTGTGAAAGAGAATGTCGATCGGGCAGGAGGCAATGCAGGCTCCGCAGTACATGCAGAGGTTCTTGTTCACAACCTCCTGGATGAGATTACCAAAGATCTTGAGCTTGATCGGCCGCGCCTTCCAACCTTCACCCTCGACAGTCGACTTCAGAGGCATAGTCTGAGCGACAGCTGGCGACGTTGCGGGTTTCGGAGCCGCGGACATTGTCTATTCCTCCTTCTGACGCACCTGTGACGCGCCCCCGATCGTATCAACACTGAACACGTACTTGTCGTCCTTCTTAACAGGGGGCTTGGAAAGCCTCTCAGGACTCCACACCAAACGATCACGCGTATACTCTGCAATATCATACTCAACAGTCTCCTCCAACGCAAACTCTGGACAATAGTCTGTACAATTGTGTGCTGTCACGCTTCCCGCCACGTAGGACTCATCTCCCTCGACCGAGAGATTCACAACAGGCTGATCATGAACTTCAACTGAGAATATTTTCTCGACCGGCGCGTAGACATAGTCCGAGTCCATTTCAAAGCGAGAAAACGTCTTGACCCTTTCGTCCTCAAATCTGATCTGCATCAGATCTGCCATTGCCGAAACAAAACGGCCTCTAACCGTCACCACGTAGGTTGGTCTCTGGTCTGCATGGGAGGTAAGTCCAACTTGGCCAACAATTCCTGTCCGGAAGAGGAGTTGTTGCAGCTGGAAGGCGAGTGTCTTGGAAATCGTCGTGTACTCGAAGAACGTTGAACGATTGCCCTTGGTGGGTCTGTGAAGGTAACCGTTGCCTCTCCATGTTCCGCGTATGAGTTCTCGCTGTTTTTCGGCCGGCGCAAACATAGCCCAATCTGGAAGTTTCTTGTTTTCCGCGCCTAGGCCAAAGGTCTTGAAGAATTGAAGGGCAACTTCGGAGTGGAGAAGGACATGGGTCGAATTGTGTATCGTTGACCTCTTGGTTTCGCGGCCAAAATATTTCTCGAGGAGTCGGGATGAGTCGGCAATGTACTCTTTTTCGTGTTCTCCGAATGAAAAGCCGACAGTTCTCCTTACAGCGTAACCTTCTGCAAGGTAGTACCCGATCAGCCTAAACAAATCAGGCTCTGTTCTCAGGCTCAGCTTGCTTCTGAGACGTTTTCCGGTGCTGGGCTGACTAACTACGACCTCCTGTTCGTAAACGTCGATGTCCCGAACCTCCTTGGCGATAGGCATCGTCAGGTAGTCGCCCCGTTTCAGTTCAAGGGGTGTCTTCCACATGGGGGCCCTTGGTTTCTTCTCAAGTCTCCCCTTTTTGATGATGTTTCTGGAAGATACTAGGAGGGGATGATCCTGCGTCACCCTAAGGGGGAAAGGCGTTCCCAATGGTTTGATGCTGTAGAGTCTTCCCGAGTAGTTTCGTGTAAGGACCTCGCGCACCCTACGGTAGCGCCCGGTGTGCGTCAAGACCCGGTCGCCGGGCTGTATCTGGATTATAGGTGAGACGGATGGGTTCGTCGATACAAGTGTATCAGGAGTCACGCAGAAGTGGCAGAAACAACAACGACCGTAGAAATATTGTGGGTACCATCGCTGGCCGCGAGGTACGATCGTGATACATTTCTCAGGACAGATCCACGCGCAGATCCCGCAACCAGTGCACCGATCGAGGTGAAGCAGATGTCGTCCTCTGTATCCCTTCTCAACGGCGTATCTTTGTTGGGGAAACCTCAGCGTGTAGGGTCTGTGGAAGAGGTGACGTATCCCTGTCAGGTATGCGATCGAGATGTCGATCGCGGCCTTCGCTTTGCCGATGATCGGGGCCATTGCTTTCTACCTGTCCGCCTCTACTGGCCAGTAGTCTATGCTCCACCATGCAGTAGGCATGTCCGCCAACCTGTTTCCAAGCAGAACCGCTGGGATAGCGGCCATATTGCGGTAGGAACCGGTGATATACCGAGCCCGGTAAGGTTTGTCGCCTCCTTCGCCTATGAGATAGAAGCTGCATTCGCCTCGAGCCGACTCAACCCTTCCATACGCGATACCACGAGGCAACACTATCGGCGCCTTCCTCCTGATTGGCCCCGAAGGAATCTTCTTGACGATCTGGCGTATTATCTTGCAACTCTCTCGCATTTCATCCATGTGGACCATCGCCCTACTGAAGGAATCACCGTCGGGTCGGGTTGAGACCTCGAAGTCGAGTTCAGGATAGGCGGCGTAGGGCTCGTCCTTGCGAAGGTCGGCGTCAACACCTGAACCTCGAAGTGTCGGCCCCGTACACCCTAGGTCGATCGCTTTCTCTTTGGAGAGGACCCCGATTCCTTTCGCCCGAGACGTGAATAACGGGTTGTTGAAGAATATCCGGTCGTACTCCTTCAAGCGTTTCTCAAAGTATTCTGTTCTCTTGATAGCCTCCTCAGCGAACCCAGGCGGCAGATCACGCCGGACCCCACCGGGCACAAGATAGGAGTAGGTGATCCTGGCGCCGGTAAGCTTCTCAGCTAGATCGATGAATAGCTCTCTGTCACCGAGGGGCCACATGAACATGGTGGTATGTCCGAGGAATACGCCGTAGATAGAGAGCCAGTAGAGGTGGCTCATGATCCTGTTCATCTCGTTCAGGAGACTCCTGAGGTATTGTCCCCTTCGAGGAACTTCCACCCCTTGAATCTCCTCGATCGACCTCACCCATGCATGGTTGAGATTGGAAGCATCGATGATCGAGGGTCTCTCGATGACCGGAATACTCTTGATAATATTTCTGAGCTCAATAATCTTCTCGATCCCTCTGTGAACATAGCCGGGGTCCGGGGCAACGTTAACAATGATGTCGCCATCCACCTCCACGATCAACCGCATGTGTCCTGAGCCGGAGTGCTGAGGACCAACGCTCAACGTGAGCGTTTGAGCCCCAGACTCAGAAGTCTCAGTGGACTCGACAGTTGTCAGGGGAACGGGTTTAGGAGGCGCTGACATTGTCGTCTCAGTCCGTAGGAAATCGTATGTCTTTCCGGAGAGGAGGGGGCCCATCCCAGTTGTCGGTCAGAAACAGCTTCTCCAATCTCGGGTGACCCTCGAAAGCTATTCCGAACATCTCGAAGCTTTCTCGCTCATAGTTCTCAACACCCGACCAGACCGAGACCAGAGACCCCACCCTCGGCGCGTTTCTTGGAACCGACTCTTTCAAGTCGAGAACAAGATCTCGCATTTCCCTGATGCCCATCGATGAAACATGATAGACGATCTCGAACCTGTTTTCTCGGTTATAGTCAACAGCAGAAACCCCGTTTGGATGGTCAAACCCGAGTTTGTCTCGGAGAAATACTGCGATGTCCTTGATCTTCTCTGGAGCGACGGTCACTTCAAGCCTGGCGCGGCGGATAATGTTCGTTTCCTTGATGTCGGCGGGAAAGCTCTCTTTGAGCTTTTGTACGAGAGCATCTTCTCTTTCGTGAGAAAGGCTCATCCCTGCTCGTACACCTTTGACCTTCGAATCTTCTCTTGGAGCATGATGATCGCTTGCTCCAAGGCCTCTGGTCTTGGGGGGCAACCCGGGACGTATACGTCCACTGGGACAAACTCGTGCGCGCCATTCACTATACTATAGGAGTCATGGAATAGGCCGCCGGACATAGCGCAGTCTCCCATTGCAATAACGTATCTGGGCAACGCCATCTGGTCGTAGATCATCCGGAGCCGTTTCGCCATCTTCTTCGTGATAGTTCCCTCGATCACTATCAGGTCTGATTGCCGGAGAGAGCCTATCGGCAAAACCCCAAATCTTTCAAGATCGTGTCGTGCGCCGCTAGCTGCGCCGAACTCAGCACTGCAACAGGCAGTTGTGATATTGACCGGCCATAGAGAGTACATTCGCGCCCAGTTGATCACATTTCGAATCGGCCCGGTGTCAACGACCTTCTTGACAAGATCGCTGAGTTTTCCAACCCAGATGCTCAGGCCCTCTGCAAGCGTCGCTACAGGGTCTTCTTCTTGGGCAGGTCTCTGAGCGGACAATTCTCTTTCAACTACCAGATTCTAGCTTGTTTTGCCTATTTATCCGCATCTTCACGACTATTACGAGATTTACGTTAGTTTATCGTGGTTCCTCGTGATAAGACTCTTGGCTAGACTCTACTGGAGAGACGGCTTCAACGGGTAGAATGTGTTTGCCTTACGCCTCTTTCGGGGGCTGCGGATTTTCATTTTTCGGGAGGCTTCTTTCTATAGGCAGACGGGTTGAACAATCCCTCCTTTTCCGGCTCAGTTGGCTTGAAGCTCTCGGAGATCAATAACTGGAATCCTTCCAGCGCATTATCGATTACTCCTTTCAGCTCATCCCCGGAAGAGATGTCGTGGGTCACCGCTCCTCGCTGGTTCACGATCTTCGACTTTCTCAAAACATTAGCCATGTCTGCTTCGGCGAAACCGCAGAGCTTCATGAGGCTGATCAAATACAATGACGTTTTGCCGTCGAGCGATTCCTTGGAAGCACCAATCAGCTTGGCAAGTTCAGCGCGGTAGATGTTTCCCTGTTTCGAGACTGCAGCCTCGACCAGGTCCTCTAGAATCGGCACTGGGACCCTGACGAGGATAGCCATCTACAACGCCTTACTCGGGATGAAATCTATGTATTCGGGAAGATAAGTTAGCGGGTAAAAAGAGGTCTGGTACGTTATCACTGCGCCATCTTTGATTCTTGATGCGAAACCAGTTGAAGCTTTTGGAGAGGGCTCTGTTAAATTACCGTCGGATGCCTCTGGCTCATACCTAGGATCTTGGCTCACTGTCGTTTTGTTGTGTTAGCCTTCAAGTCTGTCCGGCAGTACTATGCTCCTGTAGCTCATGTTCTCCGATTATTGGACGTGTTCAGACGGATGGTTAACAATTCCATACGGGTCGGTCTGTTGAATGATGTATCTTCGCTGAGAAGGCTTTCACTACACTCCTACAACCAGCTCGTCCAGTACGATTCTCCCAGCTGCTACAGGCTCTGCGCGATAAGCAGAGCCGCGGGAATACTAGCTGCTCGAAAGAAGTCTATCCCCAGAGGCTTCGCCGCTAGGACCCCGTATTCCTTCAGACAGCAGCTCGTCTCCTGTTACGGGTTCAAGATAGAGAACGGAGGGCTGAGGATTCCCGTATCGAGAGGTAAACGTTTCAGCATATCTTTGACCAAGCGCGTGTTAGAGGTCATACCTCAGCCGGGAGTCGAGGTTCGCTCTTTCACCCTCACCCGGAAGACTGAGCCTCTGCATCGCCCGCGACACTCCCCTATTACAGGGCAACTCCACGGTAGGCGTGGACCGTAATCTTCGTAACCTCACAGTTGGAAACGACCAGGAGACATGCCACTATGATTCTCTTGAAGTGTGTGAGAATAGCCAAGGCTACCATGCGTATGGTCGCCTCTTTCACACGGGGACGATGATAGGATACGAACAGGGTTAGCTTCCAGGTATGGACAACGGAGAGCCGCTAGAACCGGTCAGATACTCCACAGTGCCACAAAGACGATTGTTGCAGTGGCAGTCCAGCGGAGAACAGCAATAGTTCTCGAGAATATTGAGGGCATCCAAACGCTCTACCGTAAGGGTAATGGTCAGGGTAGAAAATATCGGGGTAGGATGAACGGGTGGGTTTCGGTGAGGCTCAACGACAGATAGAATACAAGGCGCGATGGGTCGGCCCGTCGGTCATCCGTTTGTCTAGGCGTGAGACCAGAGGTTCCAGTCTGGGCTGTCCGAGATGCGGGCAGAGACTCCAATCGGACAAGAAACTGGAACGTAAGCTCTGATGCGGCAATTGTCGGGTAGTAATGGACCGGGACACAGTAGCGGCCATCAACCTGGCCCGGCGGGACGGGTGAGGTTCGCACGTTCCCGGCCTCCCTTCGTCGAGGCGCAAGGCAGGGCAGTTGAAGCTGTGAAGGGGAACCCGACGACGACGGTAATCCCCCGAGTCGATGCCCCGAAGCTAACTCAACAGACGAAGAGTTAACAGAACCAAGTTAATAGCCTCAATCGGCTCTTTCTATCTTGAAACGAAGAGTTAGGGGATTAGAGAATGGCTAGGCTGGAAACGACGTGCATGCTGGAGAGCTTTCGAAGGTTCATGATTACGAGCACGTGTCGTTCCTTTATTCCAAGTGAGTACGGGGCGGAGCTTTCCGTGTTTCCGGAAAGAGCCCGCGAACTAGGAACGATGTACGTTGAGGCTGAAGACAAGGTGACTTTGAGCCGGGTGAACGATATCAGCTTCGTCCGCGTGAGCTATGTTTTAGGGATAATCTACAACTCCAAGAGTGGGCACACTCAGCTAAAATGGAGACATGTCAGAGGCGACCTTGGAAGACTGAGCGGCGAGGCTAGCACCAACACGATGGTGAACCTCTACGAAGCCGGCGCGCTTGACAAATCCTTCATTAGAACAATTGCCGCCCAGATACACTGAGACAAAAGTCCGGCCACCTCCATTTTCTTCTCCAA
Organism: Candidatus Bathyarchaeota archaeon; assembly: GCA_005888745.1. Taxonomy (GTDB): domain Archaea; phylum Thermoproteota; class Bathyarchaeia; order 40CM-2-53-6; family 40CM-2-53-6; genus 40CM-2-53-6. Next base: position 89,595 of record VBBS01000031.1, on the reverse strand, counting down.
CCAACGCCATTGAGTATTGACCCTACTCAACTCACGGTTTCTGACTAAACCCTCATTCTGCGCTGGCGGATGACACAGTTTAGCATAGGGCTAACCTTCAAGACAGTTACAATATCCTTTATCTCGACAGCTAAATCCGTTGAAACTCGAAGGATGGTCGGACTGCCAAAGTCGTTCGAGACCGGAATTGACGCTGTGGACAAAGTCCTTCCAAAGGGGATACCCAGAAACAGCCTTACAATTCTGGCAGGAGACCTTGGGACAGGAAAATCCGTGCTGATGGAACAGCTCCTCTACAGCATGCTAAAGGTAGAGAAGGAGCCGTGCATCTACATGAATTTTGAAGGACCTCCAATAGCACTTCAACAGGACATGGAGTCATTCGGCTGGGACATCGACCGGTATTTGGATTCCGGCCAGCTCAGGTTTCTAGACTGCTTCTCTTTCAGAATGGAACCAACTGAGACTCCGAAATATTCCCACTTTGTCAAGGATCCGAAAGATCTTCACTCTGTCACGAGCGCTCTCTTCACGATGATGGAAGAAATGAAAATGATGGGAAGAGGCGCCGTCTTTGTCGATTCCTTGACAGAGATGTTTACACTTGTTCAGGAAGAGAGACCGTTGGTCTTCCACATGCTTGACGGTGTCAAGTCTTGGCGGGCTAAGGGTCCCAAGGAACGTCTAGTTCCCTTCTTCTGCTCTCACCACACGCCGCTTCGCGCGTATGCTGACCTTGACGATCTATTGTTCTATGTGGTTGACGGAATAGTTGATGTGAGATTCAACCCCGGGTTCGCCGATAGAGGCCTACTCGTCAAACAGTTCCGGATACGAAAGATGAAGGGGGCGCCTCATGAAACCCATTGGGTGACATTCCAGGTTACAGCTTCTGGAATCGTAGAGGTTCCGCTCCCAGTTCCTGTACTGACGTCGGACAAGCCTCGTACAAGCAAAAAGAAGTAGCCCTCGCCAAACGTTAGGCTGGAAGGGCTAACAGTGCCCACTACCCATCACCCGCCCATTCATCATGATAGCAATCATTCGATTCCAACGAGTCATGCTGCTCCTCACAGTGGGGCTCCACGAATCAAGGTGCCATACTCCAAGAATCCAGTTTACGTCGCTGAGGGCTACAGCCCACCTGTCGTCGCTGGCCGCAATTTCGAGTACGAGACGACGCCGCAAAACGCTGCCTACTGGCAGGCGCTTACACTCACGTATAGACAGGCTATGAAGAAGGAGGCTGATACTAGGGGGATCGATCTCCGGCTTCTCCTCGACGAGCGACGATCTGGAGCCTTCCACTGCGTCGGATGCGGCAAGCCCATGGTTATGCGGGAGTTGTTTGCTAATGGCGATAGGGTCTACCAATGCTGGAACGGGGACTGCGTGAAGAGAATCATACGATATCAGTATCAGGCTCAAACCGGCCGCGTTATAGAAGTCACATAGTCGTCTTGTTCTTCACGTCTTAGCCGAGAAGACTCTGCCTAGAATCGCAACTAACTCGTACCGATTCCGGCTACAGCTAGTTGTTTATCGCATCCGGGAAACGTGATGGGGCTCGATCTTCAATAGAACCCTCTTCTCGCCTGGTCGTCTATTCTGATATTTTTCAGCACCAGTATATTTCTTCGCCATTTTATCGATGTGCCCTTCGGCTTCCGGTCCGGTTACCTGTTCGATGACGCGACCTCGAATCATTACGAGCTTGTACGGGTTCCCTTGCTCCGTAATCGCTAGCGCAACCTGCGGATTCTTCTTGACGTTTCGGTGTTTCACGCGGCCGACTGCTGTATTGATGAGCACATGATGCCCGTCCGTATCGACCCATGTGGGAGTGACCTGAGGCGAGCCGTCGGGATTTACGGTGGCTAAGAAGATGAAGTTCTTACCTTCGAGAATCTTCCGTGCATCATCATCGAGTTTCGTCATGATTGAAACAATCAACGACCTCGCTGATAGCCCCCTTTATTGGTTTCCTCCAAGATATAGCCGGTTTTGTTCCAGGGAATGTGTCTTCTCGGCGAGTCTATGGTTCGGTTGACCGATCCCTCGCGATACCTTCGGCTCTCATTCGAAGTTACGTGAGACTTTAGTCCCGTGTTGGTTCTCGTTCGACAGGTTCTGTTTCGCGGGGAGCAGTCAGGTGCCACAAGCCAAAACGACTAGATACGCTGTCCTCTTTGCGGTATCGATTATCTCTCTGACCTTTGCAGGTCTTCCTCCTTCCGCGCATGCCGTTCCTCAATATTCGTTGACACCGCTACCATTCATCACGCAAGAGGGATACTCGGTTCTTCTAATTCTGAATGTAGTTGGAGCTTCTCCTAGTACACTCTATCAGTTCAGCTTCCACGTTCGGGATCCCTCGACAAAGGTATGGAATTCCGTTCTCGAAAACTATACGACGTTCTCAGGTCAAACGCAGTTCAGCCTACTCCCGTCATATCCGAGCGCTGCTTTCACAGGTGTCGGTGGCGGCACAAGCTCCCTCGTAGGGCAGTATGTCGGATGGGTTAACCAGACGAGGCCGGCATTGGCAACAAACACTGCTGTGGCCCTTACTACCAATGGTTTCTTCTTTATTCTCACGGACAATACCGAGTATCAAAGGACTGACACGGTGGGAATAAGAGCTACAGGATACAATAGCTTAGAATCGGCAACGGTTATCATAAGAGCCCAAACGAGTTCAACAGTCGTTCTCAACACAACAACTGCAGCCTCATCAACGGGAATAGTCACCGGCTCCTGGAAGATCCCTAGAAACGCAATCATCGACAACTATCTGATCACCATAACAGGCCAGGTTACGGCGAAGAACCCGCCGGACGCTCAAGGGTTCATTGTACGAGCTGCAACAATGTCGATCTCAACATTCACATCTAGCAAAGCCTCCTATCAGAGAACGGAGACAATGAAATTCTCATTCAAGTCAACCTACCCAGATGGACAATACGCTAACAGCGGAACAGCACTGGTGACTTTAGCAAGCCCCGGCGGAAGCACAGTACCACTAACAGCCGTTTATGACAGTGTCGCTCAGACCTTCAACGCAACCTACAAGACATTTCCTAATAATCAGACAGGCGTTTGGACTTCGTCGCTAGGGGTCAACGGTTTCGATGATGGATTCGGAAACAATGGCCCAAGCATCCCAGTGACAACATCACCTCAACTTCAACCCGCAACGCTCACGATCACTATTACTTCCAAGCCTTATTTTGCCATAGGCGAACAGATCAGGTTCAACGCCACGATCGATTACCCTGACTTAACAAACCTACAGTCGGGCCAAGTAGCTGCCTTCCTCCTATTCTCGGGAGGCGGACATAACGATACAATACCGGTAGTCTTCGATTCAACCCTCAACCTCTGGGTTGGACAATATACCCCCGGCAATGAGCCGGGAGGTCTATGGTCGCTTACGGTGGCCGGAGCAGACTCAACGTCCCCGGTAAACTCCGGAAAGGCCACTAAGACAATCCAGTTACAAGACAGGCTCCCTACAGCGATCTTCAGTTTCACGAGCGGGACAATTCTAACAGCTGTCTCAGTGAGCTTCGACGGGACCGCGAGTTTTGATCCCGACGGAACGATCGTAGGCTATGCCTGGGATTTCGGTGACGGATCGACGGGATCTGGAGCCGCACCGTCTCACAGCTATTCGGTCGCCGGCATATACACGGCGAGGCTGAATGTTACCGACAATAGCGGCTCCACATCTGTCTCCATCCAGGCGGTAACTATCACCGATCGACCGCCTGTCGTCACGATAACAACATCCTCCACAACTCCTGCACCGGGGCAAGCCGTCATCGTTACCATCTCCGCCTCTGATTCCGACGGCACGATTGCAACCACTACGGTCAACTGGGGAGACGGAATCGTCGATACGATATCAGGGCCTCCTTCCACGGATAGTCACTCCTACTCGTTGGCAAACGGAATTCCTTCGGCAACCTACACCATTACCGTAACGGTACACGACAATAGCGGTTCGACATCAAGTGCGACGCCCAGCATCACGGTCACCGACCAACCGCCCGTGATAACGTGGACTCCGCCGTCGGCGTCTGGCACGTCTGGCCAGGCGGTCACTGTAACGTTCTCGTCCTCCGACCCGGATGGAACAGTAACGGGCGTCACCGTGAACTGGGGTGATGGAAAGGTCGATACAATCGCTCCGGGGACAACGACTGATAGTCACACCTACTCGTTGGCGAGTTCCTCTCCCTCGGCGACCTACACAGTCACGATTACTGCTGTTGACAACAATGGATCGACAAAAACCGCGACATCCACCATCGCGATCCAACCAAATCAGCCAAGCAGCAACGTATCTTTTCCATTGTACTATTTCGGCATCCTTGCTGCTCTAATCGCTACGCTCTTGATCGGCACCTTCCTAGCGTTCAGGAGACACAAGGTGACACATGCGAGGTTGAAGATCGACCTCGAGGCTGTAAAGGCGGAAGCAGGAAGAATCGAGAACCAGGAATTCTTCCAGTCGGTAAAAGACCAGTTGAAGAAGGATAAAGAATGACAAAAGTAATCGCTGTTCACTCGTTCAAAGGAGGAACAGGAAAAACAACCCTAACTGCGAACCTTGCGGCCGTTCTCGCCAGGAACTGCAGAGTTGGAGTAATGGACCTCGACCTATCCGGACCCGGTCTACACGTGCTTTTCGGTTTGAAGAAGAGCGAGATCAAGGCAACCCTCACTGATATATTTCTTGGAGACGCAACACCGGCAGAGGTAGTGATAGATCTGACGCAGAGGTTCAACCTCAAGAAGGGCGGACTGTTCTTCTGTCCCGCCAGCAACAAGGTGGAGGATATGCTCCGACTACTGAAATCAGGACTCGAAGTCGAAATATTCCAAGACACGATACAGAAGGTTGGAGAACAAAACAAGCTCGACTATATCATAGTCGACACTCACCCCGGAGTCGAGAACGATACTGTTCTCGCGATGGGTTGCTGCGATGCCCTAGTCCTGGTGTCAAGAGTTGATCAGCAAGACTTGTTCGGGACTGCGGTAATGGTGTTGTTAGCGGAAACATTCGAAAAACCCACCTTTCTCACGCTCAACATGGTTCCGCCCGGTGTTCGGATCAAGGACGCTGTAAAGGTCGGACAGGAACTGTCTCAGCTGTTCAGGTCGCGGTTCTTACAAGCCTTCGAGTTCCAGTTGGACGTTATCAACAACCTCAGCAGATCCGTATTCGTCGTAGACAATCCCGACTCACCCTTTGCCAAGAAAATAGGTGAGGCGGTAGAAATATTGGAGAGAGAATTATCAGGAGCAACAAAGATTGCAAACTAACCCCAAACGCTCAACGGGCTACGACCTCCGAAGACTCGTAGGATCAGTGAACCAGCTCCGCTTCAACGACAACAAAGGAGAAGTGTCCTTCTTTGGACAGAAAATGATCATTCTGAGGAGGGATGTTATCCGGATCATGAGGGAAGCACTCGAAAGACTGGTCGGAGACCAGTCAGCACCATTCCTCTCCTACCTGGCGAGCGGGATCGGTGTACACGAAGGGAGCATTTTCAGAGAAAGCATAGGGACCACAGGCGAACAAAGTAGACAGAGTCTAGAAAACCTGGTTCACTCGGCGCTCGAGGACACGAACCTTGGCCTGGGCAAGATCCGGATCAGCGGGCTCGATTTCGACAAGAGCAACGCAAACATAGTCGTAGCCAACTGCTTCGAAGCCACTGAAAACGGATCCTCGGAAGAACCTAACTGCATATTTACAAGCGGCTTTCTAGCTGGAATATTCGCCGAAGTGCTCGACAAGACAGTTCAAGCCAAAGAAGTCCGCTGTATGTCGCAAGGCGAGGCCGAGTGCGAGTTCCAGATCTCCCTCGTCGAAACAGGCGATGGGCAAGAAGCAGAGAGGCCTAAAGTTGACATGACGGACGTTGATGGTGGAGCGCCGCTGAGGGGAGAGGTGAAGCCCGGAACCGGTGGAGGCTCAACTAGCTCAAAGTCTGCTATCGGCACGTCAGAAGCCTCGTCGGACGAGCAGAACGAAAAGTCGGAAGGTGCGGACATTGATGCTGGGGTCGAGAAAGCGGCCAGAATCGCCAAACACAAACAGCATTTCTGGAACAAGTTCAAGAAGAGCTAGATCAGCTGTATCGATAGATTGTCCAGGATTTTGACTCTACGCTAAGTTCAGGCGCCGGGAGTGGGATTCGAACCCACGAGGGCGTGACGCCCAACGGCTGTCGTGTCCTGGCCCTTATCACTTGAGATCTCGAGGCCGTCGCTTTAACCACTCAGCCATCCCGGCGTGAAGCGCTCGTAGAATGCCGGTCTTAAACCACTTTCGAACTGGAACGGAATGGCAACGATTGTTGATAGATCCTGTCTAACGATCAGCATGTCTGGGTTGCAGGATGGTAAAACACGGGCACGTGGAGTCCAGGTTTGAGGGTTGAATGCGCCGAGTTCTTTCTATTTTCCGCCTGAAAGGGTTGCCCCAGGATTTTGCGCGAAATGCGCAGTGTTGGGGGTGGAGAATACCGGATCGTTTCGTTGTACGCGCCTCGGATATAGATGGTCCGCGACTACTCGATCCCTGAGAAGGACCATCCTGTCTCTGAGAGAGTCTTGATAGGAGAAGTCCGCCCTGACCTGGTACTCCTGACATAACAGGGTCATTGTCCGGTAGATGAGCACGCGTGCGCTCGCCCCGAGAGAATCCATTAGGACTGCGACAACATCGTCAAACCGTGAGGATATTTCCGACTGTTCAATTCCTTTCTTTGCAAGTAGGTCGTAGATTACATCGCGTACTGTCGGGCCCATGCCGTCAAGTGCGTTTCTAAAACAATCGTTGACGGTTTCGTGGAATAAGGTAGAGATCTGTGTGCGCAATCGTCGGTGGCCTGGAAGATAGCATGACCTGGGTCGAACGGATACGTGTGTTGTAACAGCCATGAAGCTTCTCACGGGACTGGGAGCGCCTACGATCCAGCTGCGATTTTCATTAATCTTGGCTGATGGGAAATGGGATGGGAAGAAAAGGTAGTTTCGGTTATTGACCGGCTAAGTAACATGCAATAGCGAGCCCTGGTCTACAGGACCGAGGGCGAGAGCTGTGTCAGCATACTTTTCGGATTCAACGGTTTTATATGCCGTTAACAGGGGCTCTTGAGGAAGGATTAGCCGTGGCGGATGGAAACGTTCGGAAGCTCATCGAAGACGCTAGTTTTCCAAATCAGTGGCCCACAAAGGAGCAGCATCTTGGGCACAAGATCCTGTACAAGAATGGAGTGAGCAAGGAGTACGGGGTTCACGGGAGCAACGTAGGTGTGGACTTTGACATTTGCATCGCCGATGGTATCTGTATTACCGTCTGTCCTGTAAACGTGTTCGACCGGCTTGAACTTCCCGGTGAACAGGAGAAAATGGACAAAGGAGTTACCAATGACAGCGGAAAGGCACCGTTGGCGAACTGGAAAGCTGATCCCGCCAGAGAACAAGACTGTATCTTCTGTCGAGCTTGCGAGATCCAGTGCCCAGTTCAAGCCATTAAGATCACCGAGCCTTAGAATACGGTTCGGAACTTCCAAGGAAAAATAGGGCTGCCTCATCTAGCCGGCCTGTCTTCGAGTCAGCGCAGTTTCGTCCTGTCTGAACTGCCCGCTCATGCGACGCGGGGACGGTCGCTTAGAACCCCCCCTCGTCCAGAGAGTATTTGCTGTCTGACGGTGATTATTGGCGAGACGGCAATTCAGGCACTGTAGAGGCTCGGATGGTATGGCGTTTTGTCGAGGCGTCAAGAACGATTTGGTAGGAAATCTGGGGAAGGGCTCCTAGAACCGAGATCAGGGCTAAAAATGGGCGGGTTCTGACTCGAGAACTATATGCTAAGTCCGGATTCGAATCGCTAGCCCGATGGGATGGGCTTTGCTCCTGCTGAACCGTTGGACGAACCTGATGATCTTGTAGGACATTCCGTACTTTTTCTTTAGGAGAGAGAAGACGTGTTCGGATGATTCTGGTTCGATCATTCGAGCCTCTCCGTCGACCCATATGCCTTTGACGGTGCCTCGCGCGTTACAGGGGGCGATGCGAACTCGGGAATTGTTACGGATCCGCTTTATCTTTCCAGTACTAGAATCAGTGCGGACGAACAGCTCTCCATTCTCTTCGATAAACCAAACAGGGGTGCGCACGGGGTCCCCAGTCTTCCGATATGTTTCAAGACTGATATGTTTCTGGCCTGCGAACTCCGACAATTTGTCTCCTGCGAGGCTCAACCTAGGGTGCTCCACGGTCGAGGCACCGCTAGGGGACGCCGATCGTGTTTCCTACGCCCACTAGGATAATGTTGTCGCCCGGCTTAGACTTTGATCTGATCTCGTCCTGGACCCTGCTGACTGCAGCGTCGACCCCCGTCTTGACAAGAGGTGTGATGGACGATATTGCTTCCTTTGAAGACATTTTCACAACTACTGCGAGGAGCGGAATCTGGTTCTTCGAAGCGCTAGCTTCGATGTGATACCGTTCTGTTCCGGGCCCGCCAATCGCGGCACCGATTCCTTCCGCGACATCTCCGCTGGGTTCTCCCTCGAACTTCAATGCCGCATCAACTGTAACTACTAGCCCAATGGGTCCTGATTCCTGGATCAGCTTCTCAACTGCAAGACCCGGTTTTCCGACGTTTCCTCCTGGACCCTTTGCTCGGACAACCCAGACTCGTCGACCTTCAAAGTCGACATCGTAGACCATTGTGTCTTTCACTAGCTCGTTTCCTTGTCGTCCAGCAGTGATCTGGCTTACGACTAGGGGTCCGACCCCATCGCCTATAGGTTGGGCTTTCGCAAAAGAGTCAATGGCGGCGCCATAGGCTTCGGCCTCTTCCATTATCATCGGGAGAGCCATCTGAAGCTGTGCGAGGGCCATTATTCCTCCAGTCTTCTTCGCAAGGAGGTAGAAGTGACGGACCAACCGGAACATGCCGTCCAACCCAATTGAGATCTCTAGCTGGTTACTGAGAGTGTTCACGTCAGACTCTGTGGCGTTGGGAGCAATGGCCTTCACTTCCATTTTCAAATGATCATCATAGGTATCTAGAACATGTTCCAGTTTTCCGACTATCCCAGAGGGATCGAGGCTCACGGGGGCTATAGTGAAGGAGTTATTGAGTCGGTCAATCTTGGTTTCGACCGTCTTCTTATCCGTCTGGAATCGGGATATCGAGTCGACAAATTTTTGGCGAGCAGCCGTCTTGCTTCTCTCCAGTTTTCCGAGGCTCCGCTTGACGCTGACGAGCTGCCACTGCACCTGTAGACGTTGACCGTAGAAGAAGATCAGAAAGAATGAGGCGAAGTAGACTAGGTTTACTATCTGGCTTAGATCAACTAGGGCCATGTTACTGTTCTACCCTTCCCTTGAACTGGACACTGCTATAGGTGATTCCTTCAATCTCAGTAAAGCCTTTCGTTTTGCATTTAGCCGTATGAAGCCCACCTCAACCTCCTCCTTTATCGCAAGTTTCGACAATGCCATCAGGATATCTTTCATCTGTTTGACCGCGTGGGAACCGATTTGTATTATCACATCGCCGACTCGCATCCCTGCCTCATAAGCCGGTCCTCGCGAGTCGACTTCAACCACCAACACTCCTGAGTCTGCTGGGAGATCGTATCTCCGGGCGATCGCCTGGTTCATGTTAGCTCCTGATATTCCAAGCCATGGTCGAATTACTCGTCCCTTTTCGAGGATCTGCTGTACAACCCATTTCACGGTGTTGACGGGGATGGCGAAGCCTACACCCTGGGCGAAGGGAATCATTGCGGTGTTCATTCCTATCACGTTTCCTCCTATGTCTGCGAGGGGTCCTCCGCTGTTTCCCGGATTGATCGCTGTATCCGTCTGGATGAGTCCTTCAAAGATGAAGTCCGTGCCGGGCAGGGGCCTTCCTAGTGCGCTAACGACTCCCATGGAAACCGTAGGTCCCCCTTGAAGCCCGAGGGTGTTGCCAATCGCGAGAGCGATTTGTCCAACCCTCAGTTTCTCCGAGTCTCCTAGGCTAGCTCCGGGGAGGTTGTCAGCATCCACTTTGATCACGGCGATGTCCGTGGAACTGTCTGAGCCGACGACTTCGCCGAGCAATGTTCTACCATCTTTGAGATGGACCTGAACTCTTGTTGCTCCGTCGATGACGTGATTGTTGGTGATGACGTATCCGTTGCGGTCGATTATTAGTCCGGAACCTTTTCCTTCGATTGGTACTAGACCATAGCGAAAGTCTCTAGTGACCCGTACACTGTCTATGCTGACGACGCTCTCGCTCAGCCGCTCGACAGCCTCGGTAACCTGGTTCTCTAGCGCAGATAGTGTTGTTGTCATGTTTAGAGTCCCCAGCTTATCTTTCCTACCGGTGTGATTCTGAGATAGAGCTTAGCGTCCTTCTCTTTGGTCTCAACAAGACCGGTGACCTCGATTCCACGGGGAATTAGTCGATTGGCAGACTCCAAGTCATCGACGAGGAGAGTGATCTTTTCCTCGTCCAGGTCCTGGAATCGCAGGCTATATTGTAGGTTCCAGCCGCTGAGGTAGAGGTAGCGACCGTCAAATTCGTAGATTACGGGGACGATGTGAGGTTGAGAGTCTTCGCAGACAAAGGCGATTCTTGCAAGGCTTCTCTCCATCAGGTATCGATATTCTCTCTCGGTGAAACCTCTAACATCTTCTTTATGTCGCGTTGCTCTGTCAGTTTGTCGGCTGCTGATCATTTTCATTCACCTATGCGTGAAATAGTTCTCCTGCGTGTCTATGTTGGTAGTCATCACTCGATGAAGCCCAGTCCGAGGGGCAAGTTATGGGCTCTGGCCCGAAAGAGCTGACTGGGCCAATGCTGGGTAATAGGTTGCCCTGATCAAGGCGTAAAACCCTGACTGGCAAACTGTCTAGCTGGTCTGGTGAATGCCAGACGAGGGCCGTGAGGTTCACGGCCGTTGCGTCTGCAGGGGAAGCAATGGTACAGGAACCCCAGACTGAGGGCAATCCTGAAAGTCGATGCAGATGAGTCAAGTCCCATGTCAGACTAGGACCTGACAGAACCTGTCGCATCATGTCTGAACTACCTAGGGCCCAGTCACGCTTATATACTTGGTAGTCCAGGGAAACTAAGTGGGTATTAGTTAGTTGAGTAAGTTAACTCAGGTTAACCAAGACATAACGAAAGAGCAGTCCGATGAATGCAAGCTGCTACACTCCGCCTGGAACGACCTTACCAAAGTCTGGACCCTTCCTGTGATCCACGCTCTAGGCCTCAAAGAGCCAGCAAGATTCAACGAGTTGAAACGGAGGATACAGGGGATTAGCGCTACGAGCCTCGCAGAGAGACTGAACGAGCTGGACCAGAGAATGATCATCGAGCGAAAAGTCTACCCAGAGACTCCTCCCCGAGTGGAGTACTCGCTCACCAAGAAGGGGATCGAACTGCATGCTCTTCTCGGCGACCTCGCCGAATGGGTGAAAAAGTGGGATAAACCAGACATTGCTGGTGCGGAAAGGGTTCGAGAAGAGAAGATTCGGCCGCTTACCCGCGCTAAATAATCAGAACCCTATCTGCTAACTGAAAGTAACGGCCTACCTTCGTCCCATTTCTCTGCATCAAGCCTAGTCACGAGGGGCTGGGAATCCCTACATACCAAGTTCTTGCCTTGCCTTCATGGTCTTCATTAGATCTCCGCGGGTGACCATTCCAGCAATCTTGTCTCCATCCATAACGACCAGTCTGCCTACCCCATTCTTGGCCATCATTTGCAAGGCGTCGATGGCTGAGGTTGTCGGACTCACCGTGATCGTTCGTTCATAGGGAACCATTGCCTGGCTGACTCTCTCGATCTCCCTCTTCTCGCGAGGAATCGACCGAACAGACGACATCGTGACAACCCCGAGCAATTTCCCGTTTGAAACGACCGGGTAGCCTCCGTGGGGATGGACGAGGAAGAAGTCGGAGACCAGCTGTTGGACAGAAGCATCAGGAGAGACAGATAGTAGTTCTCTAGTCATGATGTCTCCGACGCTGACGCCTGCCAGAGACTCGGTCAATCTCGTCTGTCTCAAGCTTGTCTCTGCGCCCGATCTGATGAACCAGCCAAGAAAGATGATCCATAATCCATTGACGAAATCCCCGAAGACAACGAAGAACAGCCCGACGGCCATCATCAGTAGAGAGATCGCTTCGCTAACTCGTGTCGCGTTCGCGGTGGCACTGAGAAGATTCTTCGATCGACTCCAGAGACTTCCGCGGAGGACTCTGCCTCCATCCAGAGGGAAGGCGGGAATTAGGTTGAACGCGCCTAGAACTCCGTTGAGGAGCGCCGCATAGTAGAGCGTTGCAATAACCGGGACCGGTCCGTTTACTAGTCCTGTCAGATACCAGGAGGCGCCTAGGACAATTGCGATCAGAAAGCTTGTGAGGGGGCCTGCGGCTGCCATGCGAACTTCCAGCGCCGCGTCTTTCGGCTCTTCGCTCATTTCTGAGACCCCTCCGAAGAAGAACAGGGTAATCCTTGCGATCGTTAGGCCATTTTTCTCGGCGATATATGAGTGGGAAAGTTCATGGAGGAAGACTGAGACGAAAAGAATGATGGCGGATACGATTCCTATTGCCCAGTAGGTGATCACACCAAGGCTGGGATAATGCTGAGGCATGTAGCCTTCAGCAAGTGACCACGCGATTAAGAGAAGAACGAGCCAGAGAGTGTAGTGGATTCTGACGGGAATCCCTATGATCCTCCCGATGTTAAGCGACATCCGCCTTCCTTCCTATCTTCTTCCCTTTCTTAGGCTTGTCACAGACCCTCATGTCAACGGGAAGGGATTACAAGGGAAAGATGCGACAAAACATCACTGGCCAATGTGCTTTCGCCGAGTTTGGATGACGCTAGCTCCCCCGCACGTCCAACCATGAAGGCGGCGACTTTCGCGGCGTCGAACGGGTTTCTCCCCCTCGCGAGATGAGCGCCAGCGACTCCCGCGAGGAGATCGCCGTACCCTCCTTTCGTCAGATAAGGAGACCCTCGACGGTCGACGTAGGTTCTTTTCCCATCAGAAATCACATCCGGAACCCCTTTTACAACAACTGTTGCATCGTACTGTCTCGCTAGATTTTCGACCGCCGTTCTCTTCGCCTCAAGAGTGGAAGGCCAGGAGGCCCTGGAGAGAACTTCGTATTCTCCGGCGTTTGGTGTCAAAAGCGCTTTCTTTCCTTTAATGATGTCTGTTTTGGCCGCTAGGCTGTGAAGGGCTTCAGCGTCTAGAACCATCGGTGTCTTGCACCCTTGAATAATGTCCAACAGTGCCTGATGCGACTCTGCAGTTCTAGTAACACCGCATCCAATGACTAGGGAGTCAGCATTCTCTAGCGATTCAATCGCGACATTCGGTTCTGGGTAAGGAGAATCACAGGGCACGGTAATGAGATCAGGGGAATATCCTGCGACGATGTCCGCAGCTCGTCTAGGTGCGACCACTATTGCAAGATCTGCCCCAGCTCGCAGGGCGGCCAGTGAGTTGAAGGCCAAACAGCCAGCATATCGGTCACTGCCTCCACAAACGACCACCCGACCAAAGTCGCCTTTCCGAGCGTTGACTGGTCGAGAAGGGTAGAATTCCTTTAGACTTGGCTCTTTGTTCAGGCCTTGATTGTATGAGACTCGACGGGCTCGGCGAGAAGGTGGACTGGAGGGCATTTGAAAGAGTCCGAAGTCAAGAGATAGGAAGATAGAGTTTCGGGTGACGTTCTAGGTCATGCTCTTGCTAGTCTAGAATCGAGCTACTGCTCTTTCGGCCCTTGCTGGGAGGCGACGTCGGGACGGACTGTCACGGGGTTTTGTCATGAGCCTCTTGATTTTCAGTCCTATGTTTTCGAAGGCCTCTTCGATGGACCAGCCCTCTTCTCTGAACTCGACCTGGTGTTTGGGCATTCTTATCAATACATGAACCTCGAAATGCTTCCTCTCCTTCCCCTTGGAGAATGCTTTGACGGTGGCTCTGGCCTCCCCGAGCTCAGGGTAGAGGTGGCTAAGAGATTCTATTGACCTTTGGAATTTTGTTTTGGCTAGGGAAGACTCGATATCATTGTCGTCGAGGCCCACGATGTACACGGGCAATGGGGCTGAGACTTCCCCTGTTGGCTTCATGTGAGAAGCCTCACCTTACCACTAGAACGGCGCATTGAGCGTGTGTGACAACACCGCTCGAGACACTTCCAATGAGCATCCTCTTGAAACCCCCCATTCCACGTGTCCCCATGACGATTAGGTCAATCTTCTCGCTGGCAGCGTAGTCAGTTATTGCTTGAACAACGGACCCAACAGTTTCGCTAGTTTGAGGCTTAGCCTTCACGCCCTTTTTCTCAGCCATCGATAAAGTCAGCCCTACCACTTCCAAAGCAGCTTTTCTTGCGTACGATTCGTAAGCCTGGATGGCCTCGCCGGATGGAGATGGAGCAGAAGGAAACAAGGTCATGTACTCGGGGTAACCCCGGAACACGTTCAATACGAAGAGTTGGGCGTTGAATCTCTCCGCTAAATCCACCGCGACCTCCGAAGCTCTAGCCGAGCCTTCAGAACCGTCTACAGATACCAATATCCTCTCGAACCGCTGTCCCGACTCGTGTCTCGAACTCTGCTTCCCAACGATGCTCATTGCCAACGCTTTCTTCCCAAGCGGACAATTCTCGCCCCATGCTATTTAGATGCAGTGTCCGCATTCAACTCCCCGCCTGCATCTTCGAGACTGACGCCCACCGCTAGAAGACGTAGGACACTATCCAACAGACCGCTCGCCAAGAGCCCCAGATAATAGGATATCGACTAAGGGATGAATATGGTGTAGAGCAGGAAGCTGTTGAAAGCCAGGATCAAGGCGACGGTAATTATTGCCAGGACGATCGTACTCCTCCTGTTGACAAAACCTGCCATGAACTTCTTCTTCGATGTGTAGTAGACGATGGGTATCATAGGAAGAGGAATCATCAGGCTCAAAATTACCTGACTGTAAACGAGCAGGCTGAGCGGGTCGAGTCCAAGCAGTATTGCGAACGTGGTTGGAAACACGTTGATGAATCTCGTTACTATTCGTCTTGCCCATACATTCCAGTGTTTCCCGATCAAACCCTCCATTATGACCTGTCCTGCGATGGTTCCAAGTGCTGACGATGATAGCCCCGATGCAAGCAAAGTCAGAATGAAGATGACGGCGATCGCCGATCCGAATAAAAGGCCGATCCCGTGGACAAAGTCGCTGACCGTAACGTTTGGCTTTGGATAGAGCGGGATTGCGACTAGGAGTATTCCCGCGTTAACCACAGACGCAATAGTCAGAGCCAGTACAGTTTCCTTGAGATGGAATTTCCTCGTTCTTTCTATCTCTCCAGTCGAAAATGCGTGATGATTGGCCGTCCGTTTCATCGATTCGGTAACTGAATTACTCAGGTTTCCCCCGTTGACCTTTCGTCCGATTAGATCCATCTTGTTTTTTGACAGCCACGAGTGTACAAACAGCGCGTGCGGCATCACGGTTGCGCCGATTATTCCCACTACAATTAGGATAGCAGCGTTGCTTGACGCGATGGGCATTACGGAGTGATAAGCGACCTCTGCCAAGTCGGGTTTGACCACGACAAGGTTGTAAAGAATCCCGAAGACGAGAACACTGATCAGTATCGCAAAGTATTGCTCAATAAGCCGGAACCTTTTCCCCATCATGGCGAGCAAGAGAATGACATCTAGCGCACCGAATACTGAAGCATAGAGAAGAGGGACCCCAAAGAGCAGATTGAGACCCAATACCGTCCCCAAGTATTCTGCCAAGTCTGTGGCTGCGACTGCGGCCTCGGCCGCAAGCCAGTAAGGAACAACAAATCTTCGCTTTACAAGCGACATTCTGACCAGTTCAGGAAGCGAATACCCGGATGCAATTCCAAGCTTACCCGAGAGGTACTGAAGGAGCATAGCCATGCCTCCAGCAAACCAAGCGGCCCAAAGAAGGTCGTACTTGAAACCGGCACCTGCTGCGATGTCTGTTCCATAGTTGCCCGGGTCCATGTACGCTATTGATACCATGAGTGCTGGCCCAAGCCAGAGCACGAAGTTACGCAAAGAAACTCCCTTCCCCGTCTGCTGAACGGAGGCCTCCACGACACCCTGCTGCTGCGCCTTTGCACTACTCTTCCATGGGAACCGCATTGTAAGACTACCGATTGAGTAGAATACTCGCAACAGGGATTTAGTAGATACTAATAAAGATAGGCGAACCTAAGATTTGCACGAGACGTAAAGGGAATGACACCCAGAAACCTATAATTCCAGACAACAAAATCGGCAAAAGTGTTTTCGAGGTTACCAACATGACTATTGCGGAAGAACTGAGCAAATATGCATATGCTGTAAAGTATAGCGACATTCCAGAGAATGTGATTCATGAATCGAAGAAAGAATCATTGATGCCTCGGGTGCGGAATAGGAGCTTTCTGGCTTTCATGCCCAGTTTCTGAACCTGGCGCACAACGGCTACTTTATCCTCCAGCCCCAAGGCGCGAAGACGCTGGACACTTCGACCATGTCGAACTCCAAGGCCTTGCAATCTTCCAAGTACCTGTCTACGATAGCCGACCCTTCTACGATGACCCGCTCGACGAAGCCACCCGTGGAGACATACACACCGTATTCATGGCATAGTCTGATAATTTTCCTAGTCGTCTCTCGCGGCAATAGTCTCATCGAGCCTCCTGCAAATTTGTAGCCGTCTAACTGCCCCAATCATCAAGGAGATCTCTCAGGTACCCGTAACTGACAGAGGAGTAGTAAGGTCCCCGGATCTCGATTGCTCCCTTGTTCCAAGGCTTCGGCTTCAGCTCAACTAGCTTGACTAAATCGAAATTCTTGGCTTGGACGCTCATGCTTGTCAGGTCGAAGCGTTGATCTGCCTACCGCTATCAAGTAGCACTCTAGAGTCTACACGCATCTCACTGATCCGCTAATCACATGAACCCAAAGAGTTCGGTAAAGAAACGTCTAGCGAAGAAGGTTCTTATTCCTCATGTGGCACCGCGGGCCTCATGAGTAATCTGAAAACAGAATTGGAACACATCAAGCACCACATCAAATACCCGGCGAACAAGACACAAGTCATGGCAGCCTGCAACAATATGTCAGACGTCCCGTCAATCGACAAAGACTTTGTCGCCAAGTCTCTCCCCGAGAGCAACTACAAGGGCCCAGAAGACGTCGTAAAGGCCCTACTCAACAAAGTCTAAGCACCCTCAACCTTCTCCCTTTTTTCTAGTCTCCCAGCATATTCTACGCCCCGCTCTTCGCCCGATAGGTGTGGTGATAAGACCAAGACGAGGATTCAGGGCAGACACCCTCCACATATTAGGGGTACCACGGTAGGCGCTTCGCATGCAGTACATGTTCGAAAAGGCAGTTGACCTGACCCATGAGCTTCACAACGGTATGCCGATCTATCCCGGAGATCCATTCCCAAGCTTCGTCAGCTACGCTACACTAGAAAAGGATGGGGTGAACATGACCAAACTAACCCTCGGCTCACACACCGGTACCCATATCGACGCTCCCCGACATTTCATTCCGAATGGAATCAGTATAGACCAGATTCCTACGACCAAACTTTTCGGAGAAGCATACGTGACCGATATGTCCAGCAAGCCAATTGGCAGTGGAATTACGGGCCAAGACCTTTGCCAGAATCTCGATGGAAGAATACTAGAGGATGACATCGTGATCATATACACTGGCTGCAGCGAACACTGGGGAGAGGAATCAGTACGATCGAACTATACCTATCTTACCGGGGACGCTGCAGAATACCTAGTCTCGAAGAAGATCCGTGCGATAGGTATCGATTTTCTCAGCGTAGAGAGATTCCGAGCACCAGACCCTGTGACCCACAAGACCCTTCTTGGCAACGGGATCTTCATACTGGAATCCCTCAGCCGCGCGACCAGACAGTTTGTGGGAAAAAGAATTCTAATGATTTGCATGCCCATCAAGCTCCAAAATGGAGATGGCGCCCCTTCACGGGTAATTGGGGTGCCAATTAGTGAAGACTAAGCACATGAACTTACGCGGCTCATGTACGACTTTACCCGTCTAGTCATTTTGGAACGGTAATGAACAATAATTCCCTAGGCTCCTCCCAGGGTTACTAACAAGTCAGTAAGAAAACCAGCGCACAACCCGACGAAAATTCCTATCATGAGAATCTGGTTCGTTGTCTGTTTTCTTCCTGAGTTGTACATTAGCATCGCAACGTAGAGAATAGCTCCCCCGGCGAGGCTTAGGAAGAGTACGTACGTGAAAACGGATGTCCAGAGACTCCCAACCACCGTACCGACGAATGTAGGGCCCCCGCCAACCAGCCCGGCTACCGCCAGAAATCGCGCCGTAGGTCGCCTAATAAGTCCGGCTAGTGGACCAGCTATCCCGAAACCCTCTGTGGTGTTGTGAGCCCCAAAACCAACTATGAGGAGTAACGCCAGCCCAACGGATCCTGCGGCGTAGGATTGACCGACAGCCAGCCCTTCACTGAAATTGTGGGCTCCTATGCCGATCGCGATCATCATTGCAAGCCTGTAAGGGCGATGCTCTTGGAACATCTGGATCTGCTGAGCTTGCTCAGCGGCGCTCAGCTGAGATGTTTCTGGTCCATTCTGCAAACGAGCCTTTACGATCGGAGGCGCCTTTGCCATATACTTCGACTCGTACGCTACCAATCCCAACAGTCCTAGGGCGAGTCCTCCGAAAACGGCGAAAAGATCTATAATGGCGTCGGCAACGGACCAATTCACAGCGCTCGCCCCTGACAGGACACACGTCGCAGCATTTCTCGAAAGGGCGCTTGAGGCAACGCACGTCGCGGTCTTCCATGCATGGCTGAACACATCGATCACAAGGAACAGAAGGATGCCAATTGAAAGGGCATTGAGGAAGCCCTTCTTACGCGAACTCACGTTTTGAAGAATTGCCAAAGGGAGGCCAAGGAAAATCGTGAAGCCAGCTATAGCACCCAGCAAAAGAAGCTGTGCATAGTCAATCAACCCACGGCACAGGATACCGCACCGTCGACCCCCATGTTATAACTTATCTGAGTTGACCGCCTGCTGAAGCATGCGAGCTCTTCAGAGTCTCTCCGTCTCTCTTGCATAGACTTCATCGAGTTGCTCTTTGGGCTGAATCAGTACCAGCCCTTCGACTCTGCATTTTGAGAGCCGAAGTGAGAATGGAGGGACGTTGAGCTATGTTGAAAGCCGCATTGACGTGCGCATTCCCAACTCTTCCACAGTTTGAACACTTGAAGAGATTTCCCTGTCTAAGACCTACGCGTCCACAACGAGAACAGTCTTTAGACGTGCCTCTCGCATCAACGTGGGTTACTGGAACACCTTCGAGTCTTGACTTGTAGAGGATTTGTTGTTCAAGTTGAAAGGGGTTCCAAGAATGAAGACGACCGCTCCTCCAACGAGAACTGTTACGGATACCACGTAGCCACTCTATCTTGATGCCAGCGTTCTGAGACTTGGCAAGGTTTACAATTGAACGGCTAACTTTGTGTGTTAAGTCTCGGACAATCCGACTCTCTCTGTTTCGAATCTTTTTGACGACACGATAGAGTCCCTTCTTCTGAAGATTGCGACGAAGCCCAAGATACTTTTGATGAATGTGTGGAATCTTAGCCCCAAAGACCCAAGCTTTGCTGTTAGAGGGAACTACCGGCAACAGCAACGTGTCCGGTAGTGTTACGATCTACACCAATCCAACTCGAAGGCTTGTATTCTGGCTTATCTTCAAAGGTGCAAGAGAAGAAAGCGTACTTGCTGTCGAACTCTATCTGGTTAATCTTTTGAAATCTCTCACGATAGGGCTTAGGAATAGAAAAACGAGCTTGACATCAGGAATCGACACATTCCATTCGTTGTCTACAGAGAAACCGGTTGGGTTATTGATGGTTAGTTTGACAGAGCCGACTTCTTTGAGCTTCTTATTGCGAGAATACTTTCGGAGAATACCCTGAGCAATCCGACTCCGAAGACCGAACTGTTTCACATCGGCCGTGGAGAGAGTTCGAGTCTTGAGGGCAAACTCCGCAACTTGACGTGCCTTCCGCAAGTCTAACTCCAAGTCCAAGCTGTGTTTCAGTTTGAAAGTCTTAATCAGTCGATGGGCCTCCAACTCGCCAAGCGTCGCGGCTTCTCATCGGTTCTGTGCAGATCCCCTGTAACCATCATCAAGATTACAATTTTAGCCTGAGGCCCGCGAAAGTAAGACACCAGCCAACTGATATTTTCTTGAGCATCTCTCGCGGTTAATCTAAGCCTGTAAAGCCGTGTCTCCGTCAATCCCGACATTTCGGTCGCTTGATTAACTAACTAAGACGTTCCCACGCTGACTAGAGAAAAAATGCTCGCTATCGCCCTTGGTCTCCCTTACGAAGGGGCTAACTAAATACCAGACCCAACCTTCCACAGGAGGAGCTTACCCTTGCAAGAGATTCTTAGCCCTGACCTAGTCAGGCTCGCTGCCAAGTCTGCAAAGGACGAGTACACAGATGGCGCTGTCTACCAGATGCTTAGCCGTCACGAAAAGAACCAGTCGTTCAAGAAGGCACTAGAAGATCTGGCACGGGGTGAGCAATCGCACTACGAGTTCTGGAAAGCATACACGTCCGCTACCCCTGTTAAGGTGAACAGGCTCAAGGTCTACTTTACCCTCCTCCTCCGCCTCACCCTCGGCCTAACCTTTACCATGAAATTCCTGGAAAGACACGAGGACGTGCTTCACGAACGCTACCGGCAGATGGTGAAGAACATCCCACCGGCGAACAAGGCAAGGTTCGAAGCCATGATGGAAGAAGAGGAGCATCAAGAGAGCTACTTGATGGGCGAGATTCACGAAGGACGAGTCAAGTACATGAGCTTCATCGTCCTCGGTCTCGCAGACGCGGTCGTCGAGATATCAGGAATCCACGCCGGCTCCCTCGGAATATACGCGAAGACAGAGCTCGCGGGCCTAGCGGGCGTAGTCGCGGGAATGGCCGCGTCCATCGCCATGGCATCCGCCGCCTACGCCCAAGCCAAACAGGGCTTCGAAGGATCAGCGAAATGGAGCGCGATCTACACGGGCGTATCATACATGTTTACCGCGATATTCCTCGCACTACCATACTTCCTCACCGGTTCAATGGTCACCGCCCTAGGGGTCTCCTTAGTCGTTGGAGTTGCCCTAGTCGCCGCGATGACCTACTACGATACTGTCATATCAGCGAGAAAATTCAAGAGACAATTTGCAGAGATCGCAGGGATCATAATGGCCGCCTCATTTGCCCTCTACATAGCAGGAACCCTAATCAGACAACTATTCGGGATAGTAATCGGATAGGTGCATGTTACGAAGCAACCTGCCTCAGATGCGCTATAAGCACCATGCCTCGCCTCAAAGTCCCCAGCGATCCCTTCACCGCATCGTTCTCTGTGAACCTAGCGGACCCGTCTGGCTTTGACTTCCCGCCGAACACAAGAACTGGAACCGGATCATCGCTATGCCCCTTATCCTCCACAGGCGTAGAGTGATCACACGTAACTGCCACAACGAGATCCTTCAACCGAGGCGATTTTGCCAACACGGCGAAGAAACCCTTGTCAATCTCCTCAATCCTCTCCTTCTTCAGATCGGACAATCCATCATGCCCCGGCTCGTCAGGGCCCTTCAAATGAACATACACGAACCCAAACTTTCCCACAGAATCTAAGACAAGCTCAGCGCGCTTACGATAATCATTGGGTCGTGTCCCAGGCTCCAATTCCCTAACGTCCATCCCAAGCAATCGTCCAATACCTAGCTCAGCAGGAAGATCCGCGACCATCAAAGGGTCGAGACCCCACTTCCCATGGAACTCGTCGACATGCGGCTTGGAAGTTCCAGCATCCCTCATCAAAACAAAATTCGCCGGAACCATACCCCTTCTCCTCCTCGCCTCGTTCATAGGATGACTGTCCAGAATCTTTCTAGCTTTGAATCCGAACTCGTTCACCAAGGCCGCGGAAACAACGGCTTCGTCAGATCCATCTAGCGGCTCGCACTTGGGAATGTCATACTCGTTCACGCCGGGCTGAGCCAGACTGATGTTGCCCTTCCTAACATAGGCGGGATCAAAGTTGGATATGTTCGATGAAAACCGACGCCCATCTGCACGGAAAACAACCACCGCTCTATGCCCCACAGTCGGCTTGAAGACAAACCTGACACTCGACTTGAGATGAAGTTCTTTGTTCAGAGCGGTTCCGAGCTCTTGAGCCTCGGGAGTCGAGAGGTTTCTGCCAGCCCTCCGGTCCACAAGCCTGTCGGCTTTGACGGTCGCAAAGCCGGCCCTGAGTGCAAGATCACCATTATGAAATTCGACACCAGCACCAAGAGCCTCAACCACGCCTCGGGACAGATGAGTCTCAAGCGGATCATATCCTAGTAGGGAGAAAACACCAGCGTCACTCTCGGGAGCAATGCCTTCCCCAACGGTATACATCCTTCCCATGCTACCTCTCGCTGCCAAAGCGTCCAGGTTCGGTGTGGAAGCCTCCTCCAGAGGCGACTTAATTGCGCCAACCCTACCGCTCGCGCCATCCAGCACGACCATGACGATTGGGAGCATTATCCGAAACGCCTTCGATTTCGATGTTAGGAATTGGTAGAAAAGGTCCTGTCAACTTATCGTCGGATACCTCTCTAACGTATACGGAGAGTTTTGGCTCTTGTTCTTCGTTCTTAGCTGTCAAGTCTTTCTGGCAACATCATGCCCCAACGCGAGACGTGCTAGGATTACTCGAAGTGTTCAGGAGGATGATTAACGAGTCATTACGGATTTGTCTAGCCAACAATGGTCTTCGCTGAGAAGGCTTTCAGGCTCAACGATAGATAGAGTAGGAAGCCCGATGGGTTGGACTACCGGTTATCCATTTGTCAATGCGTGAGACCAGAGGTTCCAGTAGTACTTGTCCGAGATGCGGGGAGAGACTCCATCGGACAAACGACTAGAACGCAAGCTCTGGTGCAGTAACTGTCGGAGAGTAACGGACCGGGACAAGGTAGCGGCCATCAACCTGGCCCAGCGGGGACCGGTGAGGTTCACACGTTCCCGGCCTCCCATCGTCGAGTCACAAGGCAGGGCAGTTGAAGCTATGAGGGGGAATCCGACACCTATGTTAATCCCCGGAGTCGATGCCCCAAAGCTAACTCACCAGAGGAAGAGTTGACAGAACCGTAGAGAAAGAAGCCCTAAATGAACAAGCACCCCGTTCGTTTTCAAGCTGAACAACCCTGTCCAACAGCCCAACCAGCCATGTCTCCCATCTCAAGCGGACAGCCCTTACCTCCCAGCTCAAAGAACACATGGACAGGGATGTCGTTCTAGCCGGCTGGGTTCACGATGTCAGAGTCCTAGGGGGAATATCCTTCATCCTTCTCCGCGACATGACTGGAATCGTTCAGGTGACTGCTCCCAAAGCAAAGGTCAGCCCTGACATTGTCAAGGAGATCGGCACACTCCATCAGGAAGACGTGATCCTCGTCAAAGGCAAAGTCGTCTCCAGCAAGATCGCCAAGAAAGGAATCGAAGTCATCCCCGAACAGCTCGAAGTGGTGAACAGAGCTGAAACACCACTACCCCTCGACCCAAGAGGCGTCCAGAACACTCTGCTAGAGACGAGGCTTAACTGGAGATTCCTAGACTTCCGCAGCGAAGAATCCAACGCCATCTTCAAAATCCAATCGAAAATTCTCCAAACCTTCCGAGAATTCTTCGCAAGCCGACATTATGTGGAGATACAGCCTCCAGTAATCATCGCCTCAGCAAGCGAGGGCGGAGCCGAACTCTTCTCCCTCAAATATTTCGAAAAAGACGCCTACCTAGCCCAGTCACCACAACTCTACAAACAAATGTGCGCCATATCATTCGAGAAGGTCTACACCGTTCTACCAGTATTCAGAGCGGAAAAGTTCGAACAACCCACCCATCTCAATGAGGTCCGACAGATGGACATAGAACAAGCATTCTCAACAGACGAAGACGTCATGAAGATCCTTGAGGAATTCCTCGCCGAGTGCATCAAGCAGATTAGCGCGTCATGTAACGAAGAACTGGAGAAGATCGGTCAGAAGCTCGAACCACTCCACCTGCCACTCATGCGAGTACAATACAGAGACTCGATCGAACTTCTGCGCAAGAACGGCGAAGACATACAGGTTGGAAACGACTTTTCCAAGACGCAAGAGAAGAAACTCTGGCAGCTTCTGAAGGGGGAAGCATTCTTCATTATTGGTTGGCCACCGGAACAGAAAGCATTCTACGCAATGCCAAACCAAGACGGCAAGACATCTAGGGCCTTTGACCTCATCTATCGAGGATTAGAGATAGCGTCAGGGACCCAACGCATACACATGCCCGCTCTGCTGATTCAACAGCTCAAGTCGAAAGGACTGAATCCTGAGAACTTCAAGTTCTACGTCGACTCTTTCAGGTACGGCGCCCCACCTCACGCGGGCTGGTCGATTGGCCTGGAGAGATTGACTATGAAGATGACTGGTAGAGATAACATCAGGGAAACCACGATGTTTCCAAGAGATAGGACGCGGCTAAGCCCTTAGCAGGTGCTCCGCGAGCTTAGGCGAACGTTTCAACTCTCTCTGCCAGAGCTCGAAACCGAGCAGCTATAGGACCTTTGGGCACCTTCAGAGTCAGACCCGGGCCCTAGCTTGGTTAGAGGTTCCGGAAAAGCATGATACCAACTACTAGTATCAAGATCAGAGTCACCCTCAGCAGACGCCTTTGCAACTGAAGTACAGAAGTACAGCCTGCGACATTTCTAATGATTTTGGACGTGGAAAGAGTGAAGGTTTAGGATAGTGCAACCACTGGCATTGTCTCTTGTTAACATGGAAGAAGACTACCGTCAGTGCATGTTTGGCGCTGGGAGATGATCGGAGCTATGCTCTTTGAATCTAGAATTGCCTCTTTCAAGGAAAAGGTCATTTGTCAAGAGAGTTCGTTCAGGCTCTTCTTGACTATGGTTCGCTCCCTGAGAAGATAGTAGGTGGCCTGCCTTGATCTGAGACTTATCTTCGCTATTCCTTCGGTAACAAGCCGGATTAGTTTGGTTGGATGAGTATCTACATCATGCCACTGCCATCCTTGGCCGTCAGAGGAACCCGCGGACTCCTCATGAGCCACCGCTAGTCGAAGGGTCTTCGCGTATTCCGGATACCGTCCAAGAAACAGCTTGACCTTCTCATGAGATGCCGCTCTGTCTCCTTCCATCTTGGTTTCCAACTTCGCCCGTTACCTCACATCTGGAGGAGTACATGAGCGGAGATAAACCTAACTCGACATATTGTTAAGATTCCGCTCGCCAAATCCCCTTCAGAATAACATAAGTTAAAGGCTTATCCCATACTCTGCGAGGTGATTCTTGATGCCTGATGGAGGCGATCCAGGTCTGCCAACTCCAAAGACTATCCCAATGTAGACAAAACCTTGAAAAGTTCCGAGTGCCCCCTGTCTTCTTCGGACCATATTTGAGCCATATCGCCCCAGAAGAGTACTTGGAGAAGATCAATCGCTTCGTCTCCTTTTTGGACCACCAAAACGTCAAGATCATCATGGCGATGAGAAAATATGGCCTAAGAAACCTCCAACTCATAGCTGACAAGACAAACATTCCCCGACCGACAGTCCACACGAGAGTCTCCAAACTCGAAAAAGAAGGATTGCTTCGAACCTGGATCCATCCCGACTACGCGAAACTAGGTCTGGTGAGAGCCATGGTCTTCCTCACAACAAAGCCAGGCAAGGAACTGCTTGCTCCAGAAGCGCTCCGGGTTCCTGGATACTGGTTGAGACTCATCAGGTGCATGGGAGAATGCAACGGCTACTACTCGACTCACGCGATTCCCCTTGAGAAGCGCTGGGATTTTGAACAATACCTTGAAAGGATAGTCGCGTCGGGAATCGCAACGGAATACCGGCTTTTCTGGCTAGAAGAAGCGGGGTCACCACTCCCGGATTTTAGTTATTACGATACCAAAAAGAAGACGTGGACATTCGACTGGCCGAAATGGCTCGACGCTTTAGCCGCAAAACCAGTTCAAGCTCAACGTAAGGAAACCTCTCTGCCCAGTCCATTCGACAAGAAGGACCTGATCATTCTCAAGGAGTTGATCAAGGATGGCCGAACAAAGCTGACTGAACTTGCGCAGTTGTTAGGTATGACAGTCCCAGCAGTCAAATATCGTTTCGACAATCTGGCGCAATCTGGGTTCATACGTGAATACGTTATCGACATGCTGCCCTTCGCTCCTGAAATCTCCGACCTCTATGAAATGGTCCTGGATTTCCAGACGCGGGAAGGCTTGGGCCTTGGCGAGAAGGTATTGAGCAGTCTTCCAATGGTCTTGACTCTTTCCCGGGTGGAAGGTGCCAATTCCGTTGCCGTCAGAATCTATCTTCCTCGGACCCAGATGAACAATCTACTCACGATGTTCTCCGCGCTAACGCGAAGAGGAGTCCTTGCAGGATTCACCTACGTCTTGCTTGACCCCATGACTATCAGAACGCAGACCTTCGCGTACAAGTTCTATGAAGATAGCACTGGATGGCGCTACGACAACTTGGAATACTTTGAAGAGCTTAGGAAGGTGTCATCTGCATTTGATAAGGAGGATGGTATGCGGGTAATTTTCCAAACTGCGCCGGTCCCGAGCTTTCAATAGCTAAGTGCTAGCGCTGAACCAGTCTCAACAACCAACCGATCCGGATTAGAATACGGCTACATCATGCTGACAGGCAGGCCCTTCGACGGCTGGAAGGTAACTGCTGAATGTTCAGCCTTGTCGAAGGAGGATGCAAGCTTGCGGAGAGCGGCTAGGTAATCGTGGTTGTCATAATGCCATCCCGACTTGTCGTCGAAGGCCTTGTAGTGGAAGGTCTGAGATTGGATCGTCATAGGATCGAGAAACATGTATGAGAACCGGTCTATCGCGCCTCCCCTGACGAGGGCCGATAGCAACGTCAAGAGATTGTTGACCTCCGTTCTCGGAA
This sequence comes from Candidatus Bathyarchaeota archaeon, assembly GCA_005888745.1. GTDB lineage: Archaea > Thermoproteota > Bathyarchaeia > 40CM-2-53-6 > 40CM-2-53-6 > 40CM-2-53-6. Next base: position 62,439 of record VBBS01000031.1, on the reverse strand, counting down.
GGTAGACTCTGAGGGTTATCGAGTTTGTCCCTTTTATCCTCGAATAGTTCAAGACGAACGGTAGGCGTTTGAAGAAGTTCTCCTTTGCGATCATCGCCTTGTGTTCCCCGAAGTCTAATCGAACCTCGTAAAGGTCCGATATCTCCGGTGGGTACGGCAGAACTTGGATAACGTAGTCTTGTAAGAATCCTCGCCTGGCCAGGTTGTCGAACCGGTACTTGGCTGCGGGAAGCGTCATTCCGATTAGCTGGGAGAGTTCGGAGAGTTTCTTTCGAGCATCCTTCATTAGCTCTTTGAGAATCAGCAGGTCGTTCTTGTCAAAGTCATCCTTTGATGACTCTTTTTCCTCGGGACCATTCTGAACACTCTTGCCTTTCATAAACAAGCTGAGCCATGCTGGCCAGTCGAATCTCCAGGCTCTTTTTTTGAAATCGTAGTATTCAAAGTTGGGAATGTGAGAGTGGTAGTCGCCAAGCCAGAAGATCCTGTAACTTGTTGCGAGGCCCGATGAGACTATCTGGTCTAGATACTGAACAAAGTCTTGTCTGTTTTCAACAGGAACAGCATGTTGCGAGTAGTATCCGTTGCATTCGCCCGTGCATCTTGCGATCCAGAGCCAGTAGCCGGGAATCTTCAGGGCTTCGCTAGCTATTATCTCTCGACCTGGCGAGGGAGTTAGTAGAACCATCGACCGGGCCAATCCGATCTTGGCAAGGTTGGGATAGGTCCAAGTGTCGAGCAATCCCTGAGTACCCAGCTTGTTAACGCGAGTGTAGACCGTTGGATATGGGACGCCAGATTTTCGGGCAATCGACTGGAGGTTTCGAGGCCCGAACTTCTTCATCGCGCCAATAATCTCTACATTCTCATCATCTAGCAGTGACATTATCTGGTGAATCCGCTGGAAATACTCGTCTGCCAACTGGTAACTCAAGGTGAAACCGGGATACGGGAGAACTGGGGGTTTATAGAAACTTTGGAAAACCCGATAATTGACTATGGCTGGATTGAACTTTAGCTCGACCTAGTGAAATTAGAGCAACAATTGTAAGAATGCCAAGAAAACGCGCCCAAAACGTAGTCCAACTCCTCAACAACCAACAACACCTTCTCAATTTGCGAGCTGGTTGAAACCAATTGATCGTTCTGAATAGAAGCGCGAGATCTCCTAAGATTTATCCAACTGTCTGAGGAGTAGATCCATTATCATAACTCTCTCCGCCTGCCAGCGCCCGATCAATGATGCCTATCATGTTCTCGGCGAGTTCTGCGAATCTTCGGGTGAGCGGATCCTTCTGATGTTCAAGAACGAATACTCCTCTGCTGAGGTTTTCGAAGACGTCCGAGTTGAAGGGTAGAGCAGTGAGGACTTGGAGATTGAAGAGGCTTGCGATTTTCTCTCCAATCTTCTTGGATTCCTTCTCTCCTACGCTACTAGGTATCATGTTGAGTATCAAAACCACTGGCTTCCTCAACTGGCTCGCTACTTCGTTCATGACGCCGCTTCCGAACATGTCCTGGTGATCAACCCGGGACAATAGAACTACGACGTCGCAGACCGCCATGGATAGGATTGTGTCTTTTTCTATTCCAGGATGGCTGTCTATTAGGAGATAGTCAAGCCGGTATTCCGTGGCTAGGTTGTAGAGAACTGCTTTGAAGCGGCTGAGATTGAAGCCGGTGTCGACCATTTTGAGAATCTCTTCAAGCCTGTGGCCTGCTGGACAGAAGAGGAGGCATCCCGATTCGATTTCAAGCCTATGAGTTAGATCAAGAACAGCATCCCTAATGGGAATTGCAGATTGGAGAACATCGTTTATCGTCACCTTGATCTCAGCGTCAGATATTCCGAAGATCACATGCAGCCCGGGGCCTTCCAGGTCAAGGTCGATCACAGCAACCCTCTTGCCCAGTTTGGCGAGTGTAACTGCAAGGTTGGCGCTGACCGTGCTTTTACCAGTTCCGCCCTTGAAGGATTGAACGGCTAGTATCGTTGCTAAGCCTAGTCACCAGTCCGACCGACACATCTCGGAATCGTCAGATGACGCGACGAGAATGTACCACTCAACTAAAGCTACACGTTACTAATCTACAGAGGTGATAGTAGCTTCCAGCCAAACCACGCTCGTTCTCACGGCTCCAGCACAGACACGAACACACACTCTTTACTCTCCAGGCACCATGTGGACAAGACATAGAGTTCCGAAATCCCGAACTCGACGTTCCGGCAATTACTTCCTTGGAAGATGTGACTTGACCCAGAGCGTGAAACCGTTATTCATCAAACAATCAGCGTACCTTCGAGTTCCAAAGGATGTCGCAGAGCTAATTGACATAATGGGCGCGCCGACGGGGGCCGTCGAGCTCCGGATCGATGAACAAGGCTGCGCCCTCGTCTACACTTTCGCGAAGCAATCCCGAGCTATCACAGAAGAGCCCGAACCAGTCGAAGTTCTGGTAGCGGCCCAATAACCAACTCCAACAACCACGGGCGACCGACCTCCCGCAAACAAAAAGCGTTTTTCCAATCTCACATGTTGACTACAGAAGTGCTACTAGGTGATCTGGCGAAACGTCTCGCCTCAATCTTTGTGTAGACCGAGGTGGAGGGGATTGCTCCTAGGCCGGCAACGCTATAGGCTCCAAAGAGGCCTCAATCGAACGCCTTCGTGATTCTAGCCAGTTAGGAAGTGTAAGAGACTGACCGAGCGCTTCCATGGGCTCATCAACTCCGAACCCCGGAGGGATAGTGGCGAGTTCGAGTAGGATCCCATTCGGTTCGCGGAAATAGATCGACTTGAAATATTTTCTATCCAACACAGGTGTCACATGGATACCACGGGCTAGCAAACGCTCCCGCCACTGCAACTGCACGTCTTCATCTTCAACCGCGAAGGCGATATGATGGACTGTTCCAATGCCCACTGTCCCATGAGGAACCGATGGTGACTCCACGAAGGATAACATAGAGCCTGGGCGACCGCCTTCAAGCCCGAAGACCTGCTGAGCGGTCCCTGACGACCCTCTCTGGTTAGCCTTCACCAGCTCCATGTTCAAGATTCTCGCAAAGAATTCGCGTGTCTGCGAGGATCCATGAGCGAGAGCTGTTACGTGATGTAGTCCCTGGAGCTTCATCTCAATGCTAATCTCCCGAATCTGCGGAACATGTGGTTTGACACTCGGTGTATCGCTATCAAACGGGAGAATCAACTCCGAATGGGGCGCGTCCGAGTAATCTACGCCGTTTCCTGGAGTCGCGATCTCGAGAACCAAACCATCAGGGTCACGAAAATAGAGAGATTTGAAAGAACCTCGATCGAAGGGTCCGAGTACGCTGACCCTGTTTTGTTCCAGCCAGTCTTTCCAAGTGGCAAGAGACCCGTGATCCTGGGTTGTGAATGCAAAGTGGTGAGTTACGCCGGCGCCTACTTGTCCAAAGCCGATACTCTTTCCCCAGTCAAAAAAGGTGATTAGGGTGCCCGGGTTTCCTTTCTCGTCCCCAAAATAGAGATGGTAAGCCGAGGGGTCGTCGAAGTTGACAGTCTTCTTGACCAGCCTCAACCCGAGAACTCTTGTGTAGAAGTTGACAGCTGACGAAGCGTCAGACGTGATCGCAGTGATGTGATGCAGTCCCTGAATCCTCGGCTCCATTGATATTGACAAAGGACTATTGGCTCCGTTAAATCTTTCCAAGGAGCAAGGAGTTCTCTCGGAAACTGGCGAGAGAATATGTTATGAACGAATTGATTCCCGATGAGCATAAGGTCGCGAACAACTGACAGCGAAGGCTAACACCATTGCAACTAAGATCGTGTGTACGATCGGACCAGCGTCAGACTCCCCTCGAATACTGACCCAGCTCATCCACTCCGGGATGGATATTGCCCGGATCAACTTCTCGCATGGAACCTATGATCAACACGTTCGCACCATCAAGACGATTCGACAAGTAAGCGAACGTCTCCACCGACCCGTAGCCATACTCCAAGACCTGCCCGGACCAAAGCTACGAGTAGGCAAACTCGCTGCTGAGCCCCTTCACCTTCAGAAGTTCGATAAGATCAGCCTGACAACTAAACCGACCAACGCCAAATCCAAGATCCCAATCGCCTATCCTGACCTCCCCAAGGCCGTCAAAAAAGGCGATACGATATTCCTCGCTGACGGGACAATCAGAATCGAAGTCCTACGAACCAAGAAAGATGAAGTTGAAGGACGCGTAATCAACGGAGGCGATCTGACCTCAGGAAAAGGAGTCAATCTTCCCCGACTTCGAATCCGGGTTCCTGCCATAACGGGCGAAGATAGAGAACATATCAAGTTCGGATTAGAGAACAAAGTCGACATCATTGCCGTGTCCTTCGTCCAGAAAGTCGACGACATAAGAGCAGCAAGAAAGGTCGCTGAGGTCGACGGCCAGCAGATATTCATTGTCGCGAAAATAGAGAAAAGAGAGGCAGTCGACGATCTCGAGGAGATCGTCCAGGAAGCAGACGGGATCATGGTTGCGAGGGGCGACCTGGGAGTCGAACTCAAACTCGAGCTTGTCCCGATAATACAGAAGAGAATCATTCACGAGAGCAACCGGCTCGGAAAACCTGTCATAACCGCGACTCAGATGTTAGAGTCAATGGTCTCCTCACCAACACCGACCCGAGCGGAGGTGACAGATGTCGCAAACGCGATCATTGATGGCACGGACGCGGTAATGCTCTCAGAGGAGACAGCGATCGGAAAGTACCCCGTCGAAGCGGTTCGGATCCTGGGAAGAGTCGCGGAGGAGACCGAGCGATTCCTCCCGAAGGAGATCTCAGCCCAACGTAGAACATGGTACGAACATGGCCAAGCAGACGCCCTCGCACTCGGAGCTTGCGAGACAGCCCTCCAAGTCTCCGCCTCGGCAATCGTCGCCCCAACCCGTACAGGTCGGACAGCGCGTCTTGTCTCGAAATACAGACCCCCGCTCCCGATCATCGCCCTGACATCCCATCCAGAGGTCCAGCGGCAACTATTACTCTCTTGGAGAGTTCAAGCTCTCCTGACGAAAGAGTTCAGCACGAGCGAAGAAATTTTCCGCGAAGCCGAGAAGACGGTTGTAAGAACGAGACTTGCCAAGAAGGGTGACAGGATCGTCATAATTGCCGGCGACCCCAAGGGCCCGTCTGGCAAGACGGAGATTCTCAAGGTCCAGACGATAAGCTAGGCGATATCGACACTGATTGTTTTCAAAATGCGCCTGTGATCTCCAAAGGCTTTATTGGTACCGATTCAGGATGAGACGCTTCCCTGCCAAGAGGACTCTTCAGTGCGAGACCACCGACCTACAAACCCGGAAATGCTCAATACGATAAATTATCTCAAACGCGCTGGCAGACAACACCAAGCCCCGCTCTGGCTGACAGTCGCAAGTTTCCTGGGCAAATCGCGAAGAACCAGAATTGTTCTCAACCTTGGGCAGGTATCGAGACTCGCCAAGTCAGGAGATGTGATCGTTGTACCGGGAAAGGTTCTCGGGTCAGGAATCCCGAAAGAAAAGCTCACAATTGCGGCGTTCAAGTTCTCTCCAAGAGCACTTGTGAAGATAGAGAAGGCAGGGGGAAGGTGCATTCCCTTGTTCCGTCTCATAGAAGAGAATCCTCAAGGTACGAATGTTAGGCTTCTCCGATAGAAACAACGATTACGATTTTTCCTTTCGAAAGATGAAATATAGTCGCCTTCCAAAGCCACCTCATAGGGCCGGTAGTCCAGCCTGGTACGCATACTGTCGCACAGAACGGACGTCGCCCTCACACGGCGAAGGTCGTGGGTTCAAATCCCTCCCGGCCCACCACAAGAAACTACGAACCAGCGTGAATAGACGACGACACAATGACATCCATAGACGCGTTTCTTTTCGACCTGCTGAAGGCAACTGTGGCCTTGTTTGTAATCGTCGACCCACTAAGTCCGGTTCCTATTGTTGCCGGTCTCACAAAGGAGATGAGCCTCGATCAGAAGCGGAAGACTTTCAGAACGGCCGCGATTGTCGGGTCTGTACTGCTAGCCGTTTTTGCCCTTGTGGGCCGAGAAGTCTTGCTATTATTCGGAATTTCTCTACAGAGCTTTCAGATCGCGGGGGGCCTAGTTCTTCTTTTGCTGTCGATCGAGATCATTTTCCGCGGAGAGCGTTTCGATAAACTTGCTCTTGTTTCCGCCGAGGAAGCAGCCGTCTTCCCAATAGCATTCCCGCTACTGGTAGGTCCTGGAGCGATAACATTGACCATGATCTCGATTCAATCGTCCGGGATCACTATTGCCCTCCTAGCCATCGTAATCGTCATGTTTGTGAGCTGGGTCGTCCTAAGGCAAACCGATCGCATCTACCGTATACTGGGCAGGACTGGTGTTGCCGTCATCGCCCGAATAATGTCGCTTTTCATAGCGGCGATAGCTGTGCAGTACATTCTTGCCGGGATACAGTTCTACTATCCTCCACGGTAGGGGTTGAGCTAGAGGCTAGATCTTTGCGAAGCCTGCTCGTTTGAGCTGTTTGTATAAGAAGAAGACGACTATGGCGATGATGATGAAGTATAGGACTTGAGAGATGAAATCGCCGTAGAGGAAGGCTGCTGGTTTCTGTGAGACGGGGGATGTAACGGTAGCATTCAGCGAGGATAAATTCCCGCTTGGAAGGAAGATACCCACAAGCGGATTTATGAGATCTTTGACGAGCGCGTTCACAACCGCGGATGCTGCGGCGCCAATGATGAAGGCGATTGCGAGGCCGATGATTCCGAATGTCTGAAGAAAATCCATGAACTCTTTAACGAAGCCCTTCTTCTTCTCCGAAGCCTTCTCCATCTTATCCAATCAATAAAAACCGGTTTAGAGACCAGTTCCCAGGCTATTTAGCGGTTAACAGCCAGGTGCCCTCCCAAGTCGAGGAGCCCCGGTCCGGTTTCAAAACCGAACATTTCATTTCTAGTCCTTGTCCTTCGTTTCCCAGCCTTCCGGATCGACGACTACTTTCTCATCCTTCTGCCCTCCGGGGGAAGCACGATGTCGCCGACGTTGTTTAACTGCGTAAATACCGAAAATTGAAACTCCAACAGCAAGTACTAGAAAAGCAAAGGAGGCGGTTGAACTGCCACAGTTGAGGATTAAGTTCTCGGAACAGTCAGAGTGTCCAGAGAGGGGTGCTCTCGTGTTGAAGTTCGCCTGAAGGTTCTCAGCAATGAACGAACCTCTCCCGTAACGAGAACCAATAATCCACGACCCGGTCAAAGCCCTGTGGAGCGAAGATCTTTCGACAAACCCAGAACCTAGGGTTAGCGAACCAGTCAGAGATCTGAAGAACGAATTCTGCTTAGCAATACTCGAAGTTGAGCCTAGGGAAGCACTCAAGTAAATTGCGCGGCCTCTAAAGAAGGAAGCTGCGGAGCCCAATGAATCACCCAGAGACCTGAAGAATGATCGGTTCTCAGTAAGACCTGGAACAGATCCTATGGAAGAACTCAGGTTTACGGTGCGACCTCTAGACAGGGAACTCGCAAAGCCAAGCGAACCAGTCAGAGACCTGAAGAACGAACTTCGCTCCAGAAGACCAGAGCTTGAACCAAGCGAAGCGCTCAGAAATCTAGCAAGACCCTTAGTCTCAGAACCAACAGGGGTCAACGAGGCACTCAGAGACCTGAACAGCGAACTCTTCTCCGCAAGACCAGATGAGGAACCTAGAGAGCCGCTCAGACTCTTGCCGAGACCTTTAGTTTGAGAAACAATAAGAGACATTGAACTAGTTAAGGACCTGAAGAACGAAGTTTTCTCAGCAAGACTCGTGGATGAGCCAAGCGAAGCGCTCAAGTTTACAGTACGACCCCTAAAGAAAGAACTCACAAGACCGAACGAGTCACTCAGCGACCTGAAGAATGAAGACCTCTCAGTAAGACCTGAAACAGATCCTATGGAAGAACTCAGGTTTACAGTGCGACCTTTCAACATGGAAGCTCCAAGCCCTTGGGAGCCAGCAAGAGACCTAGATAGCGAAATATGCTCCATGAAGACTGAGACTGTTCCCAGCGAACTGGTCAAAACCTTAGCAAGACCTTTGGTCTGAGAACCACTCAAAGTTAGCCCACCGCTCAAAGACCTAAACAATGAATTCTTTTCGGCAAGACTCGAAGCTGAAGTAAGCGATGCACTCAAAGACCTGAACAGCGAAGAATGATCGGCAACGCTCGAAGCTGGACCGAGTGAAGCACTCAGAGACCTGAACAGCGAACTCTTCTCAGCAAAACCGGAAGGCAAGGAGAACGAACCGATCAGAGATCTGAAGAGCGAAGATCTGCCGGCAAGACTTGAGGCGGAGGCAAGCGAACCGGAAAGGGACCTAACCAATGAAGTGTGCTCTACAAAAACTGAGGCTGAACTGAGCGCGCCAGTCAGAGCCCTGAAGACCGAAGTATGCTCGGCAATGCCTGAGACCGAACCTAGTGAGGTGCTCAAGTTCACAGTACGACCCCTGAAGAAAGAAGCTGCAAAGCCCAACGAATCAGATAGAGACCTGAAGAGTGAAGTGTGTTCCACCAAGCTCGAGGTTGAACCCAATGAAGCACTCAAGTTCACAGCACGACCTCTGAGGAGAGAACTTCCAAGACCTATAGAACCGGTGAAGGACCTAAACAACGAAATGTGCTCCGCAAAACTCGAAGTTGAACCTAGGGAAGCACTCAAACCCTTAGCAAGACCCTTACCCTCAGAACCGACGAGATTCAACGAGGCACTCACAGATCTGAAGAACGAAGTTTTCTCAGCAAGACTCGTGGATGAGCCAAGCGAAGCGCTCAAGTTTACAGTACGACCCCTAAAGAAAGAACTCACAAGACCGAACGAGTCACTCAGCGACCTGAAGAATGAAGACTTTTCGGCAAAGGCTGAGTTTGAACCCAGTGACGCAGTTAGGCTTACAATCCTTCCTCTGAACAGGGAACTCGCCATACCTAGAGAACCAGACAAGGACCTAAACCACGAAGTCTTCTCAGCGAAACTCGAGGCCGAACCAAACGAACCGGTGAGAGACTTGATAAAACTCTTAGTCTCCGAACCAACACGAGTCAACGAGGCACTCAAAGTACGGAACAGCGAACTCTTCTCAACAAGACTAGAGACCGAACCAAACGAAGCGCTCAGAGACCTAGCAAGACCCTTAGTCTCAGAAGCAGCCAGAGACACTGAACCAGTCAGAGACCTGAAAAACGAGCTCCGCTCCATAAGACTCGAGGTCGAACCAAGCGAGCCAGCCAAGGATCTAAACAAAGAACTCTTCACAGCAAAACTGGAAGCTGGAGCTAGCGAACCACTTAGAGACCTGAGGAAGGAAGTCTTCTCAGCAATACCCGAAGTCGTAGTCCACGAACCGGTTAGGGATCTGAAGAGCGAACTCTTCTCAGTAAAACTAGAGGCTGGACCCAGAGAGCCAGTCAGGAATAACAGTGAACTCTTCTCAGCAATACTTGAGGCTGGACCCAGAGAGCCAGTCAAGAATCTGAACAGTGAACTCTTCTCAGCAATACTTGAGGCTGGAGACAGCGAAGCACTAAGAGACCTGCGGAGCGAAGATCTTTCGACGAACCCAGAAGCTGAAGTCAGCGAACTGCTCAGGGATCTAAACAGTGAACTCTTCTCAGCAATACTTGAGGCCACAGTTAGCGAACCAGAAACCGATCTATACCACGAGGATCTCTCAGCAAGACTCGAGGATGAACCCAGCGACGTACTCAGGCTTATAGTGCGTCCTCTAAACAGAGAACTCGTCAAACCTAGAGAACCAGACAAGGATCTGAAAAACGAGGATCTCTCTGCAAAACTTGAGGCCGCACCAAGCGAACCGCTGAAAGACTTGAGCAAACCCTTAGCCTCCGAACCAACAAGATTCAACGAGGCACTCACAGACCTGAAGAGCGAACTCTTCTTAACAAGACTAGAGACCGAACCAAGCGAAGCGCTCAGCGATCTAGTAAGACCCTTAACCTGAGAAGACACAAGAGACAGCGAACCAGTCAGAGACCTGAAAAACGAATTCCGCTCCGTAAGACTCGAGGTTGAACCAACCGAACCAGTCAACGACTTGATGAAACCCTTAGTCTCAGAAGTCACCAGAGACAACGAACCGGACAAGGATCTGAGGAGCGAAGTCTTCTCCGCAAAGACTGAGTTTGAACCAAGTGAAATATTCAAGGATACAGTGCGACCTTTAAACACGGAACTCGCCATACCTAGAGAATCAGACAAGGATCTAAACAGCGAGGTCTTCTCTGCAAAACTCGAGGATGAACCAAGCGAAGCAGCCAAGCCTACAGTGCGACCTCTAGATATAGAACTCGCAAGATTCAATGAGCCAGAAAAGGACCTGAAGAACGAACTCTTCTCTGCAAGACCTGATGAGGAACCCAGAGAACCGCTCAGACTCTTGGCCAGACCTTTCGTTTGAGAAGCAATGAGAGATATTGAACTAGTTAGAGACCTGAAGAACGAAGTCTTCTCAACAAGACCTGAGGCGGACCCCAGTGAACCAGTCAAAACCCTAGCTAGACCTTTAGTCTCAGAAATAGCGAGAGATAGCGAACCTGTCAAGGATCTAAACAGCGAAATCTTCTCGGCAAAGACTGAGGATGAACCAAGTGAAGCACTCAAGCCTATAGTACGACCTTTCAACATAGAACTCGCCAAACCTAGAGAACTAGACAAGGATCTGAACAACGAGCTCTTCTCAGCAAAACCAGAAGCGAAACCCAGCGAACCGCTCAGGGACCTAAGAAATGAACTCTTCGCAGCTAGACCAGCAGTCGAAGACAATGAATCTGTCAGAGACCTAAACAGCGAGGATTTCTCAGCAAAGCCCGAAGTAGAAGCCAGCGAATCTGTTAAAGATCTGAAGAGCGAGCTCTTCTCGGCCAAGCCCGAGGCTGAACCCAGCGAACCAGTCAGTATTACAGCGCGACCAGCGAACAGAGAACCCGCAAGAGACAGCGAACCAGTCAGAGACCTAAACAGCGAAGACTTCTCAGCAAAACCTGAAGCCCAAACCATTGAACCGGTTAAGACCTTAGCAAGACCCTTAGTCTCGGAAGCAGCAAGATTCAGAGAACCGGTCAGAGACCTGAAGAGCGTGCTCTTCTCTGCAAGACCCGAAGCCGAAGACAGCGCACCAGTCAGAGACCTGAACAGCGAACTCCGCCTGGCAACACCCGAACCCAGATTCCAAGTTGCAGTGAGAGGGGTTGAACAAGAACGAGGACTGGAGTTGCAAGTCAACTGTCCAGAATTCACATCGGCGACCATGTTACCCATTGTGAGCGTGATTGAAGCCGCGAGCGCTTTGAAGATTGAGGTCTTCTCAACAAAACTTGAGACTGAACTCAGTGAGCCAGTAAGCGACTTGAACATAGAAGTCATCTTAGCAAGAGCTGAGGTTGAAGTCAGTGATCCACTAAGACTCTGATTGTTGTCTCGGTCATTGTAGTAGTCGTAGTAGTTCCAGAGTATTGCCACGCAACCCAGATTTCGAACGCTAAGAAGTTACCACTTGTCCAAGTAATCTGTGACTGACTCCCGGTTGTATATGTTCTGGGTGTTGCAGTTGTCGAACTTGCTACGTTGGTTGCGGTGTCCCAATTCTTCCACAGGAGAGTTGCAGTCGTGCAACTGTTTGTAGTGCAAGACCATGCGGTAACGAAGTATCGAGCAACAGGAGTTCCAGTCGTAGAACCTACTGCTCCGGTTAAGTCGATCTGCCATGTTCCAGATTGAATGTCGAACAATCCGTTCTGGATACCAGCAACATCGTAAACCCAACCCGTCCCACTAAAGCCATTAGCGGCGGTTGAAGGTGTTCCAGTCAATGATGCAGAAGTCTCAGGCTCGATTATGTAATATTTCGGAGCCGACTGAAGAACGATACAAAAGACATCCCAGCGATTTGTACTCGTCGGGAAATCACATGTCTGAGTACCAGTAGTAGTAACAGTCTTATGCTCCATCGCGAGGCTCTGACCCGCAGCGGCAACAGTCAAGTCCAGAGTGAAACCAGTACCAGCAGTCTCAGTCACCGACTGCGAACTACCGAACGCGCCAATAACCATGTCGTCAGCGTTCAAAGTCGCAGAAGTCGTAGTAATAGTCGGAGTACTATTCCCTCCAGAACATTGACTACCAACGTTGTTAAGAGTAGCCGCCTTATCGAAAGGATTCCAAGTGTTCGTCGGGTCATTGGTTCCAGAGAATGCAATGATTTCGCCGCTCGCACCAGCCGGAGTAGTGCTCAATGTGACAGTCGTTGTTTGAGTCGTAAGAGTCGCAGTCGAAAATCCTCTCCACGCAGTAACTCTAAACGTGCAAGAGGCAGGAGCCGAATTCACTGCCGCAGAAGCATCCCAGGTAATTCCAGTAGTTGCGAGACTTGAAACTGTAATCGCTTGAGCGTTTGTAACAATCACTGCAATAAACTCGTCAGCCGCAGTAGTCGTAGACAATCCTGTAATCGTGAAAGTCGTTCCAGAACTCCAAGTCCCAGTCTTCATCGCATTAGCATTCGCATCCAAAGCGGGACCTGAACCAATCGCAAGACTCGTCTCTACAGTCGAAGTCGAACCGGTTCCAGAAGTAGTAGACAATCCTTTGCACAGTGTCCCACATGTTCCAACAGTCGTCGCGGTCGTGAAGAAAGTGTGAACGTTGTTAGTTGCATGACCAACAGGCATGCTTACAGCTGCAACGATTGCAAGGATCAGCATTGCAGTCAGTGAAACTTTTCGCGCTTAGACTCCCCTCCAAATAAAACGCATTGACGCCTACGATGCTTCCATCTTTGAGTGGGGTGTGCTGGGTGGGAATACACGTGTTGTAACACGTAATGTTGTCCTTCGGAACTGGAAGCAAAAGCAAAGTGGCCGACTCTCGCGTGGAATCTCGGAAAAGCTAAAGAAAACTTAGCGGGCTTTCTTCTTGTTATGTTTCGGTCGGCCGACTACCCAACGTATTTCTCTTTGGTCTAGCACCTTATCAAAAAACCTGGTTTCGTACAATTCGTAAGGCTCCGGTCTAGTCGGGGATTCCGGTCTACGTGTATAGTATTCGGTAAAGCTCTATCCACGATCGTGTCTACTCTTGCTTGAGAGAATTGTTTTTCTTAGACCGGAAAGGCTTTCCTCGTTAAGCTGTGTTTCACTGTGGATCCGCCCCCGGAGATAGACCTTTACCTAGCGATCGGTCGACTCTTCCTGCAATATGCGAACTAGCCGGGGCTACCGGGAAGATTGGCCTTTCTTTTTCTGGGTTCTTGACTAGCTGCTGTGGTTGTGGGTAAGGGGTTCCGATAATTCTTCCGGTTATCGAGTATCGTCTTTTGCTTTGACGCTTCAGGCAGGATAGCGTAGGTGGGTGCTGCTGACATGTTCGCAAAAAAAGGGGACCATGCTGGGCGTGGCTTTCTTCCGCTAGTCTGCTGAGATGAAGGAAGATGGGTCTCTGTCTATCAACCAGACTCTATCAGAGTCGAGAGATTCCACGGATTCCACGCGTGGAAACCGAGGAAATAGTTTATCCACTACCCACCAACCCGCTCCCGCCCCTCTAGGATTTCTCTCTAAGAGTAGACCATCAATACCATGACTGATTCGGCCACACTACAGCTTCCCCTGCGTGAACTTTTCCTGGCCCAATGCAGATCCAGGGCTAGACGCGCTGCTGAGGGCTCTATCCACCTGCCGAGAACCGCATCCAAATCAACATAGCCCAATTTAGCAGACACCCGAAGAGTTATCGGAGCCGTTTCCCGAGTTCTGCATCAACGACCAGGCTCGTATCAATTACCGTCCTTATCTTTCCCGACTCAATAAACTCTCTGAAGGAAACTGGGTCCTCAGAGTTATAAATGCCGAAATTGAGGCTGATACCGATAGTCATAGTATCAGTTGATGCCGATTACTCGGAGATTGAAACATCCGAGTTTCGGGTTTAGCCTTTTTCAGTGGCGTGCGTGACACGCCTTAGGTCCAAGTCCAAGATATGGTCCATGTTATCTGTATCGTGTCGAGGTTTTGCAACGTGATCGAGGTGAAGGTAGCGGTGGCTAGCTGGAGGTTAGCCGCGTTGGCTGCGGTGGACTGGTTGACTAGGCATGACTTTGCGACAGCTTGCGTGGCGGTGGCGGTGAAGGTGAGAACCACGGTCGAAGACTTTGGCGATGAGCCAGAGATGTCCGTGACTATCCCCACGGCTCGTGCAAAGCCGTTCGTTGTTAGCTCGGTGTCCGTGGGCTTACCACAGTCGCCGTTCGTCGCGCCGCTAACCGAGTCGGTGGCGACGGGTGCAGTGGTGCCCGCTGACATGGCGATATACTTGAAGCCGCAGGTGGCCGACGGCGCGCACACCCCCCCGGTTGGGGTCTCGCCCGATGTGACCTGCTGGACCCATAGTGCGCCAGCGTTGTAGAGCACGTTGTGTTCACTCGTACATGCCTGTACTCCGCTTAGAGTGTGACATTCCTGGAAGTTCGCGTTCAGTATTTGGTAGTAGTGTCTGTTGCCCCATGGATTCAAGTTCCCGGTAGCTATGTAGCCACCGAGAATGAAACTTGTGACAACTAAACCTGTTGCTAAGAGAGCAATAGCACCTCTCTTTTTTGTCCATTCTACTTTGAGAAACTTCATTCTGTTCTCTCACCTCCTTCGCTCTCCATATCTTCCGCGATGCGCGTTGAACGCTTTCTTCTATACTGTGTTACCGGATACGACCAGAAGTGGTACTATCCCGATGAAGCGGTGGAGGATTCCTCCTCTTTCCTCGGAGACTCCTCCCATTCAGCCTCGTCCGGAGGCGTGGACCCCTGACCCGTTGCCGATGATCCGTGTCCAACGGATGTGTTTCTGAAGTGCTTGCGTGCTTCACGAAGGAACCCGAACACGCTTAGACTGATTATGAACACTGACACTGCGAGAATCAGTATTGTCGGTGGCGAGAAGGTTACTCCTGGTGGTGCTGTTGACCCTGAACCTGTGACCGCGCTGCCTACGTTGAGCGGTCTCTCGTATACCATCTTGTCGTAGACGAGAGCTGTCGCGCTGCTGATGAACAGTGCTGAGAGTAGTAAGAGCCCCCATCTGAGAGATACCTTGTGTCTCCGAGCGAAGATCTCTCTGAGACTTTCCATCTTCCTTCCCTCACTCGCTTTCTTTCTTCGGAGATTCCTCCCAGTCATCTTCTCCTTGCACTGAGGGCAGGGATACTGGGCTCGTCGACAATGCTCCTCCTCCACCAGATGAGTTTCTGAAATGCAGGTGCCCTTCACGCAGGAAGCCGAATATGCTTACACTGATTAGGGACGCCGACACTGCCATAATCAGAACTGTTGCGGGAGAGAAGCCTACTTCTCCCCCAGTTCCTAGAAAGGAAGAAACAAGGATGGCCGAGACCATGAAAGTGGGCACTGTCACTGCACCCGAGAGGATCGATGACAGAGCCATCTTCCGACGAACTATTGCAAGATAGACGTTAAGGCCGGCCGACATGGAAACGGCTGAAGCTAAGTAGGCAACGCCTATCCAGAAGCGTGTCGGGTCGGTCGGAACTCGGCTCAATATTCCGCCATTAATGAATGTCTGATTGATCAGAAACAATCCGAGGCCCCCTGCGGCCGCTCCCTGAAAGAGGTATGGGAGAGTCGAAGGCAGGTCGTCATCGAGAAGGGCGCTTAGGAAACTCATTGCGAGGAAAACAAAGATCCCTAGAACGATGAAGAACTCTGGCAAGTAACTCATTTTCCTCTAGGCTCTGGGAAGATGTCCCTAGTTCCACAACTGCGCTGCTAGCGATAATCAGGGCGTAACTGCGAGGCTCGGAGTGAAGTCACAGATTTCCTTGGCGCGGTTTTGGAGCCCTTAAATATGACGTACGTCATGCCGCTCTCGTCGGGCCACGAAAAAGGGGAAAACAAGGCACGTATAGAACCCAAGCGAGAAAGTGAGAAGGATCAGGAATTGAGCCAGCTGGAAATCAAAGACCTGCACGCTTCCATTGAAGGAAAAGAGATACTGAAAGGAGTCGACTTTCAAGTCAAACAAGGCGAAATACACGCGATCATGGGACCAAACGGCTCTGGAAAGAGCACGCTAGCCTCGACTATAATGGGACACCCCAAATACAAGGTGACAAAAGGCGACATCAGTTTTGACGGACAAACGCTCCTGAACCTAGCACCAGATGCCAGAGCCAGGAAAGGCGTGTTTCTCGCATTCCAATACCCGTATGAAGTCCCAGGAGTATCACTTTCCACCTTTCTCCGAACTGCCTACAATTCTGTCCGGCAGGGAGGAAAGCGAGGTGACCTGGGCCAAGAAATGGTCTCGGTTCTCGAGTTTAGAAAGCTCTTGAAGGAGAAGCTCAGGCTTCTCGATATGGACGACTCTTTCGCAACAAGATACCTTAACGAAGGGTTCTCCGGGGGTGAGAAGAAGCGTTGCGAAATACTCCAACTGGCAGTTTTACAGCCGAAAATAGCCGTTCTGGACGAAACAGACTCCGGACTGGACATAGATTCCGTCAAAATCGTCGCCGAAGGCGTGAACAAGCTCGTAGGCCCCGAAATGGGCGTCATGATCATCACACACTACCAGAGAATCCTACGATACATCAAACCCAACCACGTGCACATCCTCCTCGACGGCAGAATGGTAAAGTCAGGCGGACCCGAGCTCGCAGACGTTCTGGAGGCAAGAGGCTATGATTGGATAAAGAAGGAAGTCGGTGAGGTTACGGATTCCATGGTTCCTCAACAGGGTAATGGTCACCCTACCGAATAAGCGTCTTGGGATAAACCGTCTTGAAACAACCCCGTTACCGAACCCAAGCCTTCTTAGAAGGGATTGGGTTAAAAAGGGAGCCCTGAGCTAGCACTAGGTAGAGAATATGGCAATTAGCATAACTGAGAAGGCAGCGGTCAAGGTCCAGGACTATTTGAAACAGGTCAGCGACCCGTCCCTCGCCCTACGAATCTTCGTCAAAGCAGGAGGATGCGCGGGATACCAGTTCGGTCTGAAGCTGGATAAAACCAGCGACAGCGATGTCATCGAGCACAAGAACGGTGTGAACATTGTAGCTGACCCGAAGAGCGCGGACCTTCTCGGAGACGCCGAGATCGATTATGTTGAGACGGAGATGGGTGGGGGCTTCAAGTTCAACTTCCCCGAAAGCTACCTCACATGCGGTTGCGGCCATAGCTTCGTACCGAAAGGCAAGGAACAGGCTACCGGGGCTCGCAGTCCCGAAGAGCACCACGCCCACTACTAAGCTTCCCCTAACTTTTCCCGGACAGCTTGCGCAGAGCACTGTCAGGGGATACGCTACGCAAAAACAGGCGACAGCATACATTCACGGAAAGGAACCGTACGACGTCGAAAAGGTCAGACATGATTTCCCGATCCTCAAACGCATTATCAATGGAAAGCCGCTAGCATATCTAGACAGCGCGGCCACGACCCAGAAACCTCGAGACGTAATCGATGAGCTGACCCGTTTTTACAACGAGTACAATGCTAACGTTCATCGTGGAGTCTACAAGATCAGCGAAGAGGCGACTGCGGCTTATGAAGAGGCAAGGGCCAAGATTGCTCGGCTGATAAACGCGAGCAGTCCGAGCGAGATAATCTTTGTTCGCGGGACCACAGAGGCCATCAACCTAGTCGCCCAGTCCTGGGGCCGGACAAACATTGGTCTTGGAGATGGGATCATTCTTACCGAGATGGAGCACCACAGCAACATTGTCCCATGGCAACTACTCGCCAAGGAGAGAGGTGCGCATCTGAAGTACGTAGGGTTGACCGATGATGGCCATCTGATCCATGACGATTTTCGACTGCACCTGGAATCAGGGGGAATCAAACTCGTTACTATGACTCACGTGTCGAACGTTCTCGGAACGATCAATCCGGTTCGTGAGTACGTCCGAGAAGCACACAAGCAGGGCTGTCCAGTCCTCGTTGATGCTGCCCAATCTGTTCCCCACATCCCGGTAGATGTTCGAGATCTAGATTGCGACTTTCTTGCTTTCTCAGGACACAAGATGTGCGGCCCAACGGGGATAGGAGTATTATTTGCGAAAAAAACGCAGCTCGAAGAAATGCCTCCTTATCACGGAGGCGGCGAGATGATCCGAGAAGTCCACCTTTACGAATCAACCTGGAAGGATTCTCCCTACAAATTTGAAGCGGGAACCACCAACATAGCTGGGGCGATTGGTTTAGGAAAAGCCGTCGATTATGTGTCAGAGCTAGGACTGCGCAACATACAAGGGCACGAACGGGAATTGACAGAATACGCGCATGACAGACTGGGCAAGGTGAAGGGCATTAGAATCTATGGTCCCGAGAATCCGGGGACAAAAGCTGGGGTGATAAGTTTCAATTTGGGGGATGTTCATGCTCACGATATGGCAACTCTTCTGGACGAAGACGGGATCGCCGTGCGGTCAGGTCATCATTGTGCACAGCCGCTGATGGAACGACTCGGGGTCTCTTCCACGACCCGGGCAAGCGTCTATGTCTACAACAATGAGGAGGAAATCGACCGGCTTGCAGAATCTGTGAAACGGGCGGGAAGAATATTCAAGATATGAGCTCTATTTATTCCGAGATAATTCTCGACTACTACCGCTATCCCCGGAACAAGGGCAGCTTGCCCCGTGCTCAGATTCACGCGAGAGACACGAACCCGTTGTGCGGAGACGTAGTCGAGATGCAACTTGAGCTCGACGAGAGGAATATTGTGAAAGATGTGAAGTTCAACGGGCAAGGCTGCGCGATAAGCCAAGCCTCGGCCTCTATGCTGACAGAGCTCGTTAAGGGGAAAACCGTTGATGATGTCCGCAAGATCTCCAAGGAAGACGTTCTATCGCTGATAGGTGGACAGCTTACGGCGGTGAGACTGAAATGCGCCCTATTATCTCTGAAAGTATTGAAGACTGGAGTCTACGATTACATCGGTTCCACTGATGCTACCAAGGAAGAACCATCAATCCTCTAATTCTGTGAAATAACCCCGCGACCTCGTTTACCCCCTGTGGTTACCGTCCTCGCTCCCCACTTTCTGTCGCCTCAATTGCTCCTGAACTTTCTTGAAGAAATCCTGGTTCTCGACCTTTTTCGCCTCTGCGTGAATCGCTTCAAGATCCACTTTCAACACTTTTCTCAGGACTCTTCGCCGTCCGAATATCATCCAAGAAACAAGAACCGCCAGGCCGCCGAGCAGCGCTAACACCACAACTAGAAGATAGTTGAACGTTGAACTTTGTTGCGGTGCACTAGGAATACTAACTAATGTTGAAGTGGATCCTTCTCCCGTGTTGCCGTACGCATCCGTCGCGTTGACTTGTATCTGCCAGATCCCAGAAGGATCAGTTGAGTTGACCATGTAGCTTCCTGCCCATCTGCCCCGGCTCTGGTCGTAGAACAATTGTAGAGGGCTGCCGATCGGGCGTGTGGAATAGTATGTTGTGGCGGTAACTGTTCCGCTTGTGAAGTTATCCCCTGCGGGAGTCAGGACCGATGCGTAGATCGCCACAATCTCAGCGGTGGTATAGTTGTTGGACGCGGTAACAACTGAAACTGTCAAGGTCGCCGGCGTAACTGTAAACGGTTTGAATACGCCCGAAACTGGACCCTTGTTTCCATGTGTGTCGTCGAATGTGCTAGCCTCGATTGTGGCAACCCATGGTCCAAACTGGCTGCTCAGGGGAATCTGGTATGTCCCGTGGAACAGGTTCAGACCAGTACTATAGGACATTGCGACATAATGAGAGGTGGAACCATCAGCCTCGACGAGAAGGAGGCTAGCCCCGCCCGATTTGACCCGAGAACCGTTTGGATACGTTGCTGAGAAACGGAAATCTTCCGTCTGAGACGCCTTCAAAAGGCTCCGGCTCAGCGTCAGGGAGCTGATCGTCACGTTCGCCGGCAAAATGGTGAATGACTGCGCATCAAGTGGATTCTTCGTTGGGGTCCCAGTGAGGGATACGGTCCAATTGCCTGTAGGAATCGACGTGGGAATCGACCAAACATAGGAGAGGTTTCCGTTGCCGTCAGCTAGCTTGTTTGTAGGGAAATTGGGTGCAAGCCCGCTTTGACTGGAAATCGTGATTGTTACGTTTAGACTGGGTTTGTAGCCTGAGGCTCTGATTGTAACGAGGAGAGTCCGCTGATATGTCGTACTGTCGGTTAGGCCCACTTTGAATTGAATAGTCGTCCCGACGCCCGTCGAACCCACGAGAGGTGGCTGAGTCTGATTGACCCATACCGTGTAAATGCCCACCAGATCGAGGTTCGCATTAGCGCCGAATCTCGCTGGATAAGCAACGCTTTCTACGAAAGATGCGGCGTGAGGTGCACTTGTTTGATTGTTAGCTTGAGAAGTGGTCCCGCTTGGGTCTTTCACATGCCACATGAACCCATAGTTCGCCAGGGTGTTTGCGTTAGACACGTTCAGAGTTAGGAGAGCATTTGCCGTGCTACTCTCTTGCAATCGAGCCGTTGACGCCGTAAGAGTGTAAGTTTCGTTTAGCGCGCGAACGGGAGAATTGAACAACGTCATGAACAGAACCGCCTGTAGGAGTGAAAGTAGGAAGTATCGTCTCAGCCGCGACAAGATTACCCTCCTTCCAATTTCCGCCTCGTTCCGCTAAGTCCACATCGAAACCGTTCGGTAATTGGTGTGGGAATCAGGGCGAATTGACTAAAGGGCCATGTAACTTGAAACAGCGTGGGAGGGTAAGAATGGAAGGCAGAAGGGGTCTCGGAATGAGAGAAGTCGATGTGTAGATCTATGCTACTTCGACTAGAATATCTCCTTCAGCTATCTTTACCTCATACCTAGCCAACGGCTTCTCCGCAGGCGGATTGACGGCCTCCCCAGTCAGCAGATTGAACCGCGACAAGTGTAGTGCACATGTGACGCTGTCCCCGGTGAGAAAACCCATCGACAAGTCGTACTCTTCGTGAGTACATGTCCCGTCCCACGCGTGAACAGTTCCTTCAACGTTGACGACGAGGATCCTCTTGCCATCGTGTTCTATCCCCTTCATCGACCCCGGAGGAAGCTCGGAGACTGAACACACCTTGATGAGAGTTCCCAAAGAGTTGCTACCGGTACTTGTAGTGCCTCTCGAACAGATCGGCAGAGACGATTTCTTTCTCCGGCTCTTCCTCGAATTCCGGTAATTGTTCGGGGCTTGGAGGGATTTGTCCTCCCCTTCCCAGCCACTTTTCCTCAATGAGGTATTGTATCGCAGCTCTGACTGTTCTTAGAGGTATGCGTTGGACGGCGGGATGTAAGAATCCGATGATGATCATTCTCTGGGCTTCGCTCTGGGACAAGCCTCGAGACATGAGATAGAAAATCTGTTCCTCGTCCACCTGGCTAACTGATCCCGAGTGAGTAGCCTTCACCTCGTTTGTCATGATCTCGAGCCCTGGTATTGCGTCGGCTCTTGCCTTCTTGCTGAAGATCATTGCGTGTTCTGCCAGGTACGAGTTCGAATTCTTCGCCCCTTCTTCGATTCGTATCATGCCCTTGAAGATTGTACGTGCTGAGTCTCTCAACACTCCCCGCGCCAGCACGTGTCCCGTTGTGTTGGTGGACCTATGTGTAAGATCGGTGACCGCGTCGACTCGCTGAGCCTCTGACCCGAAAACGATTTCGACATCTTCCGCGGCTGCGCCGGGTCCGTTTAGGACACTCTCTACTCTCGAACGTGTGGTCCCGCCGCCTATGTGGCCGATTGTCCAGTTCATGCGAGAATCCTTCTGGCCAACACATCGTCTATTGATTGTTGAATGAACATCGCCTTCGAAGTTTTGGAGGCTGGCGAAGTTCACCTCCGCATCTTCGCCGACGTAGATTTCGGTCACCTCGCTGTAGAGGGCAGGACCATGTTGCCGGGGGTTGAGCTTTGAGTAAGCTTCCTGTAGAAAACTCAGTTTACTGTTCTCTTCGGCAATGATGATGTTGTGAGTGAATGCTGCTTGGCGACGGGTCTTGAGCAGGACGATGTTTCGGAAGGGTATCCTGACGCTGAGTCCTTTCGGGACGTATAGGAATGTGCCTGCGGTGAAGAAGGCGTTGTTTAGAGCTGCAAACTTGTCATCGTCGGGGGGAATCGCCTTGGTGAAGTGAGTTCGAGCTAGTTCCGGATTGTTGGTGAGGGCTGAATTTATGTCTGAGAATATGATTCCTTCCTTCTCGAGGGTCCCGTGGGCTTCTGTGCGGACCATCTGAGAGTCGACCTGGAGCGACAGAGTCGGCTCATCTCTTTCCTTGACGAGATGGGCGATCTCCTGGGGTATCGCTTTGAGTTGCGAGGGTAGACCGGGTTCGAACGAGTCCAGCGTAAGCCCGGATAAAATGTCCACGTACTTTGTGTAGAGCGTAGATTTTTCCAGAGGTAGCTTGTTGAAGTAGTCGAGAGCGACGAATCTCTCCCTGCTGAGATCTTGTGGTTCGGAGAATGACGCTGAGACTTCTTTGATCATGCTTTCCGTGGGACTGGCGAGGGACTTGCCCATGGCTGGCTACCCTGTTGATTGCTGGGCCTGTTAGAAGCTTTGGTTTGATTCGGTGGCTAGCCGACGGCGCCTTCCATTTCCATCTCGATCAGCCGGTTAAACTCGACCGCGTATTCCATCGGTAGTACTCTGGTGAATGGTTCCATGAATCCGGTGACTATCATGCTGAGGGCTTGAGTCTCGGTTAAGCCTCTTGACATGAGGTAGAACAGCTGATCCTCGTTTATCCTTCCAACTGTTGCTTCGTGGGTTATTGTTGCGTCGTCCTCGTTGACTTCCATGTAGGGGTAGGTTGATGTTTTCGATTGCGCGTCCATTAGTAAGGCATCGCAACGAACGCTGGATTTTACTCCAACTGCCCCCTTGGCAACGTGGACTAGTCCTCGATAGGTGGTTAGTCCTCCATCTTTGCTGACGGATTTTGCTGTGATTCTGGAGCTGGTGTAGGGAGCGAGGTGGACTGCTTTTGCGCCTGTGTCCTGCTGGCGGTCCTTGCCTGCAAATGCTACCGAGACAATCTCGGCTTTCGCTCTTGGCCCGACGAGGTAGACAGACGGATATTTCATTGTGAGTTTACTGCCGACGTTTGCATCGATCCACTCGACGCTCGCGTCTTCATAAGCATAGGCTCTCTTGGTGACGAGGTTGTAGACGTCAGAAGACCAGTTCTGGAGAGTTGTATAACGGACCCTAGCTCCTTTCTTCGCGATTATCTCGACGACCGCGGAGTGGAGCGAATCTGTCGAATATACCGGAGCGGTGCAGCCTTCGATGTACTGTACGTCTGCGTAGTCGTCCGCAATGATCAAGGTTCTCTCGAACTGTCCCATGTTTGCCGCATTGATTCTGAAGTATGCCTGCAGTGGCAAATCGACTTTAACGCCTTGGGGAATGTAAATGAAGCTGCCACCGCTCCAGACAGCGCTGTTGAGCGCGGCCATCTTGTTATCTTCTGGCGGAATGATTGTTCCGAAATATTTCTTGACAATCTCCGGGTGTAGTTTGAGGGCGGTATCAGTGTCGCAGAAGATTACACCCTTATCCTCCAAATGTTTCAGGAGGCTGTGATAGACAA
Source organism: Candidatus Bathyarchaeota archaeon (assembly GCA_005888745.1). Classification (GTDB taxonomy): domain Archaea; phylum Thermoproteota; class Bathyarchaeia; order 40CM-2-53-6; family 40CM-2-53-6; genus 40CM-2-53-6. The sequence continues at coordinate 38,781 of VBBS01000031.1, read as the reverse complement.
CCTCTGATTCGTATTGAGCGCCTACTCCTGCTAGGAACTTTTTCTCGGCTTCGGGTATTCCGAGCCTGTCGAAGGTCTTCTTGATCTTCTCTGGGACGTCGTCCCAGCTCTTCTCCACCTTGTCGGTGGGTTTTAGGTAGTAGTAGATGTCGTTGAAATCGATGTGGGAGAGGTTTCCGCCCCAGGTTGGCATGGGACGCTGTACGAAATGATCGTAAGCTCGTAGCCTGAATTTCTTCATCCATTCAGGTTCTTTCTTCATATCAGAAATTTGCTCGACAGTCTGGCGAGAGAGTCCCTTCTCGGACTTGAAGATGGGCTTCTGAGTATCCTTGAAGTCGTACTTCGCATAGTCTAGGTCGAGTATACTCTTGTTAGCCATCGCATCCTTCTCTCTTTATGACGTATGTTATACTGGACGGCAGCTATTTACAGGTTCCGTCTCGTTCTGTTAACTCTTGTTTGGTTGAGTTAGCTTCGGGGCATCGACTCCGTGGATTACCGTAGGCGTCGGGTTCCCCTTCATTGCTTCAACTGCTCCGCCTTGCGCCTCGATGATGGGAGGCCGGGAACGTGCGAACCTCACCCGTCCCCGCCGAGACAAGTTGACCGCTGCCACCGTGTCTCGGTCCATCATTATTCTACACTTACTGCACCAGAGCTTGCGTTTCAGTTTCTTGTCCGATTGGAGTCTCTCCCCGCATCTCGGACAAGTCACACTGGAACCTCTGGTCTCACGCCTAGACAAACGGATAACCGGTAGTCCGACCCAGCGCGCCTTGTATTCGATCTGTCGCTGAGCTTCCCCGAAGCTCCAACCGTTCATTCTGCCCCGATACTTTCTTCCCTGACCGTTACCCTTGCGGTAAAGAGCACGTATGCCCTGAATGTTTTCCAAAACGATTGCGGTTCGCCGTTGGACTGCTAGGGCGACGATTGTCTTGGTGGCATTATGGAGCAGATGTCTCGTCCGCGCGGTCCTTCGTCGCCCGTACTTCGACGCTATACCCGCTTTTGTCCTAGCATCGTCGCGTTTGAAAGACCTGGCTATGTGCACTGTGGTGCTGGCTATTCTTACGGTTTCTGACAGGTCGTAGTGACGTGTCTCTTGGTCGTTTCCAACAGTTAGATTGCGCAGATTACGGTCTACGCCGACAGTGGAGATACATTCTATCATGGGAACGTCTAGGGCGATGCAGAGGCAGAGCTTGTTCTGTGTGAGAGTGAAAGAGCGAACCTTGACCCCTGGCTGGGAGATGACATCTAACGTATGTTTGGTTAGCGATATGCTGAGGCGCTTCCCTCTTGCGATCGGAACCTCCAGACCTCCATTCTTTACTCTGAAATTGTAACAAGAGACCAACAGTGGTCTCACAGCGTAAGGAGTCCTGGTGGGAAAGCCTCTCTTCAAAGACTTCTTCCTAGAAGCCAGTATTCCTGCTGCTCTCGAGATGGCGCAGAGCTTGTAACAGCCAGGAGAGTCATAACAGGAAAGCTGGTTGTAGGAGAGTAGAGAAAGCTTTCTCAGCGAAGACGCATCGTTCAATAGACCGATACGTATGGAATCGTTAACCATCCGTCTGAACAGGTCCAGCAACAGGAGAACATCGCCCACTGGAGCGTAGTACTGCCAGACAGACTTGACAGCCAACACGATACGACAACAAGAGCCGGGATCATAGGCATAAGCCAGAGAGGCATCCGACGAAGAGTTAACAGAACCCGTTCCAACTGCTCGACGAGCGTGACTTCGACATTCAAGAAGGCTGAACAAGCCCGTAAATTCACCTGAACAACTGGTCAAAACTATTGGATTATGCCAACGCTATGAACCATAAAGGAGGCAGCAATGAAAACCTATGATTCCAGCAACCGCGTGAAATGTCCTTTCTGCGCTCGACTTGACAAGTGTTACGACCCGGTTGGTCACGACCACACCTGCGGCCTCTGTCATATGACATTCGATGTAGAGAGACTAAGATCGACGAATGGCTCTGCCAGTCTGAGAATCGCGATCCAAACAGTCGCTTAGCCGAACCGACAAATGGACAACTAGACCGTAACTATTTGGTATGAGCGACAGGAAGTGCTACTTTAGTTTTGTCGCAGTTTTTTCCTGAGGTGAGGAAGATAGTCAGTCTTGTAATACTTGCACCTGTCGTTTAGGGGACAGCCCGCACAATGGGGCCCTATCGGCTTGCAGACGAGTTGGCCGAATTTTACGAAGACCTCGTTGAGCGGCAGCCAGTCTTTCCGATTCGCTAGCCGAGTAAGTTCCTTCTCGGTATCCTCTGGCGTTTTGGTCCCAACTACTCCAATCCGGTTGAAGATTCGATGAACGTGAGTATCGACAGGAATTGCGGGTGTCTTGAACCCGTAGACAAAGACGCAGTTAGCAGTCTTACGCCCAACAGAGGGGAGCTCAAGCAATTGATCCATATTCTCAGGAACCTTGCCAGCATACTTGTCGAGCAAGATCCTAGAGATCTTCTTGACAGTCCGAGCCTTAGTATTGTAGAAGCCTACTGGCTTGATGAGTCGCGCGACAGTCCTGGTGTTTGCAGCGGCCAGGCTCTTGACATTGGGAAACCGGGCAAAGAGCCTGGAGGAAGCGAGAGCTGTAACAGGATCCTTGGTTCGATGAGACAGCACGGTCGCGATCAAGACCCTGAACGGATCACCGTCAGTCGAATCGCTAATCTCCTGCAAAGCCGTGGGATCATCCTTTCGCGCCCGGTCGACTGCTCCCGCAGCGTCTTGGATGATGCGGTGAATCGCGCCGGCTGATTGTAAATCAACTGGCGTTTTCATTTTGCTATCTTGCGAACCGCTTCCAAGTTGCCCTTATCACCACGCCTCTCATCCTCAGGCGTTTCCAAAATCCAGGGCAGTTCTCGGATGACTTGGTGATGCAGAATTGCCTTGAACCCCTTTGCCCCGATGTAGCCCATACCAATATGCTCGTGGCGATCAAGTCCGGACCCTTGTCCCCCGCGGGAATCGTTCAGATGAACCACTTTCAACCTGTCAAAACCAATATCTTTGTCGAAACTCGCTAGAGTCTGACCCACGCCCTTCTCGGTATGAAGATCCATACCCGCGGCGTAGGCGTGGCAGTTGTGCGTTACAACGAAAGGAGCGGTGAATGTTCCATTTTCGGTTGTTAGATTGTGGACGATACCTTGATACGTTTCAACCCTCACTTCTCTCACAGGTACGTAAAAGTGTCTCGAGTCTCTTATGATTCGACGTGGGGCGGCTGTGGGAAATTCATATACAAATCCCAGTTTCCGCGCCTCGTGGCTCGCCACGTGGACTGTATACCATCCGAGAGACGTCAAAATCCTTCCTCCAATTGAGCTCTGAGTAGGTCTATGCTTAGAGATAGTTCCACGAACGTCGATTTTCGCCAGGAGATGTATCAACTGGTATGCGACGGTCCTTGAGCTGGTAGTGTATCGTACTCCTCTCCGGTCCTTACACCCATCGCCCAGCAGATAGCCGTGGAGGAAAGCTTTGATGCAGTCCGGAGGTGCTCTCATTATAAGGAGCGGAATTTTCTTAGTCGCAGCCTTGGTCCCGAAGGTGTCCCTGAAGAAGCGGGTCAAGATGTTTGAGCCGAGGCATACTTTCGTTGCGGTTCCGCTGTCGTCGATCCAAGTTTTCAGGGAAAATAGTTCTTCAACGAGATTCTCGACCCGCTCTATGAGAGTGGTCTCGTGCGGACCAAATGCAAAGTACACTTTTCCAATGTCTCCCCTTTCATTGTGCCCCATGAAAGTGAAGCCTTCGGCTAGGTAGAGTCCCAATAGTTCAGCAAAAGCACCGGTGATTGGCAAAACCGAAGGAAAGCTGAATCGCCGAGTCGCCGCCCCGATGTATCGACGAAAGTCTACATGCGTGGTGTAATCGGATGCGAGTTTCGGCATGACTACAAAACAACCTGGCCTCAATTCCTTGACATGGACCCATGTCGGTTGACTGACCAGCCTGATTCTCCATGGTGCCGAGTCCAAGGATCGCCAGCCATTTGGTCTGAGACAGAGAACAGGATGCTCCGAAGTCGCTTGAATCCAAGGCAATCCTTCGGGCTTGATTGAGATAAGATTCCCGGAATATTGTCGTTGCAAAATAGCTACGACTCGGTCGGGTCGTCCATCTGAACTTACCACCGAGTCGAATGGGTTTACTTCCTCGATTGGCGTAGGTACATCATTGCTTAATACCAGTGAACCGGGAGGAAGGCAAGTGTCTAGACAGACGCCCAATCGTTCCTTCTTTTTCACTCCGTCGATGATCTCTCTGATATCGGGAAAGTTGGAGCCCATACTGTTCCTCTGTCCTGCCATATTCTCCAACAGTATCCAGGGATCCTTCTTGACGCGTTTGACAGCTATGTTCAGGGCGTCGGTGATTCTTTGCAAGCCAACGTCTCTTCCCATTCCCAGGTGGCTGCCAAGATGGCAGACGAGGTAAGGTATCCCGAGGGTACCGCAACGGTCTACTTCTGCCAAGAGTGTCGCAGTGGATTTTTCGTAGAGCTCGTCTTCAGGACAGGACAGATTGGGAAGGTAAGGCATGTGGTCGACGACTGGTCCGAGTTTGGATTGGGCTAGTTTTTCCTTGAAGCTCTTGACCTCGTCAGGGTCTAGGTCGGCGAATTTCCAGCCGCGAGGGTTTCGTGTGAACACCTGGAAGGTGTCGCAGCCTTCTTCCTTGGCCCGGTCGACGGCCTGGTCGATGGAACCTGAAATGGAGACGTGTACTCCAACCTTCAAACCCGTGTTCTACAGCCCGCTTGTCAGGCAGGTCTCGTGGTAGATAGCTTTGGCTCTCAGAGAAGAAATGTTCCTGAAGAATTTGGAGACTGGAATAAAATAGAGGAGGAAGCGTTGGTTTGTTTCTGCTGCTGGGTTAGAACGCGGGTCTGGTGTGCCGGTTCTCGTAGAGGATCTTCCGCTCGTACACGCCCATGAACCAGTAGAGTCCCACAACGAGCACTAGCCCGATGATGAAGACGATGTTGTTGGCGTTTGCGCCAAGTCCGTTGTATATCCATTGTCTCGTGGAATCTCCGAATTCAAGTGTCCAAAGGAGGGTAGCCAGTAGAGCAGCAGGGAGGGCGAGCCTGAAGGTCCTGAGCAGGAGGAGCTCATTTTTCGCGGTTGCCATTTTCTACATCTAGAGAGGCTGTTACATGGTCAGGGATTTCATAGCCGTTTTGTAGAAATCTAAAGCTCATCGTCTACGGGGTACGCTGGGCCCAGGGTCGTTTTGTACCCGAGCAATATCATGTTCATTGAAATAACACATTCTGTCCGTTGGAGAAATAGATGGATTAGTGTAACTTTTCAGAGGCAGATTCGACCGGGCAAGCGATAGCATTACCAAGACCAGTGCAAGATTTTGTCGGAGAGAGTTTGCAAACTTACATATTCCTCCATACCAGCCGGTCTCCCGCGTGGCCGCCGTAGCGTAGCTTGGTAGCGCAGAGGCCTGAAAGACGTGTCGAAACGCCTTGGCCTATGGAGTCTCTAGGGCGGGTTCAAAACACCCCTGGTAGGTGGGAAAGTCCCGCCGGCGGCCCCACAATCCAATTGGGAACGATTTCGCGAAGATCCGGGCGCGGGAAAATCGACCACCCCCGGAGGGTCTAGAAAAGCATGCTTATTTTTTGACTCGCGGTCGTCTGATGTTTCACTCAAGTATGCCGCTTCGTCAAAGGCTTTAACCCGGTAGAATATCGGGTTCGGCCGAGTGGGCCGGTAGTTCAGCCTGGTATGCTGACAAGTGTGGTCAGGCCGAAGAACGTCCGGTTTGCAAACCAGTTGATGGTCTAGATTCCGGAAGGCCGCGGGTTCAAATCCCGCCCGGTCCACCATAGACTTCTGACTTCTAAGCCCATTCCGAGGATTCAGAGGCGGGAGCAGCGGTATTAGGAGCGCTGTTACGTTCTATGAAAAAGCGACTTACCCTACACGCCTTCCTTCTTGAAACACGTCCACGATTAACCGCAGTGCTCCGATGTTCTCCAGAGGATTCGCGTCTAGTAAGACCAGGTCTGCAATCTTTCCTGCCTCGATCGTCCCGCGCTCGCTTTCGCCTATCAAAGCAGCTGCGCTGGACGTCGCAGCAATGAGAGCATCGCGCGGCTCCATCCCACACTCGACCATCAATTCAGCTTCTCTAGCGATTCGACCGTGACGTGCAGCTCCACCACCAGCATCTGTCCCCAATGCTATCCTCACACCAGCCTTGATTCCGGCCGTGACAGCTACACGCGAACCTTGCCGCAGATCCTCCGCTCTCTTCCTGCGGGCTTCAGGCCAATCAACTGCGCGTGCGTAGTAGAGCATGGCGTCCCAGACTGACATTGTCGGGACGAGGTACGTTTTGTATTTCACCATGGCTTCAAGATCTTGTGCTTCGAGAAACATCCCGTGCTCAAGCGAATCAACACCGGCATGGGCGGCTATTCGACAGCTTGCGGCGTCGTTGGCGTGGCATGCGATCTTGAATCCTGCCTTGTGGGCTTCTTCGACGGCTACAGCGAGGAGTTTCTTGTCGAATGGAATATCCGGCGCGTCTTGTGGACGTGCGCCCTCATTCCAGCCTGCTAGTGCAACCTTGATGAGGTCTGCTCCAGCCTCAATCTCTGTCTTGATCGCGTTTCGTAGCTCGCCGGCTTCTTTGAATAGCCTTGCGAAGGAAACGTAGGTGCCTCGGTGGGCAATCCAAGTTCCCGCAGCACGAATGTTCGGGGCGCGAACCTCCCCTGCTCGAGCGGCTCGTGCGAGCCTGATGCTGACCCCCTCGGGCGCACCCACGTCACGCGCGGTTGTAACCCCGCTTCGTAAACTCGTCTCAGCTAGTTCAACCGCACGCATAGATATCTCAGGAAGAGGATCAGTAAATCGCGCGATCCATTCGGGCCCGCCTGGACTGCTATAGTGAACATGACAATCCATGAGACCCGGAATCAATGTTCGAGCTCTGCCGTCAACAACTCGAACACTAGTTCGGCTACCTTGCCATTGGGATGCGGGTCCTATCCATTTGATTCGCCCATCACGAATCTCGACGGACATCTTGGGCTGCGCGGGTGAGCCAGTACCATCCCAGAGCTGAACATCATCAATTAGGAGCTGCAACTCTCAACCTTGTTATCGTTCTATTTGTTCAAGTTTTGAATATTCCTCATTCGTGATACATTGGGTATATCTGCTCGACAGAGTGATGGGAGAACGTGCAAGAGAAGGCGGGAGTCGTCTATGTTACGGCTGACGAGATGCGAAGGATAGACGACGTAACGATTCGAGAGTTCCATGTCGATGTTCTCATGCTGATGGAAAACGCGGGCCGAGCCACTGCCACATTGGTCACGCGCATGTTGCCACGGACAACTATCGGGAAGCGCGTCGCCTGTCTTGTCGGAGGGGGCAACAATGGTGGTGATGGGATGGTTGCTGCGAGACACCTAGCGAATTGGGGCATCAATGTCGAGGTAATTGCTGGAACAGCCAAAGATAGAATGAAGAGCGCGCCACTCAGACAGTGGGATATCCTCGAAAAAATGGAAATCCCGATTCTATCAGCAGACTATGTTCTGAGGGATTATGATCTGCTGATCGATGGGCTCATTGGGTATGGGCTGGAGGGAAATCCTCGGGACAGGGTAGCTATGATGATCAAGAATGCCAACGGAACTGGTCGGCCAATCTTGGCTCTGGATCTTCCCTCAGGGATGAACGCGACGACGGGTGAGATCTATGACCCATGTATCAAGGCGACCGCAACTGTTACTTTGGCGCTGCCCAAGACTGGGTTCCTTTCCCCGAGTGCTTCACCTTATGTAGGGGATTTGTATCTCGCAGATATCTCGATACCTCGAAAGGTTTACGAGAGCTTTGGCCAGCAGAAGACGCTATTTCAGGACGACAGTTTAGTGAAAATCTAGGCGTTCATCATATGGCTTCTAGCAAGCTTCCCAAGCAGATCCCTAGATGAGACTAGGGGTGGATGGGCTCCTACGAGCCGTGCTAGTTGGGTCTTTTGGAGGGCGCGAACAGCTATTGGGATAGAGCATCGATTACTTGCTGCGTGTGAGCATCAGCTTTAACGGGATCGAATACTCTCTCGACGACCCCTTTTTCGTCGATGATGAACGTAACCCGTCTGGCCATGTTGGATTTCTCGTTCAGAACTCCATAGGCCTTCGTGATGCTCTTGTCGGAATCCGCTACCAATTGGAATGGAAGATTGAACTTTTGCGTAAAATGTTGATGGGACGAGACATTATCAACGCTCACGCCCAGAACCTCGGCCCCTAGCTCGCGAATTTTCGCGTATTGATCCCTGAGACCGCAAGCCTCGATGGTACAGCCAGGAGTATCGTCTTTCGGATAGAAGTAAAGAACAACTTTCTTTCCCTTGTAATCATTGAGCTTCACTACATCGCCTGTCGTCAAGAGAGAGGTGAACTCTGGAGCGTGCATTCCTGCTTGGATACTGGTGGTCGCTTGCATGATGCTGTCAAGGAAGCATCGTCTCTTTTATGGACATCGCTCACTAGAGATGGAGACCCCCGTCAGATTCTCCCTGCTCTCCAAGCCTTCTACTTCCCCGGCCCAAGGCGTTTCATGTGTCGAAGAGAATTGCCAACTCCTTCGGTGGATGAGACATGCTTGTGAAGACGGTTAAGCAGAGCTATCGGCCATCTTCCGAACTAATGGGTTTCATGGAGACCTTCCGCGGAATAGTAAACCAGTGCATAACCATAGGTCTGAAGGAGAACAGGCGCTCGATGAAGAGTCTAAGCAAAGCCTCCTATTCGAAACTCAGACAATACCAGATCACAACTGCCTACAAGCTCTGCGCTATAAGCAGGGCCGCCGGAATACTGACGAATTATAGAAAACTCCTGCGAGACCATCACGTTGAAATCTCCTACTGCAGACGAGCTTCCCTGGTCACCGCCGCATGCTACGGGCTGAGAGTGAAGAAGAGCATACTGAACCTCCCAAGCAAGATCAAGATAGAAGTCAACCCCCACACAGTCTCCGTTCTGGACAGAACAAATATCCGGTCCGTCACACTGACCCCGGACAGCCTGAACATAGCCTATTCGAAGGAGATCGCGCCAGTCAAGACGACAGGACTGTTGGCTATCGACCGTAATCTGGACAATGTGACTATGGCAGATACAGCGGGCAAAACTTCCCGCCATAGCCTGGACAAGGCAACCTTATCCAAGGCGCTATGTCGAATGACGAAGAGCAGGTTCCATAGAAACGATGCGCGTATTCGAAGATATATCTATGGAAAATATGGCAGAATAGAACGGAACAGGGTCAACCCCGTCCTCCACAACGCGTCCGCATCAATCGTCCGCCAAGCGAAACAGAACAGTCTGGGCATCGTACTTGAAAATATCAAAGGCATCCGGAAGCTCTACCGCAGGGGCAATAGCCAGAACAAACACTACCGATTTCGCATGAACGCATGTAGCTTCTACGAATTCCAGCGCCAACTATCCTACAAAGCAAGATGGGAGGGCCTCCCAGTCCATTATGTCAGTCCGCGAGGGACATCTTCAAAGTGCTCGAAGTGCGGTGACCAAGTGTTCGCCAAGGAGAGCCGAATAGTTGAATGTCCCCGTTGCGGGTGCATAGACCGTGATGTGAACGCGGCCCGCAACGTTCTATCCGCAGCCCTGAGGTTCAGGGTGAAGGGGCCTCCAAGTGAAGCAATGGTAGAGGAACGGGAACCGAATGGTGTGACCCTAATCCTCAAAGTCGATGGAGGTCAGTCAAGTTGAGCAACAGACAACTTGACAGAACCTGTCGAAGAGATCCGATCAGGGAACGGGATAGGTACTGGATCTTCATTGAGAGAGTTCTGCGGAGAATCTGCTGAACTCCAAACTTTTTTTTGCCGAACAACCCACTTTCTGTACAGTCTCGGATGAGTTGCGGCCCTCTCTACGTCTCATCGGAAAGAAGGATAGCTTTCTACCCTGAAAGGTATCCTAACAAGGGCGATTGATGATTTTACGGTTGAAATGAAACGCTAGTTTAAAATACATAGCACTTCGAAAACAGGTTGTTTTAGGGAAGACCGGTCGGAAGAGAGACCTAATCCTAACTAAAGCAAAGTGTGTTTGAGGTATAGATGAATGGCTAGAATAGTGCTCACGGCAGACGCAACCCAGATGAGCGAGTACTGGGGTATACCCCTGCTCCCTTTCTTCAGCTGCGCGCCTGCAGAAAAAGTCCCCCGAATCGTATTTGACTTCCTCTCCCCGCAGGTAAAACACAACAACGGAGTTGCGCAGATGGCGCCCTACGGGCTCAGAAAGCTGGAAGCGTCAATTCTTAGGACGTACAAGCCCGAGGAGGTCGTGGTCGCCCATCCTGAGCATGTATCCAAGTTCGTCGATGAGGACACCCGGATAATCGGAATATCTACCATGGATCCTTTGGGACTCGGACCCGTCAGCATGATGTTCACTGACGGGGGTCAATTGACAGCGTACACCAAGAGGAAATTCCTTGAGCTGGTCTATGAGGTTAACCGAGCGAGGAAACGGTTTCCCAAGGCCAAACTCGTCCTCGGTGGATCAGGCGCTTGGCAGATGGAAACCAAGGACGAACAGACCAGGGCTCTTGGCGTCAACCATACCGTGATCGGAGAGTGCGACCATGTCATACAAGACATCTACAACGACATAGAATTCAACGGCGCACCAGAGTTCATCCACGTCCCCCGTGGACCAAAGCTAGAGCAGATCCCCGACATCGTTGGAGCTTCAACTCACGGGCTTGTCGAAGTCATGAGAGGCTGCGGCCGCAACTGCCAGTTCTGCGAGCCAAACCTTCGCACGGCAAAATACTACCCAGCCGACAAGATTGAGAGGGAGATCGCGGTTAACAGGAAGATTGGAAACCCGAACGTGTGGATTCACAGCGAAGACATTTTCCTCTACAAGCTTGAAGACAAGAACGGGTTCATGCCCAACCACGAGGCGGTTGTTGACCTATTCAAGACAGTAATGACTCAGGGTGGCATCACTTACGCGAACCCGACCCATGGAACAACAGCACCGGCGGCAGCCGATCCAGAGTTAATCAAGGAAATATCTGATACGGTCCGTGCGAAGGATGACAAGTATATCGGAATTCAGTCAGGACTCGAGACAGGGTCTACAGAGCTTATCCGCAAATACATGCCTTTGAAGGTGAAACCGTTCAGCCCTAGCGAATGGCAGGAAGTGATCTACAATGGCACACGAATCTTCAACGAGAACTATTGGTTCCCAGCCTACACGGTCATAGTCGGGTTGCCCGGAGAAACCGCTGACGATGCGATCGAGACTGTCCGGTTGATCGATAAGATGGAGCATGGTCTCCGAAAAGAGATCGGGAACAGAGCACACTTCACCGTCACGCCTCTCAGCTTTGTCCCGCTGGGTGTTTTGAAGAACAAGGGCTTCTTCAATATTGATGAGGCTATTGATGAGGCGAGGTTCTGGGTCATCTACAGAAGCTGGAGACATACGGTACTAGAGCTACACTCGATGCCGCCGACGCTCATGAAGCTGAACCCGGCCTTCAAAGCTATCTTCACGACGTTATGTTGGTTCGGCTCGAAGAAGATCTTGGATAGCATCAAAGCTTGGGGACGATCACTGGGATATGATGCTGACAAGAGTCTTCGACTGAACTAGAGGGAAACCTCAGTTCTCTTTCTCTTGACAACTCTTCCTCTTCGCAGGGTTCCAAGAACCCGCTGGACTGCGTTTCTCGGTCTAGGGCAACTTTCCCCCGTTCGCTCGCTCAAAGCAGTCTCCCTCTGATTACCTCTCGAGCCAAGGGTAAGAGTCCGCTCCTACCGCCATAACCCGTATCTCGGAATATGAGCCAAAACATCTCATCCGGTCTATCAATAGGACGAAAGAACTCCGACTTTATCCTCTTCCCTCTCTCGGTAAACAATCCGACCGTGTCCACCCAACCCCTCGAGAGAGAACTTGCAACGTGCGCAAATCGAGTGCAGATTCCACAATCATTGTCGTAGAGAAGAACAGGACGACCAACAATCATTTCGACCGTCAACTAAACCAGATGCTCTCTGGTGTTAGATTGGCGAGGTCACTGTGTAAACTTTCTTTCTAAAACCATACCTTGCCGATGAGGCCAAGTTGGGATTAGTCCGTGCACCTAAGCTGGAGGAAAACGATAGTTTAAGCGGTAGGTTGGGTCCTCGACGGGTCGAAAAATCGCAGTCTCCGAATCTGTATCGAATCAGGCAAGTGAAGGTGCGTTGAGCACTCTGTCCGGCGCTTTGCCCATCTCGTTGGGATTTCTGCGCTTTAAGGGTCTGGGATGTCGCTCCATTGGCTGCCAGTCCTGCCGAAAGATTCCTGAGCTGTATCGCACTGTTATGGAGGTTCTTTTTCTCATGTTTCTCTACCTATACCAAGTGAGGGTGTGGGATATTGACTGGGGAGGGGGGTATCCAGTCAACGGATAAGGCTAGAACTAGCTGTTGTCTTCGGTTTCGGGAAGAATACGGCTGATTCTGTCGAAGAGTTCGTATCCCGCCGCTATCGAGGAATGCTCTTCAAGCTCGTTTGTTGGTTGGCTCCATACCAGAATCTCCGCGGGGGCAAGCCGTACTACTAGTTGGAATCTTCCGTCCTCGGTGATCCAGTAGAGCGATTGGCCTGATGGGTGGGTGGAGTATCCTAGCCAGCGGAAGTTCTTGAACCACCGGCCTTTGAGTTTGGAGGTGAGGATGCTGGGGTCGATTCCTCGCGGGAGCTGGCCGCGAATAACGGGCTCTCCCTCGTCAAGGTGGCGTGTCGTCCTTCGAGGATGGTGCAGGACCTTGTACCCTTCGTCCGTCTTTAGGACAAGATGGTCGTCCTCGAGTCGTTTGAGGATCCGTGTAAGCTTCTCTTGGTGTAGTCCAAGTCTTCTCTTCATTCCCTGGAAGCTGTAGATCGCGTCGTTCTCGGAGGATAGCATGTTCATTACGAGTGTCTGATCGTCTAGTGGTCTTGAGTCAAAGGATGGGCCGATTTCTGAAGAAGGCAATTGCTTCTAAGTGGGCCTGTCCGGCGGCCTTATTTATCGACGACGTTACCGTTCGCGGTTTAGTGGAAACGAGCTCGGCCCAGAGCTAAGATCGAGTCAACATTTGCTTTCCAAGAATCGAATTGTGCCGGGTCCTTTGGATAATTCTGGTATAGTTCGTTGAGCGCTCGCATCCTAGCCATCGTGAACACGAGTCCACTGAAGGCCTTGTATGATCCCAGTCCTCTGAAGAGTTTGACGATTTTCTTGGCGGCGGAGAGATGGGGCATTTCTCCGAGCGATATTTCGGTGGCCTCGTCTGATGAGAGGAAGTGTCTCATTCCGTAATTGATCTGGTCATTGTTGAGTGTCTGAAGGTACATCCGGAACACTTCCAACCCGGCTGTTTTGTTGCCGTAGTGGTTTACGAAGTCTAGGTTGTACTGCCAGAGCTGCTTCTCGCTGAAATCGTTCGCCTCTATCGCCCGGACGGCTGCTTCTCCAGCCATGACTCCTCCAATCAATCCCGGGCCGATGCCGCCGGCGCTGATCGGGTTTGGAAACCATGCTGCGTCTCCACAGATCATGTAACCGTTAGCGACTAGACAGTCGTTCTGGTGTCGGACTGATACCTGCCAGGAGCCCGTTAGGTTGCTGTCATCGCTCAATGGTTGGATATCCTTGAACCGGTCATCTGATGCCAGCCAGTCCTTCAGGAGCGCGCTTAGCGGTTTCGAGCTTCTCTTCTGCTGGATGCCTAGGCCAATGTTGACCTTGTCTTCGGATTTTGGAAAGAGCCAGAGATAGCCGCCAGGGGCTTTTTCAGCGTCGAGGTATATGTCGCAATGGAACGGTTCCACTTCAACTCCGTCCCGTAGTTTCGCGTTGAGGCGCGCTGTCGGCTCCACATCGTCCTTGTTGATCTCCTTCTCGATATGACTTGGAATCGGAAGATTCCGACGCAGCTTGGTGGACATTCCGGAGGTGTCGATGATGAGTTTGGAGCGGATTTCGAACGGCTGGTTGACGCCTGGTCCAACCGTCTGACCGTGTAACCCGACGATTGTTCCGTTATCCTGGATTAGCTCGGTTGCCTGGACGTTGCCACGAAATTCGACGCCAGCTTTCAGAGCATCGTCGAGTAGGCGTTTCGCGAACTTTGGCCTGTCTAGAACGTATCCGGGTCCCTCGAATGGGACCCTTACTTTCATGTCTGGGGAGTAGACGTAGACTGCGGTTACCCGGTTTTCCATCTCGGGCTTGCCGTAGGTAGTGCCGATGTGTTCGTGAATGTACTTGATGTGGTGCTCGCCGACTGCGTCGCCGCAGACCCAGCCCAGAACCGTTTTCTTCCCCGCTTCTGTAGGCGGGTTTCGATCCATAAGGAGAACGCTTACGTTTCCTTTGCCCTTCAGGGCTATTGTGCCGGCTGTCATACAGCCCGCTATGCCAGCACCAACAACTACTACGTCCCAGTTTTCGGCCAAATTCTTCACGACGTTTGGGAGCCTATCGTGGACTTGTGAACACGCTTTAGCCTTTTGCCTCTCAGCTCAATAAACCTGGGGAATTAGCCTTATAGGCACTGTCAACTCGTCGGTTGCCGTTTGGTGGTAGCATCGGTCTTCTCCAATCGTTATGTTCTTGGTATGACTCGTTACATGATAGGCGGTCGTCGTATGAGCCTATCATCATGGGATGAGGGGAGTGACTCCGACCATGTGACGGGTCTGAACTGGGTTAGCCGGTTGGTTGGCCACCGTAAAATCCCTGCCCTGCAATCGGCCAAGCTACCACGCTACGGGCGTGAGGGGGCGGTTGAGGTTCGACCGTTCACTGCCAAGACGGGGCTACGTGCTTCTGAGGCGCAAGGGCTCTCAGGTGAAGCAATGAAGGGGAACCCGACGACGGTAATCCCCGGAGTCGATGAGAGCAAGCCAAGTCATCGAACAATCGAAGATTTGACAGAACCGCCTTATATCACCTCCGGCGAACCGGCTTTTTTCGAAACAGGGAGATAGCCAGGTATGTCCTCGAGCCCAAGCGTCAATGCGAAGAAGTCGCCTTTTATCGGATTGTGGCTCAAGGCGATGCGGGTCCCATTCTTACAGGCGACCTTCGTGCCCGTCATACTCGGCGGCGTCGTTGCATGGGAGATAGTAGGCAAATTCTCCTGGCCCACTTTCCTGCTGACGTTGCTGGGTGCCAGTCTAATTCAGATCGCCAGTAACATGTTCAATGACTATTTTGATTTCAAGAGCGGAAACGATCTTCAAGTTAGACACCAGAATCCGTTCGCTGGCGGCGGACGAATATTGACAGCCGACCTGATCAAGCCATCAACCCATTTGATCGTTTCAACTTCTTGTCTGATCCTCGGGTCCCTCATAGGATTCTACTTCATTTTCGCCCTCGGATTGTACCAGTTGTTCTGGTTCGGACTGATAGGTGTCGTGTCCACCTACTTCTACGTGGGGCCTCCTTTCAAACTGGCTTACCGTGGAGTTGGAGAGTTTCTTGTTGGATTGAATTTCGGACCCGTTATGACTTTGGGCGCATTCTACGTTCAAACCGGATCCCTCGCATCCGCGACCGTCCCGCTACTTGCGTCAATCCCGGTCGGGCTGCTTATTGCAGCGGTGTTGTGGATCAACGAGTTTCCTGACATGGACGCGGACAAAGCGGTTGGAAAGAAGACCCTGGTTTTGAGGCTAGGCTACCTCCGGTCAGTTGCTGTCTACGTTGGATTATTGGCAACATCCTACTTTCTAGTTCTCCTTTATGCAGTTCTGAAGATCTTCGGGTCATTCCCGATCACGAGCTATACAACGCTCATTGCCCTGTTCAGTCTCCCGTTTGCGCTGAAAGCGGTCAGGATATTGAGGGCTAACTACAAAGATCCGCATGCGATAATACCTGCTAATGCTAACACGATAATTCTGCACCTAGCGTTTGGTGTCTTGGCGATTGTCGGGTTTGTGATTGGGGGACTTGTGGGCCTATAGCCTGGTTATAGGTTCAGAACTTGTTATATTCCCACGATCGAGAATGAGCATGATACCGGACGATGGCGTCGACAAGCATGGTAAACACGGTGCAGAAGGAGAACGTTAGCATTGAGGATCGTGTGTTCAAGCTCAAGCTAGAATGGATGATGGCGATGGATGATAATGAGCGTCGCAGGATAAGCGAAGAGATCAGACGTCTCATCCAGGCGACACCTTCAAAATAATCTCTTAGATATTCTTCTTCGCCATCTCGTGGGCGGGTAGTTACGGACCAGCGAATCGCTGTTAAATTATCAACCGCCCTAGCGTTCGGCCCGACAGGGATAATCTGGGCCTTTCTGCCAATCCAGCTTCGATCGCTAGGAGCATCCTTCTCGCTAATTTCCCTGGTCTCCTTTCTTCCCGCGACCGAGACCATCGTCCTCTCTCCTGTCTGGGGAGGTATTCTGGACAGGACTGGAAAGGGGACGAGGATTCTCGCCTTGTCGTTCCTGGTCCAAGGTGTTGGATTCACTCTCTTCCCGTTTCTGAGAGACCCTGCACAGTTCGTGTTCGTGGTTGCACTGATGGGCCTCTTCTCCTCAAGCTTCATCCCGATCTTTGCCGCATTGGCGACTGACAAATCCGCCCAGTACGGCCGGGCTATAGGAGAATTCTGGACAGCAGCCTCACTAGGTTATGCATCAGCAACTCTCATGGGAGGAGTACTTTTCCAATTCCTCGACCCAATCTACCTCTATGTCCTGGGAGCACTCTATGGCTACGCAGGAATCCTAGTCGTTTCGTTCCTAACCAAACAAGGTCTTACTATCGCGAAGTCCTTGATCCGACCAGAGGGATATTGGAGTCTTCTCAAGCAACGAAATGTGCTGATCCTCTGCGGCATATCAATCCTCGCGCTCATCTCATCCTCTTCCTTCAACAGTTTCTTCACAATCTACCTTGTCGACTCCCTCAACGGGTCCAGGTTGATGGCGGGTCTCGCCGCCACCGCGACGACGGTCTTCGGAGCGATTGCGTTTCGGATTGTAGGTCCGCTGGATGACAGGATTGGCAGGAAACCCATGTTCGTATTGGGAGCGGTCGGGTATGCAACCTATTTTGCGACGATCTATTTTGTCACTAACACTGTTGTGGTGACTATTTTGTGGACTCTTCCGATCTATCCGTTAATCCAGGCCTCAGCCGCAGCCCTCATTTCAGACTATACGTCGATCGCTGATAGAGGAAAGGGATTGGGAATCTTGGAGTCGGCGATTAGTCTCGGAGGCGGCCTCGGCCCATTGATCGGAGGAGCAATCGCAGACGCCACTCAACTCCAGTCAGTCATTCTCTTCGCTCTTGCGGCCGCCCTTGGTTCCGCTACGCTGTCACAACTCTTTTTGAAAAGGCAAGCTCACAGCCCACGAACTCTGACTTCTGGACACGTTAGCCCGGCTCCGATTAAATAACCCCGATTCATGCCGGCCACTGCCGGAGAGCCGAGATGAATCACGAGGTCCAAGAGAAACGTGGATTCTTCTCCAAGATTCCTAGAAAACTAAAGTGGCTCATCATCGCCCTTGTCTTCAACAATGTTGCGATAGGTTACCTCCTAGTCTACCTAACCGCATTTTTCCCCGAACTAGGGATCAGCGCCGGCGTCGTCGGACTCCTCCTTGGGCTGGAGGGCGCAATGGTTCTCCTCTCAATACCCCTCGGAATACTCTCCGACAGAAGAGGTCGAAAGAAACTACTCCTGATCGGGACCTCTTTGGTTCCTATTCCCATCATCCTAATCGCCCTCACGATAAATGTAGTCGTCCTAGTCGTGGCAGCGATAATTCTTGGAATAGCCGAGTCCGCCGCGCTCTCAACGTGGAACGCGATAATCGCTGACCAGACGAGCCTGGATAACCGGGACGCATCTTTCTCTCTCTCATTCATCATTGGTAACGGATCCATAGCGTTCGGGTTCCTCTTGCCAACACTGATTCCGACGCTCCAATCTCTGACAGGACTCAGCTCCATCATCATACATCAAGACCTACTTGTGTTAATGGGACTGGTCTCAGCCATAACGCCGGTTTGGCTGTTTCGTATCCTCAAGGGCTACAAAGAAACACTGAATCCGAAAAAACTGATAAGAGGCAAGAATTTCCCGACTCTCCTCAAGTTTTCCGGGATCAACAGCCTCATCGGACTCGGAGCAGGGTTCATTATTCCACTGATTCCGACTTGGCTTTTCCTCAAGTTCGGAACCCCGGACACGTTTAGCGGACCCCTGCTCTCACTGTCCAACTTGACAATAGCGCTCGCTGCTGTAGCGAGTCCTAGAATCTCTGGCCGGTTTGGATTAGTCAAAGCGATCGTTGCTACGCAAGGATTCTCGACAGTCTTCATGCTGAGTCTAGCGCTCGTCCCGGACGTTAGACTGGCCGGCGGTCTCTACATCATTCGAGCGGCTTTGATGAACATGGCAGGACCGCTAGGTGATTCCTATCTGATGGGGGTCATGTCCCAGGAGGAGAGAGGACTAGCGAGTTCTATCAACACTGTCGTTTGGAGAATTCCCAACAGCATAACCACCGTGATTGGCGGTCTGATACTAGCAACAGGGAGATTCGATATTCCCTTCTACTTAGCCACTGTATTCTACGTGATATCCATCACGCTGTTTTATACTCAGTTCAAGAATATTCGACCTCAGAGCTAGCTCTCCCCCGAAGCATCTTTTTAGCCACCGGACAACAGGCTAAAGTAGAGGCAAGCATAACGTCCCAAACCCGCAGTCCCAGCACGACCATATCTCCAAGAGAAATCCTGAAAAAATACGACGTAATCGCTGTAGTGGGCGCTTCGAAGAACCCTGAGAAGGAAGCATACACGGTACCTGCGTACATGAAAGAACATGGTTACACGATCATCCCAGTGAATCCTACAGCTGATGAGATTCTAGGCGAGAAAGCCCACAAGAGCCTCATCGACCTGCCGCCGGAACTGGCGAAAAAGGTCGATATCGTGGACGTCTTCCGTCCCAGCGAAGAACTACCGCAGGTTGCACAGCAGGTCATAGAGATGCGAATGAAGTATGGTAGACCCTTCGCGTTCTGGGCACAACTCGGACTCGAAAACGAGGAAGCGAAGAAAATGCTCTCAAAGAACAAGATTCCTTACGTGATGAACGCCTGCCTCCGAGTCGTCCACAAGCTTCTGTAATGGTTCTGCGGAAACTTCGCGACCGATACCATTCTCCCCTCAGTCTGATTCTCCACCGCTTGACCCCTTGTCATGATGATGAATCCTGTTCATGTTATGTGATACTGCTGAACATTGGGCATCCTGAAGGGGTCAGATGAAATGGACGAGACGCTGATACTCAACCTCATAGGAACTTTCGCGTTCGGCTTGACTGGTGGAATACTTGCAGTTCGGAAGAAAATGGACCTGTTCGGGGTCCTAGTGTTATCGGTAGCAACCGGGCTTGGCGGTGGAATAATGCGGGACCTGATCCTCGGACGAACTCCCCCAACGACACTGGTTGACTGGCGCTATCTCGCGGCCGCCGGGGTCGCGGGGCTCTTAGTCTTCTTTGACTTCCGCCAGATCGTGCGATGGAGCCGGTTCGTTACCGCATTCGATGCAGCAGGCCTAGCTATCTTCACAGTCACTGGTACTACCATAGCTCTCGCAGCTGCTCTGAGCCCAGTGCCCGCCGTGTTGCTAGGCATGCTCACAGGTATTGGCGGTGGAGCGCTGAGGGACGTACTGGCGGCAGAAGTGCCGTTGGTGCTGAGGAGTGAGATATACGCTGTCGCATCCCTGCTAGGCGCGATCATAGTCGCCCTGGCCGATCAAGCCCAAGCGCTCGGACCATCAGCTGAGATCATAGCTGCCCTGGCAACGTTCGTTCTTCGAATGGTTAGCGTTTGGAGGGGCTGGAAGATCCCAATCGCCCATCCAGGCACACGATAGAGTTTTGTTATCTAGATCATTTCGACGTTGTCGGGGGAGACTCCTAGCTTCACAAGTTCGTTCTTGGCTTGTTCTCGATGGTCTCCGTGGAGGATGATGCGGCCGTTTTCTATGTCGCCGCTTGTTCCAAGGCTCTGCTTCAGCCGGTGCGCCAGTCCGGGCATGTCAAAACTGTCCCTGATCAGATCGTGGGGCTGGATAACGGTCACGAGCCGTCCGGAATGATGCGTCTCTAGCCGGATGACAAAATGGGCGGATTCTCGATCAAGGTGCTTCAGTATGTCCCGAAACTCAAGATCTTCATTCTTTGTTGACAAAAGACATCTTGGTCACTAGGGCGGGTCGAGGCTCTTTTACCTTACCGAAGACCGCTCTCACGAACCTGTCTTCGGATAGAACGGTTAATTGTGAACAAATCCTCATAGTGACCCCACGGTATTAGGCGGACTCATCTTGAACGAGAGTCTAGACGATGACCCTTGGCTTGGGACACTGGAACGTTTCCCGACCGTTTACCATGCCCGGGCTTCATGGCTTTACGATATCAACACTGAAAGTTTGCAAAAGGCGATCTTCGCAGGCCTCCAATCGCTTGCTCAAGAGAAAAAACCTATAGACATCACCGTCGCAGATACTCCCGGGTACCAATCCGGAAGCGTCGTGTTCAAGTTCGGAGTGGGGAATAAGGACGGATTTGACATTCTTGACGACAAGGAAGCAGAGAGAGTGATTCAACGAATAGAGGAGAAAGGAACGTTCAGAACGTTGGACCTGGTCTTTCACCTTCACTACATTGTCGATGATGGTAAGAGACACAAGGTCCATCAGGACCAGTACTTGGCAAGGCTAACGTTCCAACCCGGCCGGGTAGAACTTCTGCTCCACCATTTGAAGGGAGTCAGAAGGGTTCCCCCTGATGAACTGGTCCACATTCTGCTCTCAGCAACTAACCACGAGTTGAACCGGAATAAATATCCGGAATTGGAACTAGAAAGCCTCAGCAGCAGTTAGTTGACAACGGGTAAGAATCGATCTTCGCTGACTGAGGAGCTGAGCTGGCCAAATATCGGTAGCTGGTATCCGCAACTCGTGCATCTGTTCTTGTCATCTAGATTCCATCCAGTAATGTCGAACCCGTATCGTTTGATCGCTATGTTCTTGCATTCTGGACAGTAGGTATGTTCCCACGGATGTCCCGTAACATTCCCGACGTAGACGTATCGCAGTCCCTCTTCTCTGGCTACTCTGCAGTGTTCTTCCAGAGTTTTCACCGGCGTGCTGGGTAGATGCATGAGCTTGTAGTCGGGATGGAATCGGAGGAAGTGGACCGGCACATCTGGCCCCAGGTTATCGCAGAGCCAACGGCTCAGTTTTCGCGCTTCGTCGAGATTATCTCCTATCTCCGGGATGATCAGGTCCGTAATCTCGATGTGGGTCTTTCCCCTGTCCCTAATCTCTTGTATTGTCTGGAAGATTGGCTGCGCGTCCGGTATTCCAATATATTTTCTGACGAAGTTTGTCTCCCCACTTCCTTTGAAATCAACTGTTATACAGTCTAGAAAATCATCCATCATCGCTACAGTGTCAGGGGTATCGAATCCATTGGAGACGAATATGTTGATGAGCCCGTTCTTACGCGCCTCGACTCCGATGTCGCGGGCGAACTCCATGAAAATCGTGGGCTGATTATAGGTATACGCAATGCCCTGACAACCATGGCTTAGCGCCAAGCTCACTACATCCGGAGGCATCAAGTCTGTTCCCTCCACCTTCCTCCGCTGACTTATGTCATGATTTTGGCAATACGAGCAAATCCACGAGCACCCAGTCGTTGCGATAGAGAAGATTTTCGACCCTGGCATGTAGTGGACGACTGGTTTCTTCTCGATTGGATCGATGTGCCCTGTGATCACTTTTCCATAGACTAGGAGCTGGAGTTTCCCTCCGATGTTTTGTCGGACCCCGCAAAAGCCGACCTTTCCCTCTGGAATGTTGCAGTATCGAGCGCATGCTGTGCATCGGACCCTTGAATCGGCCAGTGGCTGGTAGAGGAGAGCTTCCTTGATCGTTGCTTTCACCAGGAGATCAGCGGGAAACGGATTTGAACTCGACCTCGCTAGGAATAGATTGATCTTTCCGACTTGAAATTGCTTTCCTTACCCGGCAGGCCATAGGTTTGCAGGAGACACTCTACCGACCTGCACGGAGCGAGCAGAGTCACGAGGTATCGTGTGAGATCTGCAAGGGCAATCGGCTGGTTTGTGTCCAGAATTCTTCCCGTTGTCCAGTCTTTCTTAGGGCGAAGAGTCTCGTTGATATCGAGAAAGTGGTTGGGAAGACCGAGTTTTTCGGACCTTCTCCCCCTGGAGTCTTTCTAGGTAGCTACGGTTATCCTAACCTCTTAGCAGGTCCTCTGGTCCCTGTGTTGCAGGAGCCGGACCCGTCCTTGCTCGATGCTCCGGACCGTTGGCTTGACAAGTCGATAGACGAGCTGATACGATATCGGTTTGGTCTGGTTCGGGGAAAGTCCACGGTGAAGGTCCAGGACGCAAGAAACCCGGACAAGACATTGTCACTTGTCCAGGAGATCGTGATGTCAGAGACCCCAACTGACACCGAGCTGGTCTTGAAGAAGAAACCGTACGTGAAAATCAACCTACTAACAAGAAGCTCGCCTCACGGGCCATCGGGAGTTGTAGAACGGCTCAGCCTCGCCAGCAACCCAGATGTCCCACGACAAATCGACAGAGTCGTGTCCGACACTGACCTTCCCGCCAACGAAGGAGCCCAATCTCTCTACCAGAACGGAATTTCACAGCAGCACATTGTCAGAATGTTCTCCATCGGTCTCCTTGGAGCTAGCCGAAAGCGCAGGCTGGTCCCGACAGAATGGAGCATTACTGCGATTGACGATATCCTATCGAAAGACCTCCGGCGAAGGGTCCTAGATCATCCTCGGCTGGACGAGTTCCGCTTGTTCAGCGCCCGCGCTGTCGGCAACAACGTACACGTCCTTCTGCTCCCTACTAGCTGGATGTTCGAAGCCCTTGAAGGCTGGTTGACAGGGCCGAGGCCAGAGGTTTTCGGCGATTACGAAGTCAACAAGGGAAGGAAAGACTATCCGACCAATATCGCCGGCGCCTATCATGCCTCACGGCTCCCCGTCCTGGAATATCTGAACAAGGTTCGACGACAAGCTGGAGCAATCGTCTTCCTCGAAGTCACAAAGGAATGGGTTCCACTTGGAGTCTGGAGGTTCAGGGAGCTCGCTAGAAGAGCGCTTGCAGGAGACCCGTTCCGGTTTACAACGCTTGAGGATGCTCTCTCGGAGGCGCGAAAGAGACTGCTAATTCCCTATCGAAATTGGGCGAATGCGAGCCGTTTGCTAAGCTACTATAAGCAACAATCCATTCTGGATCGGTACGTGAATTCCCAGGCTTGACGAAAGGATACACGCGAACAGGCGACAGAGGCGAGACTGGTCTCTACGGCGGGACCCGGGTGGGAAAAGAGAACCCGAGAGTAGAAGCGTACGGAGCAATTGACGAGCTGAACTCGCAGATAGGATTGGCAAGCGCGATCGTAAAGGATGCGAAAACCAAGAAGATTCTCAAAAACGTGCAAGAGGATCTCTTCACGTTAGGCGGAGACCTTGCCTCAGAACTTGTCAGCGCCAACGTTCCACGCATCGGCAAAACCCATGTTGACAATTTGGAAAGAACAATTGATTCGATTCACACTGGACTGAAGCCTTTGCGGAGATTCATCCTTCCAACTGGAAGCGTTGCCGCGGCTCAGCTTCACGTCGCGAGAGCCGTCTGTCGGAGGGCCGAGAGACGGGTTGCAGCACTCGCCAAGGTAGAGGCGATTAATCCGGACGCGATTCCATACGTGAACCGGTTATCAAGCCTCCTTTTCGATCTTGCCAGGTTGGCAAACCAGCGAGACAAGGTCAAGGAAGAGGAATGGACACATGAATGAAGACTGCATCTTCTGCAAGATCGTCTCGAAAAAAGCGGGAGCCGTAACTGTTTTCGAGGACGAACATTCTCTCGCATTCCTCGACATCCACCCTCTGAATCCCGGACATACACTGGTGGTCCCGAAGAAACACTATCCAAGCATGGTTGAGATGCCGCCCGAAGAAGTGGGGAGGGTCTTCGTTTCCGTGGCCAAGGTCATGAGAGGAGTGATGAAAGCCTCTAAAGCCGACGGGATCAATATTGGCCAGTCAAACGGTCGAGCTGCGTCCCAAGAGGTATTCCACATGCACGTTCACGTTATCCCACGCTACATTCACGAGCTGCCCGGTGGTTTCCCTGAACGAAAGATGGCTAGCGAAACCGACCTAGAGCAGATAGGCAGAAAGATCAAAGCTGCGATAGGGTCCTAGACCAAACAAAGTGGTGTGGACCAATTTCCTGTCAGCAGCTAGATTCCGTAAACCGGGGTTGATTATCTAAGAGAGGAGAGGTCTAGCCATAAGGTGCCTTGACATCAGGCTGCCGAACGGGGACTCTAACTGATTTCAGAACCTGTTCAGAAACTTTGAACCTGACGAGTGGCTGACTCGTATTCACTAGATACACTGGGTCGCCATCGCCTTGATACTTGTCTATTCTAGACACGTTGGACAGTTCGAGCCTCGCTTTCAACACGGTTCCGTCGGTAAGGTGATACTCGTTCCACTTCTCCTCGCCCATCCGATCAAAATCCAGGCTTGCAACGACCTTGTAACTTGACGGGTCCGCCAGGTTAAGCTGAGTCGTCGAGGGCGGGCCTCTAAGATTTGGAGCGCCATGAGTCGCAATAATGTTCTGTGCGTTCATATTGTAGGAAGGTTGTCCCTGCTCATTCAGTCCTCTCACCACTTTGACAACTACAAGCTTCACGAAGAGCTTGGTCTGATCCTCCAGTTTGTACTTTGTCCAAGGCTCAGCAATTACTGTGAACTCCATCGGAGTCATGCTCGTAAGATCTAATGATGACGGAGGCTGCTTCGGGCTAGTACCGGATTCGGATGACATTCTTGACCTATAATGAACGCTGCTTTCCTATCAACGTTTACTAGAGACTCTGGCTGGACACGATTCCTCACACGCATTTTGCGTTTGCCCTTGGGCGATGGTCAAACGACCTTCCCAAAGTGCATAGAGCTTGTTTGTCACAGGCTAAACTAATAGCTTTGAACATTCCGACGATGTTGATGAAGTAAAGATGTGTTCTTCTGGGTCAGAACGCGGCGCGATGTTCCGGACTATCGCGAGCTTACCCCCCGCGAGCATTTTCTTCCTCCTCATAACGATAGCTGGCACGCTCCTCGTCATTGCTATAACGCCGTCATCCCCATACGTTGTTCTCGGTCTCGCCAGTCTAGCCATTCTCTTCAGTTTTCTCCTCACGGTAACGCGCTTTTCCGAGATATCCTTCTTAGAACGAGTTGCCTTCCTACTTCTCTCCCTCGGCGCATTTCTGTTGCTTTTACTACCTATAGCGATTACCGTTTTCCACTATCTGCTTGCCCCCCCAGACCCTTGCCTGAATGTCCCTCCTTTCCTTCCAGTTTTCTGCTCGGGAAAGCAGGCCTTCAACTATTATTCGACTATTAACATGATGACCCTTGCCGGATTGGTAGCCGTTCTGGGCACTCTACTCTACCCCATAACCGTCAAGGGCTATCTAGTCTCCGTACCTCTTCTCGCAACGGCGACCGGACTATTTCTGTTTACAGTTCTTCCCACTCAACTGCCCCTAGCCGTCACTCTAGTCCTAATCCCCGTCACGGCGGGAGCGGCCCTAGTCGTTGTCTCTTGGATCGCGCCAAAGTCTGGAGGAAGTTTGCCGCACCTCTACGGACAGACCGTTAGGGTCTTTACGCAACATGTTACATTGATCATAATCCTCGCTATTGTTCTTCTAGGAGCGATAAGCGGGCTTTGGGGGTACGCGAATGAAACTGTCGCAAGTCTTGAGCTGACTTGCGCAACGTTTCCGCCGAGCCCGCAGGGACTTAACGAAACTCTTGGTCTAACAAACCCGACAAATGCTCCTGTATATGTCGTATGGAAAACCACTTACAACTATACCGGTGCCCCCTTGATTCGGGCACAGGCAGAATCGCTGATTCCCGCACATGCAACCGGTTATCTCATACTCATCGTTTCCTTCCCTCCTGTGAACGCAACTTATCCGCTTATGATCACGTATGAGCGGCATTACACCACCCTTCTGTGGGCATTTACCCAGCAAGGCGTAGACATAGACAGCGGAAGCAGAACACATCCAAATTTGGAGCTTCCCCCCTGCTGAAGAGTCATGGGCACTTTGATCAAATTCATTGAGGGTTGTAATAATTGAGTATTGGAGAATGCCGCGATTTCGGCGATCCATCTTTGAACTGACCCTAGTCGCTCAGACATTTATGCGACAGATCATCTCCCCTTGAGGCGCTAAATGCCGTGTTCCCTACAAGGGCCGCAAGTCCGACGACCTAAGCCTTTGACCTCGAATCTTAGGACGCATCTCATCTTTCGCGCAAAGTCTTTCGGACTCGTCCGAAAAATGGGATACTCACAGAAAAAAGGGTTTGACCCTGGCTTTTGCGGCCAGAGTCGCTGTTTTTGGGGTTTGTTTATTCTTCTGCTTCTGTTGGTGTTATCGTCAGCTGCGTCAGTTTCTCTCCGCGTAGAACTGATATGTTGACGTGTCTTCCGATGGCTTTGTCGTCTAGTAGTCCGCGAAGGTCGATGAGGCTCTCAACCGGTTTCCCGTCGAGTTTCACGATGACATCGCCTATTGCTAGGCCTGCTTTCTTCGCGGCACTATCCTGGTCCACGCCGTAGACGATCAGTCCAGCATCCTGGCCGATACCGGCTTGCTTGGATAGATTGTCAGGGAGGTTGATGCTGTCTGCTGTGATGCCCATGTACGCGCGTTTAATCTTTCCATCGTGCATTAGCTTGTCGACGACGCCCTTGACTGTGTTGACTGGTACTGAGATTCCGCGGTTGTTGGCGTATGCAGCGTTGATCCCGATCATTCTGCCCCTCGCGTCCACGAGTGGTCCGCCGGAGTATCCTGGGTTGAGGCGTGCGTCTGTGACGACGACCTTGTCCATTGTCGATCCCCACCATCCGCGTACGCTGTACGCTGGATTTGTTACAATTCCCGATGTGGCGCTTGGTTGTCTGCCGAAGGGGTTGCTTACCGCGAGGACGAATTGTCCTACTTTGAGATTGTCAGAGTTTCCAGGTTCAACTGGTGTGAGATTGTTCGAATCGATTTTCAATAGTGCAATGTCCGAGAATGGGTCTCGTCCCACAACTTTGGCCGTGTGCTTGGTTCCGTCGCTGAAGCCTACTTCGACTTCGCGCATGTCGCCGATAACGTGGTTACTTGTGACGATGTGTCCGTCTTTGCTCCAGACGGTTCCTGTTCCGCCTCTCCATCTTCCAGCTCCTACCCGGACAACGGATCGAGAGACTTTCTCTGTAACATCGACTATTGCATCGGAGATTGATTCAAGTATCGCTGACGAATTTGTTTGTTTACTCATTTTTTCACCTTACCCTTGTAAGGGTTGGTGGAGCTATTTGTTGACCGGGAAGGCTGAAGCCGGGTCACAATCTAGGCGAAAGACATGTCTGGAAAGAACGCGACCGGTGTCAAGAGGTTCCGGCCACGCCTTGGTCCGCTGTAGAGCCGTGAGATATGGCCCATCAGCTGGTGGGAGGCCTTCACTGCTTGACTGACATCCTTTTCCTCTCCTACCTTGGCGTCGATACCGAGGTAATTTTCGGTGAACTTTGCATCTATCTGGATGTTGTCTTCTTCGGTGATCCATTTCAGAACCAAGCCCTCATCAGTCTGCGAATAACCTAGCCAGCGTAGGCTGCCGAACCAGCGACCTTTGAGGCCGGCAATTATCCTTTGAACATCAATGTCATGCGGCAGGAGAGATTGAACAATTGGGATCCGTGGTTGAGTCGAACTTAGAGGATGAGCGACCTGGTGGCTCCCCCTATCAGTTAGTCTGTACCCTTCAGATACCTTCTCTAGGAGACCTTCATCCTCCAGCCTGTCGAGGACCCTTGACAACATTTCCTGATGAACCCCGAGCAAACGCTTCAGTCCATCGAAGGCGAAGACTGTCAAGCCTTCATCCTGGATTGCGTGGAGGATGTTGCTGTCTCTCGGTGTGAGGTCGATGTCTTCAGACTGCTCAATCTGTGAGAATCGACCGAGGTCCTCTTCCGTGGTGACCATCTATGGTTCTAACCGCGTGCCCTGATTATAAACCTGGTAGTAGAGAGCTACCAAGTAGGTTGCTCCAAGCGTATCAAGTAAGCCTGACTTGACCTAGAAAAGAGCCGGGCATAAATATCGCAAAGCCCATCGTGATAGCGACATGTCGCCCAGGAGCATGAAACCACCGAAAGATGACGCTGAATACTTTGAACGATTGACCAAGTCGGTTTTCACAGCAGGCCTCAACTGGAGTGTGGTCGAGAATAAGTGGCCTGATTTCCAGAAAGCTTTCGCGCAATTCTCCCTTCCCATAGTCGCGAAGTTCAATGAGAAAGACGTCAAGACCTTGATGGGCAACACGGGAATCGTTCGTAATGAGAAGAAAATAAGAGCCACTATTCATAACGCTGGCGAGTTCCTGAAACTGCAGAAAGAGTTCGGTTCAGTCAAGAAGTACATCGACTCCTACGCCAAGGACGAGGAGCGATTGCAGACGGACGTGCAAGATAGATTCCAGCACGTCGGCCCTTCGACCGCTAGAACATTCCTCTGGTCATCTGGTTGCCAACTTACTCCCAACAAAGAAGAGAAGAAATGGATGACCAGCCACAAGTAGACTGTTTTTCCAGAGCCACGTTTGTCTCTTCACTAGCGCCCATCTTTTGCAGTCGAGCCGGTCTGGCTCTAGATTACAGGATCGGTTAACTAACTGGTTTTACGATGATAGTTCCTTTCATCCAGTTGGGGTGGAATATGCAGTGATACGAGTAGTTTCCAGGAACATTGAGCTGCACGAAGAAGGTATTTCCATTGTCTACTTCGCCTGAGTCGAATTTTGTCGCTCCGCTCGGAACGGAACCGGCCGTGGCCAACGATGTAGCTGTGTGAGGAGAGTCATCTCTGTTCTTCCATTCTACAAAGCCTCCGGCGACGATCCTTGTGGTTGAGGGCAAGAAGTTCAGGGTGCTATCTGACGATACTCCTGTTGGAATGTCTATGCACGTGGCGGTCGAACAGGAGATTGGCTTCGGTCTGGCCGGAAAAACCAGAACGTAAAACATACTGGCTCCGAGAGTTATGCTGATTAGAAGAAGGGCAGACAGGACGACGGTATTCTGCTGGTACTCGGGGGCGGTCATGCGGTTCACCTAGTGTCCAAGGGATCCTAAAGCGAGTACGACGGCGAGGACTGCAAAGAAGAGCGATGCTACTGCGATGCCGACAACCGCCCGTGGCTCGTATTTTAGACCCAGATAGATGGCACCTACGGTTGCAACTTGGCTGGCGGCGAGCACGCCGATAGCGATGTTCGTGTAGGTGGTGCTGAGGGATAGACCTTTGTTGGCAAGAGCGGCCTCCAAGAGTGTCGCGATGACCAGGTAGGACCAGGCTGCGATCGGTGTTATCTTGTTCATGTGTCTCACATCAGATTAGATAGAACAGTGCGAATACGACCAGCCAGACGCTACTCACGAAGGACCAGTAGAGGTTGAGATTCTCAACGGTTCCATAATTCTTGGCCGAGAATCCTCCGGCGGAGGCTTTCCGCATCACGTAGAGGATTAGAAGTAATCCGGCCAGAACGTGCGCTCCATGAATGCCTGTAGTAACGAAGAAGGTGCTTTCTGGGAGGCCAGCGAATGGAGTGGGTGACCCTGTTATCATGTTGTACCACTCGCTCCCCTTTATCGCTAGGGAGGCTACTCCCAAGGCAAACGTGGCACCAAGCCAACCGACGAGGCGCGCATTGTTGCCGTTCCTTATCGATTGAAGCCCGAGAAACAATGCAAGGCTACTTGTCAGGATTAGAATTGTGTCCGTCGTTCCGAGGGTTATGCTATGAAGACTTCCAGGAGGAGGCCAGTAGGGGAAGTTCAATCTGATGAAGGCGTAGCTGCCAAGTAGTACTCCGAAGAGGACAGCTTCTGATCCTAGAAACGTCCACATGGCCAGCTTGTTCTTTGAAACCTTGCTGAAAGGCCAGCGTTCACCTTCCTCTTCCTCGGGTAATGTGAACTTGCCATGATAGTCATCCCACGCCCAGCCTCCAATACCCCACGCGAAGATCAGGACACCGACTATGATGACGGGCCATCCGAATGCGACCCCGGCTACACTTACGGCGAGCCCGAGGCAGAGAATTATTGGCCTCGAACTGAGAGGAGATGCTTCAGGAATTGTGTCTGATGACAAGTGTTCAATGACATTTCCCAAGCCGTTGCCCAGACCTGTCGAAGGGTGCATCGTGGTCCCAGTGGACCATT
The DNA here is from genome assembly GCA_005888745.1 of Candidatus Bathyarchaeota archaeon. Classification (GTDB taxonomy): domain Archaea; phylum Thermoproteota; class Bathyarchaeia; order 40CM-2-53-6; family 40CM-2-53-6; genus 40CM-2-53-6. The sequence continues at coordinate 8,232 of VBBS01000031.1, read as the reverse complement.
CTCTGTCTGTCGAGTTCCATGGGTTTGCGGGCGCACGAGGACCCCTCAGGGTCATGATCATGTTGACGACGAGGAGTAGCTGTGATGGGATGAAGATGAAGGCGCCGACACTTGAGAGGAAATTGGCTGGTCCCCATCCCGTGTCCAGAGAGTATGTGACGATTCGCCTGGGCATGTCTTGTAGGTAGAACATTGGGAAGAAAAGGAGGTTGAACCCGACGAAAGATAGAATGAAGTGAGTCTTTCCCAAATTCTCATTATACATTCTTCCCGTCATTTTCGGGAGCCAATAATAGATCCCGGCGAACAGGCCAAATTCGGATGCTCCAACCATCACGTAGTGGAAATGACCCACGACGAAATAGGTGCCTCTCAACGCTATGTCGAGAGCCAATGAGGAGTTGAACACGCCTGAGAGACCGCCGATTACGAAGATGACGACCGAGCCCAGCGCAAAGAGCATAGGAGTAGTCAGCCTGAGCGAGCCCTTGTAGAGTGTGCCGATGAACGAGAGCATGAGTACGCCAAACGGGACCGATATTGTTTCCGTGTTTATCGTGAAGATCTCTCTCTCAGTCAAGTTGATCCCGGTCAAGAACATGTGATGCCCATAGACCATGTAGCTTAGCAGAACGATAACACCCACGGCGGCGAAGAGGGGCTTTCTAGCATAGATTGGTTTACCGGCGAATGTTGAGATTATCTGAGCAGCGATTCCGAAAGCAGGAAGCAGAACAATGTATACCTCAGGATGACCGAAGAACCACCAGACGTGATCCCACAGCACTGAACCACCTGCGGCGGATGTGAAGAAGGATGTCCCGAGAAGCCTGTCCGCTTCCAGCATGATCAGCCCTGCGAGTAGGGAGGGAAATGCCCAGAGAAACTGGAGCATGGTCCAGAACGTGAACATTGTAAACATCGGTAGTTTGAGGAATGTTACTCCACGGGCTCTATGGAATAATATCGTCACGAGTATGTTTATCGTGCCTACTGTGTTGGATGCGGCGATGACGATGAGCCCTGCTGCTCCTAGGGTTTCCCCTATCCCAGGCTGGTATTGGGTTGAGGTGAGGGGAGCGTAGTTTGTCCATCCTCCGGCCGGTGCGCCTCCTGGGACGAAGAAGCTGACGAAAGCTGCGAATCCGGCGAAGACGTAGAGCCAGTAGCTGGTTGCGTTGAGCCGTGCGAAGGCCACATCCTTGGCTCCTATTTGGAGGGGGACGAAGTAGTTCGCGAAAGCAATTCCAAGCGGTGAAAGGAACCAGAGGACCATGAGCAGACCATGCATGGTCACTGCTTCATTGTACTGTGGTGGCGCTAGAACGGTTTCTGAAGGGAATGCAAGCTGGGTTCTCATCAAGAAAGCTAGTATTCCTGCAAGAAAGGCGAAGAAGAAGGAGGTTACAAGATAGAGGATGCCGACTTCCTTGTGGTTGGTTGTGAACAGCCACCTTTTCAGCCATGCCGTGTTCACCTGTCCGCCTCCTAGACTACGTTTAGCTTCGCGATCATGAACGCGTGACCGTTGCCGCAGAGTTCGTAGCACTGTATTCTGTAGGTGCCGACCGGAGCACTGAACCAGATGGAGTTAGTCCTCCCCGGTATCGCATCGGCCTTTATTCGGAGCGCGGGTATACCAAACGAGTGGAATACGTCTATTGAAGTTATGTCGAGTACGATGGTAGTGTTGTGCGGGACCGTTAGCACGCTCGCAACTCCGCAGCCGCTCGTACAGTTGAAGCTCCACGAAAACCTCTGAGCAACAACACTAACGTGAATGGCGTCCGGATCATTCAGCTTACTGTTATAGACCCCGATGGCTTGAAAGCTCTCGAAGGCTGCGCTGCTGAGTATGATCGCCATGATGACAATGATGATGACGACGGGTCTAAGGGGAGTCCTTTCATCTGCTTGAGATGGCGCATGTGTGCCCGCCTTGCTCCGGTACTTGACGGTGAAGAATACCAGGGCACCAATCGTGATCGTGCCGGCCACGATGGCTAGTATCCAGTACAAATCATAGAGGGACTGCCAAGTCGTCGCGGTCGGCGCTGCAATCGTCAGTTCAGCCCGCGCCCCCGGAAGGTCCGTTCGCTCCCCGGTGCCGATATAAGTCTAGCTGTCGAGCACAGCCTGTAGGGTGAATCGAAGAATCACGAAAAACCTGTTGCCGAGAATGTACGCTTGTCGGAACCTGAATGTCCGTGCCGAATCTCGAGTCCACACTGTTCAAATAGCAACTGGGGTGAGATGGCAGCTCTTGCAAGCTGAGGCTGATTAGGATCCTGATGCTCAAGCTTCTCGCCATCATAGTTGTATCCGTCCTGGCAGTGACTGGGGTTCTTGCCCTGGTGCCCTTCGATCTTTCGAACAACATTATGTCGAGAGTCTCTTCCGTCCAGAATTGCGATAGACCCCCAGGTTACGTCCTATTGATTCTCGATAATTCTGGACTCAACGACAGCATACATCGGGCTTCCCCGGGGACCCCTGCGATAACCCTGTTTTTTCAGAAAGGCGACACCATAAACATCCTGATTTGCAATCTGGACACGGTTCAGGCCCATGGCTTCGCCGTAAGTCACTATTTTGATAGAGGAGTCACATTGAGACCAGGGGACGCCTACAAGGTGTCCTTCGTAGCCCGGGACGCGGGAAGCTTCACCATTTACTGCAACGTGTTCTGTACTGTGCACACTTTCATGCTAGGCAAGCTGGCTGTTATTTAGCGACGACGATTCGATTTCCCAAGAACCGAATCTACTGTAGGCAGCATCTGAAGGAGTTTCCATCGATTGTTTATCGCCCTGAACTATTGTTAAATAGCCTAAAGCGGTGCCAACCATAACTTGAGGGAAAATGTCACAATCTACAGGATCTCAAGCGTCTTCATCAACCGGACGTATGGCTTTAGCCATCGGCATCGTCGGCCTTGTTCTCGGGGCATCCGCATCCCAATTGTCCTCGCTCGCCGTAAGCGTGACACCTTCGGACAAGGCCATCAGAGTGGAATGGACCACCGCTTTCGAAGCAACCCAAGATAGGTTCGAACCTCAATACATTACTGTCGCACAGGGGGATAATCTGACAATTATCTTGATCACCAACGACACTATCGACGCTCATACGTTTACAATCGGCTTAGCACTCCGCGGCCTTCCAGGCAGCGCTCAATTCGTCCTGAATAACAGTGCAAATGGGTTGACAAGCGGCCCGTTTCTCACCCCGATGGAGGTTTTCACAGCAGGGCCAGGACAGAGCTGCTCAGACAGAAATGGCAACACTTACGCTTGCAACACTAAGCAATATGGCGTCTTCAGTGGAACAAACGGGTTCGGTAATACGGTCAGCGGTGCACCGGGTTACAATATTACCTCCACCGGATGGCTTGGCCAAGTCACCGTCCCCGGAGTCTACAAGTTCTTCTGCTTCTACCACCAAAAGGGCGGCATGTTCGGATACTTGGTAGTCCTTCCCAATAAGGGCTATACCCCCTAACCCTCCCCCTCCATTTCTTGTCAACCCTCAAGTCTCACTCCTGCGAAAGCCGGGAGACTTCTGGACGAGATACTGTTAGAAAAGTGATAATCGTAGACCAGGACCCGGTAGCTCGTCAAGGGGAGTTGGTCGCGGCTCGCTCCAGGTAGTAAGCCTAGGGTAATGTGAATACCTCTAGTTCATATTTCACCGCTAGTTTTGCCTACACCTATGGAATCTTATGGAGAACGTAGGACAGTGAACGACAAGCTTCGCACATTCACGAGCCGCGACTTGGCTCTCGTTGCCGGACTGACAGGGTTGTATCTTGTCTACGGGTACGCGTCCGGTGTAACATTTGGACATACAATCCTAGAACTGGATCTGTTCTTTCTGATCTCAGCCTTCTTCACAATAGTAGTCTCGATGACCGGAAAACGATGGAGCGCCACCCTCCTAGGCACGGTAAACGGTCTCATACTTCTGGGAGAGCCCAATGCGCCGGTCGCGATTACCCTCGCTCTAATTCCTAATGGCATAATTTTCGACCTGGCGCTCTACACACGCGACCATACGATAGACAGATTATCGAGGAAACGCTTCGTTATCGCTGGCGCGCTTGGCAACCTTGCAATGGCCATCTCCGGGCTTATCATCCTACAAGCAATAGGCTTCTTCCAAGGACAAGGGCTAGAATTTATTCTGATCACTTCGATCATTGCTCTCGTGACCAACCCTCTAGTCGGCGCCATTGGAGCCTTCTTTGGGACTGTAGTGGTGGAGCGCGTTGGAGAACGCGTGAGATCCCCACTAATTCGTTAGAACTTTCGAGTAATAGAACTCTACAGACAACGACCCAGTTACTGCGCAGGAACCAAGCTTTCGAAAAGTAATCCCTTTGACAGGTTGGCGAGGTTCACGACCGACTTTCCGTCGTTCTTGGCGAGCTGTTGTTTTGCAGGTGGCTCTTTCAGGTAGCTGGGATTTCGTTCGCTTATCCGTTCCTCGTATATTGGCACTGTCTCGTTCTGGTAGAAGACGCCTATCGGGATCTTGTCTCCCCATTCTCTGGATTTCTCTATGACCTGGAGAAGGTTCTTGTCAACATCGTCCTCGCTCATGTCCGCTGTTATTCTGCCGTTGTAACCTGTGCTCTCTAGGTCATAGGTTCGTGGCATCGGTCTCTTTGTCGCTGGGTCAATACGATCCTCTCCGCCGTACCATTCTTTCGTGTTGATGTCGTTGTATGTTGGACATGGTTGCAGCGCGTCTATCAGGGCGAAGCCTTTGTGGGCGACGGCCTTCTTGATCATCTCCTTGAGATGTCTAGTATTGTACGCATAACTGCGTGCTATGAAGGTGAAGCCAGATGCGAGCGCGAGCATAATCGGATTGATGCTAGAGTTGATGTTCGGCTCGGGAAGCGATTTCGTCTGCATTCCCAGATGCAGTGTTGGTGCAGCTTGTCCTTTGGTCAAGCCGTAGACGCCGTTGTCGTGAATGATGTAGGCCATGTCTATATTCCGCCTCCCCGCATGCACGAAGTGTCCTACTCCTATTCCTAGTCCGTCACCGTCTCCTCCGACCGCGATTACTTCTAGATCGGGGTTCGCGAGTTTGGCGCCTTGCGCGTAACCTAGGACTCTGCCGTGTAGCGTGTGGATTCCGAAGGCGTTGGTGAAGTGGACAAGTTTACTGGAGCAACCGATTCCCGAGAACAGCGCAACCTTGTTGATGTCCACCGGCATCTCAGTGAGAGCCATTTTCAAGGAAGCTTCGATCCCGAAGTCTCCGCACCCTGGACACCAGTCGTTGTGGACTTCGGTCTTCAGGTCAGTGAGCTTAAGCGCCATGGGTTAGTACGACTCTCCTATTTTGTCCAGGATTTGATATTACTTGTTTGACTGATTGGTAGATCTCGTCCTGTGACATCGGTCTGCCATTGAATTTCACGATCTTATTCTTGATTTCTATCATTGTCTTTTCCGCTATCACGGCTGCCATCTGACCTGAATAGTTCTGTTCAATGTCCACAATGAGTTTGGCTGTCGCCAGTTTTTGCTTCACGGCATCACTCGGGAAGGGACTGACGAGTCTTATTTGTAGAAATTCTACTCCAATCCCGTCTCTCTCCAGTAGTTTCATCGCGTCTAGTATTGGTCCCTTCGGGGATCCCCAGCTTACGATTGTAATGTCGGCTTGTTTCTTGGAGGAGGGGAAGAAGTTCACCTTCTCCTGTTCAGGAATCTCCTTCGCCGCTGTTTCCAGCTTTGTCATCCTCTTCGTCATCATTTTCACCCTGTTGTCCGGGTCTTCCTCGATGTGTCCCATCTCGTCATGCTCATCTCCAGTGTTCCAGAACCGATAGCCTGGCATTCCGAGAACTGCTCTTGGCGAGACCCCGTCCTGAGTGAAAGCAAATCTTCTGTACGGTTCCCCATCACCATTTCCCTGATGGTCTCCCTGGATCAGTTTTCCCCTTTGAATTGGGACAAGATCGGCCTTTGGTGGCGAGATGGTCATGCTGTTGTTCGCTAATCCCTTATCGATTAGATGGATGCTGGGCATCTGGAATCGTTCGGCATAGTTGAAAATTCTGATTGCATCGTAGAAGCTTTCCTCCATGTCCCCTGAGCATAGTACGATTCTCGGAAATTCTCCGTGGGCGGCGCTGAGGACGAACTTCAGATCTCCCTGCTCGTGTCTCGTTGGCTGTCCCGTCGCCGGGCCACCTCTCTGGTAGTGGGTTATCACGAGCGGAACCTCGTTCATACCCGCCCAACCCAAGCCCTCAACCATCAAGGAAAAGCCCGGACCCGACGTGGACGTTGCGGCTCTCGCTCCTGTCAACGCGGCTCCTGTCGCCATGGTTATGGCAGCGATCTCATCCTCCGTCTGTGTAACTAGAATCGAGCCTTTTTGGCCCGGATTGTTTCCCCCCGAGATGTCGAAGTTTCCGTGCGACTCTAGGAACTCGCTCTCGTCAGCAGCAGGGGTTATCGGGTAATAGGTTTGGACCCTGCAACCGCCCACCAGCTTCCCAAGTGCAATCGCTTCAACCCCCATTAGCAACAACCTCGGTTGGTTTTGAATAGGGTGGAGCTGGAATGGAAACGGTTGTTTCAATTGCGTCTTGGCCGCATCGTAGGCGAGCTTTGCACCTATCTCGTTCATGTCGACGACCTTCTTCTTGCTTGCGAACGCTCTCTCAATGGACTGGTTGAGGTAGGTCTCGTTGAAACCGAGGATTGCAAAGGAGGCTGAGACTGAGAGAACGTTGACGATTCTTGAGAGCTTGCTCAGCTGGTGCTCTCCAATCTGTGCCGCCGTCTTGGCAATAATGTCATTGTAATTGATTGGGAATAGTTTGACGCCTCTCTTCCTCGATTCGTCGAGTATTCCAGTGACGGTTCCAGGCAGACCCTGCTTTGCCAGTCTCGCCTTGATCCTCAATACAACAGGGGTCTCGATCGTGTCGACCTTGTCGATCTCGATATTGGAGAAGGTGGGATCGTAGAGTATTCCTCCGCCCGGGGATACCTCTTCAGCATGGCGGATAAGTGTCTCAACATCGAACGTCGCCAGTACATCAACGTTGTTTACATGGGACCGAATCCTGTCGCTGTTGACTCTAACTTCGAAGTAGCTGTGAGGCCCTTTGATGCTGGAGTAGTATTCTCTGAGCCCGAAGGTCCAGAGCCCTCCCAGCACGCATGCTCCGGCGAAAATGTTAGCTGATGAATCGACTCCACTTCCCTGCGGCCCGCCTGTCATCCAAGACAGATCGTTGACCTTAACAAAATTACGGCTAATGATTGTTAGCCTCCCGTTGCCTTATCGTGTCCGATGGCGCAATCACAGTTTTCATTCTCGTCGCAGTAGGGGCATGCGCACTGACAACTGTCTATTTCGCGGTCGCAATTCGGGCAGGCGTATTGCTCGCCTTCAATCAGGAGAACCAATCTCCCCCGCTTGGAAAGTTGGAAACGGTCGGTTCGACATAAGGCTTCATGCACAACGTTGCTAGAAGACCTCTATGTGGTCGTCAGGAAACCCTAACTTGACAAGTTCTCCCTTGATTCTCGCTCGATGGTCACCTTGGAGTATTATGACGCCCTCCTTGGCTGTCCCTCCGGTTGCCAATCGCTCTTTCAGTTTGTGAGCAACTTCGGCCAAAGACCGTCCAGTTTTTGGTAGTCCTTGTACGACGGTTACGGGTTTTCCCCATCTGCGAAACTCGACTCTTACGGTGAGGTGGGTTTCGCTCTTGTCGAGTTCTTTCAGTGCGCTGTTGAAGTCGAATCCTTCGCTCAATGCTGTCACCCTGGACAGTTTCGACCGCGCATTAGTTCTTTTCGGCTACTTCCAAAAACCGGTTCAGGTAATCGGCGAGAAGCTTTCGGTACTGATCTCTAGTCATGTTTTCTTTCAGATTGACCATTAGGTCCTGGAAGTACTGGAACTCGCTTGCGGTTGATAATGGCATTTGTGAGAGAAATCTCTTGTTCGAGGCAGCAGCTTTTCCACCTGTATCTTCTATGCTGTGTCTCGTCATCTGACCGATTGCACGCGCATTATGGACCATGACCGAGGCGTTCGCCCAACGATCTCTCTTCGGTTCGCCGGATTCAATAGGCTCGTCTTTTACCCAGTCTTGGAGAAAACTGCTCATCTGGCCTGGTTCGAGAATCGGGTTTTTCTTTAGGACCTTCATCGAGACATCATCAGCGTACAAGTCTTGAATGTCATTCA
>VBBS01000044.1:10881-29093 GCA_005888745.1 Candidatus Bathyarchaeota archaeon | reverse complement strand
TTATGTTTCCCCCTGTCCCTGAACATGGGTAAGAAACGAAGTGCTGACACCGCTAACCTTCGTTCCCGTTTTCCAAGCCTCAAGAAGTTCTCGACCACGTCGAATTTCTGAGTAGGCAGGCCCAAGAACACGGTCAATCGAGATGGTTTTTCGAGCTCGGACGTTCCCCCTCCATAACAGAATCGCGGCGCTAGCGGACGCAACTGCCGACACTGCAGACACTATTCCTGTGACAAGCTGAAAGGTGGGAACTCCAACTAAAGTGGCGACAAGGTAAGTCGAAGCTATCGCCACAAACAGCAGTTCTACGAAGAGGCCCAGAGCAGATAGGCCAAGAACGACCAACCCGAGCTTCACGTACCGCCTCCTTATTGCGGCTAGGATCCATTCGCGTTTACTCCCTTTACGACGCGACATCCTATCTCTCTCCCTCCAAACCAGCTGGTATAAGCAAAGGGATAGACACTATCATCAGTCAATTCGGTGACATCTCAAAGCTCTCAGCCCAAATCAGCAAACCCACCAACGAGGCCGTGGTCAGGCTGCCCTTCTCAACCTACGGATAAATGCAAAGGATAACATCCACAACGCATTCCGCCCTTCTCGAAAATGCATGGATGTCATTTGTTGACACATCGACCCTAGATCAATCGGACTGATGCCGCAGCTTCGAAGGGTCTGAAATTCGTGTTTGTGAGAAGATTTCCGCTAATTCTCAGAGTGTATGTACCTGGTTTCGGCATCAAGACTCTGACTTGTGTCATGTTGAACTTCACGACAAAGACCGCAGCCCCGTGCTCACGCTGCTGACCATGTTGATGCCCCTGCTGCTCGCCCAAAGTCGAATCGACTACTGCAGCTATCGTCCCATTTAGGCGGATACTCGAAAGTATGAGATTCGATGCGTTGTATCCTTTAGGAAGCCGAACGAAAGCTGTCAAGTTTTCGACGTCATCTTGAGGTGTTATTGAACCCGGTTCAAGTCTTACACTTCCCGCAACCGACGGCGCGAAGGGTTTCATCAATGGGTACCGGTCCTTCACATGTGAGCCGAAAGCGGCGGAAGTAAGCATATAGGGCCTATCTCCAATTCCATCGGGGCTGGGACAAACCTCTTGTCTGGGACCGCTGCACTTGTCCTTTCCCGAGTAATCAGACCAGAAATTGCCCCCACCGGGATAACCGTTGTCCCACACGTCTTCTGAGCCAATGGCTTGCAAGTAGAAGGGAGAACCAGTAACTCCATTGTTGACTATATTGTTATGATACACAGCGTTGCCCTCCCCATCGAACGCAACTATGCCGAAGCTGTTGTTATACACGTAATTATCGGTCACAGTCACGAAACTCGTGAGCACTGGCGACCCAAAATCGATACCGAGACTTCCATTGGAGATATTGTTTCCCTGGATGTTGACTCGCGATGATGGAAGGTATTGCAAGCAAGGGTCTTTGCATCCGGAAAATACAATACCCAACCCGTCGTTGACGTTGTTCCAGCTAATAGTTACGTTGAATGAACCTAAGATATTCACTCCAGCGACATACCCTTTCATATCGTTGTTACTGACTTCAATGGCGCGCGAGGATTCTACCACAAGTTGTGCAAAAGCAAACCAGTTTTGTTTGACTTCAACTGCACTTGAGGTATCTATCAAAACACCCGCCCCCGCAAACCTGTTTCCTTTGATCTCCACGCTAGATGAGTCCGCGAGACTTATTCCCTCATCATCGCCATTACCAAATATTGCGTTCTCTGTGAACGACAAACTGGATGAGTGATCGATCTTGATTACTAGAATACCGTGAGGGCAACCTCGGGGGCATTCTAGGCGATTATCGAAGACACCTGAGCTTACCCGCCCGTTCGTAACATTGGATAGTACGACACCGATGTTGGTCCTTACATCTCGAATTACAAAATGGGCGTCGGTGTTTCTAATCTCGATGCCGGGGAATAGGCCAATATTCCATCCCTCAATATCATAAGGGTCCGAGACTGTTCCGCTGCCTCCTGTTACCCCATTCTCCTGTGTGAAACCACTATTGCCGTCAATGACTATGGGTGCGTGAGGCTGAAAATCGAAAGCTCTCGCAGGAGCAACGCCACCCGCAAATAGTGAGACGATAATCAGTGAAACAAGAATCAGCAATGACCGCACAGGTTTCAGGAACAGCACAGGGTCCTGTGTTTCTTTAATGCGCCGGATAAACGTTCCTGAAATTTTGAGCTTTCAGTGAGTGGGTTGCCACCCGTTCGTCGGGCGAGGTAGCAACAATGTCCGTGCCATGCTCAGTGGTGGCACTCACGACACGATTGATTTTGAAGCTTCTTGTTTCGAGGTAAATACGGACTGCCTCTATTACTTCCATCTCTTTTAGCCAAGTCATACCTGAAGACGCTCTCATTAGGGAAGACCATTAGCCGTTTATAGCAAAACTCTTAGAACAGGCGTTGTCCATTTTTTGATCACCTTAGACCAAGCTGCAAGATGGGGCCGAGTGTCTAAAACATAGACAACCCTATTCGTCAAGCTTGCAGTAGAGGGATTCGCTGCGGATTTGCGACGGATTCCACCCGGCCCGCTACTTTCCGTTTGCTCGATTTGGGTCCCGTTTTGGGTTCCATCTGTCCGTAGTACGGTACTACCACCGATTTTTCCGAGTCCATGCGTCCGTCTTGATTAAGAGAGAGTTCGAAGGATGGCACGGTCAGGAATTGGTCGTTCAACATATTCAGACAAACCTATGGGAAACGCTTCGGCTTGCCTCGTTTGGAAGGCGAACGATAAGTATTTTCGACAAATTCGAATCAAGTGACTCTTGGAAAGCGCTGCTCACGCATTAAGGGTCCTCGCTCATCGAAATAACAAATTGCGCGGCTCATCGATAGGACCGCAATACTTTACAATCGTGCGGACAGTCCTGTCAGGTCGGTGTTGAAATGAGGAGACAAGCGGTCGTAATCATTGTTGTGGTCTGCATCGTGGCATTCGTTTTCGCGATTCCCATACAAAGCGCAGAATCGCCTGGTGCAGTGATTAACCCGGCAACCGGTTCAAGTTGTTGCATTCACTATCAGAGGTCGCTCAGTTGCCAGTTTCTTGGCATAGGCGTTAATTATTGGGATGGCACTCTCTCTTTTGGATGCGAGCCCGTCGTGGTATGATCAAAGGCATGGGTTTCCCATGTGACCAAAAATGGGCATGAAGTTGGAAGGTTAAGAGAACTTGAACTATCGTGGTCCGAGGGTTAGTCTGCTGTTCTTCGTCTCGAAGGTGAGTTCTATCTCGTCTTTCCGTCCGAGTTTTTCGACGGTCTGGGACGGCACGGTAATCACATATTTGTAATATGTTCGTCCCTTGCGTTTGTAGGTTACTTGTCTCTGCAGTTTCATTGGCTGAAATCGTATGGTACCAGATCCCTGTATCCTATCCTACGGTACCATATTCCACGCAACCATCAAGGGGAACTAAGAATGAGCGAGTGGTCTCGACATGTTTTGCCAGAGCTGCGGCAGAGAGATAGCCGAACCAGCTACTGTTTGTCCAAATTGCGGTGCACCGGTTAGAGGGATCGCACCCCCGGGTACCTCTTCATGGAAACCCGTGGAGCATGCTAGCGGGGCCTGGTACTTGTTGCCACTCTTCTTCGGAATTATAGGTGGGACAATCGCGTGGGCAGTGAACAGAGATAAGGACCCAGGGAGAGCGAGAAATCTGCTAATTTTCGGGGTGCTCTGGACCGTCATACCAACTGTCCTTATCGCATTAGCCGTGTTTTTTTACTATGCACCCGCCCCCCGCGCGCCAGTACCATAAACAGAAATGACAACAGAGCAGGGTCCGCAAATCGTGAGTCCAAATCCCGCCTGACCTGCTTTCGAGCTCGAACGGAGCCGGAGAACCAAAGTAACAATCAGAACTTATCGATCAACTCCCTGAAGCTAACAAGACTCGGCACGAGAAGGTGAGAGGTAGATATGACCAAATTATCGATGACAACACGAATTGGGGTAAGAAGAATAGTAATCGAAGTGAATAGGGACTTGACTGTCGAGCAGATTGAAATGCTGGATGAAACTCTGAAAAGGCTCGGCTTAGTGAAGGCAACGAAGGTTACGCTCCATGATCAACAGCCTCACAGGGTTCGCCCGCAGCGAGCCGCTCTGCCTAGCAAGCTTCCAGTCCTCGAGAACAACCAGCATAACGTGCCATCTGAGGTCAAAAGCGACCAGAGCCCATGATCATTGACATATCTTGGCATTCTTTTCCAGTCCTTTGAAACAATCAATGGTTCCCTAATGACGTCCTACGGGGCTCATATGTCAAATACAGAAGCACATAGCGAAGATCGGCTTTGGGAATTCTAACTCTCCACCAAGGGTTCCTTGACGAGCCTCTTTTCCATGATAATTGCGTTTTCTCCGTCGCCATAGTATCCTTCTACCAATCCGGTTTTCGTGAACCCCCTCTTCGAATAGAGATGGATCGCAGTTAAGTTGCTCTGGCGTACCTCAAGCCTTAGGAGCCTTTCTTTGGAAAGCCGTTTTTCGAGCTCCACGAGCAATGCTTCGCCGAAGCCCTTCCTTCTACTATCCGGGCGTACCGCGATCGAGATCAAGTGATCATGGTCCTCCCAGTGATCGACAACACCATAGCCTAGGATCTCGTTGTTCACAGTGAGCACTAGAAAGGTCTCGGGATTGTCTCGCGCGAGTTCAGATAGAAAGTAGGATGGATATGGATCCTTGAAGCTTGCCTCTTCGAGGCGCGAGATTGCGTCTATGTCGTCTAGCGTTACTGTTCGGATGTTTTGCTTCGCGATCGTTAGCAACCGATTCCTATCCCTTTGAAGATCTTACGGCGGCGACCAGAGCAGCTGCGACGTTTTCCCTACCCATGGCGAGGATGTATGGTCCTAGTCTGGGACCAGAATCAGCTCCAATCAGTATCCGGTATAGAGTCTTGAAAAATGGGCTTGGTTCAAGGCCATGCTTCTTCGCTATAGTGAATACGGCATTTTGTAGATAGACCTCGTCAGTGCTTGCGTTGATTATCCCAGCGAATTCGAGTACTGCGTCTCTCTCTTTTCCCTCGATTTGTATCTCTCTGGTTGCGATCGTCTCAATGTCTCGCGCCCAATTAGACGATCTTTCCAATCTCGCCAGGAAGTCAGGGTCTGTAGGGTTCACTTTGTAGCCGTATCCAATCAGTTTCTCCCGAACGAATTCAGTCTCTTTGCCCTTCGGCGCAACTTTAGCCAGGTAGACTAGTAGATTGTGTGGGACGTGAACTGAGGGTGCGCTTGGCGGTTTCATGTTCCAGCAGTATTCGTAGAGTCCTTTGAGCTTCGCAAGTTCCTTGGGATCTCTCACTTGTTTGCGGCCGAAGTAGATGTCCTCTAGGTCGTCCAGTTCGGCAATGTATGTGGGTATGTCTTTGACCCAGACTGCTCTGGAGCCAACGCTCCTCTTGAACATTATAAGAAGTAGGGTTTGCGGAGTGCCATACTTCAGCCACAGTTGCGGGGCTATGACATTACCAACCGATTTGGAAATCTTTGAGCCCGTCTTGTCGATGAAATGCTCGTACCGGGTGTGGAAGGGAGGCGGCTCGCCCAGAACTTCTTCCATCACTCGATCGTTTGCTCTTACCGACTCGGTCAGGTCCTTGCCGTAGGCTTCGTAGTTGATCTTGAGCGCCGACCACCTGGCCGCAAACTCCACCTTCCAGCTGAGCTTTCCATCTCCGCTCCTAACATCAACTTCCCCGCGGTGCCCGCAACCCTTGAGCATTTCTCCCCTAAGTTGCACATCTTCGCAGACGTACTTCACAACGTGCCGCTCAGGAACATATTCGAGGGCTTTGGTTGTGTATATTCGACCACAATTCTTGCAGACAGGGAAGTAGGGTAGAGTTTCCGTGTATTTTTCTTGGCCTAGGGTTTCCTTGATAATCAGCCCAACCTTGGTGGAGCTGCGAAGAATCTTGTCGATTTGCTCGTTCAACAAACCCTCCCTGTAGGCTCGGGTCCCTGACACTGCGCGATATGCTATTCCCGTCTTGTCCAGGGCATCGAGAAGAAGCGAGCTCATGTGGTGCCCATAGCTTTCATGGCAACCGAACGGGTCGGAAATGCTTGACACTGGGAACCCGAGGTACTTCGACAAGGTCTTCGGAAACCCCGCGGGGACCTTTCTCAACCCATCCATATCATCCGAAAATGCGATCAGCTCCGTGGTGACACCTATGTTCTCCAGAGCCATCTTGACCCCGTGAGCTCTTGCTGCATCCCCAAAGCTCCCGATGTGAGGGATACCAGATGCTCCAAGCCCGCTCTCCACTCGCAATGATTTTCCAGCGCGTCCGAGCCTTTTTTCCCGATCGACGATATCGGCGGCGATCTTGTCGAGCCAGGTTCCTCTTCCGATGATCTGGGGAGGTTCGAGAGTCAAGGCTGGCTAGCTATTATGCCGCGAGTGGTTCATAAAGAATGACGAGGACTTTATCGGCCAGACCTCTACTCGACTCGTCTTCATTCTCTTGTGGGAAGACATTAATGTCAACCGGCGATTTCGGTGGCCAGTGTCGGCGCCATGAAGTATCGTGGCCAGTGTCGGCGCATGAAGTATCGAAAACTCGGTGCAGAAGGACTCAAACTAAGCGAACCCGAGGTAGCTACCTCCCACGGTTCCACATACAAATCGGTTTTACCATGAATCGAAAGAAAACAAAGACGACTCTGCGAAGCGGCGCGAAGAGTTGGGGAGAAGACATCGATCACCACACGAGGCAACTCCTCTTAGTAACCGTTGACAAGAAAGGGGTCGACGTTTCACCCCCATCCAAGATAGGAGACTCAGAACGATCAAAAGGATCTGATTCGTCCAGAAACTGCCTCAGGATGTAAGCTCAGCTCAATCGCGGGACCGGTGGGATTTGAACCCACGACCTTCGGGTCTCTCCACCTCAAGGGTGCCGGAGCCCGATGTCCTATCCTGGTTGTCCTCCGGATGTGTTTTCTGGTCACCCGTGATCTAGACTACGGTCCCGTATCGCGATCCCTTAAGCGGGGACAATAAAAAACTAGCAATTGAGATGAGAAGGTTGGGGTCTCACGAGAAATTGGTTTGATGATTGTCTGCCGAAGTCAAGCTTTCGAGATCAGAATTTCAGCAATCTTGCTGAAAGCGCTGAGCGAGTCTGTCTCTACCGATGTGAATTTCTGGCCGGAGAGACTTTGCGCGCCTCTTCCGTAGGCGATGATTGTTATTTTTCCGCCTGTGTCTTCGATGAGAGTGTTCGCGTTCACGAGTTTTCTTGCGGCGGTGTCTGTGATCAATGGCACTGCGAGGATATCGGGCTTGTGCTGTTTTACCTTGCCGGCTACCTGCTCTGGTGAGAGATCTGTTCCACCGTCTATTGCCGTGAACCCTCCAATCTCCAGCATGGTTAGGAGGAGGGTCCTGTCGAAGCTGTGAGGGTCCTCTGCAAGGGAGGACACCATGACGCGTCCCTTGATCTTCCGACGGTCGATCTTGATCTTGGGCCTAATAGCGGCTAGAGATTTTTCGGCTGCATTCTCGCACTTTTCTACTTCCGCTACGGAATATCGTTCCATCTCATGAAGGTCAGATACAATATTCATCGCGTCCGAAATAGTATCGACAACGTCGTTTGCGCTTCCGCTCCTGGCGACCATCTCGACGGCAACCCGGGCGGCGTTTTCGTGGTCACCTTTCAGAATCAGATCGGTAAGTTGCTTCGATCCATCGTCTGGTATCTGTGATTGTTCTTCAGTAGTCATAGAAGCCCTTCTTGGTTTTTCTTCCTAGTTTTCCTTCTTTGGCCATTCTTTCGAGCAGAGGCGTTGGTGTGAAGGCCTGGCCGAATTCTGTTTCGAGAACTTTCAAGGTAGATAGGACCACATCTATCCCGATAAAGTCGGCGAGCTGTAGCGGACCCATAGGATGGTTCGTCCCGAGGAGGAATGCTTTGTCGATGTCATCGCGTGTGGCGACATTCTCTTCGAGAAGCTTAACGCTTTCGTTGATGAATGGCATCAGCGCACGGTTTACTATGAATCCTGTCTTGTCTGCGGACTGGACAACAGTTTTTCCAAGGGTTTCTACGAAAGATGTTGCGGCTTTGACCGCGTCTGGAGATGTGCGTTCTCCTTTGATAAGCTCGACAAGTTTCATTGTTGGGACGGGGTTGAAAAAGTGCAACCCTAGGACCTTTTCAGGTCGTTTCGTTGCGGATGCGATCTTGTTGATACTTATTGACGAAGTGTTTGAAGCTAGAATTGTATTCTTGGGGCAGACCTTGTCTAGAGCGGCGAAGACTTGCTTCTTTATTCTTGGGTCTTCGAATACTGCTTCCACGACCAGATCGGCGTTGTGACAGGCTTTAGCAAAGTCGACGCTTCCCTTTACGTTAGACTGGATCTTGGTTGCCTGATCCTTGTTTATGTGTCCACGACCTAGGTTCCTTTCGACGTAGTCGTGGACTCGATGCATTCCTTGGTCGAGGAGCTTCTGATCCTGCTCGACAACCGTCACTGCATGTCCGGAAGCCGCGGAGGAGTAAGCGATGCCTGAGCCCATCGTTCCCGCTCCGATGACGACTACGTTCATGTTATCTCATGTCCGAGGTTAGTTGGAATGGCTCATAGGGTTTTCCACGATGGTAGAAGGCAAAGTTAGGAATGGAAGATTCTCGTCATAAGGGGTCACGCTGTTCAGAAAACCTGGAAGCTTCTCAATCGAAACGAGTACCGTGCCTTGAGAGAATTGAGCAGGGGGTTCAGATAGTGTCAATATCATCGGGAGAGCTTGCCACATGCTGTCTCTTCCAATTGTTCTGTCTCGCAAGATGGTCTGGAGATGCGAAGTCGCCGTTCGCTGGTGATCTGCTACCGGCTTGAATCTGGAAATGTTGCTTGGAGTATTCCAGTGCTTGCAGTCGATCGCTAGGACTAGTTCACCGCGAAATCCAACGACGTCGATCTGCCAACCTCGGTCATCTCCCTTGACCTGCACACTCTTCTCAGTTTGAAACGCAGCCTCCTCGAGACATCTCTCCGCAAACGTCTCGAACTCTTGCCACGTGAGAGCTCGAGCGGCTTCTCTTAGCAGTCCAGCACGGGCGATCTCCAACGCAAGCTGGATCCGGAGCCCCTCCCCAAGAGAAATCCAATCATTGCGAGTGGTTCCTGTCACACCTGCCAGGACGTCTCTAGCAAAGGATTCCGAGGTTCTCGCGCTCAGTGCGATATCACCGAGCTCCACTCTGTTAGTGTCCTTGCTCAGTCTAAGAGTGTGTATCAAAACTCTGATCGTTCCTTCTCCATACGCAGGATTCATTGCAATCATTCTAGAACGGAGAGTAGGCGAAGGTGAGTATCAACATAACAATAGCGAAAATGTACAGCAGTTTTCTTGAGTTGCTAACTGGGCTGATATCGTCTAGTGGTTCAACACCCGCGAATCCCCGGCGTGAAAAGAACATGAAGGCCAAGACGAGAAGGCCGAATGGATAGTACCCTGCAAGGAACAGCAGGGCCAATCCGATAACGCTGGCGACTCTGTGTCCACCCGGGCCGAAGACCGCCCTGGAGATGTGGCCGCCGTCGAGTTGCCATGCCGGAACTATGTTGAGGAAGGTCAGCAAAGCCCCGATTTGTGCTGCGAAGAAAAGCTGGCTGTCAAGTAGCACACCAGGCCGTATCATACTGGTGGTTTGAGAAATGATTATCAGAATGAGGGGTTGTCTCGCGATCAAACCAAAGTCGATGTTATAGAAGCAGCTCGAGATTCCGAGCTGCGCAGCGCATGTGCTATTCCATGCGTCAAGCTGGGTCGCTTGGCTGGCAGTTGGGAGGGTTCCGATGAACACACTTAGCGCCGCGATGGCTATCGTTACTATGAACCCGATCACGGGCCCGCTTAGGCCAAGGTCGAAGAGCTGATCTCGGTTGGCTGGGGGCGATTTGAGAGATATGAGTGCTCCGAAGGTCCCGATTGGAGGTGGACCCGGAACGAAATAAGGAAGCGTTGCGTCCATCTTGTGGTGTCGAGCTGCAGCTTTGTGCCCAAATTCGTGAAGTCCTATTATGGACAGTAGACCCCCGGTGAACAGTCCCGCCTTAAGATACGGGTTCGCCGTAGGGTCAATTATGGTGATAAGTTGCTGTTGAAGGACTTGGCTTCCAAATAGGCCTGTTGTCCAGAGGTAGTATCCCGCGAAGAAGACTGTAGTGACAGTCGCGAGGAAGAGCCCGAGGTTGATGGTCCTGAGAGATGGCTTGATTTGGGGTTTCTGGAAGACTTTAATCGTCAGCCCATCTGTTGCACTCCTGATGGCGGCTATTAGCCCCTGCTGACGTAGTTGGTCCAGCAGACTCTGGAACTTCTCCTTAGCAGGTTCTCGTGTTACCTGAACGGTTGGGATTCCGTACGGATCTAGGAATGCGTCCGTGACGTGGAACTCTGTGGCGACCATCGTCTTAATGGAATCCAGCGGGGGCCCAGCATAGACTGCGAATGTAGTTTGGGTCGCCGGTAAAGGAGTCGGCGGTGGGGGCGAGTCACTCACTCAAGAGTCGCCTGTCTTTCGCGCTCGCTCCGTTCTGAGCGATTTAAACGTATTGTCAAATGATAGAAATTATCGAATTCGACGACGAGATATTATGGTAACAGTGCCATTCAAAAATATCGTCAAGTTCAAGTCCGCATCGGGGACAGCTTAAACTTACTGGTTCGCCAGTGCGTGCTACTACAACTCCGACTGGAATGCACGACTGAAAACTGCATGCCTGGCATTCAAAATCTATGAGTTTAGCCACTCTGAATCAAGGTATGGATAGGATTCGATAAAAAAAGATGCAGAGGAGAAACGCCGACTCTTGCGAGAGATAGGCGCGCGCTATCCGCGCTTCAACCAGGACTCTCCCCAAACTAAAGAAAGTGCAGCACCAGATGATGTTTACACCAGACCAGCAACCCAATAGTTTACAGTGCCTCGCATCTCAGAGCAAGTTTCCGTTTGATTCAGTTGCACTTCGAAAAATAGCTCAATAACAGGCATAAATAACGGGCTCGGCTGATGAAGAATTATGAAGATCAAACTGACCAGTGTATTTGTAGACGATCAGAACAAGGCGCTTAACTTCTACACGAAGACCCTGGGATTTGTCAAGAAGGCCGATATCGGCACGGGCAAATACAGATGGCTAACGGTAGTCTCGCCTGAGGATCCGAACGGACCTCAGCTGGTTCTTGGACCAAACGACAATCCCGCCGCCAGATCATACCAAGAATCCATTTTCAAGCAGGGCATTCCCGCAAGTATGTTCTTCGTTGAGGATATCCAGAAAGAGTATCAGAGATTGAAAAAGCTCGGCGCGAGATTCATCATGGAGCCAACAAAGACAACCGGCTCGACTATTGCCCAGATTGACGATACGTGTGGCAACCTGATACAGATAACTCAGCTTACCTAGCCAGGCCAAACTGGGACAATTTCACTATGGAATTACTCTTCGAATAGTTTCAGAGAAGCTAGCTACCACGCTACAGGCGTGAGGGGGCGGTTGAGGTTCGACCGTTCACTGCCAAGAAGAGACTATGTGTCTCTGAGACGCAAGGGCTCTCAGGTGAAGCAGTGAAGGGGAATCCGCCGACGACGGTAATCGCCCGGGTTGATGAGAGCAAGTCTAGTCCTCGAACAACCGAAGACTTGACAGAACCGCGAGCTCGGTCCTTAGCCTACCGCTTTCTTCAGGAGCGCGGCGATCCTTGCCTCTTCGTCGGCAGTTAACCCCTTCAGCGCGAAGGCGGTCGGCCACATGTTGCCTTCGTCGAGGTTTGCTTTGTCGCTGAAGCCGAGTGTCGCGTACCTCGTTTTGAACTTCTGTGCTGTTTGGAAGAAGCAGACGGCCTTGCCGTCTTTAGCATAGGCGGGCATTCCGTACCAGAGTCTCGGCGAGAGGGATGGCGCGTTTTCTTTGATGACAGCGTGGAGCCGCTTGGCCATGGTGCGATCCAGTTCCCGCATCTCGGCGATCTTCGCGAGCACGGCGTTTTCCCCGTCCCCCTTGTCCGCCCCCGGTCCGAGGCGCGCGGCCGCCTTCAGCTCTTGGATGCGATCCCTCATTGCGCCGTGTTCCTCGTCCGTGAATCCCTTGAACTTCTTGCTGATCGTGGTGGTGCTCTTGGCGGACTTCTGCGTGCCCTTCGTTGCAGGTTTCATGGAATTCTATTCGTCTTCAGCGCTTAATTACTCTTCAAGAGTTCATTCCTTGCGTTTCAATCAGCTTCGCTGGGCCCTCGTTGTAGGGAATCGGGGAGATGATCCACAGGTCCAGGGGCAGGTCATTGCTGGCTCGCCACTCCGGTCTTGGGGTGACCTGGTGCTTCTACCATTCTATCTTCACTCCCATCTGGGTGAAAGCGGTGTCCTTGCTGACTACGCTGGCTCGGTGGAGTCTCGCCGTGGACGCTATGAGGGCATCGAAGTATCCGAAGACCCTTTCCAGTGCTGTGGCTTCTGCCAGGACCTCGAAGCTTAGTGGAAGGATATTTTCCGCGCCCACGTATCCCAGAAGGGATGTGCTTGCTTCTCGTCTCTCTTCACTCTTATTACTGGGCTGACACTTAATGATTTGGGCAACATCATGGCTTCTAGGGCGAAGATCGACGAAAGGGGCAGGTTACACATTCCCACGGCTGAGAGGGAGAGGGCTTCGATACCGCTCGACTCCGATGTCCTAGTCGTCCCCAAGAGTCCTGGTCACATAGAACTGATCCTCGTCGGCGAGGCCAGACTTGAACAGTTCCAGAAGAATATACGGGGCAGACTGAAACACTGGAAGGAAGAAGAACACAGAGCCGACAAAGCCCTAGCGGAATTGACGACGAAGCAGAAGCACGCTAGATAAAAAGACCCCAATACTTTCGGGCCGATTACTGCTCGACACTGTAGGTCAGAGGAAGAAGCCATTATTCGAGCCTGTTCGCTTGTCGGAATGAGTTTGCTTACTTTGGTGTAGACTTTCTCCTTTGGAACGATAACGTCGAACTTGTCACGGTTGAACTGCGTTGACCTCTTTCACGAGTGATTCGACTTTGAACGTTTGGTTACTCTGACTAGGACCCGTTCAATCGTTCGACCGTTCGCAATGGCCCAATAGCCTAGGAGTTGTCGCCGTTGTTTGTAACGACTCTGAGTCTTCGGGCTGTTGGAAAGTTCAAGCCATGATTTAACACTGATAGCGTCTTTGTCTTCGTGAAAGGAATCGAAGTCGCGAGCCTGAGTCTTCCGTAACGCGAGAAGCTCGTCTATCTTGTCTTCTAGGCTTCGAGTTTCGGTCAAGCGAATATTCCTCCAACTAACACTCTTGCAAGAAACACTTGACACTTTCGACTTCGATCGTTATCATTGTGAACCTTAACACCGGAAGATATTTTCCCGGTATAGCGAAAGTCGAGTGTGACGAACGACAAGATATTATACATCAAGATTCCAAACTATCCTAGAAAGAGAGTTGCTCGAAGTACCGTACCTGTTGCGTCCATTCCGCCCGGACGATCTCTCATCGGTTATCGAGATCAACAGGGTCTGCCTTCCCGAGAATTATAGCCCCTACTTTTTCATGGAGGTCTACAAGAGCTGTCCAGAGGCATTCATTATTGCGGAGAAGGAACGCAAGGTTGCAGGATACATTATGTGCAGGCTTGAGTTCGGTTTCTCAGATGTTCGCAGATTCAGAATGGCTCGAAAAGGACACGTGGTTTCGGTCGCGGTCATGCCGGATCATCGGCGACAAGGATTAGGAAAGGAACTGGTTCTTGCAGCGATGAAGGCTTTGGAACTGCATGGGGCTGAGGAGTGCTTCTTGGAGGTTAGGACTGCAAACGAGGACGCCGTCAGATTATATAAGAACATGGGTTTTGAAACGGCTAGGGTTGCGACACACTATTATCATGATGGTGCTGATGCTTATGTCATGAGCATCAAGTTGCATCATAACCCGCCGATGAACTAAGCGGACCTTCGGCTTTTTCTCCTGGCTTTTGTCACAAGCGGCCCTAGAATTAGGACCGCGGTAGGCAGGTAAACGAAGGAGAGATTGAAACTAAAGGCGAAAGGGTTCACGTTGAACGCATAAGCAAGACTCGTGACCGCAGACAATACTACCATCGATACAACAGCGGCTCTCCACGAGAGTCGCTCGTCCGCAGCGTTTACCCCGGAGAGGAGGACCGGTTCTTGAGAGGGCTGAATGGTTACTCGTCTTCCCTCTTTGGCTTTGGCTTCTTCTCTTCCTCGGCGGGATGGAGGAGCCATTTTAGAGGGATGTTCTGGCTGGTTCCATCAGGCAATGCTCGACGGATGCTGATAGGGAGAACCCCTTCTTCCAGCTCTAGTAAAGCTACATCAATTGGCGACAGTCGATCCTGTTTCAGATCGAGGAGAACAGGGGCTCCCATCGATATCTGGAGTGCCCTAGCCCCTACTACTCTCGCTTTCTCGAAGCGTGTGAGTTTTGGGGGTCCGATCTCGATGCTGTCGGGCTCTCTAGTAATCGCTGCTTCCCTCGTCGTCACCCTCATCCTTTCCCTTCGGGCCACCCTGACCACCGGGGCTGGACTTCGCAGCGGCGATCACGTCGTCGATCTTTAGTATCATTCCTGCAGCCTCAGCGGCCGATTTTATCACTTGCACTTTTACCCCCAAGGGTTCAAGGATTCCCCTTTCCTTGAGATCAGCGACTTTAGATTCGTTCACGTCAACACCGGCCCAGAGTTGTCCTTTCTCATGAGCGACTCGGAGCTGGACGAGGATGTCGATCGGGTCGAGCCCAGCGTTTTCGGCCAGGGCAGTCGGAAGTGTTTCGAGGGCCTCGCCGAAAGCTATGACTGCCAACTGTTCTTTTCCGGAGAGTTTCTGTGCGTGCTCTCTGAGACGCCTTGCGACTTCCGCCTCAGGGGCACCGCCACCCCCCACGACCCTCGGATCTAGCACAACGTCACGTACAACGCACAGTGCATCGTGGATTGCTCTTTCGGCTTCGTCAACAAGTCTCTCGCTTCCACCGCGCACGAGTATCGTGACAGCCTTGGGGTTCTTGCTTCCTTCGACGAATGTCATCTTGTCGTCTGCAACCTTCCGCTCTTCGACTAGCTTTGCGAATCCCAGATCTTCAGGCCTTAGATCGTTAACGTTACTAACGACCCTTCCACCGGTTGCCTTGACAAGCTTCTCCATGTCCGACTGCTTTACCCGTCTGACTGCAAGTATCCCTTTCTTTGCGAGATAGTGTTGCGCGACGTCGTCTATTCCTTTCTCACAGAGAAGAACATTAGCCCCTGAGCTTGAAACCTTGTCCGTCATGTCTTTGAGCATTTTTTCCTCTTCGTCGAGGAATGCTTTCATTTGTTCCGGATTCTCAATATTGATCTTGGCGTCGAACTCTGTTTTTTCCACCTCTAGTGGCGCGTCGACTAGTGCGATCTTCGCATCTTCTACCCTTTTAGGCATGCCGGGATGGACAATTTCTTTGTCGAGAACTATTCCTTTGATGAGAGCGGTATCGGTCAACGACTCGCCAGGCTTCTTCTCCACCTTTACATCATCGATGTCGACCTTGTATCCGTCAGGAGTTTTTTCGGCAACTTGGAGAATCGCGTTCACGGCCAGTTCTGCCATTGCCTCTTTGTCTTCAGCGAGAATCTTGCTTGCGAGTGAGACCTCAGCCACTCTTCTAAGAGTCGACTTGTCAGTTGCATCTATCTTGATCGCGATCTCATCTAGCACTTCTAGCGCTCGGTTCGAAGCCTGTCTGTAACCATCGACTATGACTGTTGGGTGGATTCCCTGGTCGATGAGTTCTTCAGCCTTTTTGAGGAGTTCGCCGGCCACAACTACCGACGTCGTTGTTCCGTCTCCGACCTCATCGTCTTGGGTCTTGGCAACTTCTACCATCATCTTGGCGGCTGGATGTTGTACTTCCATTTCATCGAGTATGGTCGCTCCGTCGTTGGTGATGGTTACGTCTCCGAATCCGTCCACTAGCATTTTGTCCATGCCTTTTGGCCCCAGTGAGGATCTGACAGATTCGGCGATTATTTTCGCAGCCATGATGTTTGCCTTGAGTGCATCTTGGCCGCGGCTTCTGGAAGTTCCTTCTTTTAGAATAATTATTTGCTGACCCGCTAATTCTGATGACAATTTGTCCTTATCTCCAAGTGTCGACTGAGGCGAGACATTTCGCGTGCAATATAAAATTTATCAAGCGCTCGGGCTCCGAAACTGGAAGCAATCATAGGCTGGGTGGATTATGCGGCTCCAATTCCTTGTTACAGACTCATTTCTGACGATTTGCCCCTCTACTGGAAAAATCCAGGCCTAATAGGCGGAGCTGTAGCATCTTCGCCTCGCCATCCATTCTTAGGGCACTGTTTTTTTTCCATTCGCAATTTGATCGCAAGAAAAACCCTGTTCTAATATGCGTCTTGGGCCAACTCTTTTAGGCACCAGAGCAGAGATTGCTGAAAACCGGGGCGAAGCTGAACAATTGCGAGAACTGATCAGGATCAATCAACCATTTCTTGGAAAGGAAGAGATCGATGCAGCAGTCGAAGTCTTACGCAGTGGAATCCTGACCGATAAGAGTGGAATGGGGCCTCGTGTTTTGGAGTTTGAAAGAAGTTTTGCCAAGTTTGTCGGTGCAAAACACGCCGTGGCGGTCGTGAACGGGACAGCTGCATTACACGCATCGCTACTTGCTGCAGATGTTGGTCCAGGTGACGAGGTAATTCTTCCCTCTTTCACGTTTGTCGGCGCGGCCAACGCTGTCGTGCTCACTGGTGCAACCCCCGTTTTCGCTGATATCGACAAGGACACATACTGCCTCAGG
This sequence comes from Candidatus Bathyarchaeota archaeon, assembly GCA_005888745.1. GTDB lineage: Archaea > Thermoproteota > Bathyarchaeia > 40CM-2-53-6 > 40CM-2-53-6 > 40CM-2-53-6. Next base: position 12,170 of record VBBS01000044.1, on the reverse strand, counting down.
ATTGAAAGTGTCGAGGAGTGTATGTCGCGTAAGACGAAAGCTATCATTCCCACGGATCTCTACGGGCTACCATCCGACGTTTCGGGAGTAGAGAACCTGGCCCGCGGGAAAGACATCGTTGTAATTGAGGACGCGGCTCAGGCTCACGGCGCCCAGCTCGATGGGAAGAAAATCGGCTCGATCGCCGACATGACCTGTTTCAGTTTCTACGCTGGCAAGAACATTACAACCGGCGAAGGAGGGATGGTTACGACAAACGATGACGGGTATGCTCAGGCCCTGAGAATGGTTCGTTCCCACGGAGAACAACGTCCATACTGGACCGTTAGGCCAGGTCACAATTATCACATGACTGAGATTGCGGCGGCGATCGGTTACGCGCAGCTGAAGAAGCTACCTTCTTTCCTTGAAAAAAGGCGGAAGAATGCAGAGTTGACCACTGAGAAGTTGAACATGACTGGAAAACTATTATTGCCCAAGGAGCCAGATGGTCGAAAACACAGCTGGTACTTGTATACCGTTCGCTTGAGAGGTGTGAACGCCGCCAAACGAAACAAGATCGTGGATAAGCTGTGGAACAAGAACATTGAAGCGGGGGTCTACTATTCCTCCCCTGTGCATTCTACGCCACTTTATCGTGACTCGAACATTGCTCGAAGGGGGAGGTTGCCCGAGACAGAAAAGGCGTCGAGGCAGGTTTTTTCTCTCCCTGTTCATCCAAGGTTGGGGGAAACTGAGATAGGGTACGTGGCTGAGACTTTGAGGAAGACGATTGCCTAGCAGTCAGCTAGGTTCTAGATGATTCCTTTGGCGTGTAAGACGTCTCTGATTCCTGGTGTGGTTTGTTCCTTCAGTTCATAGCCTACTCTAGCGGTGGGCTTGGGGAACTTGATTATCCGCCTGATATCCGCGGGTGTAGCTATCATAATTGTGTCGCAATCCACTTCGGCTATGGTCGCCTCCATATCCCGTATCTGCTGGTTTCCGTATCCGACTGTAGGAAGAACCTCCGTGACATGAGGGTACTTCTTGAAAATGTCCTTGACGATTCCCACGGCATACTTGCGCGGGTCCACGATTTCTTTGGCGTGGAAGGATTTCGCTGCAACGTACCCGACTCCATAGGCCATGTCCCCGTGGGTGACAGTTGGGCCGTCTTCTATGATCAGCACTCGCTTTCCTCTAACTAGCTCAGGCTTGTCTAATGTGACTTCCGAGGCTGCCTTAATCACTATCGCCGTCGGGTTCAATGCCTTCAGATTTGATTCCACAAGCTGTATGTTTTTCGG
>VBBS01000044.1:0-10872 GCA_005888745.1 Candidatus Bathyarchaeota archaeon | reverse complement strand
TGACTCCACTTGGATAGGGTGTCAGCTCATCTCCAGCGCGTAGAGGATCTAGGACTGCGAAGTGAACGTTTGGCTGAATGAATGGTATGTCGTTGTTTCCTCCGTCCCAGAGTATTATGTCAGCTTCCATCTCTGCAGATCTTAGAATCTGTTCGTAGTCTATGCCTGCGTAGACTACAAATCCGTGTTCAATGTGCGGCTCGTACTCCTCCCTCTCTTCGATAGAGCAATCCTCCCTGTCTAGATCTTTGAGCGAAGCGAATCTCTGAACCCCTTCTTTGGTGAGGTCGCCATAGGGCATAGGGTGTCGAATTACCACGACTTTCTTGCCAGCGTCTCGGAGAGTTAGAGAAATCTTTCTCGAGACTGTACTCTTGCCGGCTCCAGTTCGCACTGCGCCAACCGAGACCACTGGCAATCTTGAGCGAAGCATGGTGTTCCTTGGGCCGAGCAGCTGGAAATCTGCTCCTGCAGCGAGCGCCGAGGATCCAATGTGCATCACGTCTCCATAAGACAGGTCGCTATAGGACAATATCGCTAGGTCTGCTTTCAGTTCTTTGATTAGACGAGGAAGTTCTTTCTCCGCGAATATAGGAATCCCTTTCGGGTATCTCGGCCCCGCAAGCTCCGGCGGGTAAGTTCTTCCTTCTATTCCTGGGATCTGGGCCGCTGTGAACGCGACTACTTCATGATCGGGCGAGTTCCGGAAGACCATGTTGAAGTTATGGAAATCCCTGCCTGCTGCTCCGATTATGATTACTCGTTTCAAGTGAACTCGCTTTGTCGGCGGTCCGCCTTGAGGGAGCTATATAACTTGGTTCACTGCAGAGCGGAGAGTCTTGTCACAAGGACTAGCATCAGAGGTTTCTCGACCCAAAGTCTCCTTTTCGATTGAAGGATTAGGGGAAGCTCAAGGAGAATTCTTCAGGTTCGCCGCCCCTCGAACATCTGATGCTCTGCTGCGCAACCTTCCCGTTAACGGTAGGGCCGTGAGATATGGGGAAGAGATCTATTTCCAAGTCAAAGTGAAGGCTCCGGGCGAGAAGCCCCGCAGCAATATGGAAGTGGGATCAATAGGTTATTGGCCACAGGGGGACGCAGTTTGCGTCTTCTACGGTCCAACTAGGCCCTACAGTCCAGTTAATCTCTTAGGCCGAGTAACCCATGGGCTTGAGCTATTCAAGCAGGTGAAGGAGGGTACGGTGATAACGATAAGGAAGGTTTAGGCGGCGGCCGCCTGGTAGATTCTGATCCTCGCGTTCCCGCCGACCAGCCTTACGAGCCGTTTCTTCTCGAGGTCTTCCAGTAGATCCTTGGCCACGCTAAGTCTGAGGTTGAACTGCGACGCTATTGAGAACGGTGTGATCGCTCCCATCTTCTGGACCTCAGCGAGGAACTTTGGGTCGGAAATGTCGGGGCTCTGCAATCCTCTTGGTCTCTTCTCCACAACTGTCTTCGCCTTTCCCTTCTTCGATCCAGGTTCTTCCTTCTTGTCTGTCTGATCCTGGGTTTTTTCCATCTGTGCCATGCTCTTCTTCTTGGCCCCGCCCATGATTCGTCAACGATTCACTGCGGTTTGCTGGATAAATAGGTTACCGAAAACCGGGGAAACCCTTATTCACTTTATGGCTCAGCGGTGCTTTGCATTGCTTTGAGGCTCGTAACCGTTAAGCTTCCTGAGAAGCTCATAGACGATGTCGACCAGTTGGTCAAGGCTGGAATCTATCATAGCAGAAGCGATGCCATTAGGGCTGCGGTCCGTGATTTTCTGCGGCGTGAACTCTGGCAACCTGGCCAGACCTAGTCGTCTTGAGCAAGAGACGCTTTCGCGAATTCTTCGGCAACAGTTCCGGGGCTCCGGGCTCCCGTGATTGATCTCCCGATTATGAAATAGTCTGTTCCTGCTTTGAGGGAGCGAGCTATTTTTCCACCCTGTTTTCCAACCCCGGGTGAGAAGATCGGTACGCTCGTACCCAGTATTTCTTTCGTTCTCCGCACGATGTTTGGCCGCGTTGCGCCCACTACTGCGCCGTCGGCCTTCCACTTGACCGCTTTCTCTGCGAAGATCTCGAACTCGGGTCTGGGCTTTCTGGTTCTAGGATCTGACAAGACTTTTTGTCCATATCCTTCAGAGGCTCCTGGATGGCTCATGTAAACGAGCGCTAAGAGCCCCATTCCATGTTCGTGAGCCAGCTTGAAGGTGGTCTCGAGTCCGCCCTTCCATCCGGCGAACGGGTTTACTGTCATCGCGTCGAACCCGAGATTGAGATAAGCTCGGGTGATCGCCGTGTTTGTCTCCTCGATATCATTGAGCTTATCGTCTATTATCGTCGTAAGCCCATCAGCATGTATTTTCTTCAGCAGTTGAGTAGTCCTCTCTAGGCCAATTCTCAGAATTGTTTGGCGCCCGAACTTCACAGCACATATTGACGGGCGGGTTTGTTCGAACAGGTTGACCGCTTGGTAGGTCAGTTCCGCGGGTCCGCCATCGTTGACATCGATAGCCAGAACTATTCGGCTCTTGTTGGATCGTGAAGATTGGAGGATTCGTTCTTTGAACGGTTTCTTGCGGTTCTGTCTCAATTCGGCATTGGACCCTTCGGCATCCAGCCTAGTTCTTGGTTAAGGTTTTCTATAGGTACTCGTTTTGGCGGCGCTTTGAATCCGTAAGATGAGATGCCGTTTAGTGTTCCACTCTGGTCCCTTTCGGTCGCGAGCTTCACCATTCGTATTACGTCTGTTAGAATGCCTGCGCATGCAGGTCCATCTTCGAGGGAGATGCGCATGTCGAGGGTGAAGTCTGTTCCTGCAAAGTATTCTCCTCTGATCCAAAAGTAGCTTGTCCGGCGGTTCTCCATGAAATCCACGAAATCGGACGATCCTGCGACTATCGGGAACTTGTAAGGTACAGCAGCGGCGACAGCCGCGGTTTTTATCCCCCGCTTGATCTCGTACCTCTTCTTGTCAAGGGCCAGTTGAGATTCCGTTCCACCGCCGATGTCGAGTTGGTACGTTTCTCCAATCTGAGTGCCCCTGTTGACTAGTAGTGATAGGAGGTTCTTGTGGAGGATGGTTGAGCCGATCTGGTCCATGATGTCATCGCCGACAACTAGGGCCCCTTTTTTCTTGTACTTGGCTTGCCACGCTTTGCTCGAAGCTATCTTTGCAGGCGTAGCATTGATGAATGCGCTGCCTGCGTGCAGTGCGGCTTGGGCATACATCTCGCTGGCCTTTGAAGCTCCTGTTGGAGTGAGGTTGACGAACACATCGGTCCTAGTGTCTTCTAGAACCTTGGAAATGTTGGAGGGTTTTGCGTTGCTTGGCTGTATCTTATCGCCGGCGATAGGTGATATTCCGTCCAGAGGCTGGGCCATCTGGACCTTGACCCCTGTGGGGCGCACTTGAACGATTTTTCTCGTATTGTTCGGTTGTGCGTAGACTGCCTCCGACAGATCTTTCCCAACTTTTCTTTCGTCAACGTCAAACGCAGCCACGAACTTGATATCTGATACTTTGAAGGGTCCTACCTTCTCGTTCATTAGTCCAATTTTCTTCTGGGCAGAGCGGTAGAATTCTGTTCCTTGGACAAGGCTTGAGGCGCAGTTTCCAACTCCTGCGATCGCGACCCTAATTTCTCTTGGCAAGGCGATTACCAGCGGTGCTGGAGAGAATGCTTACTGCTGAAAAGTCTTTGGCCCGGGCTTATTTCGGAAAGAGCGGAAAGTCGATGACGTCGATCACCTTTGTGTAGAAGTATTTTGCATCGGAGGTGGCGGTTGTGAATTCCAGCCTCTCTCCGTGTGGCTTTGCTGCCAGATATTTGAGAAACGGTCCGGGGGGTGGATTCATGGTGGTGGTGTAGAAGAAGACTGGAAGGGCATCGGAGTCATAATAGTGTTCGAATGGTATACAGTTGCCCAGTATGTGTTTCTCCCCTCTGTGGAAGTGCCATAGAGGAAAGACGTTGCCGTCTCGCATTGAAAGCGTGAGTAGAACCCTGGCCAGCGACTTTGCGTCTTGAAGCTCAATCAAAACAGGGTCGGGAGCATCTGGAAAGTCCCCTTCGATACTCTTTACAAAGGCGTCAGGCAGGTTTTTCACGTCTATAACGGAAGCGTACTTGAACCGAGTGTCATCGGCCTCGTCGCAAAATTGCCACTCCTCTCCTTTGGGAGAATCGCTCTTGTATGCAAGAAAGGGTTTGGTCCTATCAAGATCCGCCTCCGTGTAAGCTATTATCGGAATATCTCCATCCCAGTACATGTATGCGGTGAAGAATGCTAGAATATTGCTGGACTTGTGTTTGAAGCTCCAGATCATTTGGGATCCTTCTGATAGGCCCAATGCTAGCCTTGCGAAATTCTGAATGTCTCGAACGTGCACGGGCATTGGCGGCTTGATTGGCTCCGTCGTCAATTCGCCTTCTTCTCTCAAACCAGTTCTCGGGTGCCATTAAGACTTAGCGAGCGTTGGACCTCTGGTTTTCTTACCTGAAAAGGTCCATTTCCTCTGGTCTCAGAAGATCCTTACTCGTGCCTTTACCTCGTTCGATCTTGTATCCTCTAACTAGAGCGGCAGGGATCTTGTCTGCCTTGTTCATGACCAGTTCCCCCGCTGAGGCAAGCTCGTCTGCGACAGCAATCTCGGTCACATGGAGCGTGTGTCGGTACATGTCTCGGGTTCCTCTATAGTCGTGGATTGGCTTCATTCCTGAGATTCCTATGGCGAAGTTGACCTGACCCATCCTCCATGCCCGGCCGAAGGTGTCAGTTATGATGACGGGTATTGTTTTTCCGGTGAGTTTTCGAATTGTCTTGCCTATGTGATCGGCGGAAGCGTCGGGATTTAGGGGCAGAAGTGTAACGGTATCTTTTCCTTTTGCGACGTTCGAAACGTCAACACCTGCGTTCGCGCAGATGAATCCGTGCCTTGTTTCGGTGATTAGGTGTCCAGCCCTCATCCTAATGATCTTTCGAGTTTCTCGGAGGATAACCTCAACCTGGCGCGGGTCCTTGCCTGCCTCCTTTGCAACGAAGGACGCGAAGGTTGAGGGCGTTACTTTAGAGAGGTTTACGACTCGGCCTTCTGCCTTTGATACAACTTTCTGAGAGACGATTGTGACATCGCCCTCTCGAAATTCCTCTCCCTGATCCTTGAGCCTGGCGACAATTATCTCGCCTAGATTGTCGCCCGATTCAATGTTTGGGATCCCTCTTACAGGAATTATGCTGAGCAAAACGATGCTAGGCTCCGGAGAAGAAGGAAGTCAGCTTCTTTGCACCGGTGAGTTCTTCGTAGTCGAGGCCTACTGCGTCGAGGACCTGTTCGAATGTTGATCGGATGTATTCGTTGTATTTTTCGACGTCAATCTCGTGAATGCTTGCCAGTTGAACAGGCTTGACCCCGCTCCCGGTTGTGACTTTGACGAAGCTTACTAGATCGCCGGCCCTAATGTCGCCGCCCTTGTTGCTCAACTGTTGGGCCGCTTTGACATGTTGCGGAGTCGTTTTCGTGTAGCTGGAGACGGATTTCCCGATCATCATATTAAAAGCGAGGTCATCCAGTGAGTATTTCCTGTTTCGCAGTTTGCTGTACGAATCTTGCACAAGGTCCTTGATCTGGACCCTGGCAGCGTCGAAATCGGTCGGCGTTCTGACCTGGCCGAGAATACCTACCAGTTGGTTGAAAGTGTTCTTGAGGAACTCGGGGATGTGCCTCTTCTTACCAGTGAGTCCCTTGATGTCAACTTTGTTGTCAGGGTGAACTCCAAGGTAGTTTTTCTTTCTGAGGCTCAGAGCAACGTATCGATAGTTCTTGTCAACCTCTAGCTCCATCCCGAGTTCCCTTTTGGACCACCGGATTAGCTCGTCGAGTTTCTCCCTCGCCGGGGTGCCAAGGAAAAGCGAGTCAGTGTCACCGTAGAACACTTCAATTCCCAGTCGCTTTGCTTCTTGAATCGTGTTTGTTATCGCGTATCTTCCAACCGCTGCCGTTGATTCTGCGAGGGGAGGACAGTACAACGAGAACCTGTCTGAGCCGAAGACCCCGTAACTTGCATTCAGTACTACTTTGAGGGCGTTCTGTACAACCTGGTACCAAGTCAGCTTCTCCGAAGAGAGTGCCGTGTCCTTGGCTCTGGGTTTGTACCAGTGTATTCTGAGATCTCGAAGGGATCCCACGAGTTGGCTTTCCATTGCCTTTCTGTGTCGACAGACCCAGTGGTCCGTATCAGGGATCTTGTTGGTTCGGCAGTCAGCGTGCCCGCAAAGAATCGTCTCATAGCCCAAGTTCCATGTCTTGATTATGGATGGGTATAGTGAGGCGAAGTCGAGCACGGCAACATCGAAGTGTACACCTGGAACTGGATCGACGACCATTCCGCCTTTGTACTTCTTGCCTTTGATCACCGCAGTCGTGGTAGTCGATCCCTTCTTGGCTGTAATCTCTTCCGACCGTGGAATGAGGAAACCTCGAGAACGATGTTCGCGGAAAAGCATGCTTCTGATCCAGCCTGAGACACCCTGGCGGGCCATGTCCTCCATCGGGAGGAAACTTATTCGAGACAGTGCAGTGATCAGTTTCATAACCACCTCTCCATCGAAACTCGTCAGATTCATGACGAGTTCAGCGTCTTGGTAACAGTATGCCGCGAGTTCTGCCGGGCTTAGCCGAGATACTGGCGCGGAAATATCAAGCTTACCGGTTTCGAGAAGCGCCTCGGAAACAGCATCTAGCGTAACCTCTCTGTACCTATTGCTGAAAGCGTATACTTGGATGGACCTGTTGAAGAAGAACTTGTAAAGATCCAAGTGTACTCCGTATTTGACGGTGGCCGATTCCCTTCCTAGCTCTATAGGAATCTGGTCTCTGTAGAAGCCGAGATGGTTTAGCGCTCGATGGAATAGGTATCTGAGGTCGAAGTCGTCTCCATTGAAGGTTAGGACGAATGGGTAGTCGTTCAGCGCGGTGAATATTGCGGACACGAGTTCAGGTTCAGAATCGTACACCTCAACTTTTATTCCTGGAAGTTCAACAGTTTCCGTGCCTGTCTGTTTGAGCAGGAGCACCCTTTTTGTGTCGTCTGACCCGCAGAGGCTGGCGCAGATGACCTTGTATTCTGCGGTTGTAGGGTCGGGGACCCTTGTTTCTATCGGGGAGTAGACTTCGATGTCGAGTGCTACGCGTCTGAAGTTTGGAACTGGATATTCAAGAAGGCGTAGCCATCTTTCCATTAGTTTACGGTAGTCTTCGTCTTTTTCTTCGATTGCTTCCTTGACAGCGGGAACCTGTGCTGAGGTCCCTGGTTTCAGATCGCCTTGTTGTATGTTGTACGACATTCCGGGCTCAAGGTGTCTGTCATAGATGTAATTCTCAACATACCTTATGTCAGCCTCCCAGGCGGTAATTATGTCTCTGATGCATCCGCTGGGTCGTCCGCCTATAGAGAGCGGGTCTTTCGCGAGCACGATAGTCACAGGGATATCTTTGCCTTCGAGGGCGTCGAAACGTCTTGCAGGCTCGAGTCCTAAGAGTCCGGGATGACCCATCAGTTCCCTGTTTTTCTTGAGGTTGTCAGGCGTGTCCTTGGAGAGGCAATAGGGCGTGTGGCCCGTGTTATCGTACCAGAATTGTATCTTCTCGGTTTGAGGATCGTAGAGTTTGAGGTATACAGCTCTTTTCTCACCATCATACCCGGCCCCGACAAAATATGACTGGGCCATCTCCTTTGGTGTTTCAGGTTTGAACCTGAGCTGTGGCGTCGTCACAGCCTTAGGTTTAGGAGTCTCGGGTTGAGGCCTTGTTAGATAGTGGTCAAGGCTGGACATCATATGGGGCCAAAGCCGGAAGGGCTTATCGGTAAAAACCTTGGCTAAACGGGGAAGGTTTGGGAACTGAAAAAACTGGATCAGTGGCCTACTTGTGGGATTTGAGGACCCACAGAAAGTATGGTCTTGATCCCAGAATCATTAGCGCCGACGAACAGCTAGGGTCTGGTCGGCAGCAAGGCCTCCTCTAAGTCTTGTGTGGCTCTTTGGAGAATCCTATCAATCTCAAACTGAACGATTTCGGAAACCTCTGTTGGCTTCTCAAACCGTAGGATTAGTGTTGCTGCCCGGCGCGCTCGTACGCCAAGTGAATCGCGCCTTTGGGGAACGCCCGAGAGCTAGTGAGGCGCAGACCCGTGGGCACGGTCCCTTCACCGAAGAGTCTCTTGCCGGTGCCGAGCAGGAGCGGGTAGACCCATAGGTTGAACCGGTCGACCAGGTCGTGCCGCAGAAGGGTCTGGACGAGGTTGCCGCTTCCCATCACGTGGACTTCGCCGTGCTTTTGCTTGATGCGGACCACCTCCTTGGAAAGGTCTCCTTGGATGAGGGTGGAATTGTTCCATTCTAGTTTGCGGCGGCTGCGGGAGGCCACAAACTTGGGTGCGTTGTTGAGTTTCTCCGCGATTTCTCTGTCGCTCGTGGCTCTGGGCCAGTAAGCGGCGAAGATGTCGTAGGTCTTGCGACCCAGGAGCAAGGCGTCCATTCGCCCGATGTCCCTGGTGATGAGGCTCAACGACTCCTCGTCGAGGAAGGGCGCCTGCCAGCCGCCGTGCTTGAAGCCGTCCTCGGTGTCTTCTTCCGGTCCGCCGGGTGCCTGCATGACGCCGTCCAGGGTCACGAATTCACTGACGATGAGTTGGCCCATGATGCCGCCGTGCTTAGCCGAATAGTCTTGGGATTTACAAGTTTCCTCCAGCCGGGACAGAGTACTCCGGCTTTCATGTCGGACAGTGATCTGGGCATAACTCTAATCGACAAGGGCGGTAGGCTCTTCATCTAGCCCGCGCAGTGATGGCTGCCGCGGTTCACTTCGAAAGTGGCTCGATTTGTCGCAATCGCCTAAAGACACTTGAGACGCAAGCTTTCGTCTCGCACTAAGGTTATCTCTCGCTGTGCTCTTGCCACTGTATCTAGTGAGGAATTCCTCGTGATTCGTTGTCCGACGTGCGGAAATGATGTAGTATATTCTCCGATTCCGTCTCTGTACTTCTGTCTGGAACAAATGCTCGGCGAGAATATTACTATCAGAGGAGAGTGCAAGCCTTGGATACCAGAGGACGCACCGGCCGCAGACTTGCTCAAAATGACTGAAAGAATCGAGAAATTAGCAGTAGAACTTAGACTTTAGAGCGGCTTCGAACTTAGGCGAGTTCGCCCAAGCATGGAATAGAATCTCGGTGCTTATGCTCTTTGTCTGGGACGCGGAGAGAAAAGGGTTTGACTTGCGTTTGTTCCTACACCCGATTGTCATTGTTTTTCTGGTGCGAATTCCACATAGGGGTTCGAACGTAGCTGCGCGGGTGTTCAATGGCCGCCGCCTTAGAAGCGAACGGAACTTCCGGTCCGACTCACACTGATCTAGAACTAATCCGGATACTCATCTATGGGTCTTCGCTGGTCTTGGTGGATAGAAAAAGAGGGTTCTGGAGAGACCGCTGGCGCAGGTTGGGTCTGACTCGACTGACAGTTCCCGCGTCTTGCGCTTCTTCCAAGAATAACGACTTAGCCTATGCCTAACCTAAAGGAGAAAGGTCTTCCGTTAGAACTCGGCCCTTGCGAGATTGTATCACGTTGTGTTCTGTCCTAAATAGTCAAGTTATGTTCTCGATTCGACACGTCATCAAGGTGGCGGGCAGTAGGTCTTGGCCGCTAGCAGAAGGGTCCTCAAGAATATTCTATGGCAACCAGTAGTCAGGTTTCAAGGGCGAACAACTCTCGACGAATGCCGGAGGATAATCGACAGGCTCGAAGAGTTCGCAGCATTGCTTTCAAGCGAGTGGTCTGAGTTCAGCTTTCTTGTGACTGTGGCCGACTCTAAGGATAGCGAAACCTAACTCTTCTCCCTAGGTCCGCTTGAGTTTTCCGATCGTTTTTCTGGCTCCCTGCGAGTCCTGGGATCGCGTGATTTAGCCTCTGTGTCCGACGGTTCATCGACATCAGCGGGTCTCATTTTCTCATCCGAGTGCATTCGGATCCACCCAGATGTCTTCTGCTGCTTCTTAGACTCGCTTGTCGAGCTTCGTTTATCTCTTGTAGCCTTTTCCATTCTTGGCCCCTGCAACGCTGGGGATCAGCGGGGCTTCTCTGTGCTCACTGGCAATACTGGTCAGCGGGCGAGTGATGGTCGCGACTACTTGTCCGTCTGTTTCGTGTGTCTCAACTTTTGCCCCCATGGCTTTGAAGAGGGATCCGAAAAGCTCTGCATAGAAAGCCGAGACCCTAGGTCCACGATCATGCTTCAACACGACAGTGTCGGTTTCTCCATCGAGGGTATATTGTAGTCTGAACGCGTTTCCATAGCCGCCGATCATCTCCATTGCCTTGAGGGCGGTTTCCGGCTTGAATTTCTTGAACCAGAATAGGACCATCTCGGGAAGAGTATTCGTGCCTGCCTCTCGGCCTAGTTCTCGGGCCTCTTCATCGGTGAGGATGCTGAAGACTTTTTCCACGATGGATGTGGGAACTTGGATGAAGCCGAACTTACTAGCTTTGTCCTCCCACTCTACCAGTTTCCTGAGAGATCTATTGGCAAGAAGGCTGAATGAGAACTGCTCTCTTTCAGCCATCTCGACAATACCCGCCTCGACATCTTCATCTAGTCTAAGGGTCCTAGTCACGCTTCTCGAGCTCGAAACCGGAGTTGGTCTGAGCTGGAGCGTGCTTCGGGGGGGTTCTAAGGTCATTTTTTGTCCTCGAAACACCATTGGGTCGTTGCAAGCACTTAAGCGGTACGTCTCCTTCCGCTTGCAACCGGCAATCATGTTGTCTGTATGCACGGCATAGTTTTGCGCCAACTATGCAGACAGACCGTTTGCAAGATATTGCA
>VBBS01000021.1 GCA_005888745.1 Candidatus Bathyarchaeota archaeon | reverse complement strand
GTTATCCGGGACTTTGTCCACTTTGACAAGATAGATCCGTTGATGCGGGATCCCTGGATCGAAGATATCTCCTGCAACGGCATGGGAATACCCATCTACATATGGCATCGAAAGCATGAGTCGATACCCACCAACGTTATCTTCAACACAACGGAAGAGCTTGACAAGTTCATTCTCAAACTCAGTTACATGACCGGCCGCGCCATATCCATCGCCCAGCCTGTGCTGGATGCAACGCTGCCTGACGGAAGCCGTGTTCAGATGACCTATGAGAAAGAGGTCACTAGACGCGGATCCACTTTCACGATAAGAAAGTTCAGGGAGAGACCTCTCACCTGCTCAGACCTGATAATCTACAACACGATGTCTGCCGAAATGGCAGCGTGGTACTGGTACATCATCGAGAAACAAGCCTCAGTCATCGTTGTCGGCGGTACCGCTTCAGGGAAGACAACTTGCATCAACACCCTTGCAATGTTCATCAAACCCAACGCCAAGATAGTCTCAATCGAAGACACATCGGAAATCCAGCTCCCCCACGAAAACTGGCTTTCATCCGTCGTCAGAATGGGATTCGGAGTAACAGGGGAAGTCTCTGAGATCACTCTCTTCGACTTGCTCAAGAACGCCATGAGGCAGCGCCCCGAGTACATCATCGTCGGAGAAGTCAGAGGCAATGAAGCATACACCCTGATGCAGGCAATCGCTACCGGTCACGGAGGCCTCGCAACACTGCACGCTGATTCCGCGGAGGCTGCCATCCACCGTCTCGAAAGCGAACCCATGAACATACCCCGACCCCTAATCCCAACTATCGATGTCATCGGCGTCCAGACCAGAGTCCAGGTCGGCGACAAGAGCGTCCGACGCATGGTCAACATAGCCGAGGTCGTCGGGCTCGATCCCACAACGAAGGACGTGCTAACCAACGATGTCTTCAAGTGGAATCCAAAGACTGACACCTACGTGTTCTACGGACGAAGCTATGTCCTCGAGAACATCATGAAACGCCACGGATACAAGCATGAGGAAGTGATGGAGGAACTCAACAACAGACGCCTCGTCCTGGAATGGATGGTCCGGAACAACATCCGCGACTTCAAAGATGTCGTCGAGGTCATTCGCACTTACTACGTCAACCCACAACAACTCTTGGACCGTGTCAAGCGCGAGAAGATGGTGCAACCATCAGGAGCTACACCGTAAATGAGCCTAATTGACCCGATCGTTCCATTCCTAGGACCGATAGGACAGATCCTTGCGACAAACTCCAACGACATTATCTCGATAGGACTCGGATTACTAGGTCTGGTTTCTCTAGGCCTCTACAAGGTAAAGAAAGATCTGTTCGAGACAAGCAAGTCGTGGGTTGGAGCGACCGTTGTACTCTCGGTCCTCACAATTCTCTTCAGAGGAATGGGCGTGGTCTGCGGCTGCACCTGGTACACGGATCCCAGTACCGGGGCCGTTCAGCAGCTTGTCCCGATCACCTATTTGCTGATCGCTGGTTCCTTCTTCGCCATACTCTACAACTTCAACATCGCCATTGTGAAAAAGCACAAGTGGTTGATCAGCATCCCACTATCCATTCCAATCTCAATTGTCTCTAACATACTCTTCCCGGTGATCGCAAGTACTCCGCCTTGGCTAATTATCGAAATAGTGATCCTATCACCCGCAGGTGCGCTCTACAGCAGCTTCGTCTATGAGAAGGCCGTTCTCCACATGGGCGACTACCGGGCGAGAATGCGTCGCTTCATGGAACAGGGTGAAAAGGGCAAGAAGGGAGGAATCGCCCTTCCAGAAGAGAAGCAGGGGTTCTCGTATTTCACTTATGGTCTACTTGGCAGAAAGATAACCAGACTACTTCCGGTCTTCAACAGTCTCAAGCAGATTCTATCCCTAGCCGGAATGAAGATTGGCTACAAAGCCTACGTGAGCAGCATGGTCTTCTTCGCCCTTGTGGGAGGAGGATTATCCTTCTTCGTATGGTTCCTCATTCTCAATCTGGGCCTCGGAAGCGCCTTTGGCCTCACGTTCTCAATAACCTCCGTCCTATTGAGCATCGTACTCTCTATCGGGCTCGCAGTATTGACAGGCGCCGCGATTCTGGGGTTCTTCTACATACTTCCATTCATGAGAGTCGGGTCCCGAAGGCAGCGGCTAGACAATTTTCTGCCTTTCACTGCAAGCTACATGACAGTTCTCGCATCCGCGGGAGTCACCCCCGAGCGGATACTGAGGTCCACCTCTGAGAAAGATCCCAAGTTCATGCTCTCTGACGAGATTGCGAACGTAATTGGGAGAATCGACCTTCTTGGCTACGATGTCATCAATGCGATGAATGCGGAGGTAGAACGCTCGCCCTCAGCAAACTACCAGGATCTTCTGCGGGGCTTTGCAGGAGTCATCAGGACTGGAGGGGACATGAAGAAGTTCTTCCAAGGCATAACAGACCACTTGTTCCAGAAACGTGCTCTCTCGGTCCAGGGATTCCTTGACACGCTAGCAATTATCGCTGAGACATACGTGCTCATGCTCATCGCCTTTCCACTAATGCTTGTCGTCATGCTCTCGATCATGGCCTCTATCGGAGGAAACTTGGGAGGAGTGGACGTTTTCTCTTTCATGTACCTCCTAGCGTTCATACTCATACCAATATGCGGGGTAATGTTCCTCTTCATACTGGACACTATGCAGCCGAAAGGTTAGGAGAACAGAAAAATGTCACAACCAACCCAACCAGCACCGGCCCCACAGGCTCCAGACGCCGCAGTCCCCTCCAAGAAAGTGAAGAAGATCAAAGACGATTCGGGGGGTGGCAGAGTAGGAGGAATCTTCAGCAAGATCACTCGCAAACTAGTCTGGGTTTTCGCTGGAATAATCTTCGCTGGAATATTCTTCTGGGGACTAGTCGAGATCGCCCTATACGGGCCAACGCCAAGCGTTCCAATTGCCGGCCTAGTTGGCAAGTTCAGCATTGACCGCTTCCTCCTCTTAGGGGGAATCGTCGCGCTAATACCGCCGGCGCTAGTCTATCTTGCAGAGTCCAAGCGAAGAGACTCCATCGATAACAACATTCCACACCTGATCCGAGATATCGCTGATGCAGGTCGAAGCGGCATGACTCTGACCCGGTCTATCGAAATATCGGCGGAACGGGACTATGGTCCATTGACGAAAGAGCTCAAGAAACTAATTGCGAAGATCAGCTTCAGGGTCCCGTTGGAACGAGCGCTCCAATACTTTGCGGACGCGACCGGTACAACTCTCTCCCGGCGAAGCTCGATGCTCATCGCGGAGGCCAACAAGTCCGGAGGAGATATCCAAGAGAGTATGGAATCCGTCGCAAAGCACGTGCAAGAGATCCAATACCTGGAAAGAAAGAGACGTGCTACATTGAGACCCTTCATCGGAGTCATGTACATCAGCTTCGCAGTCTTCCTCGTCACCGTCTACCTGCTCATCTCGAGCTTCTTCAAACAACTAGCCAACACCGACTTTGGCGGCGGGGGAACCGTTGGAGGAGTAGGGTTCAACTTCGTCAGTCTCCCCTTGGACAAGATCACAACGGTATTCCTGTACATGGCAATGATAGAAGCTCTGTTCGCGGGACTAGTCGGCGGTAAGATGGCGACAGGCTACCTCAAAGACGGGCTCAAGCATGCCATACTGCTCATGATGATATGTTTCGTGACCTTCATCTTCCTCATCTAGCCGTATCCAACTGCTCACGAAGTCGGCCAGAGCAATAACACCGCCTCACCACGTTTTTCCCCATAAAGATTGTGTGTATTGCCCGCCTTTCGAGACTGGATTATAGGTAAAGTACTATCTTCATCTCAGATGATTGTGGCCTGGGCCCAACAGTTTCTGGAAGAACATTGCCATCAGGAGAAACGGTAGGACACTACGAGGAAATTCGCGTAGATACGCGAAAGACACGCGAAGGACGGATTCCTATGATTCTAAAGTCACCTAGTACCGGACCGGGCTAAGAAGAGGGTCACGATACTATTGACTCGGGATTCCCGTAGTCGTACTTCGAGAGATCCGAGGGTTTCTTGTGAGAAAGAGGTTTCCGTTTCTACTTTTAGTTCTCACCCTGTCCGCCGCAGTGATTCCCGGCTTCATCTTCAGTGCTCGTGCATCTGGATGCACAACTCCTTGCAGCGTTGATACAATAACGAATGTCCCATCGTCAGAGGGAGTTGTACAAGTTCAGCTCGACAGTGGGGTATGCCCTGCGAACTGTTTCAGCCTGAATCACACCTTTACTTTTGCCAATAACACTCAACATACTGTCAAGGTCCTCAACACATTTTTCATCGGAGCATTGAGCGGTAAAAGATACAGTTTCGCCGGTTGGTACACCTACGGGACAAGCGGATGGTTTCAGTTTGACTCCAATCCCTTGAATACTCCTCCATCTTATATCGACTATACCGTGGCTAAGTGTCAGCCAGGTCCACCCGGCCAGAACTGTCCTTTCTGGGCAGTATATACCGTGACCCCGCCTCTTGGCTGTAAGACCAACTGTTACATGGACGTCTCTACGAACGTTCCCTCATCAGACGGAATGGTCACTGTCAAGGTTGACAACGCGATCAGCTACGGTCTTCCTCAAGTCTCCCTACCATTTGGAAATGGGACAGGACCGCATACCATTCAACTCACGTCACCAACAACCTTTACAGGGGCCGGGTCCGGCGCGAGATATGTATGGAAACAGTGGAGCTGTGTGTGCTCTGACATCGCATCGACCACTGGAACCACATTGACGACCCCGGTCATATACAAGAACTACACCGACCCCACGAGGAGTCCCCCGCTAAAGGGAGTAGGCGGACTAACGGCTATATTCGATAAGGAATTCCAGTTGACCCTATCCTTTGTCGATCCCAGTAATCAGGCAATCGCAGCCCCCGCCTTCGTCACTCTAACGAGTGGCTCGACCGTGATGAATCTCACATCATATTCGAGTCAGTGGACGAGCGCGGGTTCTTGGACAGTGACTGATGCAATGTGGGAGGGTGCGAAAGGCATAGTGGCGGGCTTGCCAACAATCGATCTAACTGGGGGGGCCGTGA
>VBBS01000020.1 GCA_005888745.1 Candidatus Bathyarchaeota archaeon | reverse complement strand
GCTGAGTTTGAGAACCCTGCTCGCTGGAACGTCTGGTCCTGCGATTACTACTGGGACGGGGTCGCCGGTGTGGAATCCGTATCCAACGGGTGTCGCGTGGTCCGATGCGAGCGCAACATAGTTGGCTCCGATATCTACCTCATCGATAACGTGTCCCACTAGGGTGTCGACCTCCTCGAGGGCTCGGACTTTGCCCTTGAAGTCAGCGTCGTGGCCGGCGATGTCTGGGGCTTTGACGTGTACGACTACGAAGTTCTTGTCCTTGGCTCCCTCGATTACGGCCTTCGCCTTAGCCTCGTAATCTGTCTTAATGCTCCCTGTCGCTCCTCTAACGTCGATCACATCGATGCCTGCAGCGTTTGCGATGCCCTTGATCAGGGCTGTTCCTGAGATGCAGGCTCCTCGTAGATCAAACATTGATTTGAAGCTTGGCAGTGAGGGACGGGTGCCTGCGCTTCTTGTCAATATGATATTTGCAGGTTTCTCGCCATCGTTTGCGCGCTCCTGATTGAGAGGATGTTCTCTTAGAGCCTCGTGTGCTCTCTTTACGAACTCGTTTACGGCGGCCGAAGTCCTCTTTGCCTCTTCTGAGCCGTCGGTAGCTCTGGATATCACGAGTTTCAACCCTTCTTCTTGAGGATCGGTATCTGTCACATTCTTCGACAGTTTCTCTCCTCTGAGAACTAGCACAGCTCTGTGATCGACGGTCGGCTTGAAGATTGTCTTGATACCAGGAACGCTTTCGACTTTGATCTCGCTGACAGATTTCGCGAGTTTCGACGCGCCTTTACGGATTCTTCCCGCGCGTCTATCCTCAACGCGGAAATCATCGTCTACAGTTGCAAAATTGACCCTGAACGCAATGTCGTTGGGACCCAGATCGATTCCAGCACCGAGTGCTTCAAGTGGTCCTCGACCAGTATAGTATTTGGCCGGGTCGTAGCCTAGAAGTGCTAGGTTTGCGACATCGCTACCGGGTCTGACACCGGGAGAAATAGGATCTAGTAATCCAACTAGTCCGCCTTTAGCGAGCCGGTCCATGTTAGGTGTGTTTGCATATTCCAGGGGGGTCTTGTAGTCGTGATCAATGAGTGGCCGATCGCCCATTCCATCAACAATGATCAATACTGCTCTCTTGTCAGCCATTTCTGAAACCGTGTAGCTGACATTTTTACGGTAATAGGGTTAAAACGCTTTCCCATGAATCCCACAAGCGTGAAGAAATTGATTTCTGCGGCGTTGATTAATTGCGCTAGAATTTCCGGAATGGCGCCACGTGTCAATCTGTTTTTCGCGAGAGAAAGAAGATGTCAATCCAAGTACTCGATCGCAACTAAGAATGCTTGGAATTGATCAAAACGAGCAGCGAAGTCAGCCTCTCGCAGAAATTCGTCTATCTGCGCTTGCAATTCCTAGAAATCGTCTTGATTGATGCCCGAAGTCACGAGTTTCAGCTATGATTGAAATCTCTACACAAAGATAGATGAGGCGTCGACTTTGCTACAAGAGAGGTCCGAGGGTTACTGAGAAATCTTCAAGATTTCCTGTTTCGGCGACGATTTTCACTCTAACATAGCTGGGTCTGAAGTACGAAATGTCCAAATCTACTACCCACCTAGAATTCTCCTTTCTAGCTGCGACCGGGTAGACGAACGAATAGTATTTCCTCGCAAAATCAATGGCTGCCTGAGTAGCCTGTTCAACAGTCAATATCCCTGTCAATCTCTAAGATCAACACTAGTTAGTGTTGCCAGTCTTGCATAAGAACACTCCCGGAGCGACCTATTGCGCAACACGCCTTTCAAAGACCATCTTTTTGTCCGTAAAAACGGAAGCTACTAGACCGACTAGACCTCATCTTGCTAGGCTCTCTATGCTGGGAGCACTTTTTTGGCTAGAATGCATCAACAATACGCGAGCTTAACGGTATTCGTCCAGTGGCGATTTCATATAAAATTGAGAATCTGGGGGTGTAGCTCTCTCATGTAGAGTTCGAAACTATGACGCTTGTCAGCATAGCAGAAGAGGGATCGAGCGGTTGGTTTTGAGCGTTTGAGTATTGATTAGTTACCGGCACATTCGCCAATGCATTTACAACATCCATTCCGACGATCACCTGTCCAAACACCGCGTACTTGCTATCCAGAGTTGCGCTATTGTCGGCCACATTGATGTAGAATTGTGAGCTTCCGCCGACTCCCGCAGCTGTGCTGGCCATCGCCACAGACCCGACATTATTGTGAAGAGAACTATTATATTCGAACGGCACGTTCTGACCCGATGTTCCCTGTCCCCATGTGTTTCGGTCTCCGCCCCCATTTCTCGTGTTAGGGTCTCCAGTTTGAACTACGAAGTTAGTGACTATTCTATGCCATACTAGGTTGTCGTAGAAATGCGAGTTTGCAAGATTCACGAAGTTAGTCACTGTTTTGGGAGTCTGTGCCCTGTAAAGCTCGACCACGATCGTTCCCTGTGTTGTCTTCAACGTAGCGTACAAGGAGGTGCCTACCACTGGAGTGACAGAGTGCTTGAGACCACCGCTGGTTCCCGTAACCGTCACGGTATAAGTACCGTTGCTCTTTGCGGACACTGTCAAGGTGGCAATGCCCGATCCAGTAACGACTGCCGGGCTTATAGTTGCATTCAATCCAGTCGAGGCGGTGGCAACCAATTGAACACTTCCGCCGAAGTTGTTCATTGCAGTCACGTTAACTTTTGAAGAAACCTGATTACCAGCCTGGATCGTTACGACCGTTGGGGCAGCGATTGCGAAGTCGGGTGGTGCCTGGGCTGACGAGTATACATACCAGCCGACCCCAATTGCTATGACCGCGATAACGACTATCGCCAAGTAAATTCTTCCTCGGCTCTCGCGCTTTCGAGAAGTCTGGATAGCCTGCTTCCTTGGGTTGAACGGCTTTTTCTGGGTATTGGGGCTCTTTGGGTGTCGTGGCATTCCGGGCGCCGGTCGATGCTCCTCACCCTCTTGCCCTTAGAAATATCATTCGGTTTTTTGCTGAAATACACTGCTAATCCCACAGACTTGGGTTCTCGTCGCAGTACGCCAGCCGCTGATATGCCACCTCGTGAACGCCCATTTCCATTCCATGCCACCTCGTGGCCACTGATGATTTTACCTTGTTCCGACCAGATCTCCTCACGTTAGAAAGACTAGTCTCATGGTCGGTACTCTCAGAGAGGCAAGAATCGGTGGAGATTGTATTGCTAGGAGAGGACCCTTACGGATTATCTTTGCCAGAGGCTCCCCATCACCAGGTACCAGCGCTCTTTTGGTGAAATTCCTCCACCGCCAGATCTGCTTCTCCTCCCTGATCCTTTCGCGAGACGCTCCGCTTCGTCGATAGCCTCGACGAGTTTAGTCACGACTCGAGTCCTGACTTCTGGCGCGACGCCTTTCTGCGTCACTCTTCGACGCGTCAACCCTGGACTTGGCATCGGTAACGGGGCAAACAGTTCTCGCCGGACCTTGCCAATAAGCCGGCGTAGCTGCTGAAGACTTGCGCTTTTTGTCAAGATGAACTAGCCGAGCCTTGAAAGGGAGTGTTTCGTTATTGGGGGATAGAGGCGATCGAATCATTCGGTGAGACAGGTTACGGTGCAGGCAAACAGGCTGATGAATTGAATACTGCAACTCGAAAGAGTTCTAAGGCTACTGAAAATGGGGCGTGCTAAGTCGCGGATGACTAGGGATGAGGAAATTGGTTTCGAGTGGCATGAGTCGAGAACGGCTAAGAGCGAGTCGTAAGAGAAAGCTCGTAGAGAAGAAGAGGACCGTTCCCCCTTTGGACGGAAGCAATTAGCTATCTGTAACCGATCGTCGTAAGTTGAGACCGTAGATTCAAGGAACATGAAGGGTCAGCAGTGGACTTAACCGAAGCTATCGAAAACATTCGACACTCGATAGTACAGATCTCGGCGTTTGCCGCTGGTTTCTCCCCTAAACTAAGGCAACGATTAGGACGTCCTTCTCTTGGAAGCCCCCTTGGAACGGGGTTCCTTGCGAATCAAGATGGTTACGTCGTGACTGCGAACCACGTTATCGAGAGTGGGAATCAATTCCTCAGACAGGTGGAAGCTGAGCAGAAAGGAATGCAAGTTGGATTTGCCTATCCAAATTCAGAATATATGAGAGGCAATTTCAACACAGTTGACTTCGAAGTTGCTGGTCGCGATTCAAGACATGACCTTGCCTTGCTTAAGCTGAGAAGAAATCCTTTCAAAGGCGAGCTGCATTCTGGGATTATTATAGCAGGTCAAGAGATCCCCATTGTATTTCGCGCAGCTCGCCTCGAACCACGACGACCGAAAGATGGGGCTCGTGTTGGAATCTCAGGCTATCCTTTGTTGGAAACGGTTTTAGTAACAAACTCCGGACATATGGCGTCGGTCTGGTCGTTCAATATACAGGAGAGCACGATCCCCGGTGCTCCGGAGGGATTTCGGATGCCGAATCTAGCGGATAGTTACCTGGCAGACGCACAAGCGAATCCTGGAAATAGCGGAGGTCCTGTCTATCTCGTTGACACGGTGGAGGTCATTGGGGTCTGCGTTGGCGCAAAATCGGTCCCCATTCTTGACCAAAATGGTAGCCCCGCGACGATTGGTGAGACAAGGTTGTTTTATGACTCGGGCTTAACTGTGGTTGTACCATCGCAGTACGTTCTCGAACTTATGGAGCGCCAGACAGCGGGTGATGTCTCTGATTCTGTTCAATCATAGTGCCATACTTAACTCTCAACGGGTCCCATTACGTAGAGGGCTGGTTCTTGCATTTTGACTTGGATGTGTCTTTGATTACCGACTCTCGATGCCGGCACACGCAAATTTATGGCCTCGTGGCACGCCCCGTAACTTGGCAACTAGCATTGGTGCTCGTTTTCCTTGCGGCTCCTGCTCGTTCCCGGACCCTGAAAAACACCCTTTTGGGTTCAAAAA
>VBBS01000072.1 GCA_005888745.1 Candidatus Bathyarchaeota archaeon | reverse complement strand
GGAGAATCTTCAGCCTTCCATAGACGCCTGATCCTCCTCAACAGGCTCGCTACTCTCTGCGAAAGGCGCTGTTGATTCTGCGAGAAGCGTCATTAGGCTTGGAAGATCGAGTTCGGCACGCATCCGCCAGCCAAGCTTGACTAGTCCTTCCTCATCTTCCTCCAAGTATCCAGATCGGAGAAACGTGTCCATCAATGTCAGAGCTCTCCAACGCCCAGCTTTGTTGCCGATGACGGTTTCCAATTCCTTCCTTTCGCTCTTCCCTTGCTTGGACACTACGAGCGCCAAGGCGGCCGCTAAGGCCGCGAGGTTGTCAATCCTCCACCCACAAAGTCTCGCTTCCTTGGGAGCTAGCGTTCCTTTGAGACGGACAAAATAGCGCGATTCCTCTTCCCCCGCCCCTGAGCCTTGCTTGAAATCAGATTGGCTCTGGGGTTCGACCTTTTTGACCTCGAGATCCAAATCCTTCAGGCTCTCGTCTAGCTGTTCCAGGATTTTCGTATAGCCTTTTCCGAGCCCCGTTTTCAGCTCCCAAGATCTAGCCCCGGGAACCCTTCCTCTCTTGAAGAAGAGCAGATGGGCTGCCCGCTTGACCCGTTCGTTGTAGAAGGTTGGTTCGCTTTCTACTTCGCCCGTAACAAGGCCTCCTTTGTGATGGGGATGGGAAAGCTGAGCGGCGATCCTTCGAGGTGAGGAGCAGGTTTGACTTTGGGGACTAGAAACAAGGTGTTACCCTTTCGTCGCAGGTTCGCGTATCCGTAGCTAACAAGAAAGCTCACCAGTTGGGCCCGTGTGACGGTCTGAGCAAAATCTGATGCTTTGATAAAATTCCAATAATCAGCGGTCCCTTCCTCCCCCGATCTCTTCTTGAGCTCATTCCAGAGATCCTGCATCCTCCTCGTGTAAGCCTTTTCGTCGACAACCCGCATATGGGCCAGTTCGCTCAAGTCTGTTGCCTCAGGATTGTCGAAGGGTCCGAGGTGAAGTCGCTTTCTTCGCTCAAAAAACGAGAGCATACTCTCCCAAAATTCCTTGGCCTCTTTTGTGGATGCGAGCGTGAGTTGTTCGAGCTCCACTATTGGATGCCATGAGAGAAGGAGAAACTCTGCCAATTGTTCCCTCGAGAGGGAGTCAAGCTTCTCTTTTACCATGCTAGGATCGACGAAGAGAGAACTCGACTGGAATCTGAGATAGGCGCTCTGTAGCCCTACAACCCTAGCGACACTCGTGATGGCACGCATATCGAGCAGGTGGTCCTCTAGGGTCCGCAACTGGTTTGAGTGCCGTCTGATGATACTTAGCGCCTCAGCGATGTCTAAGAGGAATGGGTTGAACCTTCGGTTCTCGATCGATATGCACGTCTGGATTAACTCCTCCAATTCTCGTCTTCCGGATAAACGACGTACTTTTTCGGTCATCGTCATCCTAGCTCCTTGACCATGGAACTTCCCTCTACGTTCTGGACGACGATAACGTGGACATTGTCCTCAGGAAGTGTCACTTGCCCAGGGGTTATCGCGATGTACTGGCTCGAGTCGGTCGCCTTTGCTGCCGCATGAATGAGCCTGGATACTGTCTCCCTGTTTCGCGGGTCCATGTGAACGTCGAACTCATCAATTGCTCGGAAGGGAGATGAGATGAATTGTTGCAAGGAAAGGAGAAACGCGATAAGAGCAACCGTTCGTTCGCCCCCGCTTGGGGCTAGGCCGTCGAGTGAGACAGGCTCGTTTCCCTTGAATCCTGCGTAGAGCTCGAGGCCTGCTTTCTCAATATCTTTGGAGGCTCTGATGACGATTCGTCCGTTTGATTCTACCTCAGACAGCAATGAGTTGTATTTTGCGGAGAGTTCCTCCAGCAACTTGTCCATGACGGTTTTCCATCGGTCGAAGCGCTCTCTCAGCTCGCCTAGGACTTCGGACCTGTTCTGCTCCACAACCTCGGCTTTCTTCTTTAGATCCTCGTATAGCTCTCCATAGCTCTTGTACATCTTCTCGACTTCGGCCGAGAGGTGAGCTAGCGGGCGTAATCTTTCTTGAACGGAGGCGACGTCTAGTGAGATCTGCTGGAGGTCTCGAGGATTCTCGAATGTCGGGCCCAGCTGCGAGGCTTGTGTTCGCAGTGGATCAATTTCCTCTTCGCCCATGCGAAGCTGAAGTTCGAGTTCCTGAACTTCCTGCTCCATTAATGCGAGTTTGAAGTTGCTGACCTCCTTTTTGACTCTGGACTCTATCAGGACGTCAGTGTTCTTGCCAAGTTGTAAGGTTAGCTCGGCAATCCCTACGCGTACTTTCTCGAAGTCTTGGTCGGCAGTCTTGGCACTTTCAGAAATTTTCTCTTGTTCCTCAACTAGCCCTGATAACACATGACTAAGCTGATTGTTCTCGGCTGCCAGACTCACATCATTAGCTCTTTGCTGAAGCCCGGTCAAAACGTTCTGCTGAGTCCGAAGGAGGACAGTGACCTTCGAGATCCATTCCAGTGTTCCTGCACGTAGTCCGCGGTTATGCTCAAGCTTGAGGTGTTCTTGCCGAAGTGCTTCCAGCTCTACGGAGACCCTCGCGAGATCCGTCAGTACTTGTAGGTGTTGCTTGTGAGAGGTTTCGAACTCTTCTCTCGTCTCCGCTAACTTGCCGTGCAAAGAGGAGATTCGGTCTTTTACCCGCTTTTGTGAAGATTCTCTTCTGAGGATACGTCTCCAGATGAGTTCTCTTTGGAGGTCCCTGAACTGTTCTTCAAGTTTCCTTTTCAACTCGTACTTCTCGTATTCACGCTGCCAGTGTAGATACGTCTCCTTGGTGCCCTCTAGAACAGAGGACATGGTTTCTCGTTCAGTCGTCAGTTTCTGTAGTCGGGAGGATGCATCGAGTACTTCTCTTCGATATGCTCCAAAGCCTACCGCGTCCTCTAGAAGTAGTAGTTTGTCTATGGGGCTGACGGATCCGAATCGCCCTACCATGAGCTGGTGCATGATGACCAGCATGTTGTCGGGGTTGAGTCCGATCTTGGTGAGTCCTTCGACCAGGTTAGTCTTGCTGACGGGTTTGTTGTTGAGGAGGTAGTGGTAGTCTCCGGATCTCTTGAGAACTCGAGTGAGAAGGACTTTGTCTGATCGAGCTTGTGGGAATGGTCGGGCGCCCTTTGGTGCCTCGTTGTCCAAGAGAATTGAGATGCGCGCCTCTTGCTCGTTCCATCGTATGAGTTCGCTGAGTTTTTTCGCCCGCTCCGTGTATGCTTGACCAAGGACAACAGATATTGCAAGTAATATGGAAGATTTTCCTGCGCCGTTCGGCCCTATGATCAGGTTTAGGCCGGGCCGTAGTGGGATGCTGGTGTTCTTGTAGGACATGAAGTTGGAGAGTTGGACTTCTCGGATCAATTTTTCCACTGGCCGGCGTTGTTACGGGATAGTATGGCTTGGCTGAATTAGAAGTCTTTCTCGTCCAATCAATGTTTATATACGCGATTTGGCATTTTTCGCCTTTCGTTGGAGTGTGCCAGGTGCGGGATTAAGACGGCTTGGCAAAGTTCTGCACATGTCGAAGAGCGGTAATCTGATTGTCCGGCTTGAAAGGCCACCAATGCCAGCAGAGAGGACTCGAGTGGTTGATTACAAGATCAAGAGAATCGGAACTGTTAACAGTATTCTTGGTCCTGTGAAGAGTCCATATGTCTCTGTGAAGCCAGAGGCTGCCGGCGAGGGGTTCGCGGGCAGAGTTCTGTACCTTTTAGAGGATAATTAGGGGATAAGAGAGTAGTGGTTGAAGAAGTAGGCCAGACGCTAGAACAGGGACCTGAGAGCAGCTCGCGAAGGATACGATTGTGTCCGGAGTGCGGAGGCTCTCGGCTGATGAGGGATTACGATGCGGCTGAGGTTGTTTGCATGGCCTGCGGGTATGTTGTGCAGGAAAAGATTGCCGACACGAGGCCAGAATGGCGTGCCTTTGACGACGAGCAGCGCGCGAAGAGGGCACGTACCGGTGCGCCGATGACGTATACTATTCATGATAAGGGTCTCTCGACGATTATCGACTGGCGCGATCGTCCTTCAGGGACGAAAGGTGTTTCGGCGGATCAACGAATTGAGCTTTACAAGCTGCGTAAGTGGCAGCGGCGGGTCCGGGTTTCGGATGCGACAGAGCGGAATCTAGCAGTGGCGTTATCTGAACTGAGCAAGTTGTCTTCGGCTCTCTCGCTTCCAAAGAACATTCTCGAGACTGCGTCTGTTATCTATCGTCGTGCGATTAAGAGACGCTTGATCCGTGGGAGATCGATTCATAATGTTACAGCCGCGGCGATATACATGTCATGTCGTCAGTGCGGTGTTCCTCGAACTTTGGATGAGATTGCGAGTGTGTCGACTCTTAACAAGAAGGATATTGGTCGTAGCTACCGGTTTATGCTGAGGGAGCTGGGGATGTTTGTGCCACCTTCTGCGAACAGGAATTATGCCGCCCGGTTTTCGAACAAGCTGACGATCTCGGGAAAGGCAGAGGGGATTGCTATTCGGATTTTGGAGATCGCGCGCCAGATGAAGCTGACCAGCGGGCGGGGTCCAGCGGGGATCGCGGCCGCGTCTACGTATATCGCGACGGTGTTGACGAATGAGCGGAAGACGCAGCGGGAAATTGCGGAGATCGCGAATGTGACTGAGGTTACTATTCGGAACCGGTACAAGGAGCTTCTCGAGAAACTGATGATAGAAGTCCCGATCTAGCTCGTGAAAGTAGGCGGCGCGGGACTCGAGTCGCCCCCGGGGGCCCAAAATTCCCGGTTCCTGGTGTTCAGGAACCTGTTTCAAAAACCGCTTTCAAAGAATCGGATTTTCAAGAAACGTTTTCAAGAGGCTGCTTTCCAAAAAGTGGTTTCCAAATGCCTGTTTCATTATGAGTCTCAGGGTCTTTCCGGCCGGCCAGTTTAGCCGAAGCTTACGAGAACTATTCCAGGCCACATGAGCCATCCAACGAATGATGATAGTTTGAGGCGGAAATATTCCCTGCGGAATAGAGGAGGGAAATGATTAATATGACATACGTTATACCGCGCCGATAGATGACGCATGTCATATGCACACCCCGAAGTATTGGTTAGCAGCGACTGGGTCCAACAACACCTCAACGACCCAAAGGTGAGGATCGTCGAGGTTGACTACGACCCCCTTGCCAACTACCAGCTGGGACACGTTCCCGGCGCAGTCCTCTTCGACTGGAAAAAGGACCTTAACCACCCCCTCGAA
>VBBS01000030.1 GCA_005888745.1 Candidatus Bathyarchaeota archaeon | reverse complement strand
CCCGAGGCGAAGAGTGTTCCGCTGAGCACACAGCTGCTGACTGGTCTGCAGTCCACTGACGGGTTCGTCGTACCCGGCCAAGCGGACGGAGTGCCTGCGTGAGTCTCAACACACCAGTGTTGCTGTGAGAGAATCGGGGTGGCGCCGACATTGTGGCGGTTCCAGACTGCCTGTGTCCTGAATTCAACCTGGAACGAGTGGACGCCCGTCACGACCACGTTCTGCAGATCGAAATAGCCCGCGGAGATGAAGCTTCCCGGATCGTCCCGGGCGAGCAACATCGAGAAGGCTACATCGCTAGCAGTCACGGGGACCGAGGCGATACTACCGTCCAAGGATGCAGCGAATGAAAGGTCGGGTCGGAGCTGAACGGTCAGAACCGAGCATCCAGTAGCTGGAGAGTCAGGACTGCATGTCGAGCCGTCTGGGAATACAGCGCCGTTAGCAATGTTTGTTGTTATGGGTAAGCTTGCTGCCCATGGTAGATCGCCGGTGAAGCCGAGGTCATCGTTGGCAAGAGCGTTGAGGAAGTCATAGCTTGAAGTGTACGTCTCAAGATCGTAGAGGAACTGGCTTGTGATCGGGTTCGGCGAATCCAGCACGTCCGCCTTTATCCCGTACTTTAGGAATACAGGATGAGCCGGATCATGTAGAGGTGCACCGATCAACTGGGCGTTAAGGAAGCTGAAGCCTCCGTTCCACCCTGTTCCCAAGAGTACGTTGAACCCGGCCCATCTCAAACCGTTCAAGACAGGATCAGGGTCAACATTGTAGTTCCGGTACGCGTAGGGCGCGTTGGTTGACCATACATCGATGACTGGAAGCGAGTCATTGTATTCTTGTTCCGCTGCAAAGGCGAACTGGAAAGCGTTAGACTGGCTTGTGGCAACGTTCAGACCTCTAGCAGCCCCGGTGAAGACCGGGTCGTTGTATCCAACATAGTTGGGGCCGAATGGAAATGCAGAGAGCGGGTCGTAGAGCGCGTCGATGAATGTCGGATCACGCGAGAGACTCCATCCACCAGTGTAGAGGTTGTAGTTGTTGTTTCCGAACACAGCTGTGCGGAGTGCGCTTCTGGTCACGTCGCGGAAGTCCACGGCGAGACCTAGACCGCCACTGCCGACAGCGGATGACATGATCTTGTTGAGGAAGACGCCTAGAGCTGAGCGGTTGGGATCATCGCTTCGAGCGAAGAACAGAATTCCAGTGCCGCCTGGGAACGTGAGAACTGCGCCGCAACCTCCGGGGTCGCTTGCACAGCCGGGTCTATTGTTGACGCGAACGCCACCAGGACCAGTTGCGGTGAATCCCGCATTGGTAAGTATGGTGTTCGCGGTGGCGACTCGAGTTGCAAAGGGCAAACCGGCGCCGTAGCAGTGGTTGGTTGCGCAGGATGCAGCTGATAGCGAGGGCTTGACCCAAGATGAGGACATTCCTGCCGGAATAGTTGTGTAGATGGGTACTCCAAGACCGCCAAGGAAGTTAGCGGTGAAGTTCTCCTTGTCGACTATCCAAGCAATAGCTTGTCGGAAGGCAAGGACACTTGTCGGGAACCGCTGACTTTCCATGTCAATCTCCCACTTGTCCAATGCATTGAGGCTGAAGATCGTTATCTCGTGCTGTATAGGAGCCAAGTTTGGACCGCATGGTGCAATGCCCGCTGGGGCATCTGGAGCTGTGATGCAAATGTTGTTGTTGTATTCCGCAAGCTGGGATGCTCTCATCGAGAAGTCGTAGACATCAATAGTCCCTTGCTTCAGCCCGGCCCACTCAAGATCCTGAGTGGATAGGAACTGTGGGTAAAGGACACCGTCGATGAACGGGCCCACAGGCTCATATGGCTGTGGAGACCCAATCGCCGGACCGTAAGCCTTTGTCAAGCCGACCTGGCCTGCAACGGAGTGTGTACCGATTGTGACGACTAGACCTGATAGAAGTGTTATTGTAATCATTAGCATGCTTCTAGAAAGATATTTGTTGTGCAGTGAAGTGTTCATTTTTTTCTTCGGAGCTACGACGAG
Source organism: Candidatus Bathyarchaeota archaeon (assembly GCA_005888745.1). Lineage (GTDB taxonomy): Archaea > Thermoproteota > Bathyarchaeia > 40CM-2-53-6 > 40CM-2-53-6 > 40CM-2-53-6. Next base: position 215,140 of record VBBS01000030.1, on the reverse strand, counting down.
CCTGAAGTCTTATAAGGTTATCCAAAAAATGGAAGCGGCAAAATCGCCTATGTTACCTCAGGCACTATCAGGATATACCAAGATGGCTGTGTCGGGCCGGTGCGGGTTGAAGGTGGACGAACACTGCCGTCTCTAGCCGGTTGTACCGAACCTGGTTGCCACGTATACCAGGTCGAGTATGTCTATGCGACCGTCTTGGTTGAGGTCCATGTTCGAGTTGTAACAGTGATCGCCGGTCCTGCAACCGAATGCCAATGATACCCCAACTAGGTCAAAGATGTTGACCTGATGGTCGCAGGTTACGTCTCCCCGAATCGTCAGACAAACGTTGGTCGTCATCATATTGTTTGTGGCATTTGCTTCACCTGGAAGAGCTACCGACGTCACGTTGAGAACGTAGTTTCCTCGAGCCCATCCTGTCGTGTTCCATGTAAAGCTGATAACCTTCGTCCCGAGATATGGAACGCTGGTAGTCATAGTTTGGATCAACGTGCTATTTGTCCCGAGGATTCCGAACAACTTCAGAGTCGGATTTTCAGGTTCCCATCCGTAGTTAGTTAGACTAACATTCAACTTTAGAGGGGTACCATTGCCAATCACTGTCTGACCAGGATTGACCGCGATTACACCTATGTCGGCTATCAGTATTGTCATCGAGAAAATATTTGTTTGCCCGGTTATATTCGATGCCCAGACGATTCCGATCCGTCCAGGGCCTATCTGTGCCACTGATGGTTGGTCGTCATCGGGCGGTGATGGAATATCTGAGTTCAGCTGGATGCCAGGTGGGCTGGCCCCGATTCCCGGATTCCAGGTTGCGCCTCCGTCGAGTGAGTATTTCATGAACAGGTCGTATGTGGGGGTGCTCTCGTCGTTGATGTTGGACGACCAGACGACAACTATTACAGCGGAACCATTTACGCTTAAGATTGAAGGGTCACTGTTGTCGAAAGAGTTGGAAACTAGGTTAACCGGCTGGCTGATTGTGCCAGTCAAGCCTAGCCTTTCATAATAGATGTCGCTCGCGCCCTTTGAGGCAACATTCCTATTCCATGTCAGCCAGACTGTCCCGTTTGTAGCCTGGGAGATGGAGGGACCGAAGTCCACCCCTGATGACGTTACTGGCTGCGGTGCAGACCAGCGTGTTCCGTTGAACTTATCCAACCAGATGTTGGAGAGACAGACGCAGTTGTGATCAGACCCCCAGGTGACCCAGACATTGTTACTAGGCGATCCGGCAGATGGGTGAATCACGGCTGCAGATGGGTGGACGTCAGTACCCTTCCATGAGGTCAGCGGGGTATCTCCTGACCACGCGGTCCCGTTGAATGTCTTGTAGAACACTCCCCAGAACTGACGCGTGGAGTTCGAAATCCGGTTTGAAGAGAAAAAGACCCAGACCTTTCCATCACTTGTCTCCGTTGCGGAGCTAAACTCATTGCTTCGCGTTTGATTCTCGGTTGGAAGCCTATGCTGCGGGAAGAAGATCAGGAGACACGCGTTCTGAAGACAGTTGGGAGGCATGATTCGATAGTATATGGAATAATTCCCGTCTAGTTGCGGGGTTGACCAGAAGACCCATGCAGTATTGTTCTGATGGTAGTATAGTACTGCCGGGTCTAGGCTGGGAAAAGTGTTGTTCGAAGTTACCTGGGACCCTTGCGTTACGATGTAAGCCGCGGCTGGTTGAATTATCGAAATGGCGACAACGAGCATTATTGTAGTGTAGATGGCCCTTCTCATTGTGATTCCTCTTGCGATTCCCATTTACGTATTGTCCACTGGCTATGAGAAAAAGAAAAGATTAGGGGGTTAGATCGGGGGGTTGTTCTTACGGCTGAATCGTGGTCTTGAACGGGCTGCCGTTTACTAATATAACAGGGCCAAGCGAGCCGTCAAGGTTGATCTGCTGGTACACTATTGTGGGATGTACGTGGTATTTGCCGACTTGAACGAGACCGGATGAAGACAGGGGTGTCCAGCAAGTGTGGAGTGGTACGACTGTGATTTGTCCGCCTTGCAGCGTGATCGATGGTGTGTTGGTGATGAATGTTCCGTATGCCGATTTGACTGAGAATTGAACGAACGCTGTCACTGCCAATGTTCCCGTGCTGTTGATGTTCCCGAAGAGGTCGAGACAACCCGGTGTGAACGCGGAATCACCTGAGTACGACCATTTCGTTTGTTCAGGAAAAGCCCACTGCTTGGGTGGTAACGAGAGTGGCCAATCGGCGATGCCGACCAGGCCGCTGTTAGTGAATATGGCCGAGCCTGTGGTGACTGGAATGTTCACAAGGGTTCCTCCTCCAGCGTTGTGGACGAGTATTGCGTTGACGAGGTTCTGATCGGTGCGTCCTAGACCAGTGACGTTGAAGGTAACAGCGCCAATAATCGCTTTGGTTGTGGTGGCAGAGGTTGATGGTCCTAAGGACGTAACGGCGACTGTAACCAGTCCATTCACGTTGTCGAAGCTTGTTACTGGAACCGCGAGGTTGTTGGCGATGAGTGCGTCAAAGAATGGTCCGAACGAGTCGACGCTGACCGCCTTGAGCAGCAATGGATTGTAAGTTATCTGGTACTGGTATGCGAAGACGGTGCCATCGGGTCCGCCGATTCCAGTTGCGTTAACGGTGTATTGTATCTGGGAACCGGGTCCGTGGGTGCACGTGGTGCTGGGACAAGTGTCGGTTACGAGCGCTGGTTGCAGGGCGAGATTGGGTGTAGCGAAGACTGCTGGGGCTGCGCCAAGGACTGCTGTCGCTGATAGTAGTAGAATTGGGAGAAGCATTAAGGTCTTTAGCTTATTCAATTGTCTTTTCTAGACTCCTTTCACACGGACCTGCGAAGAGAGTGCATATAAGAGTTTCTGGCTTGAGATGACATCGTATACCACGAGGCCGCTTCGGATATTCATATCATTCCATGTGAAGCCCGCCTAGAACGGGGATTTCGTGCAACGCCACTGGCTATCTGCGGGCTAATGGGGTTCAACTCGAGAGCCATGATCGGGCGCAAGACCGACAATCCTAGGGAAGAGAGTGGAACTAATGGTTCATTGATTCCTTGACAAGGGTCTGTTGATTTTCGCCCTTTGTTGGGACAGCGATATTGTGATCCTATGTTGCGATGAGGTTGAAATTGGGACTCTTGCTTCCGCTGTGCACACTGTCGCCAACGTATGTTGCTGTGATAACATGGGTGCCGGCAAGGTCAGGAGTATAGTTGACCGAGCAAGTGGCCGAAGCGCTTCCACCAGACCCGGCAATGGTGCAGGTTGTTGAACTAAAGGAACTCGTTGTGCTGTTGCTGGCAAAGGCGACCGAGCCACTCGGGGTGACTACGGGACCAGGCGAAATGTCAGTGACAATGGCGGTACAAGAGGTCATGGTACCGTGAGGAACGGAAGGGCAGCTGACAAGAGTGCGACTAGCGCGGTATGCCACGGTAACATTCTGGGGAGCCAAGTGAAATCCACTTGGAGCAAAGAATGGAATTGGTAATTGGCCTTCGAGATCTGTAAGAATCGCATTGGTGAGTTTGAAACTCGCGATTCCGGCCCATGGTGTGTTCGTGGCGAAGGTTACGTTGGCGATCGTAAATACTTGAATGCCGGGAGAATCGACGCAGGGCGCGGTAATGAGACATCGACCGATTAAGGTGGCTACAATAGAGACCTTCCCTATTGTATTGTTCAGACTGTTCTCAGCGATGAAGCCATCGCACGGTGTAAGAATACTATCGCAACTGCAGGGCGAGGAGAATCCGGCCTCTGTGCAGACTGTCCCGTTGACGTTCGTACCAGTTGGGTAGAAAATTGGAGCAAGCGTATCGTTGACGGCCCTGACAATTGTTTGGTTGAAATCAAGAGATATTTGGAAAGCTTGAAGATTGTAAAAGTCCGAGATCCCGATACCAACTTGGAAGGTGCTTGGCTTGAGAACTTGGGGTGAGGACGGGGCGATCGAAAGAGTGCTCGATCGTATTCTCAACGGAAATGTCTGAGTCCGATTTATTGAGGAGCTCGTGCCTGTAACGTTGAAGTTGTAAGCTGCTTTCTGAGCAGGAACACTAGGCGCGATCTTGAGGGTTAGAGTCACAGCAGATAGCTGGCACTGAGAACATGGATGGATTATGCTCCTCGGCAGATCACCGGTGACCCCGCTCACAGGTGAACCGAATTTCAGCTGGACTAGGTCATTGAAACCGCCAGTGGCATTCGCCGCGACTACCAGATTTGTCGAAGTCCCATTCAAGAGGGTCGTCGTGTCAGTTAGCGGTGTCCACTGGCTAGGGGGAATGCCGGGAGACCCAATTGCGACGATTAGCTTGAAATCTGGTTGATCAGTTGCTTGACTTCGCCCATTCAGCAGCACATAGGAGGATATTCCTCCCACAATAACGGCGATTATTATGATGGCGGCTATGAGCCCTTTTCGATTCTTCTTCTGCGGGAATGTTTCCAAGCCTAGGCCTCACCGGGGAACTTTTCATTTAATCTTTAGGACGAAGAACATTTGGAACAGTCTCAGGTTTGTTGCTCGGGGGTAGGACGTCGGCGTCGTCTTAGAACCAGAAAGGCGGCGGAGGCCGCTGCCGCGGCTCCGACTCCACCGATGACTAGGTAGATGAGGGGTATGGTCGGGGGAGGAGGGGAGGGGGTTGTTTGGACCACGTTAACGGTTCCGCTAGAGGAATTGTTGGGGGCCTGGTTTGTGCTGCCTACGGTATTTGCTTGAGCCGTAATCGTGTAACTTCCGGCGGCGAGACTAGCCGTGTTCCAGACAATAGTGACCGTAGTGCTGTTACCGGGAATGAGGAAGACCTGTTTTGAGCCGATGTCGATGCTCCCTGCTTTGAAGGTAACTGTAACTGTTTCAGGGTTCAAACCCAGGTTGGCTATGGTGACGTTCATTGTAGCGGATTTACCCAAAGTGACTGTGGAGGGAACGGCCAGAGTACTAACAATGACATCGTGGTCGAGGCAAGAGATGTTGCAGAAGACACCGTTTTGTTGCAAGAAGGGCAAAGGCTGGCCTAGTCCAACCGCGTTGATCAACGTTGCCTTTAGAGGTCCTTCACTTGAAAGATACAGTGCAGTAACCCCCTGGGTTTTCACCGTGAACTTGATCGTAGCTAGAGTAGTGTTTCCAGTAAAAGCGAGAAGCTTATCCAAGAGAGCAGCAGTCATCACTATTGTTCCCCCTGTCTGGTTGACTTGTCGAAAAGTGAATGCTTTCTGTGCGGCTGACTGAGCAAGCCAATATGGACCAAAGGAAACACTGGATAGACTGGCGGAGAGAAGGGTCTGGTTATAGTTCAGTTGGAATTGCCAGCTGAAAAGGCCCACTGCCGAGCTAGTTACGGAAACTGTGAATTGGCTGTTTGCCTGGACGCCTAAGACAACGGCCTGGTGAACCTTCATGGTTGTCGGAATAAGCGTGACATTGATGGTGTTAATTATTGATCCTAGCGTTGCAGACACGGTGATATTGTATTCTAGATTCGGCGTTGCGGTCGCGTATGAGATGCTGAGGGTGGAGCTGTTTGATCCCCCGGAAGGCAGCTTGACTGAGGGTTGGCTGAAGGAGGAGGTTGGCGCGTTAGGTCCAGAAGGTTTCGAAGTTGCTGCAAGCGAGATGGTTCCGGTTGCCAGATTGACGCTGGTGAATGTCAGCGTCGATGTAGCTACGACCCCGACCTGGTTTGGCCCGATGGAGAAAAAGGTTGGTGTTGCCTGAATCGTGAAGCCGGTTGCGGCGATAATGGTCAGAATAGCGTGGCTAGGCTGGATGTTTACGATTGGACTGCCAAGGGAGTCTCGCGCTGCTCCTGTCGCGCCCTTGCCGTCGACAACCCGGAGTGTCACGTTGAATTTCCCGCTTGCAAGATAGTCGTGGACCACAACAGCTCCGGTTACGCCCAGATCCTGAGTGCCGTCGCCAAAGTCCCAGAAGAATCCGGCAGGCGATACGATGGTGCCATTTTCAACGTCGCTGCTTGTTGAGCCATCGAACCTGAAGGCGAAGGCGGTGCAGTTGGATCCTGTCACTGGAACGCACGATGGATCTCCTGGTGGCAGGCCTTGGACGGCGAACCTCGCGGTCGGAGGGGTATTAGTAATCGTCTCAGTCGCTTCCACTCCAGAGGATACGCTGGGAAGTATGTTCAGAGAGGAATCCGTCATTATGACATTTGTGATTGTGAAGTGTTGAGGCGTTGTGGGCTTGTTCAGTAGTTCGAAATTTACATTTGCTAACAGAACCTTGGCGGAAATGGTCTGTGCAGGATTGGGGGAGATCATCGTGAGGAAGACTGTAATCTGTCCAATGCCCCCCGCGCTAGATGTCTGTGATGATCCAAATGCCTGAGTTAAGGACACGAGTCCAGCCCAGTTGACTGTCCCAGGCGTTGTTTGCGCGCCGAACAGAACTGAGTTGGCCGCTCCGTCCGGATAGGACCCGGCGGGGTCGGGATCGCCTTGGGGTACGAATGCAGTTGCGTTATAATTGATCGTGAACTGCCAGCCGTATACGTTTGCAACGGAGTTCGTTGAAGAGGCGTTGACTACCGCTCCCACCCTGAAACTCTTCGGTTCGCTAGCTGAAGGAAGAACAATAACATCAGTCTGGCTTATGCTAGAGGCGTCAAGGTTCACGAGGTCCTTGAAGATGAAGTTCACAATAACAAAGTGTTCGGTTGTTCCTGCTGTCCCGGTCACGTTGACGTTGTAGGTACCGAGCACGGTGGCCAGGCATGTGACGGATACGAAGCCATTAGACAGAGGACCAATCGTGAGAAGCGTGGCATTCAGAGAGCAAGAGAGGAGACCACTGGAGGGAGTGTCTGCAACTGTCACCGCCTCCGATAGAGTGTTGTTGGTATTCGTAACGGTGATGTTTGAGGTGCTGTGCATGCCAACTTGAATGTTGTCTACTGTGGAGAGGCTTGCAGACATTGAGAACTCGTTAGCAGCGGAGACCGGACGAATCCCAGCTGCGATAGTCGCAACGATAATTATGACAATTATGCTGATAACTGAACGATTGACCTGCACTTAGATGCCTCTGAGATGGGATTCTCTGGGGGTTCCTATGAATTAAGCCCTGCGGAGGCTCGCGACTGGCCGTTGCACTGTCGTCAGAACAATCTTGAAAAAGTTGGAGCCAAGTTGTTCCGCTGCTAATAATACAGGAATCCGCTGGCGGTAACGGCTCTTCCTTCGTTGAAATTGTTCCATATCACTATCCAGAATGACCCGCCTGATGGTAGATGGATGTCGAAACTTCCGGAGTGGACTGTGGTACTATTGTAGTACATGCCGTCTTGGGGGGGAAGGTGTCCACTGTAGCGTATGTAGGTCTGGTAGTCATAGTCTGAGACTATGAGGACTAGGATCTGCCCGTTTCCACCCATGGCGGTGAAACTTCCCTTTGCCTGAATGTTTGATGCTGAGGCAGGGGTGACGAAGTGAGTTGCGTTGAAAGATCCGGCGTAGACAAGGACTTGCCAGTTGATGAAAACGGCTTTAGGTTGAGGTTCGAAACTGGCCCTCAACGCGTAGATGGTGCTGACCGCGAGGAGGGCGCTGACGAGGACTACGAGAATCTTGAGGTTTCTTCCTCTAAGAAAGCGCGCTATCTTGCTGGATGGCTGCTCTACGCTTGGGTTCCTGGAACGTTTCCTGCCTGACGTGAGGCCACCTTCTGGTCTGAAGAATATCGGCTGACGCGTCCTTTAACATGTCGGACGTAATCGTGATTCGGGGGAGCGATTCTTAGGGAGAGGCGAGAAAAACGACCGCTCAGGGGCTTGTAGAAAAAGAGTATTTTGGAAAAGCCACTTGAGAGGAGAGTTAGGGGAAGGGAATTGTTGGAGACGAAATGGATTTGTAATATTGAAGTCGTTGTTGGGCTAGTCTTCCTTTGCTGAGGTAGAGGCCTAGGGCGTCGATATGTAGGCGAGGGGCTCGTTTCACTGTTGTTTTTCGAGAACAACGACTTGGAGGAATACCCTAGCGATGTCGGTGGATGCCTGGCCTGTGATTTTTACCCGAGCCGAGTAGTTTCCACTGTCGTCATAGAAGTGTGTCGCCGAGCATGTTCCTGAGCTTGGAGTCACTACAGCAGGGGTGCCGTCACCGAAGGTGAAGCTGCAGGTGAATGGTGCCGACCCTCCTGTGAAGGTTGCTGTGAAGGTTACGGTCGCGTCCTTGATGACTGGTGTCGGATTGACGGTGTAGCTTTTCACGACCATGGGTGGATTGGAGAAGGTGAATGTGGCCGAGCGGTGTTCGGAAACTGCCCGGGCGCCGTTTACCTGAAGCAGCACTGCGTCGCCTTGTGTTATGAGGATGTTCTTGACGAGACCGAAGTGGCCGGGCGATGGGCTCATGAACACTATCGTGTTCTGACCTTGGACCACAAAGCTTGTTATGTCGAAGGGCCCGAAGCTCACCCAGTTGTTCTCATACGGTCTATAGTCGCCTGTGCCTGTGAGATGGTTGAGACCTGCCGGAATATCCACCACTAAGTGACCGTTGACTAGGACTTGTAACTGTCCCACTCCGTGGTCAAAGTCGTCGAGATTGAAGCCTTGGAAGGTCAGGTTAACCGGTGTTGTCGTGACCGTGCCTACTGTCTCTGAAGTTGAAGCTGTTCCCGCGGAGCCGCTGTTGTCTGTCCCAGTCACGGTGATAGTGAACGCGCCGTTTGTCGCATAGGAATGAGTGTCGCTTGTTGCCGTTCCAGGGAGAGTGTCCGTTGCGGTGCCGTCGCCCCAGTTCACTGTGATTGATGATACGGTGCCGTCAGGGTCTGTTGTTGTGAAGGACACAGTTACTGTCTGGCCGGTGTTAGCCGGGTTCGGCGAGACAGTGGAAATCGTCACTACTGGAGGTCGATCGTTTATTGTCTCGGTCGTCGTGCCGGATCCTGCACCCGCGCTGTTTGTCGCTGTGACGGTTATCGTGAAGGTCTTCGACATCGTCGTACCTGTTGATGCGTACACGTGAATGTCTGAAGTTGCAGTTCCCGACAGACTGTCTGCTGTTGTCCCGTCGCCCCAATCTACGGTGATTCCGGTAACTGTCGCGGTGCTGCTAACCGTGAATGTTACTGTGACAGTTGCACCGGTGTCTGCAGGGTTGGGTGTTGGGCTGTTGACTGTGACTGTCGGAGCGCCCCCGACAGCGTTCACTGTAACGCTGGCGGTTCCGCTGCTTCCAGCATGGCTCGTGTCGCCGGGGTAGGTGGCGGTTATGGAGGCTGTGCCTGCCGTGGATGCGGTAAACGTGGAGTTGCAAGTGGAGGATGCAGTCGAACCGGAAAGGGTGCAAGTTGTGAAGGTGCCTGTGACACCGGTCTGGGAAAGCGCGACAGTTCCAGTTGGAGCGAGGAATGTGCCAGCCGTGGAAGTGTCGGTTACTGTCACGGTGCACGTTGATCCTTGGCCAGTGTTGACTGGGCTTGTGCAGCTTACTGTGGTAGTGGTCGTTCTCGGGTTGACTGTAATACTTGTAGTGCCGCTGCTTCCACCGTGAACCGAATCACCCGGGTATGCGGCGGTGACGGCTGCAGTGCCTGAGGTTGTGGCTGAGAAGGTGGAGGAGCATGTTGCGGACGCGGCTGTTCCAGAGAGAGTGCAGGTCGTGAAAGTTCCTGTTACACCGTTCTCGGTCAGCGTAACGGTTCCAGTGGGTGTTGTTGCACCTGTACTGGAGGTATCGGTTACTGTGACGGTGCAGCTGGATGCTTCGTTGGCGACAACTGGGCTTGTGCAGGAAACGGTGGTTGAGGTATTGGCTGCGGGCTGGTTGACGACCACGCTCGCGGTGCCGCTGCTAGAGCTGTGAGCTGAGTCTCCCGGATAGTCTGCGGTAATGCTGGCTGTTCCTCCTGTCGAGGCTGTGAAGGTGGAGGTGCATGTTGCCGTGGCCGTGGTCCCTGATAATGTGCAGGTCGTGAACGAGCCGGTTACGCCCGTCTGGGACAGGGCAACGGTTCCGGTTGGGGTGAGGAATGTGCCTGCGGTCGAAGTGTCGGCTACGGATACATTGCAGGTTGAGCCCTGGCCGGTGTTGACAGGGGTTGAGCATGTGACGGTAGTCGTTGTGGTTCGTGGATTGACGACGATGCTGGCTGTTCCCTGGCTTCCGCCGTGAGAGGTGTCACCGGGGTATGTTGCAGTGACGCTTGCAGTGCCTGATGTCGTGGCGGTGAAGGTGGAGGTGCAAGTGGCGGTTGCGGTTGTTCCTGCAAGGTTACAGGCTGTGAAGGTTCCGGTTACGCCGGTCTCGCCGAGAGTAACTGTTCCAGTCGGGGTTGTAGCACCGGTAGTAGAAGTGTCAGTGACGGATACGTTGCATGTGGAGCCCTCGTTGACGACAACTGGAGTGGTGCAGGTGACGGTGGTAGTTGTGACTGCGACTCCGACGGTTACAGGAAAGGCTGTGCTGGCGCTCGCGGAGTGAGTCGAGTCGCTACTGTAAGTTCCAACAATATTTGCTGTTCCGGTTGCAGTGCCTGCTGTGAATGTTGCTTGGCAACTGGCCGTTCCCAGAGTACCTGCAACCAGGTTGCATGGACTGGTGGTTCCGAAGCTACCGGTCGCGGTACCTGTGCTTGTGAAGGTAACGGTGCCAGTTGGAGTGATTTGTGTTCCGGGGTTGGTGGTTGGATCGGTTACCGTAGCGGTGCAAGTTGTAGACTGGCCGGGTCCAATGCTTGTCGGCGAGCAGGTAACTGTGGTCGTTGTCTGCCGAGTTCCCACAGTGATGCTTGTCGTACCGCTGCTGGTGGTGTGAGATGTATCTCCCGGATAGTCAGCGGTGACGCTCGCTGTTCCGGTTGTTGTTGCGGTGAAGGTGGAGGTGCATGTCGCCGTGGCTGTTGTTCCAGAGAGGGTGCAGGTCGTGAAGCTACCTGTGACTCCGGTCTGGCCGAGGCTGACGGTGCCGGTTGGAGTAATGAACGTGCCTGGGGAAGTGTCCGCGACTGTGACGTTACAGGTTGAACCCTGATTCACGACAATCGGAGTTGTGCAGGACACGGTTGTCGATGTTGCACGCAAGTTTACGGTAATACTGGTTGTTCCGCTAGTGGCAGCGTGGGTCGAATCACCTGGATAATTCGCTGTTACGGATGCTGTCCCCGAAGTGGTAGCGGTAAATGTCGAGGTGCATGTGGCGGCAGATGTCGTGCCGGATAAGGTGCACGTTGTGAAGGTGCCTGTGACACCGGTCTCGCCTAGAGATACAGTGCCCGTGGGCGTCGTCGCTCCAGATGAAGAAGTGTCCGTGACGGTAACAGTGCAGGTCGAACCCTGATTGATCACAACTGGGCTGGTACAGGAGACCGTGGTTGTAGTGGGATGAATAGTCACACCCGACGTGACCATGATTTGATGTGTTGCGCTGGTCGAGTTCGCACCCAGATTATCCTGGACAATCAAGGAAGCTGTGAACGTGGTTGTAGTTGAAACAGTATAGACATGACTTGTCGTTGCTGTGGTGGTTGTCTGTACAGCTGAACCATCACCAAAGTTCCAGAAGTACGTGGTGATAGTTGTGCCGGCCTGTCCTGGAGCACTCGCAGAACCATCGAAGCTTACGGTCAGCGGGGAGCTGCCGCTCGACGGAGTAGTAGTGAAGCTGGCGGTTGGAGGAATATCAACATGAAGATTCAATACCTGAGTATGACTAGGCTGAACATTCAGAATCACATTACCAAGCCCATCACGAGCAGCACCCGTGTTCCCAGCAGTATCCTGAACCCTCAAAGTAACATTATAGTTCGCAGGAACAACCGCACCGGCCGCCTGATAATCATGAATCACAACCGGACCCGTCACACCCAGATCCTGGAAACCATCACCAAAGTCCCAGAAGTAACCGCCCGGATTCGCAATCGTCCCGCTAGCAGCAGTACTGGTAGAACCATCAAACTGGAAAGCATAAGCAGAACAGGCAGGGACACAGTTAGCTGAACCAACAGGCTCACGAGTCATAACCATCCTCGCGACTGGCGGAGAGTCGGTGATCGTCTCGGTTACTGGAGGGCCCCCAGCAACACCCGCAATATTGCCTCCAGTCGAATCGACAAAGATAACATTGCTAATAGTGAACGTTTGAGCGGCAGTCTGCATACTCACAATTTCAAACGAGACAGACGCGAACAGATTAGGCGCAGTGATAGTCACTGCAGGGTTAGGAGCGAGAATAGTGTACGCGACAGTAAACTGTCCAACACTACCAGAAACCGAGTTGGTAGTAGTCGCGAACGCCTGCTGGGCCGCTATCTTCCCAGCCCAGTTCACGGTCCCGGCAGTCGTCTGAGAACCAAAGATAACCGTGTTAGCAGCACCATCAGGATACGTCGCCGCCGCACTAGGATCACCTTGAGGCACAAAAAGGGTAGCATCATAGTTGATCGTGAACTGCCAGCCGAAAACAGTCAACGGGTTCGTGGAAGACGCGTTAGTCAAAACAGCGCCGATACGAAAAGACTTAGCAAACGAACCTGTAGTCTGAATAAGAACATCATTCGCGGTGCTTGTATTGTTCGCGTCCTGGTTCAGAGTCCACTTCGCCGCATGGACAGGGATAACATTCTGGGTCGCAAACAATCCGGCTAACAGGAGGATTACCAAAACTATCAGTACAGGTTTCTTAGTGGTCATTCAATTACACTCTAGATAGTACGTGGAGACGGGTTCCACGTGTTGGCAATATAAGAGTTTGCGATTCAAAGACAACTGTCGATAGCCAAAGGTAATCATGGATATAACCAGAAGCCGAAAACAGGCTCATAGAAAAAACGCTACAAAGTGCACAACCCGCCACAGGGCAGATCCCCAGGATCAGAGGGGGTCCGGATGTTGCCAAAGGAAATTGAACGCAACCCATGGCAAGAGCTAAGAAAAATAAATAATCTAGGGGGAGATGGTCGCATAGCGATTCGCGTTCACTAACACCCCTATCATATAATCAGGCTTCAACATGACAGTTTTCTAGATGGGCGTCGAGTAGTTGACCTCCGAGGGAGATTGGAGTCTGGGGGTGGGAGGGATCTGGATTGCTATCGTCCAGATTCCACGCGTGGAATCCGTGAAATCCCGAATCCAGCCACGCAGGCATAGCCCGGGTTAGGGCACAGAGACCTACTCCTTTCATCTAGCAGATAGCAGAGGAAACTCTGCCCGGTCCCGGTATTCTACTCGAATATGCGGGTACTGGCTAGCCGGGGCTTAGTCTCACCCAAAAGTATCAGGGCAAATAGTGATGTTCGGTGACCCGGAGAATTATCAGAACCAGGATATGTGATGCCGAAGAGAATTAGAGTCGCTGAATTCCTACGCTTGAATACCCACTCAATCCTCTAACAATCCTGGCAAACTAGGCTTTCGGTTCTGTCTAGAAACCAGATGAAATTCGCGATGGACCTATCAGGCGACGGCTGCGTAAGACAATCGCAGGTAGTCTTGGTCCTTAACTATGTAGGCCCCGAAGTTGCCATTGAATTGCCCGTTAACGTAGAACCCCCACACCATGCCGCTGCCAGAGGAGAGACTGTCGCAGTATAGTCTGTCGATGTGGAGGCATGTTCCGTTGAAGAATTGTCCCCAGATGGTGAAGAAGTCGCCTAGCGTATAGTTCAGGTACGCGTTCGACTGGATCCGCACTATCCCACTCGAGTCTAACGTATACAGTGGCGCCCGACCATCCACGCCATACTTGTCCAGCCTGTGATCAATCCAAAGGCTCGGGAAGACACCGACCCCTGAAGGAATATACACCCCTTTGACCTGGCTCGTATTGTCCGGGTTCGCTAGAGTAATGTTGAGTCTGAAAATCGCCTGGTACGGCTGCGGCCCAAGACTCAAAGTGTAACTGTAGTAAAAGTAGAGCGCACCACCTGTGACTGCCATTGCAATGAGTATGATCCCCCAGAACTTTAGCTTGGCTCGCATATGCCCCTTGTTCCGGACTTTCTCTGACGTAACAGGTTTCTTCCTAGCCAACGGGACTCTCTCTACTTGCTAAGAAAGAGGGCAACTCTCGTTTATCCTTATCGAGATACACGCGAACTGCAACACTTATGACCCCTGCGGATCGATATCAAAGCCGTTTGTGCGACAGTCAGCCAAGCGAAGCTATGTAAATTAGCAACAGTCCAGATCTCAGCAGTGTAGTCTCGGGTCCAAGAAACAGTTGAAACAATGAGAAGACTCAACACAATAATCATTGTGGCCCTGATGATCGGCGGCTCAGTCTCGATCCTCGCCTACTACATTCAATATACCCAGCCCGATTGCGGCTCGCCACCACTAGGCGGAACACCAGTAACTCACGGTAGTCTCGGTTCCACCACTATCGATGGACAGCCCTACTACCAATTGAACGTCACTTTTACAGCTGAACTCCAACAGATCAGCATCGGTCCAGTCTCCTATCAGACGTCTAGTTTCTTCGACCCGAACCTTTCACATCGAATCGGATTTGGTTGCGGCACAGACCCCAACGGAACGTACAGCGCAGACATAACCCTCAACTTTAACGATGGAACGCCCATCGAGAAACTTTCCATAGCATTCGGAGGAAACCCGCCTGTATCGGGCGGAACACCTCTTCTGACCAGCCACGTGAATCCCAGAGCCGGGGTGGAATGGATTCAAGGCACAACCTTCCTTACATTACTACTAAGTCATAACTAGGACCCAAGCGGATCCGAGCATATTCATAAGATCCGAAAATCTAGAGGAACCATCGATCCCGTTTAAGACCGTTGACCCATAACGGTCCGTTACAGGAAGTCTTGTTCCGCGAATCTTCCGAATTGAATCGTTGAATCGTCTTCGTTTTGTCCCAAGCGATTCAGAAATAGCTTGTGAGATATTTGTAACTCTGACGGATTAACAAATCGGTAAGAAAGCTATGGGTCAGCATTACCAGCTAGAACCTCTGACAGAGTTGCACTTTCAGGCTTTTTCAAGATTATCGACATCCAACCGCAAATACGCAGAAAGATCGCCCCTGAAAGAGTTAGACGTAAGACATTGATCACGCCGTCGCCATTGATGTCGGCCGCCGGGTTCCAATTTGGGGGGATTGGCGTCGAGCCAAAAAAAACGAGTGCTCACAAGTACGAGGTTCCCCCGGCATCGACTGCACAGTCGTATTTCACAGTCTCTTGTGACGCGGCCGAAGCGGCAATCTGGGATATCTCAGGGTCGAGAAAGACTGTTTGAGTAGGGCTGTCGACCAATACGATCGTTACTCATTTCATGGGAAATGGGCATTTCACAACATGTCAGAAACGGTTATGGTCTGGAAGCAAATCGCAGAATAGACTCTCGTGTCTTCGAGACACAAAAAAAGAGGGAGAGAGGGGTTTTCTTACAGCGAAATTACGCCGCGACCCGCGTGGTGAGGAGTTGCTAGCTCAACCCAGTATGGTATGCTGAGTGGAACTGGTCCACCAGACAGGACAACGTAGCCGTAATAGTCGCCGGGGCTGGTGCCAGCGCTTACCGTGAGCGTCACCGTAAGCTTTGCGGATTGGCCTGCGCCGACAGTAAAGCTCGATGGAGCAGTTATTGAAGGGCCTACGCTTTGAACCTGGTTCACGCTAACACTGTACGAGTATCCGACTCCACTAGTATCGGTGACAGTCACTTGCTCAGGCCGTGTAAACTGTACTGCTGCGGAGGTTCCGAAGTCGACGCTTGCGATTCCATCGTCCGCGTCCACTGTCGCTGAAACAGAGCCAGCGTTGGCTAGGTTGATGCGTCCACCACCTCTGACCATTGGGTTGGACAGCGGTGAGAGAGTATTGAAGCTCTTGACGGGATCACCAGTAGTCTCAAGTGACGATTTGATCTGCAGTGGTGACCAGTCGGGGTGAAGCTGTTTCAGAATTGCAGCCGCGCCTGCGACATGTGGTGTAGCCATGCTGGTGCCAGAGAAGAACGCGTAGCATGGAGGAGTGCTACAGTCGTAGGCTGGAACCGAGGATAGTACGTTTACTCCGGGCGCTACAACGTCAGGCTTGATCTCCTCAATGAGGCTTGCTTTCCCATGCTTCAATACGAGAATGGGAGGACCTATTGAAGAGAAGCTTGCCAGTATGTCAGCGCTCGCAGCGCCGGAAAGGAAGTGCTGTCGAGTCGTGCCGTCGACCGTGACGGTGTTAGGTGAGATCGCAGCCATCGCGAGCCCATTCGGTCGCGATACCATCACCGCGGGAATCGTAGGCTGGTTTGGCGAGCCGTCCTGGGCCATCGCCGTCGGGTCACCCTGCACGCTGTTGTAGACGATGACTCCCACCGCACCTGCGGTCTGAGCATTGCGTATCTTGGTGCTGAACGTGCAAGTGCCGCGCGCGATCAGGGCAATCTTGCCCGATAGGTTCGTGCTGATAGAGCTGCAACCGTTGGCTGGCGAAGTCGTAATGTATGTAGCGGTGCTTGCCGGCACGAAGTTGGTGAATTGTCCGAGAGCCGCTCCGAAAGTACCTAGACTGCTGACCATTACCGGTATCCCGATGAAGTGCGGGTCACTGCTCGCGCCAACTGTGATCACTTCACTGGCTATGCCGGGGGACTCGACACTGAAAGGTCCCGGTCCAGCGTTGCCGGCGGCGATCGCGACTACGACACCAGCGTCGACCGCGTCATTCACCGCGTCGACGAGTGGGTCGTGCGGTGTAGGTGTACCTCCGAGGCTGAGGTTGAGCACGTCCATTCCGTCAGCGACAGCTGCTTCAACCGCCATCGCAATGTCAATGCTGTTGGCGTCGGTTATGTTTCCTGGGAAGACGTTGTAGTTGCCGAGGTAGGCTTTCGGTGCAACTCCGCTCATTGCGCAGCCCACCAGCGGTGCGCACGTATTTGCTACTCCTGCTGCGATGCCGGAAACGTGTGTTCCGTGGTCTTGGGCGGCGTGGGCGTCAAAGTTGGTCCCTTGCGTAAGCTGAAAGACCTTGGAAACCAGGATCTTGTTGCTTGTGAAGAGACATGAGGTGTCAGGTGTTCCAACTGCAGAGTCTCTCGCGTCGCACTTCGGAAAGCCCGAGGGTACTGTCAGTGAGTTGTCGGTGAGAAAAGGATGCGTTTGATCGATCCCGGTGTCAATGATACCGATCTTCATTCCTGCTCCGGCGTTGCTCTGTCCTCCGAGCGCGGTCCAGACTGCTGGCGCGCCGATTAGGTTGTTTGAAATGTCGTCCTGCGTGGTGTAGGTGGATGCGGGTAAGACCCATGCGGCGTTAGGCCCGTGGGTGAGAGCATTGGAGTTGTGGCCATTCAACTTAACCGCCAAGCCGTTTAGCACGAGCGAGTATTCGTAGAGGACTTGTACTTCTGGGGCATTGTTCTTGAGCCATCCCTTCAAGGCGCCTCGCTCGTTCGCGAGGTATGATGAGTAGGACTGTGCAGCTTGCGAGCCGAGATCCAACTTGTGTCCAGGGACGGGTTTCGTCGCGGCATATCCCTGAACTGAGCCATCGTAGCTGGACAGTGGCTGATCGCTAAGTCCGATAATTGCATAGTCAGAAACTCCGCTGGCTGGAGCAACTGGTGCGTCAGTTCCGCTTTCAAGCGCTGTAACGAACGGAGATAGTGTAAGTACGAAGAGAGTGATAGCTAGTAGAGAGAGTTTTGGTTTCAAGATAATTTCCTGTTCAGAAAATTAGCCAGTGCTGTATTAACGCTTGTGGTAGTACGTTCAACCATCCTCATTCTTGGGACGGTGAGTTATCCCAAGCGAAGTCCGCAGATATCTCCGTACTGGGTTCTCAATTTCCTCGACGGAGCTATAGAGGTTGATGACGAGCAAGTTCGACATGAAGTTTTTTTCCAGACAGCCAAGCCCGAACTTCTGACTCGCTCAATAGGTGTGCACTATATTTGGTGAGAAAGGTTTGTCGAAACCCCTTGAAAATCGTCTTCTAAGAGAAGGAGGAAATTGTGAGAATTAATGAGCGTCGAGTGCTCAACGCCCTCGCTTGGAGATCCAAGAACGAGAAGTCGCCGTTCCCCGGGCAACTAAATAAAGTGTTGACCACACCCTTTGTGATTCTAGCGATCTTGATCGTTCTCTTTCTGGGAGGGCTTCCAGGACTTTGGGCATTTGCGAGTGAAGCTTCCAGCAACGTGACGACATATGACAACTGCATGTCGTTACAAGGCAACGGCTTCGCGAGAAACGAGAGGATACTATTCAGCAACCTTTCATACCTTCCAATTGACGGGGTCTGGAAGATCAGCTACAACTATACTGGTCCGGGGATTGTTCAGTCGGACACCGAGTCCTTTCACATTCCTGCCCAAGGAACAACCTCGGTCAAGTTAACATTTACTGGGGTAGGCCCCGAGCAGATCGGCCGGGTAAGCTCTGAAGATCCGGTTGTTAAGACGTTCGTGGGCAACTATCACACAATGCTGTGGACCTTCAAAAAAGAAAGTCAATTTGAGTTTGATCGCGGACCATTAGGGCCTTCCTTCATCTGTTGATGGTTATGTTGGACATCGTGGTCCTAGCATACGCCCGTCAAGACATTTCTAGCAATTCATATAGCTCGGGAAAACCGCGACCATTCTCGAATGCCCCGGTGGCTCAGCCTGGTAGATACCACAACCAGCCAAGAGCGTTGCCTTGGTAGACTCCTCAAAAAGGCAAAGGTCACGAGTTCAAATCTCGTCCGGGGCTCCACAAATTCTATTTTATTGAGTATCGATGATCTTATGGGAACAGCATTGTGATCGCGACCGCAATGATTTCTGATGCAAATCGGGAAAATGGAAAAAGTTCCGAACGAGACGCCTGGTCGACCTGCAATGTCCGTGGTCCCCGAATAGTACGAATAAGCTCCCCTGGGTGACGAGATCTCCGTGCGTGCAGGCCCAACCAAATCGATATCAATCCGGTCATGAATAAAGTTGTGGACGAGGGTAAGCGTAATCAACGCGAGAGCATCAGTGAGAAGCGGAACCATTATGGCGATCTGAATCCATAGCTGTCTCCACACAGATGGCTCCTTTGGATTTATCATTCTCAAGCTAGACTCCGGAAAACTCAGACGTGCAGGGTCTCTCCCTTAGGTGTAATTTGCTTTGGCTGGCAAAGTACGCAGAGTCCTCACGAACGGACCTGCGCGATTCGCCGTCGCTACTGGGGGGTTTCATTATCCGATGATTTCTCGCGCTTTTCTTTCATCTTGTCAACGTGCTGAGCTAGAGTGTTCTGCCATTTTTCCTCGGACACCTCCCAAGTATCAGTGGATTCTCCTTGATGATGCTTCTCGTAATACCAAGTGACAACGGCTACGCAAGCTATGAACGATGGAATCCAGACTATAGCTGTCACGGGCTGAGCGAATGCCACAAACACTGAGATCCCGGCAAGGAACGGCAAGAATATCAGTAAAATCCACTTCATCGCCATAGAAGCATTCGTTCTCTTCGAGGATAAGGGTTCTCTAACCCAAACCGAATCGATGAGCCGAACGGACCGCGCCTCCTTCGGCCATGGAAGCCACAACCTAGACCTCCTGGTCGAAGTCGATTCTGCCTTTCAATTTCATTCCCGAGTTAGCCCTGGATATCCCCAGCCCTAAAGATTTTTATTCATAGTGAAATGGAGCAACTTAGAGAGTTCTATGAAACCTAGCTCAGAAATGAGCAAATTGCTCTCAACATTCCTCCTTCTAGCTGTACTTCTAACCGGACTCACATCGACTGGAGTAAGACCTGCTCATGCCGCCGCAGTCCACGTCGTTGACCTAGATGCTGCAAGCCTCACCCAGACCGACGTCTTAGTAACGTCCTCCGCCTCGGACGCGAAAAGCTTCAGGGTCGGCGCAGTTGTAAACGCGAGCGCCTCGAACCCGATCTCAAACCTTGATGGATGGCAATTCACGATAAACTACAATGCAACAGCGTTCATCCCTCAAGGCGACCCTAGCGCCGCATCCACATATCCCGACGGATCGGCTAACGGTGTACTCTTCGGTGCGCAGACAACCACTGCGGCAGCGAACTGGGCCGGGTTGATCGCGGGCAACAAAGCGTTCGGCTCTTTCACCGTAAACTCTTTCGGGTCGAATGGATCAATCACGGTCTTCCTGACAATACTAGCGCCCAACCCAACAGTCACACTCTCAACGAACAATATTCTAGCAAATGTCAACTTCGAACTACTGACAAAACAGAGCGCCCCGCAGTTGTTCCGTATAACCAACGTGATTTTTGTTGACAGTACAGGCGCCCTCATACCAGGCGTTTTGGCCGGAATTGGAGCGAGCGAAACCATTACGAATGATCCACCTCGCGCCATGCTCATCGCGACTCCCGACACCCGGTCGGGACCTTTCAACGTGGTCTTTGAGGGCAAAGGTAGCACTGACAGCGATGGCACGATCGCTAATCCCGCCGGGTACTTCTGGGACTTTGGAGACGGCACGCAAGATCTCGGAGTCACGGGCGCCCTCCTAAACCACAACTACACCACTGCCGGATCATACAATGTTACCCTCAGAGTCGCCGACGATCTTGGAGCAACAGGCTCAGCAAGGGACTCGCTCGGCAACATCATTATCAATGCTCAACCAAGTCATGCATTCCTCAGAGTAAACGTAGGTCTAACCGGCGACCGGGCGCCAATAGCCATATTCACGTTCACTCCTGCAGACCCAACCGCCGGTCAGCCCGTCAGTTTTGAAGGCTCAGCCAGCTTCGACCCTGACGGCGTTATTACAAACTGGCTATGGGCTTTCGGCGACGGATCGACGACCAACGGTTTTGTACCCACGACGAGCCACTCATACTCCAATCCAGGCAACTACACCGTAATACTGACCGTTACAGACAACGTAAACCTCGTCAATTCAACTATTGGCACAATACCCGTTCATCCAGCCGTCTCGGGTCCTGCTTTAGTCGCCGTCAACATGAGCCCAAGCTCCCCAATAATCCAGAACATGACGGTGGCGAGCGGAAGCTTCACGGTGAACGTTGAAGCAGTCAACGCTGTCAACCTATTCGGCTGGCAATTCACCCTGAACTATAACAACACCGCATTCCAGACCTTCAATGCGAGCATCGTCCTCGGGACGTTCTGGCAGAACGCCCTCAACACGAACACCGGTTTCGTATCAACCAGAACCATCTCGAATGGAATGATAACTGTCGCATTCACTCTACTGGCCGGCGCACCCACGGTAAATGGCACCAGCGTTCTAGCGGCCATAACACTCATGCCCAGCCAGAGCGGGCTATACAATCTTCACCTCAGCAATACACTACTAGCCGATAGGGCTGGCCAACTGATCCCGTCGACCACACAGGACGGTTTCGTGCTCGTACCCCTAGTCGATGAGAATCCGGTAGCCCAGTTCAGCTTCACACCCGCGAATCCGCTAGTTGGCGGGCAGGTCTTCTTCGACGCTTCCCCAAGCTCCGACCCCGACGGTTTCATCAACCAGTTCTTCTGGAACTTTGGAGACTCATCAGGATCATACTCTTCTAACTATCCCACAATGTACCACACATATTTCGCCTCCGGAAACTATACCGTCACGCTCTCAGTCATCGATAGCAGCGGCCTCTCCAGCACTACATCGCACGTGGTAAATGTACTCAATAGGCCCCCGCACGACGTCGCGATCGTCAGCATCCAAGCCTATCCGCAGATTGCGGTCTCCAGTGCGTTCGTTGGCATCCAAGTCGTCATTGCAAATACTGGAACCCTCAACGACACGGTCGGCGTTACGATCTACGCAAACTCCGCGGCTGTAGCAACTCTCAACGGGGTCTTCGTACAGGCACCCCCACCCAACTGCATAGGCTGCTCCTACTACGCATATGCCAGTGTCTCCTGGGACACGCTAGGCTTGGCGGCAGGCAACTACACGATTTCCGCCACAGTGCTCCTCACCGGGGACCCAACCCCGGCGGACAACAGCATGACAGATGGAACTGTCACCATTCTACCCCCTCCAACCCTAACAGTTACCCCATCCAGCGGTAGCCCGGGAACAAAAATCATAGTCCACCTTCGACGACATGTTTGTCGGCTTCACCAACACCAAGAATGGATCGTTCAACTTCACCTTCGACGTGCCTCTATCACAACCCGGCCCGCACTTGATCAAAGCAATGGACCGGTACTTCGGCGGCAGAGCTAGCGTAGACTTCAGGGTTACAACCGCACCTGCATCAGGAGGCCTCGCAACGACCGTGACTGTTGGATCAGTCTACTTCCCAGGGGACAAAGTAGCGATCTACGTGCTAGCAACCTTGAACGGAGCCCCAGTAACCTCATCCAGCGCTCAGGTGACGGCCATCGTCATCAACCCTAACGGCACCACCACCAACCTCGTCCTCGTAGCCCAGACCAACGGGCTCTACAAGGCAACCCTCAGCCTCTCCACCGACAAGGCGCTAATCGGAACATATGCAGTACTAGCAAAGGCACACATGTCAGGCCCACTCGACGCAGCTTCAGTCGCAACATTCGAAGTCAGACTACCGTGGCTAAGTAGCGGCAACGGACAGGCAACGATCACATCGGCAGCAATAGTAGGAATTGCAGGAACGCTGGCAGTGTTCTGGAAGAAAGGATACATCAAGAGGCGCGACAACGCCTCCGCCCTCCCTTTTTAGACAAAATAAGACAAGACAACCTCAACTCTCGGTCTCCTCCTAAGACTTGACAAGAATGGGGTATGGTTCAGGCATCTCGCCCGTCATGAGCGGTCCCCTCGGACATCCATGAAAAGTTCCTAGCCAAACCGACAGTTTCAAGCCGAGCGAATGCACCTAGAACAGTTCACACTCGCCGTGAGTACAGACCTCTAACTGGGACTAGAAATCAGACTTGCAAAGTCCGATTGGGACAAGAACTGTTCTGCCACCGATGTCAATGACCACTAGTGGCGCCTAGCTTCATCTCAGCCACACGACCCCGCCAGGCAGGCAGCTCCGCCATCTGACCAAGCACATTCTTCTCCGCCTGCTCACGGTTCATCCACCGAGTATCCATCGCCGTCTTTACCAACTCCTCAAACTTCTTCTCAAACGGCAAAAGCTTCCCATTCATATCAGTACAATGAATACAATACGGGTTATTCGGGTTCTGAGCACCATGCTCCTCATTCGTCGCCATCGGCATTCCACAGCTCTCACAGCGCAAAGCGAGAGACATGAGTCTAACATGAACAAGCACCAAGACAAGAACTAATAACCTAACTGGACAAGTCGCTACGTAGCACAAGTAACAGACAAACATCCCGCTCTGCTAAACCTATAATAATCCGGCACCCGCCCTAACGCGAGTTATCGCTAGAGGAATGCTTCTATTGCCGGGGAAGGGCCCCAGAGCCCCGTTCCAACTTTTCACACAGCTAATCCTATTCGGCAAAAAGAAACCCATAGAGGAACCAGTCCCGACAACCATCACTAGACTGGAACCCTTCCCCATACCTGACACGATTCGCAAGACCGTGACAGAATCAGATATCGCGAAGGCTCGGAACAGGCTCAGAGTCGCCAACCTAGAAAGAGACATCATAGGGGACGCACTCACCAAGATCTACGAAGCAGAGACCAAGGGCACCATCAACGAGCCCGAAAAAAACCAGATGATACAACCGTACAAGAACGATCTCAAACGGGTAGACGCGGAGATCGAGACCTACAAGAAAACAGTGGACCTGTACGAGCTCGAAACAGCGAAAGAGGACCTGTTCATGAGATTCCAAGAAACATTCTTGGACATCCAAGCCAGGATCGAGAAGATCCGGCCGTCGCTCACCCTACCAGGTTCAAATGAGACCAAACCTACGGAGCCAAAACCTATCCCAACCAAGACCGAACCAACGGAACAGACAGTGGAAGACGCTCCTCCAAGGGAGAAGCCTCCAAGAGAAAAGGCGAGAAACAAAGCCGAAGAAAAGATCGAGACCATCCGGGAGGAAGTCCTCAAAGCCATGGAGCGTCTCGAACAGATAGAAACAGAAGGCTAACACGACACAATGAGCTGGGTAGAAAAAGCAAGGCTTAGCGCAGCGGCGCAAGCCGTCCGAGAACTGAGAAACAGCACCATAGTCGGCCTCGGAAGCGGAACCACCGTCCTCAAAGCACTAGATCTAGCCGCGGAGAGAATCAAGAAGGAACACCTCAACATCAGCTGGGTACCGACAAGCTACCAGATGGAAATCGCAACAAAAAGGCTCGGGCTGAAAACAACTACAATACCAGAAAATAGTGAGCTTGACCTAGCATTGGATGGCGCTGACCAGGTACAATGGAGATCACTTGACCTAGTCAAAGGCGGCGGCGCTGCCCTCCTAAGAGAGAAGATCGTAGACTCGACTACCAAGAAGCTAGTCATCATCATCGACGAGAGAAAACTGACAAAGACCCTTGGAGGAATACAACCCATCCCCGTCGAGATCACACCATTCGCCTACGACGCTACACTCGCACAGATCCGAAAAACCTCCGAGAAAGCAGGGTTGAGGGAGGCAGCAGGCGGTAAGGTCGGGCCGGTAATAACCGACAATGGCAACTTAATCGTAGACGCCTACTACCGCAACCTCCGACGCCCAGACATCATCAACGAAAAACTCAAGAAGATTCCTGGAGTTATAGAAACGGGGCTCTTTCTAGAGATGTGCGACACCGCCTACGTCGGCCGGAAGGATGGAAAGGTGGACATTTTACGCCGAAGCTAGAAAAGCTAGCGATCTAGAACCGTATGCGGGTCTGGGTAAACCAATCACTCCTCCATAGCGTACTGCTCCTCTCTCGCGTCTTCAGCCTCCTTGTCGGCATCATAGTCGCTCTTATCGTCCTCGTCCTCAACATATTCCTTCGGAAGCTCAACTGCTTGAATCTTGAACTTGTCCCATTCCTTTCCGCAATCCCTACACCGGTACGTAAATTTGTACGTGATAAACGCCTCCGGATGGTCAGCGACCCTCTCCCCGGTATCGATTGCCAGTCCTAGCTTGAACAAAACGTCCTTCTCCTTGAGCGCTTCAGCTGTGTCTATCTCCGTCTTAGACATTAACTCGGCGGCGAGGAACTTGTGACAGAAGGGGCATTCTTCCAGAACCAAGAAGCCATCATATGAGAATCCGTTAACGAGACAGATTAGTCTTGCTAGCCGATCATTCTTCGGTTCACCATCCCCCTCAGTCGTCTCCACGGAACCAATGAAAGGACAGGGACTCTTGACCGTTGCGCGAAAGAACCCGCCACATTCTATCTGGCAAGATCAATCGAAATGCCGGGGGCGGGAGTCTCGGACACAAGTGAGTTCGAACCTGCGACCATTCCACTGCGCGAGCTCTCTTGAGAGCTATCGTTAAGCGCAAAGCCTATGAATGCCATCGATTCGAGATGATTCGCCGGGGTGGCCTAGCCTAGTTAAGGCGCCGGGCTCGCCCTCCGCGAGGGTGAAACTCATAATCCTGGGCTAGGGTGGATTCCGGAGAGAGAAAGCTTCCCGGAGATCGAGGGTGCGAATCCCTCCCTCGGCACTACTTCAGCTATGCGACCCTCATACATGATTTGAACATCGCATTTCGGTTCTGTATCTTCCTGCCTAACCCATGCATCTTGATGTAAGTGTTGTTTTTGTTCAGAATGCGCTCGCAAATTTCTCTCTTATTTAGACCTAATCGACCGAGGCGATCCACCTTTTCTTCGAGCCAACTAGGCCAACGCCGAGGGTAAACGCTCGCAGCGACTAGCTTCTCCAGCAGTTCCATTCTGTAGGTATTGGCTTCAGGATTGAAAACGTCAATCTTCAAGGCTTGGTCTGCGCGACACTCAACTCTTCGCTTGTTGTTTGGTGATAGATTCGTCCATCTCTAATTGTAATGTTCAAGAAATGACTGATTATCAGATTAGGCGGTCGTCGTATGAGCTTGTCACAGTGGGATGAGGGGAGTGACTCCGACCACGTGACTGGTCTGAAACGGGATATCTGGTTGGTTGGCTACTGTAAAATCCTTGCCTGGCGAGGGGCCAAGCTACCACGCTACGGGCGTGAGGGGGCGGTTGAGGTTCGACCGTTCCCTGCCAAGAAGAGACTATGTGTCTCTATGGCGCAAGGGCTCTCGGGTGAAGCAATGAAGGGGAACCCGACGACGACGGTAATCCCCGGAGTCGATGAGAGCAAGCCAAGTCCTTGAGCAACCGAGGATTTGACAGAACCGTTATTGCCCCATACCCTCTGGTGAAGCGCATTACGCAGTGGATATTCAAGGAATCTAAGAGTGTTTTGACAAAGCTGGTGTTGGGTGATGTTTTGTAATGTCGACACTCTTGTCTCTGAAATGCACATCCGATTCTCACTAGACATTTTCCGGAATGTACAATAAGCCTTAGGGCTTCTTTCTGAAGGGAAACAGTTTTGCTTCACTGGCTTCAGAGCAGGCATGAGATGGAGACAAAGGAGTTATCTTATCTAAGCCAGTAAGATCACGGATTTGAACCGGTTGGGAATTTCTGACAAATCATTAAACAAGACCCTAAACCCGGCCTTGATGTCGGCGAGAGGATCCTCATCTGAAAAAATACGATTTTCTAACGCTTGACGATGTAGAGACGCGAGACAAAAGGGTCTTTCTCAGAGTTGACATCAACGTTCCCCTAGATCCCTCGACACACCAGATTCTAGATGATACCCGGATAAAGGCAATCTCCAAAACCCTCTCCGAGCTGGACGAGGCACGTGTCACCCTCGGCTCTCACCAAAGCAGACCCGGAAAGGATGACTTCACATCGCTCGAACCCCATTCAAGTCTCCTCGCGCAATATTGCTCGCAACAAATCAAGTTCGTAGATGACGTCATCGGTCCTCATGCCATCCAGAAAATAACAAAGGTCCAACCTGGTGAGATCCTTGTTCTCGACAACCTGAGATTCTGCGCGGAGGAAAATATCGACGACAAACGCGAAAAACTGGTCAAGACGCATTTTGTCAGACGCCTGGCACCGCTCTTCGATCTCTACATTGACGACGCCTTTGCAACAGCCCATAGGTCTCAGCCCTCCATCGCAGGCCTGTCGGAACTATTGCCCAGCGCAGCTGGCCGCCTCATGGAGAAAGAACTAGACGCAGTCTCAACCCTCCTTGAAGAACCAAAGAGACCATGCGTTTACTCTCTCGGCGGATCTAAAGTTGAAGACAAGATCCCAGTGATCGAAAACATATTGTCGCGAGGGAAAGCAGACAAGGTTTTGCTAGGAGGAGTACCGGCGAAACTTTTCCTTCGAGCCCGGGAGGTAAAAACAAAGATTAACGAAGAAGAAATCCACGACTTCAACCAGTTCCTAGACCGAGCAAGAAATCTGACGAAGAGGTATGCGGATCACATAGAAGTCCCCTTGGACTTAGCGTACGAGGATACGCTAGGTAGGAGGGTCGACCAACCCGTCAACTCTCCCTCCATGGAAGAAGAGGCTCTTGACATCGGCTCGATAACACTGGAGAAATATTCCAAGATCGTAAGAGGAGCGGCCACAACAGTTGCAAACGGCCCTCTTGGAGTGTTTGAGAGAAACGGGTTTGAAAAGGGAACAAGGCAACTGCTCGAGTCGATGGTCGATAGCAATGGTTACACCGTCATAGGAGGAGGACATCTGGTCGGCCTGGCATCAATACAGGGCATAGAGGAAAAGTTCAGCCATGTCAGCACCGCAGGCGGAGCAATGCTTTCCCTCTTGTCCGGGCAGAGCCTGCCGGGAGTAGAGGCGCTTGTCCGAGCGGCCAACAGGATGCGCATCGCAAACTCGCCGTCTTAGACCATGGGCTTGCCGAGAGATTTTATCTTGGGCAGGGTCCCAGACAGCTCCATGCCTGCCCCGGTAGCTCAGTGGTAGAGCGACGGCTTTGTAAATGCCAAAAAAGCCGTAGGTCATGGGTTCAACCCCCATCCGGGGCTCCAAAATCTCACATCCGAATGCTCGAGCTTACCGTTTGCCAAACAATCTTGGCACGAGAATGATCACAAAACAGCCTAGAACAGGGAGGATCATGATAGGAACGAGACCGATGAGAACCGAAATGAAAAAGCTCTCTAACTGTTGAACAAGCCCCACTTTCGAGTCAAAATAGCTCAAACGTCCTCCGTAGAGAGGATCGCGTCCCACCTGGCCTGCTGTTAGGCTAACCGAGTCCCTGACGCTATTACCTTGGGACAGATATTGAATGAGGGTTTCAACGGCGAGATCTGTGTGGGCCGAGTTCACAGCTCCATCCCATCCCACATAGTCCTTAGCGCCCTTGACGAGGAAAGCCTGAGCCATGTTCGTGTTAACCAGCCCGCCACAACCCATGACCACGACTAGAGAACCTGGAAAACTTCCATGCATGCTTTCTTGCACAAACTGGTGGGTTATCCCAAAGTATACTTTCTGACCAACGGTCACAGGAATTATTTGGTCGGTGAGTTGTTCCCACACATATTTGGAAGTGTCGTAAGTCTCGCCCGTATAGATCCCCTCGCCACCACTGTGAGACCGGATTACAATTAGGTCATATCCTTTTAGAGGAAGGCCCCGGAAAAGGGACACCGTGACCTCAGCAGGACCGTAATAATCTACGGTGTAGCCAGCATTCCCGAGAGCAGACTGGGCGTGGCTCACAAACCAAGGGTCAGGCACAGTCCCTGAAAGCTGGTCAATGATAGCGGCCCGCGAAGAGCCATCGGAAGACCTGGTTGAGTGTCTCCAAGAATCATCTTGGTAGAACCAGAACGCCGTTGTCAATATTAGAACAACAGGAATCATAACGAACACGGTCCTACGGAGTCCCCTGCTTTTCTTGACCGTGCTGGAACGAGCGCCTACGTTTCCGCGGCTTGCACGGTCATTTGCCAATAGTCTGGCAAGGAGAAGGTCGTACCCGGATCTAATCCGGGACCTTCGTCTCATTTTCGAGAACTACTTGTTGATGAAGTCCCACTTTACGTGACGATTGGCGCAGGCAAGTTCCTATTCGAGTTTCTGCGACTCAGGTAGACCGCGACAACGCCAATTGAACCCAAGACCAAAGCGGCCAAACCAACGAAGGGGGCGACCAGACTGAGTTTGTCGACGGGGACTCTAGTACCTCCGACTGGTCCGGGCGAGTTGACTATCAAAAAGAACTGGGTCGTATGTTTTTGTCCGCCACCAGTTCCGCCGACGACAATTGTAAAGTCGCCAAGAGGCGTCGTGGGTAGGGTAATGATCGTAAGTTGGCTAGAATAGGTTGGAGAGCCTGACGCCGGGTTGAAACTGCACGATGCGCCTGCAGGGAGTCCGCTATCGCAGGACAGCATCACCGCCTTTGACTGGCCGCTGACTAGTGTAACGGTTATGGAATTAGATCCTGATGATCCTTCCGTAAGCACAATGCTACCGGAATTTGCCATTGAGAAATCAAATCCGGGAACAGCCATGATCGGGACTCTCCCAACGGCGGCTTTTCCTCCGAAAGATGAGAGAGTGAGGTTAGGAAAGATGGTCAAGGACAGACCAACAAGCGAAACTAGAAAGAATACTCCTGCTAAAGTTCGAAGAGAATTCTTGCTGAGTCTGGAGCGGGACGCTCTAGTTGGTAAGAGTCTCTTTAGGACAAGCTCTGGCATTCGAATCGACTAGTCCGCAATGCGGCTATTGTGCAGATTTAAGCGTATCCGATAAGAAATAGCTTGTCACGTTCTTGGCTATCCATCACATCTGAGCGCTATCCATCGCGTCATCAGGCTATCCATGATTGTTTTCCAGGCAAGAGATCCGAAGCAATCTATGCCTCTCCAATTTCAATTCTCTGATCAATGGAACATTTTTTCATGGGTCCTTGGGATTATCGGTTTTTCGGCCCCTGAGAAGCGAAAAGACCGCCGATCCAAGGATTAGAAATGATAGGACGATCAAGGAATGCTGTAGTCCAGTGAGGAAGGTTCCCACATCACCACTTGTTAGCTGTGAGACTCCGCCTATACCTACGTTTCCCAAGTTCACAAGCTTGGAATAAGGAACGTCAGCGGTCATAAGCGCCAAGACAAGTGGAATGCTGGCGACGATGCTAGTGTTGATGATCGTGGCTCGGACCCCTGACGAGATCCCTCTCTTCGAACTTGGAACGGACCCCATTACAGAGCTCGCGTTAGGACTGCGGAAAAGTCCGATACCAAGTCCGACAAGCGCCAGCCAGAGCGCAATCTGAGGATAGGGCGTATTCAGATCAAATCCGGAGAGAAAGAGGAAGCCCGCAGAGGCGACTAGCAAGCCCACAGTGCTCAATCCTCGAGCACCCCACTTGTCGGAGAGCCAACCACTAACCGGCCCGACAAGAATCAATGTCACATCCAGAGGGATAAGAAATATTCCCGCGTGCAGTGGATCATACCCTCTAACCAGTTGGAAGTAGAGCGTCATGACGAAGGCTAGCGCTGCGAAGCTCAGTCCACTGAGGAGATTGGCAATGTTTCCTGCAGTGAACAGTCTGATCTTGAACAGAGATAGATCTAGTGCCGGATACCGGGCCCTTCTCTCGATCATGATGAAAATAGCAAAGCAGAGAATGCTACCTCCGACGACCGCTTGGTTAGCAAAGTCCGTTAGGCTGCCAAGGGTGAGACCCAAGAGTAGGAAGGTAATGGCGATGGAGAATGTTGTGGCGCCTGCTGCATCAAACTTCTCTCCGGCTGCCGGCGGGGAAATCTCCTTCAGTCGCTTTCTTGACCAGTATGTTCCAAATATTCCTACTGGAACGTTTACTAGAAATATGGAACGCCATGTGAATAGCTGAATAAGGACTCCGCTCAGCGTGTATCCGGTGATTGTCCCGGCGTTTATCGCCACCTGGTTTATCCCGATCCCTTTGCCAAGATCCTTGCCAGAGAAGGCATCCGTGACGATGGCAACGCTGTTGACGAATAACAGAGCCGCTCCAATGCCTTGGACGAGCCTGAAAGCGAGAAGAGCTTCAGCCGTAGGGGAGAGCCCGGAGAGAAGAGAGCCGAGGGTGAAGATTGCGAAGCCCATGTTGTAGAGCCGGACCCGCCCATGCATGTCGGCCCATCTCCCAATCCCAACAAGGAGAACGGTGATCATGAGACGGTAGATTGTGATAATCCATACACCAACGACCAGGTTGGTTTTGAGATCGGACACGACCTGTGGAAGCCCAACCACGACAATGCTCGAGTCAAGGGTCGCCATGAAAATTCCGACCGTAGTGACCGTCAGAACAACCCACTTGTATTCCAAGAGAAACCGACACACAACAGGGAGTATTTTTCCGGCAGATCGGAAAAACCAGAATATAAAACTCCGGCAGAAAACCTGGAAATCATCACAAACTAATTCGAACCATGATTTCAGGACGCGCTATTTTCTGAAGCGAGATCTCCACGATCTCCCGATCGAGATTATCAAGGACACCAGTGATATCTGAAAGATTTCGGGGAGATTCGCCTAGAATGAGCCCTGTTCTCGAGTTTGGGACATGCTCCATATCTCCCCCTAGAAACGTTCGGGAATGGCGCTAGACCTCCCTACTTTGCCCCCTTGCGTCCAAGCCCAGACTGCACCCTGAATCGCCTACGCCGCCCAGAAACCCTGCCGGATAGGAAAATTCCTCTAGGAAAAAGGGGGGGTCTTAGCGAACGACCCTAGCGCCTCCCCAAGACTCGTCCCTGCAGACCCATGTGAAAGCAATCTTCACAAAACCCAATCACATCACTCATCTAGAGAACGCCTCCAAAGTCAGAGCAGGACATGAAACGCCTTCAAAAACGAGTATTGCCAACGCGCAACGAAACCGGAACTGCACCCATCTCCAGCCTAGATAGTCACACGTAAGGCGAAAGCATTTCTTTAGCGACCAACGCGGAAAAGCGAATGATTCCAGCTTGAGCAGGCCCCAGACGCGACTCGTCGACGAACTGTTCGCCCTAGACTCCCGCATCCGCTACGTCGCCCTCCTAGACAGGAACAGCAAACTCCTAGAATCGCGAATGCGGTCAAACGTGATGAGCCTAACCCCCGAGACCTACGACCGGAAATTCATGGGAAGCGTCCCACCAATGATCCTAGACACTTTATCCCAGCTCGAAAACCAGTGCGGACCTCTAGCACACATCTCCATACAATACCAGAAAGTCGACCTTATCATCTTCCCCCACAACAACCAGATCGTCGCCATCAGCCTCGAACCCGGACCCCTCGAGCCCATACTGCGCAAACTCAGAGACAGCCTCAACCTGCACATCCACATCTAAGAAACCCCTTAAACAGCCAACCACCAAGAACGCAACGCATTAGAAAGATGGCCCCAACTCGACCCGGAAAAAGCCAGCTTGCAAAGCTGGCCCGAGCCCACAAACCGGGCACAAGACAACAAACGCCTAGAAAAGAGGACTATGTAGAAATAATCTACGAGCTTATCCGTGAAAAAGGGTACGCGAAACCAGTCGACATAGCCAAACATCTCCACGTAAGACCACCAACAGTCACAGGCATGCTAGACCGGCTCCACTCAGAACAGCTCATACTCCATGAAAAGTACGGTGGCATCACGCTGACCGCGGAGGGAGAAAACATGGCCCGAGCCTTTGGGGAACGTCACGCTCTCCTAGTGGCCTTTCTCAAGTTGTTCGGCGTCGAGGAAACAACGGCCCAAAAAGATACTGAAGGCTTGGAACACTACATCGACTCCCGAACCCTCGACCTCTTGGCGAGGTTTGTGAAATACGTCAATTTGAACCCCCCGTGGTGGAGTCAGTTCAGAAAACAGGCAAAAACCTGACCGATAAGGACACACTTATCCAACCATAGTCTCGGAGGTTCCCGAGTACCGCCCCACTAGAATGAGAAGCCGGACAAGGAGAACAGTGAAAGGTTATACAAGAATGAGGAAAAGTCATTCAGCATGCAATCACAGCCCAAAGAATCCTATCAACGAGTCTTCCAGCTCCTACAAGCCCACCACGAATGGTTTTCCGGAGCAATCCCCCTAATAGCAAGCGAGAACATTCCAAGCCCAGCAGTCAAAGAAGCCATCCTCTCAGACTTCGGCAACCGCTACGCAGAAGGCTGGACAGGCGAACGAGTCTACGCTGGCTGCCGATACATTGACCAGGTAGAACAGATCTGCATGGACCTCGCAAAGGAATTATTCAGAGTCGATTTCGCCGACGTCCGGCCAATATCTGGAGTTTGCGCGAACCTCGTGGCATATACGACCTTCACAACTCCAGGAGACACGATCATGGCACTGGCGATCCCAGCAGGCGGTCACATCAGCATGGGAAAGAAAGAGTTCGGAGGAACAGCAGGGTCAGTCCGAGGGCTCAACGTCGAGTACTTCCCGTTCGACACAGAAGAGATGAACATCGACACTGACGCAACTGAGAAGAAAATCAAGAAATTGGCGGCCGAGGGAAAGAAGCCAACATTGGCGATGCTAGGCGGCTCAGTCCTTCCATTCCCACACCCCATCAAGGAACTTGCTCCCATACTCCAAGAACACGGAACCAAAAGCTGCTATGACGCAGCCCATGTAGCAGGATTAGTCGCGGGACACCAGTTCCAAGACCCCATGCACGAAGGCGCCGAGGCCATGACTTGCAGCACACACAAGACACTGCCCGGACCCCAAGGCGGACTGATACTCTCCCATCCACAAAACGCTGAGAAGATCAAGAAGGCAACGTTCCCAGGCAACGTTAGCAACCACCACCTCCACCATCTCGCGGGGAAAGCAATAATGTTCGCCGAAATGCTCGCCTACGGAAGAGAATACGCCACCCAGATCGTCAAGAACAGCAAAGCCCTTGCTCAAGCGCTGCACGAGCTTGGATTCAAGGTCCTCGGCGAGAAAAAGGGTTTCACAAAATCACACCTCTTGGTCGCCGACATCACAAAGTACGGGGATGGAAAAACCGTCGAGAAAAAACTGGAGGATGCAAACATCATCCTCAACCGCAACCTTCTACCCTATGACATCAAAGAAGGAAGACACTTTGAAGCTCCCGGAGGAATAAGGTGCGGCGTATCCGAAGTCACTAGGCTAGGAATGAAAGAGTCAGAGATGAAAGAAATAGCCCAGCTAATGCATCGCATCGTCGTCAAAGGCGAGGACCCAGCGAAGGTAGGCAGAATCGTCAATGAATTCCGAAAAGGGTTCACAAGAGTACACTATGCTTTCGAGTCCACAAGAGACGCTTACGAGTACATCCAGCTACGATAGCCACGCCACCCTTTATTACAGACCGTTAGCCCCGAGCGCCGGAAGCAGGAGATACCAGTTGACCAAGCGGGAGAAGAGACGCCGAGATGAGGCACCGATGCCCGCTGCAAGCGCTGGACTATTGCGCTTTTTCGAGGAAGACACCCCAGGAATAAAGCTGAGCCCCCAACTCGTTGTAATATCCGGAGTAGGACTAGTCGTCCTCGCCCTCATCGCATATTTCCTCCTCCCCGTTACCTAGCCCCGGCCCAATCAGTCTGACTAGAAGACTAGTAGTCCTCGAACAATTTTCTCTGATTCATCGTAGGAACAGCTCTAGCATCAAGCCCGAGTTCGGACTTGACCGTTCGCCTCAACTCATCAGCAAACCCTGTGAAAATGTACACCTCCTCGGGTTGGCACGCTTTGATAAACGATACTAGCTGTTCGAAATCGGCGTGACTGCTCAATGGGAAGGCCGCATTGCGTCCTCTCAATGAGAGGGCCCAGCCAGTGGCAAAAGCCCTCGCCGCCTTCCTACCAATACTCCTCTTATCGCCCGGGGTAGTGATATAGACGCAGGGATCTTTCTCTAAGACTTCTCTACCATCTGCAGAGTTTGAGGCCAGCCAATTCAACGAGTGGCCGCTCTTCCGATAAGCCTCGTTCACACCATCGAGACGCGGATTAACAACGACGGGCAGGTGAGTGTAGATGTTGAAGAGGCGGACCATCTCTTGGGCCTTGCCGGCAGCGTAGACGTGCAGACATGGAACGCAACCTTGTTTTGTCATCTCCACGGCCCACTCGACGACACCGGCATAGATGGTTTCGCGAGATGGAAAACGGTAGATCGGAGAGCCGTACGTCGCCTCGATCACGAGAACGTCGCACCGGTGAGGCTCGGCCGCCTTTGTAGTCAAAGTATCGACGCAGTTAATGTCTCCGGTGTACAAGATCG
The DNA here is from genome assembly GCA_005888745.1 of Candidatus Bathyarchaeota archaeon. GTDB lineage: Archaea > Thermoproteota > Bathyarchaeia > 40CM-2-53-6 > 40CM-2-53-6 > 40CM-2-53-6. The sequence continues at coordinate 179,951 of VBBS01000030.1, read as the reverse complement.
AAGTCGCCGGCGTGTGAACGAGAAACTGGGCAGACCCTAACATGTGTCCAGCGTTTAGCGCTCTGATCTCGACGCCATCAATCGAGACCTTGCGATTCAGATCGATCGCGGCGAAATTGGAAATCCTATGCGCGCTCAGTGCACTGTGAATATCTCTTGTCTGAACAGTTGACTGCTTCAATCCTTTGTGTCGAAATCCGCGAGTATGATCGCTGTGGGCATGAGAGACAAAAACCCTGGCAGTCTCCGGGACCCTCCGAAGTTTGATGGGGTCCATCACGATAGTAACTCCAGACGCGGCGACCAAAAGCCCGTCGAGCCAGGCTACCTTATCGCCGTGCGCTTGGCTTTCCCTCCGAAACTGACTCCAGCCTTTGAATCGCGTCCAGGTGAAGGAAAGTGTCGCCCCTGGGTTCCCGGTTCACGATCTGAGGAATGGGACTAACAATTGTAGAGCGGAGAATCACCGCTTCAGACTCTGTTAACCAGACTCCTGGTGGCTCGTGCGAAACAACCGCAAGCAGCCCCTCGTAGCCAAAATCGCGGTTAATCACCGCCAGTACTCTCTTCCCCACCAGCCTCTCCAGCATGTGAAAAACGGTCGGATTTACTGAGGACATGTGATACGGATCGCGACTCCGAAGAGGCGTTGATTCCCATGTTTAGTGCCTTAAAAGCAGGGCGGAGGATAGACAGAGACTGGAACGAACGCGCTGCGGAGTCCTTTCGTCAAACCCCCTTGGTTTGGCAAGGTTAATCTTACAGGAACGAACCCGATACAAACAATTTACACTGAGATCACCATGTCAAAGATACTTCCCGAGACTGAGATCGACGACGGATTCGAAGATGAAGAGCCAGCTCCAAATATTGTCCGGATTGGCAAGAAACCGACGATGAACTACGTAGTTGCCTGCGTTACCCTGTTCAATACAGGACAACCCGAAGTCATGGTGAGGGCCCGTGGACAGTCTATCAACAAGGCTGTTGAGACAGTTGAGATGCTCAGGAGAGCTTTTTTCAAAAATGTCCAGATTCACACGGTCGACATCGGGACTGAAGAGGTTGAGCGAGAGGACGGTTCGATTGCACGTCTCTCCACGATCGAGATAACTCTCGGAAACTGAGCCTAATACATGTAGGATAGTCTGCGCAATCTTATTAGCGGCAGATAGGCCCGGACGTCGCCACCGATGCCAGCTGAGAAATATCCGAAGATCGTGGTTACACCTCCGGGCCCGAAGGCCCGAGCTTTGCTGAAAGAGGACGAGTCTCTGATCTCTCCCTCTCTTGTTAGGTTCTATCCGCTCGCTGCCGACTCGGGCCAGGGATGTATTGTAAAGGATGTTGATGGAAACGAGTTTATCGATTTCAACTCTGGCCTGGTCTGTCTCGCAGTAGGCCATTCCCATCCCAAAGTTGTCGGAGCGATAAAGTCTCAGGCGGAGAAGCTGATTCACTATTCATGGACCGATTTCTATTATGAAAAAGTCGTTCAGTTGTCGAAGGAGTTGGTGAAGATAACTCCGGGGAACTTTCAGAAGAAAGTGTTCCTGAGCAACAGCGGCACCGAGGCTATCGAGGCCGCGATGAAACTTGCAAAGTGGCATTCGCGAAAACACAGTTTTCTCAGCTTCACAGGCGCGTTCCACGGAAGAACATTGGGGGCGTTGAGTCTTACCGCGAGCAAGCCTGTGCAACGACGACACTTCTTCCCGATGGTTCCAGGGGATACTCACGTTCCCTTCGCATACTGCTATAGGTGCCCGTTCAAGATGACTTACCCGGAATGTGACATGTACTGCGTCGACTTCATACAGGAGCAGGTCCTGGACAAGTATCTCCCGCCGGAGGATGTTGCAGCGTTCTTCATCGAACCTATTCAGGGGGAGGGTGGGTATGTTGTCCCTCCACAGGAATACTTCAAGCGATTGAGAAAGCTGCTAGACAAGAATGGGATTCTGATGGTCGATGACGAAGTGCAGGCTGGGATGGGAAGGACGGGGCGCTGGTTCGGAATCGAGCACTGGGGCGTTGAGCCTGATGTTCTGTGTACGTCGAAAGCATTGGCGTCAGGTATGCCTATCGGTGCGACGGTTGCGAACTCTGATCTAATGGATTGGGAGGGAGGATCGCATGCAAACACGTTCGGCGGGAACCCGGTGTCGTGTGCCGCAGCCATAGAGGTCATCGGTGCGATTAGAGATGAACACCTTCTGGAGAACGCGACGAAACAGGGGGACTATATGGTTAAGCGGTTGAAGGAGATGCAGGAGAAGTACGAGATCATCGGCGACGTTCGAGGGAAGGGATTGATGATCGGGGCCGAGATCGTGAAGGATCCTAAGACGAAAGAATCAGGTGATAGCGAAGCGCATGAGATCATGATGAAGTCGTTCCGGCGTGGTCTCGCTATGATCACGGCGGGTCACTCGACTCTCCGCATCGCTCCTCCACTGATAATAACTAGGGAACTTGTGGATTCTGGACTAGAGATTCTAGAAGGCGCGGTAAAGGAAGTAGCCAAATCTAGCAAGTAGAAGCGTTTTTCGATCCCGCAGGATATTCTGTCCGAGTTTTTCTCCGCGACTCGTGTCTGCTCCGACGGTGTGAAAGAAGAACAGAAGGAACACAGAGGGTTCCTCCTAAATATGCCTCGAGAAAGACGTGGACTATGGGCGAACCGGTTCTTCCCCTTGTGGAACCTGATCTTGTCGGAGTGTGGAGGAAGAATGTCTGGTGGTTCGGCCTCCGCTGGCCATTCAGCATGGTCCTCTTCTCTTGGGTCACGGTCGCGTCGACGCTGGCCCCCGAGTTTCACCTCGACCGCTATCTATTGACGATGCTGGCAGGACTCTTCGGCCTCGTCGTCGGAGCGCACTATATCGACATAACCGCGAGCAAAGACAAGTACCTTCCCTACTTCCCAACGATGAACAGGGGAGCGATCAGAACAGTTGGCGTACTCGCGATCCTAGCGGGCATGGCCGTGGGAGTCTACATGTCACTCCTCTACTCCATATGGTTCCTTGTGTTTGTGATCCTGGGAGGATTCTTCGCCCTCTTCTATCCTATCGAGAAGCCCAAATGGCTTCACACCTATCCTGGTTTCGGCATAGCCTGGGGTTTCATGCCCGTCCTGGCCAGCTACTACATTCAAGGAACGCGAATAGACCTGATGGGCCTAGGCTTAGCGCTCTTCCTCGGAATAACCGTGGTCGAAATGCATCACATGGCCGTGCTGACCAACGAGAAAGAATATGGCGCCGACCTGACAAAGAATGCACGGCTACTGTTAAAGATCCATAGAACAGCAGCATACTCGATCGGACTAGTCCTACTATTATCACGACTAATCTAGAATGAAATCTCGCCAGAAGAAGATTGATGGAACCATTAGTCGCCTTGAATCGACCAGACCAGGTAGACAGCGTTCCAGTTTTCGGAGTCATAGACCAATGGACCTACGAAGGTAATCTACTTGCCATCGAGAGGAACCGAGATCTTAGCTTAGGTCTCGGGAAATGAGCTCCAACACCAGCCAACCGCTCTGGTGGTTGACATTTCCGACGCGGAGTAGGTTCCCGTACTGAGGACATCGGTTCGCCATTTGCTATTGTCCTGGAGATTGACGGATCTTACTATCCCACTTCCCACCTCGCAGCCCGAGATGACTCGCACGCGGAGAAGATTTGATACTCCTTCCAAAGGATTACCCTTCCAACATTGGAGCGACGGGCGCGACGCTACTCTCTGGGGATCGGATGGGTTTGCGACATTAAAATGGGACGTTAGGGAGAGCAGCCACCATCATCAAAGATTTTCGGAACCACAAGATAGCGCCACCAAAAGCGCAATTGACCCGAACGAAAGCGCATCTGGAAAAATCAGAATCTGGGCGACATAGCATTGCCTTTCAATATTGGCTTCGACAAGCTCTCGACGTCTCACATACTCCTTTCAAGAATGAATGGCCCAGTATCTTCTCGGCCGCAGTCATACCCCAGTCTAGATCACGTCCCTGGAATGATTAGATCTTGGGTGTGTCCTTTGATCCTAGGATTGCGCAGAGCTCTTCTTCAACTGTGCCGAATTTCTTTGGCGTCTCGACGAACCTTCCAATTTCCTTCCAGTTCTTGTCGTAAACGATTATTGTGGGGATTGCCCGAATGTTGAATTCGGCCTGCAGCATGTTGTTCTTTGCCATTATCAGCGACTTTGCGAGTCCAGGGATGTACGCGACACAGTCAGAGCACCAGTCTGCTGAGAAAACTATCAGATGATGTTTCTCGTCGACCCTTTCAAGGGTGTCAATCGAGGCAGCTTTGGGATGGTACTCCTGGAGTCGGCGTTTCATTGACTGCCGAGATTTCTCAACTCTGACCTCGTTGATATAGTCGAAAGGGTCCTTCCCTACTCTCAGCGCCATCATGGGCTTTCAGCAGAATCCCTATGATTTCTCGATCTGGGTTAGAAATACGGTCGACGCTTCCAGTTCTCCATTGGATGACTCTCGGGCCTTGATTCCTGTCAGCCTTATCGCGTCTCCCATTCTTAGGGTTTCCACGAGTTGGGCATGATTATCCCAGAGGGCGATTCTAATCCTGCCTGTACCGTCTTCCACCCTAATATTTGAGACCCTTGTTCTCCTCCCCTCCCTGGTCTCGATCTCTCGGGGATCTGTTCGTTCAACGACGACTCCCCGCGTGGTGTAGAGTTTGGGGCCAGGTTTGATCGATGCAATAGTGACAGGTGGAGGAAACTCGATGTCGACATGTGTCTCTTTTGTTATGGAGGATTTCGATCCAGCGTTCAGGTAGACCATTCCGTTCCTCTCTGTGACCCATGGATTCTTGATCGTGATTACGCTTCCTTCGCCCATGGAAAGAACTGTCTTCATGTTATCATCCCAGAACTTCGCCATTGTGAGACCCTGTTCGTTCTCGCACAAAGCCCATGCAGGTCCTTTCTCTCCTCTGCTCTTCTGCAGCTTTCTAATCCGGACCCGGACGGTTTCGGGAGAAATGTTGACTGGGGAGCTATCTCGTACGTCGCTGGAACTGAATGAGAGACCTTTCGCAGGGGTTCTGGTCAAGACTTCGATACTGCTACGCGACCCCAGGTGAAACTCGACCTCGCCCGCGAGCCCTAACCTTGTGTAGCCATGAGCAAGACGGAGCTTGGAGCCTTCTCCGAGCTGTTCCTTCTCGACGATCTCCGCAGTAGAGTCCCAGAGGACACCGGTGATTTGTCCAGATCCATCCCTTAACTTGAGTCTTACGAGCCTGCCGACGGATCCATCGGACCGCTGAAATTCGCGCAACTGGCTTACGGAGAGTATTTCTCCTGAGATGGTCGCGTCTGACAGTCCTGCTTGGATGCTTGAAATCCGCTGGTCCAAAATATTGACTGACTCGCCCGACAAGCCCGCGAGTTGTTGTGCAAGGAGCCGTGCGGCACCTTCGTCGGACAGGAGACCATGTGATTCTTGTTTCTTGCGCTCGATCAGCGAGAGGAGTTCCCCTCTCGACATTCCCGGGTTCTTAGCCAGAATATGATTAATGAGATTCTCAGAAGACTCTGTCAAGCAGGTTCTAGTCCCAGAACATTCGGGTACGCTCGAACTCTCGCTCCGCCCTTAGAACACTCAGGTATAAGTCATCTTCTCTTGCCAACCGGTTTCGCAGAATCCGAGTCGCAGTAGTGGGTCCGACTCCCCTAGCTGCTAGAACTATGCCGGCTCTCTTTCCATAATTCTGAATTAGCCCCGCAGACCGCCATGCCGTCATCCACTCTTTTTCTTCTTCAGGGCTTAACTTGCTTCCTCTCTTTTTCTTGTTGATTATCGATCCCAGTGCATCGTTGCTTCGGTATGTCACAGCTATAAGGGACGATCGACATTTCGGACACCGCACGACTTCCCGGAGAGTATCGACCCCTCGGATGCTGTCCCATTCTCCACAGTTCATGCATAGAAGTCGAAGGTTGGTGGAGAGCAATCGGCTCTTCACGACCTCGATGATGGAAGCTTCTTCGACGGCGGGTCTGAGTAGACCGTGTGGAACGATCCTGTCAAGAATGGGAAGAGCAAATGGAGTGCACTGACCCACATCCTGAATGGTTTCGATCGTGATCTCCCCGGAACCAACCCTTTCAAGGACTCTTCTGGCGCCCTTGACATCCAGTTTCTCTGTGAAGAGTTCTCTACGAGCCTCATCATTAGCTATAGACGTCTTGAAAATGTCGACCAAGAGTCTTGCCTGGCGAGCTTTGTACTCTGCTTCTCGGCTCACCGCACCGAGCCGGCGGAGGACGTGCCAGTGCCTCCAAGCGAAAAGGTCCGAGGCGTCAATGGTGTCCCCAACAATCTTCTCCATGTCGTCAGGCGAGAGTTTTCTGACTTCCTCTGCAACCAACAAGGCGCTCACTGGGCGTGGGAAGATTAGGGCGAATCGATACTGGTCGACCTGTGTGCCGATGTTCGATCCCAAGCGGGAGCCGAACAGCGCGGCCATGGCAGTTGCGAGGGTCTCGTTGACCAGGTTTCCGAAGCATGAATGGATTACCACGCTGTTCTCGAAGCTTTCGACTAGGACTAGTCTCTCTGTTGGAACCAAAGCCTGACGCTTCTGAGCGGAGAGAGTGGACTCTACCCGGTCAACTTCACCCTGCTCAAGAAATCCGTCAGGTACAATTCCATCTGACAGGATTCTGCGGGCACGTCCAACTTCTTCGGCAACGTCTATCTGGACAGGAATCATATCTCCTTCCCAGCCGGGAATGGCGGTCAGGCTTGGAGGGGCAGCCTCCACCTCGACATGATATTGTTCCTCGTCGACTGAGAGCACCTTCCAGGTCTGCCCGTGGAGGATGAATTCTGTTCCGCTTGCGCATCTGCGAGCGACAAAGTCTTGGTCAAGGCTTCCGATCCGCCTTTTTCGGAAGAAATCGAATACAGTATACTTCTGAACATCAGGTATGACAGAGAGATTTGTGAAATAGTATTGGATCGCCTTGGGGTTACGAGCGATAAGGAACTGTTCGAACTTTCTCAACAGTCTCAGCTCATCGAGCTGCGCGATAACCCGTCCGAGCTCTACGGGATCTATATCGCGGAAGGGGTAGGAACGATGAACGACCTCGCCGATTTCCTCAACGGTCATTCGACCCTTTTGGAGCAAGAGACCAACTATCTGATGCGCGAGGACATCGTAGGCCTTCTCATGGATGATTGGCCGTTCGAGCCTTCCTTCTCTGGCTCGCTGGATCAAAACAGCGGACTCTAGTATGTCGTCCGTGTTGATGGTCAGAATGACTCCGCGAGAAGTTCCACCTAACGTGTGTCCGCTACGACCGACGCGTTGGACCAGCCTCGTCGTCTCTCGCGGAGAGGTGTACTGGATGATGAAGTCAACGCTACCGATGTCGATTCCTAGCTCAAGAGAGCTCGTGCAGATTAGTGCTTTGAGTTTTCCTTCTTGGAATTCTTTCTCTGCTTCTTCCCGCAACTCTCTCGATAAGGATCCGTGGTGTACTCGGACAGCGACACCGGCGCCAACCGCTTGGATCTGGGCGGCCAAGGCCTCCGCGTGTTCTCGCGTGTTGGTAAACACCAAGGTTGACTTGTGGGATTGAATGATGCCGAGTATCATCCTAGCCCGAGAAACCGTGGATGCGGGTAGCCCGAGGTTGATGGCTTCTTTCTGATCTCCGGAGCTAGGATGGACGGATCGGACGTTGATCTGGAGGCCCCGGGTCTCGTCGGAACGTAGTACTGTTACCCTTCGTCCGGCTCCGACTAGGAACTGGCCGATGCGCTCTGGCTCTCCGATGGTGGCGGAGAGTCCGATTCTCTGAAACTCAACCCCGGTGAGCTCTCGGAGTCGTTCTAGCGCAAAGGATAGTTGTACTCCTCTCTCGTCTGTTGCTAGTTCATGGACTTCGTCTACGACGACCCATCTGACCGAGCGAAGATGTTCCTTCATTCTCTTCCCGATCATGATGGCTTGTAGTGTCTCGGGAGTTGTGATCATGACGTCCGGTGGGCTCTTTGCCTGTCGTGATCTCGCGCTGATCGGAGTGTCTCCGTGTCGGACCTGGATCTTGATGTCGAGATCCTTTCCCATCTCCTCGAGCCTACGGAGGAGGTCTCTGTTGAGAGCGCGTAGCGGGGTTACATAAAGGACGGATATGCCCCTAGGCTTTCCTTCTGCTCTCGCTTCGATTAGCCTGTCGAGAACTGGGAGGATGGCGGCGAGGGTCTTACCGGTCCCGGTCGGAGCGATTAGAAGGACGTTTTCGCCGCTGAGAATTGCGGGGATGGCTAGCTCCTGGATCGGGCTAGCTTCCAGGAAGCCTTCTTTTTCAAGCCTTCGTAGGACTGGAGGTTTGAGGGTTAAGAAAGCCGAAGTCCGCATCTACTGCACTAGTAATCATCGAAGGACGATTTATTCTTCTTCCTCTTCGACCTTCTTCTTTCCTTCCCCTGGACGTTCAGCCGCAATGTAGAGGAAGATCATGATCAGAGTGACGAAGCTGAAGATGTAGAGCAGGAGCTGGAGTAACGCAAACTCCTGGTCCGGTAGAAGGTTGTAAGACATGTCGGCTCACTCGGCTTCGCTCTCGCACAACCTCGGAAACGGCTACTAAAACCTTGACCTTACTCGCGAGTAATGATCGAGGTTAGTTTGGAAGTAATTTCTGAGTAGCGAGAGTCTGTCATGTCGATCGCGTCATGCTTGCTCATGGCTTCGGAGAGCTGTTGAGCAATGATGTGGTAGCACAGTTGTTTCTTGTGTTCCATTACTCGGAAATAGTAATCGTCGCAGGTACAGAACAAGCTGTCCGGGAGAACCTGATAGTCTCGGCCGCGACCGGTTACCACCCAGATCGTTCTACCACTGGGGGCGAATTGGTACTTCCGAACTTTTCCAGCCTCCACAAGCCCGAGCGCTTGCTGGAACCTTTTCTGGAATACAGTCGTCAACGTCTGCTTCTGTTCTTCGGAGAACGTTCTAGTCCGGACTATTTCCTGACAGGCCCCCTTTAGTATCCTGTTTTCGTTTACGGTCGGTGGCGAACTAGTTCCCTGCCGGGACACTTGTCACGCGCTAAGAATACCTTTTCATTGGACATGATCGATTTCGAACTATCGGGCATATACTAGTGACTGATGATGTTACTGTAAAACCAGTGGCAGACCAACCAGCTCTTCTGCTAGAACGCAAAGGAGAGCGGGTCCTTGTAATCGCTGACCTGCATCTCGGCTGGGAAGTGACCTTGGCGCACCAGGGAATACATGTGCCCTCTCAGGTGCCGAGGCTATTGGACAAGCTTCGAAAAATCCTGGCTGAAACCCATCCCAAGCTCTTGGTATTGTTGGGGGATGTGAAACACGCTGTTTCCAAGGTCGAACTGGAAGAGTGGAAATATGTTCCAGAATTCTTCGACAGCCTCGTCGAGATCATACCTGACGTAGAGGTGGTTCCGGGAAACCATGATGGTAACCTTGAGCCGTTGACACCGTCGTCCGTTAAGATCAATAAATCCAATGGGATGGTTCTCTGGGATTCTGTTGGATTATTCCACGGCCACGCCTGGCCAGCGCCGCCACTCCTGGGTTGTAAGTTCCTTATCATGGGTCACCTGCACCCTGTCGTGGTCTTCAAAGATCCATTGGGGTTCAGGATCACCCGGCAGGCCTGGGTCAAAGCGAAGAGTGATGGAGAGAAGCTCGCGGCAGGAGTCTTGAGACGCGAGGATGCGAAGTTCGAGGGCGACGCGGCGGTGGAGGTGAAGAAGAAATTCGGGGTCTCAGTTGCTGATGCGGACTGTATCATCATGCCATCATTCAACGACTATCTCGGAGGACAGCCGATCAACCGGAATTATCAGGAGGGCTGGACGGAGTTGTACAAGGAGTATATGGGACCGGTCCTGCGGTCAGGTGCGGTGGATTTTGAGAATGGGGAGGCGTACTTGTTTGATGGAACGTTTCTCGGTAAGGTTCAGGATCTGCGACGTCTAGCGCAGTAAAAATCTAGATCGCTAGTTTTGTTCGCGGGGTGCGAGCCTGGCGAGAATCTTGCTCGTGTCTCCACCATTGAGCTTGGCGATCTCTCGCACGAGATCATAGTAGGACCTGACGTGACGCTTTCCATCGCGGCCATGGTAGAGGCTTACGTTGGCGTACATTGTCGTGACTAGTTCATGGTTGTACATTGGATATTGCGTGTCGCCGAGGCCTAGTTCGCCGAGTTGTTGGCTAATCGCTCCCTCGCGTAGGTCGAGGACCTTCCTGCCTTTGCGTTGGCGGTTTCGGTTCTTTAGTCGTGTTCCTTCGATCCGGCAGTCGTCGCTACAGTATTTCTCGGAGAACCAGCCTAGGAATTTGCGCTTGCAGACGACGCATGCCTTGAGGACTTTCTTGTCGACAGCCATGTTATTGTAACCGTGTGTCTTTGGTCACGTATCCCTTCGTTTGTTAGATATATGGTAGAGAGGTACCGGTATAAAACTGGCATGCCTCCCACGAGTCGCAACCAGTACAGATGATTGATTGACCCTACCTCGTACTACGCAAAAATTCTCGTGGCATAGATAGCCCCCGTTCACCTTTTTGTCAGAAAGAAAAGAGTCGAAAAGGTCGATTGGGAAAGATAAGAGCTAAAGCAACATCGCGCTTTGGAAGCGAACCAGGGGCTGTCGGATAGCCAGGTCTAGAGGACAATATCCTCGATGCGTCCGGACAATCCGCGTGGCTTGGGAGCAATCTGTCTCGCCAGGAACCCACGAAATCGCAGGTTCAAATCCTGCCAGCCCCACCATCAGCTTCCTCTCTCTAGCGTGCGTCCACTGTGAAGCGACCAACAAAAGGCCTAGATTCTCCAGCTCTTTCTTAGTCGATTCAGGAAACATTTGTGAGCTGTCCGGCGAAATTCATCTTCCATGCCTAGCAAAGTGGTATCCGATAAGATCAAGAATCGCACGGTACCAGACTTAGCGGTTCATGATGCAAAGCATGCACTGGCTTCCTAAGCAAAACGCCATTCGGTGCAAAGGAGGTTTCTCAGCGGACACCATGGGAAGGAAAGATCGATCACGCGGAGATTGGGATCGAGGGCGCACAATTGATGCTAGCCGACGAGTTCCCGGCCTTCAACAAGAGTCCTAGGACTCTCGGCGGAACGCCTGTCATCATCCACGTCGATGTGAAGGATGTTGATTCGTTCTTCACACGGGCGGTTGCGGCCGGGTGACGGTGCTTCAACCCACCAAAAACGAGCCCTCGAGCGCGGTAAAGAAAATAACGCAAATGTAGTCGATGACTAGGTAGGATTGAGCATGTCGGCTGATCATTCCCCGGTGGACGTTGACGGTGAGCATCACGTCTTCCAGGATAGGTTGTTGGAGGAACTGGTCGGAAAATGGCAGGTGATTGGGAAGATTGCAGGTCAGCAGATTGAACAATATTGTGAAGCTGGTTGGGTTCTCAACCATCAATTCCTCCGGGTCTATTTCATAGATTCAGCAGCTAGGAATCGCAAGAGTAAGGACATCTCTAGCCCCGCGGAGTATGAAGCGATGGTCTTCATTGGCTATGATAACATGAGCGAACGATACGTAGTTCACTGGATAGATGTTTTTGGTGGCCGCTTCTCCGAGACACTCGGCTACGGAACACCCCAAAGTCACGATTCGATAAGGTTTGTATTCGAAGGTCCTTCTGGACCTCTTCACAACACGCTCACATGGAACCCGAAGGATGGGACCTGGTCGATCCTGATCAAACAGAAAGATGGCAACGGGAGTTGGGCAGTTTTCGCCGAAGAGATCCTTCGAAAAGCGGGGTGAGGAGACATCGAGATTCATGAAAAAGATAGAGGTTGTTCGTGGCGGCGCTCTGAAGGCGGGCTATTCTACGCCTGGAATCGTCCGGGACAAGGCGTTCGAGTCGACGCATCGGTACATCGTTGTTTCACGGACACGAGCGTCTGGTGGGGCGATGTCCGGTTGGCATCACCATGGAACCCGACACTTGTACGGGTTTCAACTCGCTGGTCGGATGCGGTTGGAATTTGGCTCGAGACGCGTCGATGCGGTCGTGGTGAGACAAGGCGACTTTTTCCATATTCCGCCCCGACTTGTGCATCGAGACGTGAATCCAGATGAGCAACAAGAGTTTGTCGTCGTGAATATCCTCATTGGCAGAGGCGAGCCTGTGATCAATGTCGAAGGCCCTCAAGCAGGAATTGTGCTAAGCAGCAAGAAGCGAAGTGACAAACGTCGTCGGCTTCGGAAGACGAGCTAAGCGGAGGGAGCCTTGAGCTACTTGCCCAGGTAGTATGCACCAATGAGAACTATCACAAGCAGTATGCCAAGAGCCATGTAGCCGAAATATCTGGCAATCATTTTTTTTCTGAGGGAGCGCTCGGTTTGTCGCTTCCCGCTATGAGGAATGCTCTACGGCTATTTGGGCATAGCGTGTACAAAGACAAGGTCGCGAGGGATTTGAGAACATTCGTCCATCCACTCATGTCTAATGTGGACTGAGAGAGTGCAGGTTACTGAAAAAACGGGGGTTGGTCCTGGTCGTCTGGCTTTGTTGGTAGTGTTCAATGGGAGCCATGCTTGAAAAGGGCTCTCTTAGCAGAATCTTCTGGACATCAAGTACCAAAAGGTTCCGTATGCTGCTGCGGTGCGCTTCCTTTCTTCGAAGTGCATGGTCATGAAGGATTCGTGGGCTCTTGCACGCCTCATTGTGAGGCGGGTAGAGCTTTCTATGACCAGGACTCTCGCGTTGCTGTTTTCCTTCATGGCCGTATTTTCCTCGACACGATGGTCGACCGCTGTGTATTTGACACAACGAATTTGAACAAAGAGAGTTTCCTCGAGAAATATTCAACCGGTTATGTCTAGAAAAAGTAGGATTAGGGCTCTTTGGCTTTTTTCTCTGGGACTGGTATGAGGAGAATCAGGAGAGCGCTTCCCCCAACGATCCCAGTGAAGTAAATGTAGAGACATGGTTTGGCCAATACTTGCAAGTCGATCCCGGGTCCGGCAGCAACGCCGTCGGGGCCGCAACCGTACGGAGTCTGATATGTAACAACTCCATAAGTTACGGCGGTAACAACCGCAATCGCAAGAAGAGCCAGGACAATCCTCTCACGACGACTGAATATGCTAGCCACACGCATCGTCTGAAAATAGAACATCAGAGATGATATTTAGGTTCTAAGAAAAACCAAAAATTCTTTTTGAAGAATATTCCACGGTTTCTCTTCCGAGATACGGCAAGGATCTTCGAGTCGCCTTATGGTTCGAGGGTAAGACGACGATAGTGGGCATCCTTACTTTGTCACCGTAAAGGAGAACTGGTTGTTCCGCGAGGTCACGAAGATTATCGTGTAGCTGTTACCATTGACGAACGTGAAGGCGTTGCCTGTAAGCGTGCAGCCGGGGCAGCTCGACCCGATTGTAACAGCCACTGCCACGACGCTGTTAGGAGCTATGGTCGGCCCAGCGAATGATGTAAGTGCGTAAGCGTCGCCTGACGCGTCTCTCACGTAGTAGCTGGCGAGTTGGACTGAGATCGTTCCTAGGTTCCGAATGTACAATGTCACGTTCGTGCTGGAGGTGAAAGAGAAGGCGTCAATCGAGAGAGCTTCCTGGTTGGGATTCGGCGGGCCTATCGTGAATGTGAACTGATTGTTGTAAGTTGTAATCAGCGTTATCCTGTAATCGTTGCCTGGTGTGAAGGTGAAAGCTGAACCGGATAGAACGCATCCGCTGCAACCTGCCCCGATCAGGACCGTTACGATTCCCAGCTGGTTTGGACTGATGACCGGACCGCTCCAAGTCGTAAGAGAGTACTGGTCAAAATTGGCATCTGTGACGTAGTATGCCACGAGACTGCTCGTCACGCTTCCAAAGTTTCGAATATCGAGAGTAGCGTTTGTAGCTGAGCTGAACGCGTAGAATTCCAGATTGAGCGCTTCGTAGCCGTTGACAAGGTTTACTGAGAGAGACACTTGGAGAGTGTGGCTTAGTGAACCGCTGATTCCGGTGATTGCGATTACGTAATTCCCAGCCGTCGCGTTAAACGCGTTGACAAAGTAGTTCGTAGAATTGGTTCCTCCTGGTAGCAATTGAAGGGAGGTTAGGTTCAGAAAAACACTGGGACTGTTGACTCCCGAAGGATAGATGATTGCCGCCAACGCCACATTTCCTGAATAGCCGAGAATGCTCGAAACTGTCAGTGTTGCGCTCAGAAACCCTCCCTGGGTTGTCGTCAGCGCAAACGGATTAGATGAGAGATCGAAGTCCGGAGTTGGAGGTGGCGGCGGTGAGATTATTCTCGTGGAGACTGTTATCGAGTGAGAGAGCGCATCGGTCTTTCCTCGAACGGTGACGTTGTAGTTCCCGAGATTTGTGGAGCTTGTTGTTGCCACAGAGACCGAAAAAGACACGGTATCATCGGGAGTAAGCTTGACAGACGACTCGCTCGCCTTCACAATCGGAGCGTTCGCGCTGGTAGTGATCGTCGCAGTCATGCCTATGTCTCCGCTGAAATGATTCAGACTGGCGATTGTAATTGAAACGGGTCCTGTGTACCCCTGCTGGACGACGACGGGGTTCGAGCTGGATGACATTGAGAAGTCTCCTTTGGGACCGAGCCCGAGCATGGAACCGAATACAGAACCGCTAAGAGGTGTTAGTCCGAAGCCAACCGTGAGCAGACCTGCACCGGCTAACCCTGCCAAGAGCACAGACAAGAGTCGGACGTGCCCGCGAACATTCATGATTACTAGGGATTCACTCCCGGTTTCTATAGGAAATATGTTACTCCCGCCACCACGGCTTGACACTCGCAGAGGCCAGAGCTTTGGCCGGGTCGAGCCAGTCGGAGAGAGACGGCTGGGCCATTACGCTGTAGGGATTTCAGGGTTCTGTCAACTCTTCGGTTGTTAGTTGACTTGCTCTCATCGACTCCATGGGTTACCGTCGTCGGGTTCCGACAACCTCGAGGGGAGCTCGAGCCAAAGTCACGACCTTGAAAATCTCACTGAGCCATCAATCGCGTTCATTTAAGTTCGATTCAATAGATATCCATCCATGCATCCTCGGGAATTTGTGGTCCATCTAACTGGTCTGCGAGCGATCGGCTCCGGAGGGTCACTCCTGCCTTCGGCTCAACGTAGCTTGAGCGAGGTACCAGTGCTTCGGAGCCTCTTTCAGATACTGGCGATGACCTCGCTTTGTTCTTTGGCCACAGTGAATCCTGACGGCCGCTCTCACATTTGCCATGTGTATTTTGCTTACTCTCCGACACTCGAACTCTACTTCTTGTCTGACCCTGAATCACGCCACTGCACTAACCTCGAGACTAATTCCTCAATGGCAGTTTCAGTTTTTGATTCAACTCAACGCTGGGGCGGTATGGATCGAGGGATCAGTCTCTACGGTACCTGTGGCGCCACCTACGGAAGGGACGCGACGCGTTCAGAGCAGGTCTATGCTCGCCGTTTTCAAGCATACACGAAATGGCGGGCGACGCTCAAGTCTGACGAAGAGACTCAGGGACTACGCTTTTTCGCGTTCGCACCCAAACGGGTGAAGGTCTTTGATGAGAAAAAGCTCGGCGCTGGAGTCTTTGTGGTCGGGTCAGTTCGAAGGAAAATCAGGGAATAGATTCAGGCGACGCTCGGTCAGGAGTTAGAGAACATCGACGACTATGCGTGAACTGCTTCTTCCTCATGGAGTTCATGGTATGATTCAACAGCTTCTCTCGCGACGAACGCTAGGATAATTCCGGTGGCAAGATAATCAGCCCACCACAGTCCTAGAAAATATTCCGCGAGAAGTCCTCCGAGTAGAGCTGTGGCCATGAAGAGACAGGTCACAGATTCTATGGCATCCATCGAGAGGGCGAGCGACCGGGTCTCACGGCCAATCCGCTTCTTCTGGACGTAGAGATAGGGCATCACAATGACTGCTCCAACAGCGATGGCGATTCCGAGCGGCGATCCTTCAGGCTTGATTCCGCTAGTGTAAGAGTAGATGGCGCCTAGGCCGATGACGGGGATGAGGGCGAAGAGGAGGAAGCTCGTGAATTGTTCCGTTCTCTTGCTGTCGATTGCACTGCCAATTCTCGAAGAGTCCCGGCGCAGACCAGCCAAGACCGCGAGCCCAGAGATCAGTTCTATCAGACTATCACCACCAAAGGCGAGAAGTGCGAAGCTGCCAGCGACCAGTCCAACTCCGATAGACCCCAAGACCTCAACCGTCATCCAGGCCGAGCTAAGATATTCGATTCTGATTCCGCTTCCGATCCTCACATGTCTCCATGATTGATGGGTAGTGCTGCAGCAGCATGAGGCACAGTTGGAACAATCCGCGACTGTCTGGCAACTCTCGCAGGATTCTTCGGAGCAACCACAGGTCTGGCATCTCGAAGACGAATATGTTCCAAAGGGCATTGAGAAGCCTTGGATCTAACCACTCCTCTCTGCTTATTTCCTTGACGCTGGCAAGCCCAGGATCAAGGATGGTAACCATAGGTCAGTGTAGCCTGGCAGACCGGCAGGAGATCGAGAGGCTCATCGCCGAATACCACTCTTCCGAAGGACTCGCATGATCAAGGAGAGAAGAGCGTCGGCTGTCGACCAACAGTGTGTAGTTTTCAAACCTGCGGATCGTTTCCTGTTCCGACAAAAAACTGGAACAAGCTACTGGCAGGAATCCGACGCTCTAATAAGCGAGACTGACCAACAGAAGTGCCGCAAGGAGTCTGTGGTCGTGACGGAAGAGAGTAATATCAAAGCGGATGGCCAGAATCAGGCAAAGGCTCCACCGCCACCTGCTCCTCCTCCATCCACTTACGCAGTTCGACCGCAAGCTCAGGAGCTGACCTGTCCAACATGTTTCACAACGGTTCCCTTGGGAACTCAGTTTTGTCCGCAGTGTGGAACCGCAATTCCTCCGCCAACATGGGGCCCGACTCCTGCGACCGCGCCGCCCTCGAAACGACCGGTAAAGCTAATCGTTGGAATAGTTCTCATTGCCCTTCTTCTTGTCGGGGTTGGCGGATTCATCGTGTATAACAATGTGCAACGGCAAATCTTGCAGGCTGCCAAGACTTCTGACCGAAACGCCGCGAACCAGTCAGTCAACCAGCTTCAACCAACATGCATCTCGGTTCGCACTGATTCTTCAACGCTTTACGGATCACCTGGAAGCTTCACAGGTTATCGAACGGTCTACGAAACTCTCGGCATCAGCAATCCCACCAGGTTTGCGATGGATGCAACATGGGCCCTTACCTTGAACTATCCCTCCGTGGGCTGGGTCTTGGCTGACACAGAATCTTTTCATCTCTCAGCGAACGGAATCGCTCATCCGATCTTTAGCTACAGGGTCTCTGGGTCGCAGTTGAACAATCTACCTCCGAACCCTAACCTTACCGCGTTCACCGTAACTCTGAATGGAACCTACGTCGTCACAGGGACCTACGCGACCTATATGCTCACTCAAAACTCAAACTATGACAGTTCAACAATGTCGGGAGACGGGTTTCTCGCATCCGGCACCTCAAATATGCCAAGCTGTTAGGCAGCAGTCTTGGTCTTGATCGTTCGGCGGAGAAGCGAGAGCGAGACGATCGCGGTTACGACCGCGTAGAGCAGATGGAGTACGAAGGTTCCCACTGCGAATGTCGTGTCAGTCAGATCCCCTGGGATAAGGATGCCTGTGACGGGAACGTAGACGACTATCCAGATCGCGATTCCTCCCAGTATGCCCACCCAGAGGGCCTTCTTCATTGTGGTCAAGATAAATCTCCGGATGGCGGCTGTTGCTCCGATGAACATTGAGCCTGCGATTATCCCTACGAGGAAATGGAGGGTCCATCCTCCTAGGACGGAATAGTCGCCCAACCCTAGTTTTTTCGCGATGGTGGTGTAGAAGAGCTCCTGGTTCATGGAAATAGCTCCCAGCTCTCCAGTAATGCCTAGAACGATTGATCCTATGAAACCGCCTACCGCACCAGCTCTCAACCCTTTGGCTACTGTATAGGTGACTGGCTGCATAGATTCAGGTTCCGGTGATTCGTATTAAAGACTGAGACCCTTCATCACACGTGCTTCCGAGGAGTACCTATTAGTCACGCAAAGAAACGTCTGAACAGAACATCGTTGGAGACTGACGTAAACTTACGGAGTCAGGCTAATGCTTGGGAGATCGCTTCTCCAGATTCGGCAGGACTCTCGTCGAGATTGGCCGAATCGACGAGGGACGCTATCCGATCGAATGATTTCAAGAATATTGGCAGTATACTTGTCGCACGACATGGAAAGTTGGTGCTTGAGCAGTATTTTGAAGGGTCGAGATCGACTCTTAGAGACACTCGCTCAGCAACAAAGACTGTAACGAGTATCCTGATCGGGATTGCGATCGATAAGGGATTCTTGTCGGGAGTAAACGCTCCGGTGATGTCGTTCTTCCCGGATAAGCAGCCGGTAAAGAATCCTGATCCTCGCAAAGACCAGATTACTGTAGAGGACTTCTTGACAATGAGTTCGTTGCTGGAGTGTGATGACAATAATCAGTTCTCGGCAGGAAACGAAGAGCGGATGTATCTAACCGAAGACTACGTTAGATTCACACTCGATTTGCCGATCAAGGGATTCCCGTCATGGGAGAAACGGCCCGAAGACTCCCCGTATGGACGAAACTTCTGCTACTGCACCGCAGGCACAGCGACGCTGGGCGGAGTGATTGAGAGAGCAACGGGGACAAGAGTCCCCGTATTTGCGGACAAGTATCTGTTCGGCCCTCTTGGAATAGTCGATTCGGAATGGCAGCCGACACCATCGGGACTGGTAATGACTGGTGGAGGACTACGGCTGATGAGTCAAGATCTACTCAAACTGGGACAACTCTACCTAAACGGAGGCAGCTGGAAGAACACCCGCGTAGTATCCAAGGGATGGGTTGAAAATTCTACCAAGCCTCATGCCCGGGTTCAAGATACAGAGTATGTCACCGGTACCGAGTATGGGTACTTGTGGTGGCTGAAGTCGCTCGGTCCTGCAGGGAAACGTTTCCCGAGCTACAATATGCTGGGGAATGGCGGTAACAAGATCTCAGTCCTTCCCGGCTTAGACATGGTCGCCGTGTTAACCAGTACGAACTACAACAGTCGCGCGGCGCACCAACAGACGGACCGATTGTTGTCCGAGTGCATTATTGCCGCGATCGAAGATAATTAGGCGACTGAATTTGCGACATATTCTACGCTCAAACCCCTCCAATCTTCTCGCTCTTAGGAATTCTGAGTCATGAGCGTCAAAGACCCCATAGTCAACTGGCTTCTGGAATCTGATGACCCGTCGATCCGATATCTCACTCTCACCGATATTCTCGATATACCTTCAGATGCGAAAGAAGTTCTCGCAGCCAAGAAACAAATTCCTAACGGACCAATTGTGAAAACTCTCCTCTCTGGACAGCAGGCTGATGGTGGTTTCGGGGTCCATCCTTACCAGAAGTGGACAGGCGCACACTGGCGCTTGGTATCTCTCGTCGAACTTGGAATCCCTCCGGGGTTTCGGCCGGCGGTAAAGGCGACGAATCTAGTTCTGAAATGGTTGCTGGGTGAGGCTCATCTTCGGAATGTTCCCAAGATCAATGGACTATATCGGAGGTGTGCGTCTCAAGAGGGCAACGCGTTGGCTGTGTGCAGCCGGCTGGGTCTCGCAGAGGATCCGCGGGTTGTGAAACTTGCTGAGTCGTTGGCCGAGTGGCAGTGGCCTGATGGAGGATGGAACTGTGATAGGAGTGAGGATGCGCATCATTCCTCGTTCAATGAGAGCCTGTCGACATTGTGGGGGCTAGTCGAATACTACCGGGCTACCGGCGACAAAGACGCTCTAAAAACGGCAGGGAATGCTGCCGAGTTTTTCCTCAAGCACCGCCTCTTTCGCTCATGTCGCACAGGCCTAGAACGCCAGCCGGAGACATTTCACTCAAAGACATTTCGAGTTGTTCACCTATTCACTCAGCTCCACTATCCACTGTACTGGCACTGCGACATTCTACAAGAACTCACGATACTCTCACGAGCAGGAAAACTAGACGACCCACGAACCAAGGAAGCGCTGGATATTGTTGAGAAGAAGAGGGGTCCCGACGGACTGTGGCAAGCAGACGACTACTACTGGAGTATGAGAGGGACACCATCGACCAAGACGAAAATGAACGTGTCCAACGTGGAGATCGTGGACTGGGGACGAAAAGGCCCCAACAGAATGATAACACTAAACGCCATTCGGGCATTGAAGGCCGCCCGACGCGAGCCATGATACGAAATGTTTCCCCGGAGGATTCATGGCCGTTCAGTGATTATCAATGACCTGTGAGTTCATTCTTTCTGGCATCAGTAACGAAGAAGTCAAGCATGAAAACGGCTACGACATCTTTGAGCCAACTCTAGTTGTAAAGATCGAGGGAAAGAACGTGTTCCGGTCTCTTGGGCTGGATAGTGTAAAGAACACTGTAATCATGCACTTCAGAGAGGAGAAAATACGGGTGACTCTCAGATTGATCCACGACCTCACAAGCAAGTCAGAGGGGACATACAGATACTGGCTGACCGGAACTGGGTTCGGTTTTCGCCTCAACCGGATAGGAAATTTCCTTAGAGTATTTGTTGAGGTGGACGGCCATTACGGGCCCGTTCAGGGAATTAGGTACCCGCAATCAGAGTATGTCGGAGATGTCTTGGTCGAAGAATGGGTCAGAGCGTTCTTGTTGCTTTCACGATCCCTCAGCAAGATATTCGAGAGGTTGAACCCAACAATCTATGAATTACCGGGCATACGAAAGCAGGAGAAGGAGCTGTCAGAAATCGCTGGATGGTTGGACACACAATCGGGATCCCGGACTGCCTAGCTAAACCAAGATCATGATCTTATCGAAGAAATCGACCGGTCTTATCACCGCTCCACGCGTGGAATCCCGTGGAACCACTCAGGGCAGACATGGGCCTCCCCCTCCCACCCCCTTGGTTAACGTTCTCGGTTCTGTCAAGTCTTCGGTTGCTCGAGGACTTGGCTTGCTCTCATCGACTCCGGGGATTACCGTCGTCATCGAGTTCCCGTTCATTGCTTCACCTGAGAGCCCTTGCGCCTCAGAGACGAGTAGTCTCTTTTTGGCAGGGAACGGTCGAACCTCAACCGCCCCCTCACGCCCATAGCGTGGTAGCTTGGCCCGTTGCCAGGCAGGGATGTTACGGTGGCCAGCGAACCGGCCATCCAAATTTAGACCTGTCACGTGGTCGGAGTCACTCCCCTCATCCCAGTGTGACAGGCTCATACGACGACCGCCTAATGTAATAATCAGGCGTTCCTTGAACATTACAGTTAGAGGTGGCCGAAGCTATCACCCAAAAAAAGCAACCGAAGAGTTTACAGAACCGAAGTATCGTATTCCTCTTTTGCCATTTGAGGGTACGGTCTAATGCTTGGTCTAGGGTGTCATTGGGGCAGGGAGGCGATGACCTTCAGAGCTTCCTCTGATTCGAAGGCTTAGATGTCATGATTTGTCTAAGAGCTTAGGATAGTCACAGCATCTTTGCTACGCTTTGAAAGTAGCGGATGCCTCTTTTGCCGTTGAGGGCGTGGTCTAGTGCTTGGTCCACGGCGTCTTTGGGTGTTGGGGCGGCCATGACTTTCACTGTTTTCCGATCGTCAAGGTAGCTGTCCGCGATCTTGTCCGCCGTTCCACCCGTTCCCTTCAGGGCGACTATTGGTTTTCCTTTTTGGTAGGCGACCAGTGCTTCCACGTAGGTTCCCGCTCCTCCACCGACCACGATCGCAGAGTCAGCAGAGTATGCTGTCACGTAGTTCCGTGAGAATCCCATTCCTGTTGGGACGATGATATCACAATAGGGGTTCGCGTAGCTCATGTCTTCCTGCGGGAGAATTCCCACGACCATTCCGCCCTTCTCTTTCGCCCCTCTGCAAGCAGCCTCCATGACTCCACCAAGGCCCCCTGTAACTAGAACAGCTCCCCTAGAAGCTATCTCTGCACCGACCTCCTTTGCCGCCGCATAGGTGCTCTCGGGACAATGATCACCATCAGATCCAATTACCAGGATCTGTATGAGGCGTTTGAAGCTGGACAGTGGGGTTCTCGATGCTACTCCTCTAAACAATTCACAATCACTCTTTGAAGGGAAAGGATGCGATAACAAGCGTCCACCCCAGCCGTTGGCTATGAGGTTGGCGTAACCAATGCTGTAACGAGGAAGGTTTTAATGACAACCGGCCAGAAACTCGACCCTTCATCACTCCCAAGGTCACGTTTCAATGCCTGACTTCAAGCCTGGAAAAGTCGCACGGGTCGCGGGCCCCGTCATTGTCGCCGAAGGAATGCTAGGCGCCCAAATGCACGAAGTCGTCCGCGTCGGCGACCTAGGCCTCATCGGCGAGATCATCAAGATAGACGGCGAAAACGCCACAGTCCAAGTCTACGAGGAAACCGCCGGCCTCCGACCCGGCGAAAAAGTAGAACGCACAGGCAAACCACTGTCCGTCGAGCTCGGACCCGGGATCCTAGGCCAGATCTATGACGGGATCCAACGCCCACTAACAGTTCTTTTTGAAAAGACTGGACCCTTCATCAAAAGAGGCCTTGCCCCTGCCGCGATCGACCGATCAAAAAAGTGGCACTTCGTACCAACCGCGGATAGAGGAGTAGAGGTTTCCGGTGGTGATGTTCTAGGGACTGTCAAAGAGACAACCCTGATCACGCAGCGGATAATGGTCCCGCCAAACCAGTCCGGAAAGATCATCTCAATCGTCCCAGAAGGCGACTATACGATCACCGAGCCGATCGGTGAACTGGAGACCAAGACGGGACCCGTCTCATTGTTCATGATGCACACCTGGCCCGTACGAATCGCCAGGCCCTTCAAACGCAAGCTCCCGTCCGAAATCCCACTCATAACTGGCCAACGCATCATCGACTTCTTCTTCCCCGTCGCCAAAGGCGGAACAGCAGCCGTTCCCGGACCGTTCGGAAGTGGAAAGTGCATGGACGGAGAGACTCCCGTCCTGCTTGCTGATGGCAGGATAAGGAGAATCCGAGAGCTTGTGCGAGATAATGGGAATTCGCAGGCCTTCGATGACAACGGAGATGAGACTCTCTATTCTTATTCCAACCCTCCTAGAGTTGTATCCCTATCCAACCCCGAGTTCACAAAGGCCGAGGCCTCAATGGGCTACAAAGGGTCCACCAATGAACTGCTCGAAATTCAGACCCGCAGCGGGCGCAGGGTAAGGGTCACCCCTGTTCACAAGCTCCAGCAACTACGCCGCGACGGCACAATAGAAGAGACCTCTGCCAAACTACTCCGGCCCGGAGCATACCTTCTAACACCAAGAAAGATCGCACTCAGTCTAGATCAGAAACCGATCGACCCTTACAAACTCCTACCTGACGACACCAGAGTCGACGATCCCAAAGCCATCAGGATGATGGTCGCAACCATAGAGAGCCTGACAGCGGATATGGCCCTCAAAGTCCTTGCGAGGAACCTCGATGTGAGCTACAAGAGTCTCCTGAACTGTTGGAGAAGAAGGGCGAGGCCCACTCTCGGCTTCTTGAGGCGCCTTGCAAAGGCCACAGGTAAGAAGATTCCGGTTGGGTCCGTCAGAGCTCAGCGACAAGGCTGGAGCATAAAACTCCCCAAGGAAATGACGCTGGAACTGGCAGAGTTTCTCGGACTAATCCTCTCTGACGGCATGCTTCGAGGACGGGGAAGGGTTATCCTGTTCAATAATGACAAGCAGGTACTCCGCAGATTCTCCCGGCTAGCGAACGACCTGTTTGGTTTGACCCCTCGTCGCGGGACGCACAGTGGAGGATTGTTGGCTCAAATCGACAGCAGAGCGCTGGTCCATCTACTGGTCGGTATCGGGTTCCCCAAGAAGAAGAAATCTCGCACACTAGGGGTTCCGGACCTTGTCTCAATGTCCCCGGACAAGGTGATCGGAGGATTCTTCGCAGGGTACATCGCCGGCGATGGATCCTTCAGCAAAGGTACTCTAGAGATCTCCACTGCAAGTGAGGAGATGGCCCTCGGAATTTCCTATCTGCTGACAAGGTTGGGAGTGCTGCATAGAATAAGGCACAGCGAAGTCGGCGGTCACACGTACCATCGCATGAGTATTGAGGGACGCCGACCAATCTCCGAATTATACCAATTTCTGCCGAAACAACGACCGTATCCATACCTAAGGAAGATAGATCATTTCCTGAAGCTTGACAAGCGAGGATACAGCAACGTCGACGTCATCCCCATCGACCCATCAGTCCTTTCGGAGGCCGCAGCTCTTGGTAAAACATCAAGAAAGAGCCTGAGAAAATCTGGCTTCAACATGTACAACTACACAACGCATGGAGAGAAACCGGGCATTACAGTAATCAGACGCCTCATATCTGCAATCAAAGACAAATCCGCGCCAGGCGCGAACGAAAATACAGCGCTGAAGAAGCTCGAGAAACTCTCAGAATTATCCGACTTTTCTTTCTTCGACGAGATTTCCGAAATCCGACAAATCACTACCAGCTCTGAAGTCTACGACATCACGGTCCCAGGTTACGAGAATTTCATCGCTGGATGGGGACCTATGGTCTGCCACAATACAGTCCTCCAGCAGGCTTTGGCAAAATTCGCCGACGCGCAAGTCATCGTTTATGTTGGCTGTGGTGAGAGAGGAAATGAGATGGCGGAAGTTCTTGAAACATTCCCGACACTTCTCGATCCTCGCACTGGACAACCGCTCATGAACCGAACGACACTAGTCGCAAACACTTCGAACATGCCCATCGCCGCTCGGGAAGCAAGCGTCTACACAGGTATCACGATCGCAGAATACTTCCGCGACATGGGCTACGACACCGCGTTGATGGCAGATTCTACAAGCAGATGGGCAGAAGCCCTCAGAGAGATATCCGGTCGTCTAGAGGAGATGCCTGGTGAAGAAGGCTACCCAGCATATCTTGCATCCCGCCTCGCCGACTTTTACGAAAGATCGGGACGACTAGAGGTCCTGGGATCTGAATCCAAGCAAGGCTCGATCAGTGTCATCGGCGCTGTTTCTCCGCCTGGGGGAGACTTCTCAGAGCCAATAACCCAGAACACCCTCCGGATAGTCAAGGTCTTCTGGGCTCTCGACTCCGAGCTTGCCAAGAGACGCCACTTCCCCGCCATCAATTGGCTGACGAGCTATTCTCTCTATCTGGACACTCTCGAGACTTGGTATCCGAAAGAAGTTGGACCAGAATGGGTTGATTTGCGGAAAGTAGCAATGTATCTTCTCCAGCGCGATGAGGAGCTTCGCGAGATCGTCATGCTCGTCGGTCCTGACGCCCTGTCTGAGGGACAACGGGTTATCTTGGAAGCTGCGAAGATGATCAAGGAAGACTTCCTAATGCAGCAATCCTACAACCCCGCCGACAGTTACTGCGACAAGACGAAGACCTACAATATGATACGTACAATCCTCCACTACTACAACCTGATGCAGAAAGCAGTCGACGAAAACATCCAACTCCAGAAAGTTCTCGAGCTGCCGGTCAAGAACGATATCAGCCGCATGAGACTCACTGCTGCGGAAAAGTTCACTGACTACTCCCAATCTTTGAACGAGCGCCTCGACCAAGAGTTCCAGAGCCTAAAGGCGCCCGCCGTCAAGGCGAAATAGAATGGTCTCGCTCGCAGGTCTCGAGTATAGAACAGTACGGGAAATATCCGGACCCCTCATCTTCGTCGAACAGGTAAGGGGAGTAGGATACGGCGAGCTAGCGCGAATCAGGACTCCAAGCGGCGAAGAAAGAAGAGGACAAGTCCTAGAAGTTGGCGGCGGCGTTGCAGTCGTCCAGATCTTCGAAGGAACGTCGGGACTCGACGTTTCCGCAACAACTGTTCGTTTCACCGGAGAAACAGTGAAACTCCCCGTCTCACAGGACATGCTCGGACGGATCTTCGACGGCAGCGGCCGACCGACTGACGGCGGTCCGAGAATCATCCCTGACGATTATCTCGATGTAAACGGCAGCCCCATCAACCCTTTCGCCCGCGAATATCCTAGAGAGTTCATCCAAACAGGCGTCTCCGCCATTGATGGAATGAACACACTCGTCCGAGGCCAGAAACTCCCACTATTCTCCGCATCCGGACTGCCACACAACCAAATCGCGGCTCAGATCGCCCGCCAAGCCAAGGTCCGAGGCACAGACGAACCGTTCACAACGGTCTTCGCAGCAATGGGAATCACCGCAGACGAAGCACGCTTTTTCAGAGACGACTTCGAGAAACAAGGCGCCTTCGACCACGTAACTATGTTCGTCAACCTAGCCGACGACCCTGCCATCGAACGAATACTGACTCCGAGGTTGGCGCTTACCGCCGCCGAATATTTCGCTGTCAAACTTGGAACCCACGTCCTGGTCATTCTTACCGACATGACAAACTATGCAGAAGCTCTCCGAGAAATTTCCGCAGCCAGAGAAGAAGTTCCGGGACGCCGAGGATACCCTGGCTACATGTATAGTGTCGATGGAAGCCGTAGAGTTGTCCTTCGAGATCCTGAAGGCTCAGTTAGAATCGTTTCTCTAAGCGAATTCTTCAAAATGATAGAAAGTCCCCTCCAGAACGATGGGACCGTAGAGAGGAAGAAGATCGACGGATGGTGCGCGCTCTCCACGACAACCGACGGCAGGAGCGGGTTCCGCCCAGTCAGACATATTGTTCGGCACCCGTACAAAGGTCGGCTTACGCGCATCAAGACGCAACTCGGAGAAACAATCGTAACTCCCAACCACAGCGTCTTCAGTGCCAAGGACGGACAACTGTCAGCTGTGGAAGCTGGGCGGCTTGGAGTTGGCGACTCGCTCGCACATGTGGCGAAAATCCCGGAGGACCGGGTTTCCAGGGAAACTGTTGAGATTCCAAGCGTAAAGAAACGGTTCCATCGGCAGATTGCCCTAACACCGGAACTTGCTAGATACCTTGGCTACTACGTTTCCGAAGGTCACTCCTCTCGGTGGTACAGTCGCAGGCACGATAAATGGGTACACCAAGTTCTCATCAACAACAACTCTACAGAGTTCATCGATGACTCAGCTGAATGCTACACAAGTGTCTTTGGAAGAGCCCCGCCTACTATTCAGATCGGTGACAAGAGGTCAGGAACTTGGAGGGTTGGAACCCAACGCAAACACGCGTACGACTTTCTCAATGACTCGCTGGGATGCGGTCATCGAGCTTCCCACAAACGGATACCCAGCGCCATTCTCTCTGCCCCAAGGCCAATCCGAGGGGCGTTCTTCAAAACGTACTATGATGGAAGCGGATTTTCGCAAAACGCCCGGTACAAGACGAAACAATACGGCATGACTACTATATGCCCGGGGTTCCGTGACGATCTCATTTTCTCGTGTCGTACGCTGTATCCTGACCGGTCACCGTCACTCACTCCCGCGGGTGTCGGAGGAAAAGCCCACCAAGTCTACCTCTCGACATTCGTGAGAAGCCAAACGGCCTCGCCAAACGACACCGACTGTGTAAAGATCAAAGAGATGGAGCAGGTCGAACCCACAGAGGAGTGGGTCTACGACATCGACGTTGAAGGATCCGACAACTTCGTAGATGCCTGCGGTCTTCTACTTCTCCACAATACGGATCTCTCTACAATCTATGAGAGAGCGGGAAGACTTCATGGTAGTAAAGGCTCGATTACGCAGATGCCGATTCTTACAATGCCCGGGGATGATGTGACTCATCCCATCCCCGACCTCACCGGGTATATCACCGAGGGGCAGATCTACATTGATCGAGGATTACACCGGAAAGGCATCTACCCGCCTATCGACCCTGCACCCTCTCTCTCGCGGTTGATGAAGGAGGGTATTGGAAAGGGTCGGACCCGAGAGGATCATCGTGAAGTCTCGGACCAGCTCTACTATGCCTATGCGGAGGGACGAAGCTTCCGTGACCTCGTCGCCGTCATCGGTGAAGAGGCTCTCTCTGCCCGAGACAAGCTCTACCTGGGTTTTGCGGACAGTTTCGAGAAGAAGTTCATCAATCAAGGGCTGTACGAGAATCGCGATATCGATGCGACCCTTGATCTTGGCTGGAATCTGCTTAGTGTCTTGCCTGAAAGCGAGCTGAAGCGTATCGACCCAGCTACGATCAAGAAATATCATCCGAAATATCGTGGGAAGACCTCGTAGTGTCGGAGGTCGTCGCGGGCGCTCGTCCAACCCGGATGGAGCTTATCGCCCTCCGGCGACGACGACGTATTGCACAAAGAGGCGGAGACCTGTTACGGGAGAAATTGGACGCGTTGATGATCGAGTTCTTCCAGTTCGCCCGCGAAATCACCGCTCTACGCCAGAAGACGCAGGACCTTTTGTTCCAGGCTTACGAGAAGTTCACCGAGGCCCAGATGCTCATGGGCTTCAATAGAGTTGAGGAAACATCGCTAACAACCCAGGATCGGTTTGATGTCGACGCGTCGACCAGAAACGTCATCGGCGTATCAATACCCCACGTCTCGGTAAAACTGAAAGCTCTTGAAGGATTTCCATATTCCATGATCGGAAGCAGCGCCAAACTCGATGAAGCAGTCGCGCTAATGACGGAAGCCATCAAGAACGTAGTCGAGCTGTCAGCGGCCGAAGCCGCCATTCGAAGACTCGCTGAAGCAATCTCCGCCACCAAGAGACGGGTCAACAGCCTAGAAAACATTGTCGTCCCGAGAATCGAGAACACAATCCGGTACATCGAGATGAGTTTACAGGAGAGATCTAGAGAAGACTTCTTCCGGTTGAAACGGATCAAGACACGTCTGGAAGAGGAAGAAGAGGAAACCGTAAAAGTCCCACAGATCTCGACCTAGCCTCTATGCGAGGCACCGCGGTTCTCGGGTAACAACATCTCTAATTTTCCCGACTCCTTACTCTCGAACCTATGTCATCGGCGCTGAGGACGAAAGAGTTCCTTGAATTCCAACAGACGCTAAAAGACCTCGAAAACCAGCTTCGTAAGCTCCTCAAAGAAGCATCAGCAAATGGCCTCTCCGAGACAACCAGGAATATGACGGGAAGAGTTTACAACCTCGCCGAACGAGCCAACCAAATCCAACCCCCAGAGACTAGGAACCAGTCTACTACCAACCAATCAGTCCTCGAGAAGCTCCCCGAACAGTTCGAAGAAGACTTTGGCAAATTCAAAGGATTGGTGACTTTCGTCGAACGAGTACGAAAGCAGCACTACAACGCTACTGGCCACAACTTCGGAAGAACCTATGGTTCCTTTGGAACCGATGAGCTTTCCCCAGGACGCCATCACGGCAAGTCTTTCATCAGCACCCTAGAAATCCGGTGCGACGCGTGCGGTAGTGAATCCCCTCAATCGGAAAGAAGAGACTACCCAATTCATGTTCTTCTACATGATCGCGGCCAATGGGAAGTCTGTACCGGTCAATCCGACTGCGAATGCCAAAGCTACGAAGGCAAAGGCGTCCGAATCAGTGTCAACCTATCTCCCGAAAAAACCGGGAAAGGGAAGGCCTAAGCTTCTTTCTCGGCTCGCTCCTTCAAGGCACGATTCATCGCCTCGAATCCATTCTTTGTATCCTTGTCTAGGCTTTTTGCCATGAATGGAACAAGCAGTCCCGTAAACCTCTCGTGCTGAACGAAACGGACACCCTTCTCATCTAATGCCTCAATTGTAAAGCAGTGTTCGCCATTAAACAAGCCCGGTATCCAGAGTTTCCCGAGCCAACACATCTCACGATTCGTCTCCACATTAACCATTTTGGGCTTGAAAGTCATCGCCCTTCCTCCAGGAGGCTCAAGTCGAACCTCAAGCTTCGCCCCCGTCCTCGGCTCACCGCTCATTTTTCTGATGAAAGGGTTCCATTCGGGGAATTTGGCAAAATCAGTTAGGACTTGCCATACCCGATCGGCAGGGGCCTCAATCACGATTTCAGATGAAATCTCCTTCATGGCTCGGCCCATTCTAGGAGGGTCAGAGAAGCTGAAATGCGTTTCGGAAGCGCTCACGCAGCCCTTCCGACCACTACAGTAGTTCCCAACCCTTCTTGTTGACGTACCTCAGCCAGAATCCCGCAATGAACGAGGTAACAATTGCTGTCAGAACTAGAGCAACAAAGAATGTCTCTGATATTAGTCCTAAGTCAAAGGCGACAGTTGCGAGCACGATTCCAGGCCCACCCCTGGCGTTAAGAGCGATTGCAAGGTTGATGCTCGGCAGTCTCTTCTGTTTGACCAATCTGCCCACCGCCAAGGCACCTCCACCTTTGAGCGCGGTCGAGAAGAGTAGGAAGCCGAGAAAGAAGAGAATGTCGAATGAGTGGATCAGATCGAGCTTCAATCCGACGACCGCAAAATAGACCGGCGTGAAAACGGCGAGGGATATTGACTTGACCTGAGACTTTGCTAGAGAGAACACTCCTTCCGGCATCATTCCAATCGCGATACCGGCGAGAAAGGCGCCGAAGACGATGTTCACGTTGAGAAGGCTCGCCAACGCCACCATCGAGAAACAAAGAAAGAGAGCGTACCTCGACGGGTGATACTTGATCAGAACGTCAAACCTCGACCCTATCGTATATCGTACCAACCTAGGCAGACCCAGAAGGGCTGCGCCGAAAAACGCGACAGTCACAGAAGCAGTGTAACCAATCAGGGAGAGTGATGCGGAGGCTGAAGCTCCAACCCCCGTGGCAATGGCGAGCGCACCGAACTGGATGACATCCTCCACTGTGGCAATCGCCAGAACGATCTTAGCGAACCGCGTATCCATAATCTTCAGATCGATGAAGATTTTCGAGATCACTGGGATTGACGTTACCGAGACTCCGATGCCGACGATTATGGCCAGTGAGAGCATGTTCCCGTTTGCCCCCGAATACGGCGAGAAGTTGTAGACGAAGGGAACAAACATGCCAATAATGAACGGAACAACCGTGGCACCGATCAAGAACGAGGTGGCGATCTTTCGATCTTCTTTCGAGAACGCCCTCTGGATCTCGAATCCAGATATGAACATCAAGAGAACCAGCCCGATGTAGGAGATGACAGAGATCAATGGGCCTTCCGACGGAAAAGCGCCGAAGACCCAGTTCTCAGTGTCAGGAGCAACATACCCAAGGAAGGTTGGACCGAGAACTAGTCCTCCGAAGATTTCCCCGATCACTCGTGGAAGCTTGGCTTCATAGAACAAGAAACCGAAAGAATGTGCCGTGAACAAGAGTAGGACCATTGCGAAGAAAAACCTGGTCAGCTCTAGACTGGAGAGGGTGAATGTGCTGACGAGACTCATTGAGTCTCGGCTCTACATCGAGAATTCTCTAGGGTCGACTGAGAGGTTGACTTCTTTCAGAAACGCCCGTGAATCCGGGGATTGCCCGTTCACCGCGAATACTGCGTGGAGATGAACCTTGAAACGTACGGCCTTGGTTTCTCCGCGAAAGTCCATTCGGACCTCGCCCGGCTTTCCTTGGCTTGTGTTCTCGTGGAACAGCTTCAGCATAGGATCGCGACGAGGGAACCAGTCCAGGACGGTTTGTCGGAGAGTGTCGGACGCGGAGTTGATAGCGATACCTTTGTGTTTCTGGCTGAATTCTTCCATCAGGGCTTTGCGGGACTCCTTGGTCACATTCTCAATGTAGGTGTAGGTCTTCTGGAGGACCTGGCTTCCCTTTAGCATATCAGTCATGCTTAGCACGTTCTCCTCAATGCCTAGTATTTGCTTGGATTCTTCATTCGTATAAGAACTGCAGGGTCTTCGGCTAATCTTTAAGATGTGAAAAAGGCAGATGTGCTTAGTGAACTGCTCCCCATTCGTTGCCGCAGGTGTCGCACCGATACAATTTCGCCTTCCCAGAACGCTGCTCCCTAGCGGATAGTTCGATGTTGGTGGACCCGCACTTCGGACAGACAGTGTGATAGAGGTTCGTCTTCAGCGTATCAACAATATAGCACGATTTTGAGTGGTCGTTCCAGAACATGCATAGGTCCCGCACACAAACAGATGCCATCAAGGGGCATATCATCTGGTTGAACTTGCTTGTGGCGGATCGAAGAATTCGGCGAAAAGTAGGATCCCGCATGTCCAAGAAGGGTTCTATCCGTGCATCATCCGGAGGGTCCCGTTCACGCTCCTGTCTTGCTTCGCTGTCTGACCCTTCATCTTCGGCCATTGACCTACCGTCTCCCCTAATCGTCCATTCTCGCAATGGACAAGGCGCGTAGCTAAGGATACTGTCTCTTCCAAAACCACTATTCAGTCACAAAAGACACGCGTTAGCTCACATTTCTGCTTCGTAGAATAATCCGGATTACAAGAATGAGGCGGTAGCTCTTTTATTGGGGCGGAACATCTACTCTTCTTGAGAAGGATTTCTCGTCATGCGTGTTCGCCTTGTAGGCTACGAGCCTGACCTTGAAAGAGTATGCGCCGCAGCCATGCGATCATGCTATTCTCCCCATCCGGGATATGAACTGTTCACGCACACCTCACAAGACAAGGTGCTGGATGGGGAAAAAATCTTCGACGCCGAGCGAATAGGTGGACTGTTGAAGCGTGCCCTTGAGCTGGGACATTACGATATTCTCGAGCACAACAGCATCACCTGGCTAGTGGAGGCTGACGAAAAGGAGATCCTCTTCCTCATGGAATCATCCAAGTTTTTCGAGACAAGCCAGATCGACGAACAGCGATGGCTCATCACAACAAACCTACGAGTACTAGTCGAGCTAGCACGAGGCCCCAGCGACCTACCATTAACGAAAGAACTTGTCGGGACCTTGAATGAAGCCGCCCCGATCATCGCCTCCGCACTCGCGATATCGACAACAAGAAGTTAGGTTGAGAATTGGCAAGCAAAGCAATCCTGTTCAGCTACACCAACTATCCCGAGCTAACCAGAAACTTGGAGAAAGCCGGAGTGAAGATGGGAGGAGAGAGCATGCTCCGGCATGGGAGCCTCACGTTTGACCTTCAGGGAATAAGCCGAGCAGCCAGTCATCAGATTGTAAGACATAGAATCGCCTCCTTCAGTCAGCAATCACAACGTTATGTGCGCGTCACACGAAGCTATGGATACTTGAAACCACCCGGAATACCCCATGACCTCAAGGTCCCAGTTGAGATACAGGGACACAAGATAGACCTAAACTTCACAGACGTAATGGACTTGACGCGTCAAGCCGAGGAAGGACTCGTTGCCAAAGGCATAAAAGCGGAAGACAGCCGATACCTCAGGCCCAATGCAGCAACCACGAACATTGTAATGAGCATGAGCCCGCGCCAGCTCATCCACTTCTTCAATCTCCGCTGCGCTCCCGACGCACAGTGGGAGATACGGGATCTAGCATGGTCAATGTACGCCGCGGTCCGACTTGCCGCGCCGCAAGTCTTCGGCCCCTTACCGGCCGCTGATGAGAGTGACTACATCAGGAGGCGAGTCTCCATCGTTGACGACCTAGTTCGAAAAGGCGAGGACGGATTCTCTA
Source organism: Candidatus Bathyarchaeota archaeon (assembly GCA_005888745.1). Classification (GTDB taxonomy): domain Archaea; phylum Thermoproteota; class Bathyarchaeia; order 40CM-2-53-6; family 40CM-2-53-6; genus 40CM-2-53-6. The sequence goes on along the minus strand of VBBS01000030.1, from coordinate 146,339 downwards.
AGACCCCGTCTGGAGAGCTATTCCAATTGGACCTCCAGCCATCGCTAGAGCTTGTCCATCCAGTTGAGACCTTTGTAAGGCACTACTAAGATATCATCGGTGATCTAGCGCGACGCTGGGGTAATTGGTGCAACGTGTTTTGCCCAAATCTTCTTCTCACTCACAAGAAACCTAGCCCCGAACGTCAAGAAGATGCTCGCAAGGTTGGACCAAAGGTACCCAATACCCAGTGCACTCGTCAGACCGAAGAGTAGGGGAATTCTTAGGAGTAGGTCTGATGACGAAACTGCGTTAAAGAGGAAGATTTTCCGGATTAGTCCTCCGGCGCTTTCTCTTGACCTGAATACGAGAAAGTTGTTCAATGCAAAATTGACGAGTACAGCTGCCTGACTGCTGAGGACTGCACCGATCAGATAGTATACGCCAAAGAATGTCGTCAATGCGAACAGTACGGACTGATTAAGGAAGATTCCCAACCCCCCAACAAACCCGAACTTGACCAAGATCCAAGCTATCGAGCCTCCAGTCCCTGGCTGCTTGGGAGAAGTAGGCGGGTACATTCCGAAACCGGAAGAGAACCGGGTGTCCTTGAAAGCCGCCCTGTAAAGAGACTCTTGGGAGTACTGCCGCCTTGCTAAGACTTCTGCCAGAGGATTGATAGGATGGATCTCTGAGCTCAATAGTCAGCCGGCAATTCTAGGTAGATCCATTCTGGATGATATAACCGATACCCTCTCAGTCGACAGCACCGCATAACATCGCGTGGAGCAGAGGGATCGCAATTCTGTGAGTTTTCTAGAAAGAGAGATTGAAAGGAGATCTACATTTCGGATGAGGCCGTGATCAATGGCATTACTGGGAGTTGCTGACCCGGCTCTACGAGTTCTTCGAATTCTCTTCTTGCCTTGTCCATCTTTGGATAGATGACCTCTCTGAAACCTGTGACAGCGAATTCATTGGGTCTGTATGGATCGTTTATGACCCTTAACGCTCTGAGAGCAAGATCGTAGTTTGTTGATGCCGTCTTGAGGTAGAATCCTATGACGTCGTCTTTGTACCAGTCGCGGAAGGCGCGTTCTTTCTTGTGCCATCCCCAGCTGTCGAGGATGGTTCTGGTCCATTTCATGTGTTTGAAGATCCTCATCAGCCAGTTATGCGCAAGCCACTGCGGCAGGTCGAACCTTACTTGTTTGCCGAAGACCTCAAACTCGGGCCGGTTGATGTGCTCGTACATTATCTTGTCACCGTTCTCATCGTCAACATTGTACCGTATCTTGTCCCGGTCCAGTTTCTCACCGTCAGTCAACAGATGAGGTGTGTAGATCTCATCCTTGATCGCCATCACCTTGTGAAGGTCCAGCATTGCTGTCTTCGTTGCAGCGTAGCCATTGTCCTCCCTATCGTTCCTGAACACCTCGAGGATCCTGTCCACGTACTTCTCGGCGTAGGGAAGTTCTCCCCACATTATGAGGTCGTACACTCTTCTGGCAATCGCTCTGTTGGTATCCTCATCGAGCCTCATCGTGGCAACGGTGCTCTCAACGAGTCGTCTGTATTCGTCTGCGACCGTCTTTCCACGCCAGAACATCCAGTAGGAATGGGAGAGCTGCTTAGCCTTCATGTCAAGAACGGACTGGTAGCTTTCCTTCGCACCAAACAGAGTAAGGATGCGGTCATCGGCGACAATGTTCCTGAATTCCAGAAGCTCCGGTTCGATGGCCATTTTTCGTCCGAGGCGTAGAGCTTCCATGTTTCTAGTTCGCTGGCTTGGAGGTACGGTTTCCATAATTGCATCGATAAGGTTCTGTTCGCTGACGGGTATCAGTCCTTTCTGGAAAGCCGCGCCCAAGAGAATCATGTTGGTGAACAGCTTGCTTCCGAAATACAGTTCGGAGATCTCGCTAAGTCTTCCACCGAAATATTCGTCGGAGTTAGTGTATCTTCGAATATTCTGCTCCGCATCTGGAGGGTAATTCATCATCCCTGCCAGCATCGGGATGGTCGGGACCACCGTGGTGTTGACAACTGCAGTGGTGTGAACTTGGCTCGCGTATACGAGACTTCTCTCCGCTTCAAGCATGTCGACGCCCATCAAGAGATCCGCCTTGCCGTTGGGGACGATGGTTGAGATCTTGGCTTTTCCATTCGAGTACAGTACGTGAGCTGAAACTGCTCCGTTTCTGATTGCGAGTCCTTTCTTATCGTTGAACCGGACATGGTATCCTTCTCTGGTTCCGGCTCGAGCAAGAACTGACGACATTACACCTACCCCCATGCCGCCAACGCCGCTGATGAAGATCTTCCAAGTATCGTTGAATCGGTGTGGAGCAGGCTGCGGAATATTTTCGAGCGAGATCTTCTTGACTCGTGATTTCGGTGGTCTGTTTCTTGTAACTATTACCTTCTCGAATGAAGGGCAAGCCATGACCTTGGTGCAATAGGTGTCGGACACGCAGATAGACTGGTCAATCCCAATCTTCTCGCCATAGTCAGTGTTGATTATCGTTAGTCCTGGGCAGCCAGTGTTCTTTGTGCACTCACGGCAGTTCTCGCAGACTTCTTGTGATATGTTGATGAATGTCTCTTTCTTGATGAAACCCTGTCTCTCAATGATCCTGTTTCTTTCTGACCGTTTTCTCTTGTGAAATGTGATGCCGCACTCTTTGTCGGCTATTATGACCTTGACGCCGGGTTTTTCGAAGACCTTGTCCAGTTCTTTCATGTACTTCTCTCGGTTGGACGGGGGCATCTTTTTCACGTAGATCTGGCCCTGACCCATAGCGCGTACGATGCTCTCGATGTCCTGAGGGGTTGTCTTGTCGCCCATCAGGTTGTGACCTGACTCCGGTGTAGGTTGGTGGCCTGTCATCGCAGTGTTCTTGTTGTCGAGAATGAGATAGAGTATGTCCTGTCCTTCTTTGATCGAGTTGGAGATTGCAGTCATTCCTCTCCAGAAAAACGTGGAGTCGCCCATCAGCGCGTACTGCTTGTTCGTCACGAACGGGTCCATCCCGGCTCCTGCAGCACCACCGAGCGCCATGGCCGTTAGGTTGTGCATTTCACCAAAGGGAGGAAGGAAAGACATCGAATAGCATCCAATGTCGCCGTGCGCGAAGATGTCTTTGTGCTCAGGAGTGTCTCTTAGAGAATGAACTGCGCTGAGGGTTTCCCGATGGGGGCAGCCGGCGCAGAAGCCTGGAGAGCGAGGAGGAACCAGGAGCCCGTAGGCTTTGATCTCAGCCAGCAGGTCAAGTTCGCTGTGGATCTTCTTCTGGTCAATCTTGGCCGCAGGATCACCGATCTCTAAGAGCAGGTTTCCAACTTTCTCGATTAGGTTTGAAGGAGTGAGGCCGCTCTCTTCCGGGAATCCATCGCCTTGAGGAAAGAATTTACCCCAGACCCTTGGCATGCTGGAGAGTTTTCCTTCCTGGACCAAGTCATCGAGGATAGTCTTGACCTGGTTCTCTATCGCTGGACTCTTCTCTTCGACAACAACAATATTCTCGGCTTTCTTTGATAACTCGCCAACGATGTTGGGCTCAAGTGGATAGGTTACGGCAGGTTTCAGAATCGGAAATTGTTCATCTAGTCCGAGTTCCCAGAGAGCCTGTTCCAGATAGCTGTAGGATATGCCGGCTGCGATGAATCCGATCCGGTGCTTCCGACCATCATCGTAGAGTATCTTGTCGAGCTTATGATCGCGAACATATTCATGGACCTTCGGGAATCTATCTCTGACAATCTCCTTCTCGAGATCCCAAGTGTTCGGGGGGATACTGACTCTCCGTTTGATATCAACTTTTGAAATATCGAGGGTAATCGGATTCTTGAAAGTAATCTCCGACGGCTGGTTTTCTGATAGAACAACGCTACCTCCGCCTTCGGCCAGGTAAGTGGTAATGAGATACCCTACGACCAGGTTTGAGTACTGAGAGAGCCTGAGTCCTTCTCCGATCCAGTCCTTGACCTCTTGCGGAGTGCTCGGCTCGATAATCGCCATCTTGAGATGCTCCATAAGCTGGCGGCTATCACCCGCAACCTGCGTACTGGAAGCGTGGGGGTCGTCGCCGCAGACAACAAGGGCACCGCCCCTCTTTCCGCTCAAGCCTAGCTTGTCAGCATAATTGATGATATTGATAGGGTCGGCAGCAACGTTGAGGCCGACGCTCTTCATCACAGCAACCGCATTGACGCCGACATCCAACGCGCCGTTGAGCGCAGCAGCCCCTTGGGACTCGTCGTTGGTCATTTCTCCCCATAAGCCGCATTCTCTGAGAATCTCAGCGTTCTCTTCTAGAATCGTGAAAACTTCTGCGACAGGCGATCCAGGATAGCCGGCCATCAAGCCGACCTTGCTCTCAAGCGCTCCCTTTACTATCAGCTCATTTCCGTTGAAAGCGTTGATACCGGACCCTTGGACAAAACGTTTGTCCGACATTACATCACGTGGGTATCCGTATAGTATCCTGATGTCGGGCTGTAGATAAGCCCGTTGTTCGGTTTGTGGACGAATCAACCGACAATCGTTTGGCTGTTCAGGCGCTCAATCGTTAGAACGTCCAAGATGTAAAATGCGTTTTTCGAATCAGCGGCCTTTCCATAAGCGGAGAGGGGGTTCTGCGGGAATGATCGGGTAGGAGAATCCCTACAAACAACCCCATAACATTACGGCACCGTCATCTGGAAAAAGTGGTCCCACGTTGAGAACGCTCGTTCTTCTCGGAATCCTCCTTTTCTCAGCTATGTGGTCCAATCTTGCACCCAGTGCTAACGCGGTTACTGGTGCGGAGATTCCAACGGAAGGCGGCACCTGGACAAATCCGACTATCAGTATTGTGATTACTCCCGCATCAAACATGCCTTGGTTCAAGGCGTCATACTTGTATGATGTGAACCATGCGATTGCCCGCTGGGCCAAGTCTGTCATCACGTACACAGATGCCTATGGCTCGTATTACCTTCGCAAACTAGGCTTCACTACGTGCATTTCGGGTGTCAATGAGACGTTGTGCGCCACTCCGGACATCAGGATCCAGTTCATCCAGTCGTTTGGATCGCAATCGGCTGGTTTGGGGTTGACTTCGGTGCGGATTCAGCAAAATTCGGGAGTTTTCGTGGCCCCAACGACCACGACGCTCGCTACGTACGACCCGACCAATACAACGCAGCTGACCGATACGGATATGATCAATATTGCGAGCCATGAGTTTGGGCATGCTCTCGGTCTCAACCACGCAACTGTATCAATAACAGATGATGGAACTTTTGAGCTGATGTTCCTGTCCTATGGGCAGGGAGTGGGCAATCCGGGGAATTCTCTTGAAGCACCATCAACCCTGGATATGTACGCGCTATCGAACATTTACGATTGGCTAGCCAATCCCTCAGGCTTCACCGGCGCGGGACACCCCGTCGCAATTTATTCGTTGCCTCCGGGAATCGCCTATGAGTCCGTGTATCCTTATTCCGAGCAAATTCAATCCCTTCAGAGCTCTATCAATCAGATGAGGCTTGAGATCTTGATAGTGGCTGTGGTTGCCGGTCTCCTGCTTGCTGTATCTTTGGCGCTCGGAATCTTGTTGGCTCGGAACAAACATGTTCAAGCCCAGACCGACTCTTGGCAGATTGTCGGACCTCCCGCGCCTACCGAGCTATCTGTGTTCGTGATGGACTGAGCTGTCAAAGTGGACATTCCGAGAAATGATCAGTCGGCAGTTGAATTTGCCAAAGCCCAGGTTCTTGCACCTGAGAAGCGGGGAAATCTTTCCGGTTAGTCGTTTGAGCGGTTTGTCTCCTTTTCCCGGGCGCTAGAATTCTCTTTCCTGCTATTGCGATAGTAACATTTTTATCTCGACACGTCGGTGCCACCTATGACGAAAATTATGACTCTAGCTAGACTTTTCTTGATATTGGCCATCGTATCTCTTGCCGCGATACCATTCCTCACCAGGCCAGCCGCGGCCGACACTACAACTGGCACTCCCGGACAGCCAAACCAGAGTTGCCAATCCGTGTTCCCAACCGGACCCCTATCTCCCCCAGGCTTCAACACCAACGGGTTCGCCAATGCAGATACTCACTACGCAGGCAATGGACAGAACACTCAGACCCCGGCAAACTCGAGAGCAGTCGCTCAATACGACGTCGCATGTTTCCAAGCCGTTCAACACTAGAACGACGACAACTCCCTCTTTTTCCAATCATCAACTCATTGGGCTATCCGACCCGGTATTATCTAGACATTTTCTCGACCATCCCGAATCTTATCAGCCGCGGCCTGGCGTGAAGATATTGGTGGAGACTTGATGATCTATGTTGCAATGCTCCGAGGAATCAATGTAGCGGGGAAGAAAATAGTCAAGATGGAAAACCTCCGGGCATCATTAGAGGCGTTGGGGCTCGGCCAAGTTAGAACCTATGTTCAGAGCGGAAATGTCATCTTCGAAGCTCCTAAAACCTCCCCGAACGAGCTGTCTAATATCATCACAGCCAAGATTTCGAAAGACTTCGGTTTTTCAATTCCCATGGTTCTGAGAACCTCAAACGAGATAGGAAAAATCGTTGAAGACAATCCGTTCTTGAACGAAAGGGGATTGGATCATTCCAAGCTCCACATCACATTTTTGGCAGCGCTGCCGTCGAAGAATGCAAAGGAGAGGATAGATGACTTGAATGCGCGCCCCGAACGATTCCGTGTCAGAGGCAGAGAAATCTATCTCTATTGTCCTGATGGTTACGGGAGAACTAAACTTTCCAATAATGCTATAGAAAAGGCGTTGTCGGTCGGAGCAACAACTAGGAACTGGAAGACCGTGGGCACTCTCGCGAGGATTTCATCGGAATGACAGGCCTCGTCGTGGCGTGTCTTCTGCTAGAGAATTTTAGGGGTTTCGAGGATTGTCATGCTTCACTTGAGCCAACTGAGCCAATCTGTTACCTGGCCAACGATGGTATTGACACGCGGGTTAGGTTCGAAAGTCTATCTTCTTGCGATGGAAATATTGCGGATGATATCTACTGATGATGGATTCCCTGGTCAGTTCATATTGTGGATCATCACATTGGCCATGGAGTGGAGTTAAACTTCCAGTTGTCGACGCTTATCCGGGTGTTGTCTCGTTTGCCTACTCTCAGTATAGCTCTCGTTTTGAGCGTCTCCATGGTTTTGCTTTCTTCGGCTCAAGCAGCTTCACCTGCTACAAGTATGCCGCTACAGTCTGTTGACTATCGATCCTTCGGTAGAGAGAATTGCGAAGGTGCAACGATCCTTCAAAATTGCCTCCTGAGTCTTGAGGCTGTGGTGACAGGTGGAACGCCGCCGATTCATGTGAAATGGTATCTGTCGAATGAGACGAGGCTGAGGGGAGAAAATATTCAACTTGCCATCGAGTACGGCACGCACATCTATGGAGTTTGCCTAAGCGCCAACGATGCCACTGGCAAATCCGTCATTGGTGGCCACTGGGAATATGGGATAAACTACTGGTCCGACATCTACCACACGGAAAGATATGCGTACATCAGGGCACGTGCTGACATTTCGCCTCCTTGCTCCAGCGTCGGTCAGCCAGTCACGTTCAATGGAAGTCTAACGTGCAACACAAACTGTGCCCCTCCACCAATTCTTCCCACATGGTTCTTTGGAGACAAGACAACAAACAGTGGCGCATTGAATACAACACACATCTATGATAAGCAAGGCGTTTATTTCGCTAGGCTCCTCGGAACAGACAGCCAGGGAAGAACAAACTACAGCCTCTCCTCATATCCCGTCATAATCAGAACATCCCAAGACCAAAATGAACCGTAGAAACCCCTGATACTTTTCCAGAATCGCATTTTTCCAGCCCTGATCCCGAATCCCAAGCCCACGATTTCTAGAACATGAGCCTCCACGCCTTAACCCAGGGGGAATCCACAAGGATCGAAAAAATGCAAAATAAACCGATAACGTTCCCGTCGTAAAGAAACAAACGCAAATCTGGTTCGGACAGGAAACGGGTCGTGGAAAAAACCAGGACCGTATTCTGGGTCCTACGCCGCAAGAGAGGTTCTTGAGAGATAAGAAATAGAAAAATCCCCCATTATCAGCCCCCGATTCAGCCCCCGATTTCGAGTCTGGGAGACCTTCCCTACACTTACCAGCAAATCGTTCTTGACCCCTCGACAAAACGCCATGCCCTGAATCGCCGTCTCGCCAATAATCACCGTCAGACAGCAAATATTCGCCGGAGGAGGGGGTCTAAGCGTCTCGACCCTGCAATGTAGGAGTGGTTTATCCTGATTTTCTGCACGAATGATTGTTTTTGGGGGCGGTGTCCCGGCTGTAACCCACCTTCTGTTTTAAGCAGCATCTGTCTAATCGGGGAACCCGCGCCTCCAGCGGAGGATCATAGACGTCTACTGCCCCTTTCACACCGTTGCAGGGACCCGTTTCATCCTCAACCCGATAGTCCATCAAAGCTCCCCGGGAGAGGGCAGATCATCGTCATCCATCGACCGGGCAAGGTCTCGTTTCTGCGCCCCTGCTCAGGCTCTCACCTGGCGCCTCTTACGGCCACAACGGTCTCCGCCATGTGGGTGGAGTTTCCTCAAGACCACGACCATGGTCCTGTAACTGCTCACCGGCTCGCCGCCTATCCCAACAAGATCGGAAAAAGTGCTGTGCAGAAGGCTTCACGCTGATATCGCTCCGAACGTGGACCCCACATGGGCCCAACACCTTGTGCGATTGGGGATCGCGGGCTGAACGTCTCGACCGAAGTCTTGACGCGTACACCCCGATTCCATCAACCCCATCTTCTATGGGAGCACTCGTCACAGTCCCACGACGCTGTCGCCAGCATCGGAATAGTTTGGACTGGAATGGTTGCCTATTTTCGGGAGAGGTTTCGGGCTTAGATGCTTTCAGCCCTTATCCTCGATAGCGTGGCTGCCCGGCAGTGCCCTGTCGGACAACCGGTAAACTAGAGGCTACGATACCCCGTTCCTCTCGTACTAGGGGCGCCTTCCCCTCAGGCAACCAACACACCCAGCAGGTAGAGGCCGACCTGTCTCGCGACGGTCTAAACCCATCTCGCATTCCCCTTTGATCGGCGAACAGCCGCGCCCTTGGGTCCTGCTGCGGACCCAGGATGGGAAGGGACGACGACGGAGAACCAATCCTCCTCGTCGATGAGGACTCTCGGAGGAGACGAGCCAATTACTCCCGGGGTAATTTTTCTGTCACCTCCAGCCCCCAGCAAAGGGGACATAAAGGATCGCTAGACCAGGCTTTCGCCTCTGGATCCCTTGCCGTTGAGGATCCAGTCAGCCCGACTTTTGCTCTTGCACTCTACTCCGGGGTTCTGTCCCGGATGAGTCGAGCTTAGGGCCCCCTCGATATTTTTTCGAGGGGGTGCCGCCCCAGCCAAACTGCCTACCTGCCGTTGTTCCAGAGTCAACCCTGGTAAGAGATGTAATCGCAGATAGGTGGTGTTACATTGGCGCCTCCACCGGACCCGAAGACCCAGCTTCGAAGGCTCCCACCTACACTCTGTACCCGCAATCACATCCCAGCGACAAGCTGCAGTAAAACTCCACGGGGACTTCTCGCCCCGCTGGGTGTCCCTGGACTGTTCGTCCAGGTAAAGTGGGTTCACCGGGCCCCAGGCGGGGACAGCGGGGAGGTCATTGGTCCATTCATGCACGTCGGAACTTACCCGACAAGGCATTTGGCTACCTTAAGCAACATCCTCTACGATGTTTGGGCCATATCTTCACTCTCCGATTCTCATCGGATGAGTGCCCAGCGTATGGTCTCTGAGGATCCCCCTGTGGTTTACGGAACGGGCCATCTTTTCCACTTTGCTAAATTCTGTCTTGTGCCTGTTGCTCATTATCTGACCTAGCACTTGTTTGAATCTGTTATACGTCGTGCGTTTGGCAATGAGACGGTGTTTTTCCAAGAATGGAAGAATCTTGTCGACAGCATTTGTCATTCCGTAGATCTGCAGTCTTCCAGTGCTTATCTGTCCACATTGAACTGTCTGCTGAAGCTTTTGCAATACTAGAGTGTTACGATGTGTCACAGTCAGATATGGCGTCATTGTTTTTGACTCCGGAGTTATTGCGTAACCTAGCGCTCCTTCTGCGTCTATGAATCCAGCGAAATAGTTTCGTAGTTCACTGCCTTCCGGAAAAATTGGACTGGATTCTTTTTGCAATGTTGGTGGCTTTTCGTCTGCAATGATCTGGTTGAAAGACCATTTTCTCCTCGTTTCCCCATCGGTGGGAAGAGAGAAGATCTGTCTAACTATTGCTTTGAAGCCATTTTCCTCGACATGATTCTTCGCCTGTAGTTGTTCCGCGACGTTTTTCATCAGAGTAAAGTCGTCGTGTTTCAGCGCCAGTCTGTGTCTCTGGTAGAATGGTACGATCTTCTCGAGGAGAAGTCTACGATTGGTCACTATCAGTTTCACGTAGCCTTCGCCCTCAAGAATGTATGTCTTGCCCGTCAGCGTTCTGCCAGTTATCTTTAGCATTGTTAGCGAGTCAGGATCGTTTCGGAGTTGTACTTGGAATCGAGGCTGGATCAACCAGCCGAATTTTTTTTCTGGCGACGGTGAGAGCATTACTGGAAAGCTAGCGTCTCCGTCAACGAAACCGGTTATGTGCCATTTGAGATCGTTAAGTCTTGCGGGCAGGTCTTTGATGTCAGCTAGGTCGGCGTACTCGTGTAGCATTGCTCGTTCACCACATTGGTTTCCTGCGGATTGTCTTCAATGCTTCTAGCATTGTTACCATTTTTTAGGTAGCTAGAAGCTCCGAGGTTCCCGCATATGGCTGGGTTTAGCGACTCCCTTGGCTCTTCGCTAAGAGTCAGAGTTACTCCCGGCGTTTAGCGGCCCTTAGCCCGGTTGTACCCAGGTTTCAGGTACCGCCACTGGCCAGGACTCAAAGGCTGTTTACACCCTTTCGGGCTTGCAGCCTCCTATGTTTGTTACCCAGCGACCCGCGCCTTAAGCCGATAGGACGGAATCAACCTTCTGAACTTCTCAACATCCAGCTTTCTGTAGATCTGTATTCCATGCACTACACCATATCGGTATACGTGACCCGAAATCCCTATTTCTTGCAGTCTTCTTTGAATTGAAGCCAGCAATTTCCTGTTCTTGTTGTAAATTACAAGTCTATCTGTATGCGTGCCTTCTGCATCGAAGAATCCTGCAAGAATTTCTTGAAGTCATTGTTGGTTAGCCCATCTACGACGTCGACGATGTTGCGTCTCATTTCTCCGAACCAAAGAAAGAGGTCCTTTGAGAATACAAGCGCTCGCCATTTGTGCGAACCATCAGTTTTGGACATGTAGTCGTAAAAGTGCACGTTGAAGTTCATCTTTCGGAGTCGCGGAACCACTTCGGACGAAAGTAGTTGTCCGCGCACTTGATCCACTGATACTGAATACGCCCCTCTCTTTGAAGCGTATGAGGTCCCGTCACCGTATAGCATTCCGATCAGGTACGGGTCAATACGTTTTTGCTGTTTTCCGCTGCTATGCGAAGTCCTAACGGTTGAGCCTACCATTAGCCAGCACGGTTCTCGCTGTTTAGTAAACAGTCGCCTCCCCCTTGTCACTGCGACCTGAACTCCCAGCAGAGCTAGGGGTTCAGGCACCCCTTTTCCCGAAGTTACGGGGCTAATTTGCCGAGTTCCCTCGCCTGAGTTCCACCCGATACGTCTTAGGCTTCTCACCTAGGGGCACCTGTGTCGGATCTTGGTACGGACGGAGAGGGTCCATCCCCTGACCCTTTTCCTTGGCTCCTGGAATCAGCTGAACCCCCCTAAGGCGGGAGGCCATTCCCTTCTTCGCCTGGTTCTCACCATTACGGTACTCCCCAGGCTTCAGAGGTTAGATGAGACGACGATCTCACTCAGCCTATCCGGAAGCGTCAGGTCAGAGGCTTGCGTTGCCGCGTGTACCTCTCCGGTACAGGAATCTTAACCTGTTTCCCTTTCGACATGGCCGGTTAAGGCATGTCTTAGGACCGACTTACCCCCGGCTGACGACGCATTGCCGGGGAACCCTGGCCCCTTCGACGGAGGGGATTCTCACCCCTCTATGGCTGTTACTACCACCGGGATCTGCAACAGCGAACGGTCCACTGGACCTCACGGCCCAGCTTCCGCCCGAACGCCGCGCCCGCCTACCGACACGGGTTTTACCCCGTGTCCCTGGGTATCGGCACCTGGCTTAGTCCCGTATATTTTCGGCGCCCCCAACCTCGGCCGGTCAGCTGTTACGCACTGCTTGGAGGATGGCTGCTTCTAAGCCTACCTTCCAGCTGTCTCCGGTTGAGGACGGCTTTCAATTTCTACACTTAGCCAGGATTCTGGGGCCTTAACCCAAGCCTGGGTTGTTCCCCTCGCGGCCTAGGAGCTTACCCCCCAAGCCCGACTCCGGTCTTCTACGGCGCTAATGGATTCGAAGTTTGAATGGAGAGTGGAGCCTTTCGGCTCCTTGTTCCCCAATCAGGACTCTACCCCACCAGCCGCCTCCGACCGGGCTATCCTTAGAGATATTTCGGCGGGAACTAGCGATCACCGAGTTAGATTGGTCTTTTGCCCCTAGCCCCAAGTTATGGGAGTGAGTTGCACGTCAACACCCCTTCGGACCTCCACCGAGCTTTCGCCCGGCTTCATCCTACTCAGGGCTAGATCACTCGGTTTCTAGTGTCATCCCTGTGATTACGGGCCCTTTCAGACCCTGTCCCTCACACTTCATGAGAATCCGCGCTACGGACAATTGGTTTCCCTGCGACTCCAGGCCATACGGCCCTTAGCCTCACCACAAAGATGAACTCCCCGGCCCATGGTACTAAACGGAACGTACAATCCTAGTCCCCTCCCCTCGTAACGCTGCGTCACCACAGCCTCCTTCAGGGAGGATCTACCCTTACGGACCGTACACGTCTGTAACCACCTGATTTCAGGCACTTTTCACTCCCCTTCCGGGGTACTTTTCAGCTTTCCCTCGCGGTACTAGTGCGCTATCGGTCTTGGGACGTATTTAGTCTTGGAAGTTGCTTTCTTCCAGATTCCCGCACCCAAACCGGGGTGCGGTACTCAGGGACTCCAGCCCTAATTCTGCAGTCTTACGTCTAGGGGGCTATCACCCTCTACGGCAGGCCGTTCCAGGCCATTTCGACTTCAACTGCGAGAAAGCGGCCGGGCCCTACAACACTACATCCCCCAACGGTTTCCCGTCAGGGTTCGGTTTGGACTGTTCCCATTTCGCTCGCCGCTAATCTGGGAATCCCATTTTGGTTTCTCTTCCTCCTCCTACTGGGATGCTTCCGTTCGGAGGGTTTCTCCTCCCATATGGGAGTACCACAGTATGACCTGTGGTGGGAAGTCCCATTCGGGTATCTCCGGATCTAAGGCCGCGTGCGCCTACCCGGAGCATATCGCAGCTTGCCACGCCCTTCGTCAGCGCCCAAGCCGAGCCATTCGTCAGGTGGCGTATCATGCCAAGCCCTTTAGGAACCCACATTCGATTTGCGTCAGTTTTGAAGCCCTCTGCACAGCGCTCATCGTGACCCCGGCTTTGCACCGGGGCTCACTCTTCTCTTCGCCCCCAAGTTTCGAGCTTGGGAGCTGCATCTTGTCAGGCTCGTAGCCGGTATTTGCCCTCCAACCGTCCCTGTAGCGTCTAAGGAGGTGATCCGGCCGCAGGTTCCCCTACGGCCACCTTGTTACGACTTCTCCCCCCTTGCTTAGCTTAGGTTCGAGGCAACCAACAGGGCTGCACCTCACCAAAACCAGACTCGGGTGGAGCGACGGGCGGTGTGTGCAAGGAGCAGGGACGTATTCACCGCGCGATGATGACACGCGGTTACTAGGGATTCCATGTTCACGAGGGCGGGTTGCAGCCCTCGATCCCAACTGAGGCTGGGTTTAGGGATTGCCTTCCCCTTTCGGGGTCGGAGCCCATTGTCCCAGCCATTGCAGCTCGCGTGTGGCCCAGGGGATCCGGGGCATACTGACCTGCCGTGGCCCGCTCCTTCCTCCCCCTTAGCGGAGGCAGTCCCCCTAGTGTGCCTGCATTCCCGAGGGAATGCCCTGGCAACTAAGGGCACGGGTCTCGTTCGTTTTCTCACTTAAGAGAACACCTCACGGCACGAACTCGCCCCCCAGCGCGGAACCAATCTTCGCAATTTTCACAGGATGCCTAATCCTGAATGATCGAGCAAATAGCTCGAGATTTTTGCGAGAATACATCTTCAGCCTGTATACCTCTTCTTCTGCCTTGAGACTCGTCGGTGTGAAACCGAGAGACGCCAAATACTCGTGGCAATTCTGACTTCACGTGGTTGTATGTTGCCATCGGATGCTACGAGTCCGGCAAGATATGGTTGAATGGCTTCGGGTGTATGTTCCGAGTTTTGGGTGATTCCGGGCTGAGGTCTGGCGACGGCCATGCACCTCCTCTCAGCTAGTCCGGTAAGACCTTTAATCTGACCTTCATCCAACTGTCGCCCCTGGTAAGGTTCCCGGTGTTGACTCCAATTAAACCGCAAGCTTCACCCCTTGTGGTGCTCCCCCGCCAATTCCTTTAAGTGAACTGTCTCAACGGCACGATTTCTTGCCATATGAGAATTCAGCCTTGCGGCCGTACTCCCCAGGTGGCAGGCTTAATGGCTTCCCTGCGGCACTAGGACGGGCCGTACCCGTCCTAACACCTAGCCTGCATCGTTTACAGCTGGGACTACCGGGGTATCTAATCCCGTTCGCTCCCCCAGCTTTCGTCCCTCACCGTCGGGCGCGTTTTAGTCGGCCGCCTTCGCCACTGGTGGTCCTCCCGGGATTATAAGACTGCGAACGGAAACTTTTCATTTCCTTTTTCGCCCCTACCCCGGGACTACCGCCGACCTCCCCCGCCCCCAAGCCGGAAAGTATTCCCCGCGATCCAACGATTGGATCGTTGGATTTTACGGAGAACTTTTCCAGCCGGCTACGGACGCTTTAGACCCAATAATCGTCCCAACCACTCGAGGAGCTGGTATTACCGCGGCGGCTGACACCAGACTTGCCCTCCCCTTATTCACCTGGCTGGTTAGACCAGGCAAAAGCCATCCTCAGCGGACGGCACTCGGGATGACCCTGTCACGCTTTCGCGCATTGCAAAGGTTTCGCGCCTGCTGCGCCCCGTAGGGCCTGGGCCCTTATCTCAGTGCCCATCTCCGGGCTCCCGCTCTCACGGCCCGTACCGGTTATAGGCTTGGTGAGCCGTTACCTCACCAACAACCTGATCGGCTGCGGCCCCATCCTCAGGCAACTCTAGAGAGCATGCCCCTAGAGCCTTTTCAACGGAGAACCATTCCAGGCCTCTCCGTCCATCCGGGATTAGCCTCAGTTTCCCGAAGTTGTCCCAGTCCTGAGGGTAGGTTAGCCACATGTTACTGAGCCGTACGCCACGCTCCCACCGTGGCTAGGAAGCGTGCGACTCGCATGGCTTAGTCTCATCCCGATAGCAGTTGGGTCCGCCAGGATCAAGCGGAGTCTAGAACGATTGGAGTTTCGGACGCCATAATATGTACAGGAATCGGCTGGAGTTTAGCAGGTGGCTACGAGCCTATCTTAGACCTAAACGTTCCAGGGTATTTGACTGCCCGGGTTTCTTTGGGTCCGCATCGTCTTTCGCCCACAGTGGAGGTCAATCGGTCATTCACGGGCGTAACGCCCTAAGCGTCGGATTGACGCCGCCGCCGGGACTATGGGCTACTACTCGACCTGCTATGCTACCAAAGAGGGCTACGGGACGAATAACCGATTTAAACATTTACCCTCTGCGCGAACCGAAAAACTCCTCTTCCAAAAACGAGATCTCCGATGATTTTGCCGCCGCATAACTTTTCAGAGGCTCTTGGTTGAGTGAGAGAAAAGTCTCTCCCCACGTGAACAACGACAGAATCGCCTTTGCAGGTCTCTGGAAACCTGTTAGAATTAGCGCAGCGGCAAGAGCTTCAGCCGTACTTAGTCTGCCAGGAATCCCATAGTTTGTTGGATTCCCGGCTAGAAGAACTGGAAGTCTCCGGTTATTTCCTGGAATGTTGCGATCGAAAACACCTTCCGACAAGTTCCATGAACAGTCCAGCGCAACCAGCCCATTACATTGGACTAGTTCTCTATCCTCGGGCGAGAGTGTCTTGCTACTTGCTGGGTTCAATACTATAGCGGCGGAGGGGACTCGTCTCATGCTCGGGAGACTCTGTACTAGCCGAGATTTTCTGAGTCTGACTGCGGTGCACTTTTTCGGATCGTCCTGGTGGAAGTCATACACCATTAGTACCGGAACAGATGATGCTTTGCCTATTCGAGCAGGGCTTGGTGCGACGGATTCTCCACGCAAGATTTCATCACCACGGAAGTAATCTCTGGGCCAAGAGTGGTCGCGTGCTAGTTGGACCTTTCTCTTTGACGAAGAATATTCTCAAGTCGATAGGAATGGATCGGAGAGGCCGTGGCAACGTTTTCGCTAGCTGCCTAGCTCGACGAGCGGATCAGTCGCATCATGAAAAAAAATTACGACTCAGAGTCAGAAAAGATGTGAGTTGAAGTCAGATAGGAGGGGCCGTGCTGATGACGATTCCTTGGGGTGTCATTTCGTAGTAGTACCCTCGGGATGGGATCTGAGTCTTTCCCAACTTCACTAGTCTTAGAGTTCCTCCTCTGCTGATGCCTTCAGGGGTCTTCCTCCGCTCGAGCTCTAGAACAACGTCAGCGAAGTTGACCATAGCATTCTCGATTGATTCGTCCAGCACTTTTGTGTGCAGGGTTGCAACTCCGATTGCTTTTGCGAAGCGTGTTGCGTACTTTAGGACCTGGCCGAACTGGAAGACCCTCTTTGCCTCAACCATCAGAAAGAAAGGCGTTAGAGAATCCATTATGACGAACTGTTTCTTTCCGAGATGCTTCAGTGTGAAGCTTCGGCCCTGGGCGACGAGGTCGGAGAACTTGAAGGTGCTGTCCACGATTCTCTCTGGCTCTTCAACCGGATAGGCTTCTGCTAAGCGTTCGACGCCAAGGGCGAAGATATCTATGAAAGCGAGCCGTCCTTCTTCTTCGTACTTTGGGACATTGACGCCGTAGGAGGCGACTCCTTCTCGCACGTCCTCCGCAGACTCGTCTATAGCGTAGTAGAGCACTCGAAAGTCTTTCTCGAGCATGTTAACCGCGAGCTGTCTGACCAAGGAGGATTTGCCACTGCCTACCGCCCCAATCAGTCCGACAGCTGAGGGTCTGGGAAGTCCACCGGACAAGAGGTCGTCTAGAACCTTGATCCCGGTAGGCTCCATTGATGTCACTTTATGACGCCCTCCTTCGCGCGTGATTTAAGAGGATTGTACCTTTCATCTGTGATAAGGTTAACACTCGGTTCCTGTTGAAGCAGGAAACGAAACCGTGGTTTGTCGGTCATCCCGACTTGTATCAATAGATTTTCACCGATCTGTCGGGTCCTATTAGCAGCCGGAACCATTTAGTCTCATGCGCTCCCCTGTAGCTGTATACTCTGACGAAACGCCGAAGCTCACCATCCATCTCGTCCAGTTTCAGGTCGATCACCCCGTCGAAGCTAGAGCGGACCTCGTTGTAGAATGAGTTGCTATGTATTCCGAGTTCTATCGCGTACGCACCGATGTTGCCATGTTTTTTCATCCGGGCTAGGTGTGATTTCATGAATCGGATTGAGAGTTCTTCGGAATTGTATGAGAGTAGAGTTGATAGTGAGTCGAAGACAACGAAAGAACGGTCGCCGGCCGCCTCCGCCGCACTCGACAATACGACGCTGACTGAGGCAACATCAGACGCGTTGTCTATCTGAAATCTCTCCAGGGAGCGCTCTCCGAGAAGCCATGAGTACATGTCGACGTAGATTATCTGGTCAACTCTTCCCAGCGCAAGTCCCATGGCGCGGACTTGCTCCTTGATCAGAGAAATGGGGTTGTTTGTTATGACATAGAGACATCTCAAACCGGCTTCGACCGCCTCTTTGAGCAGGCTCTGGCAGATGGTGGTCTTTCCTGCGCCGGGGGGTGCCAAGAGCGCGAAGTTCAGACCTGTCGTAATAGGTGTAGTGACAAGGCCTTTGAGAAGATCGAAGGATAGTTCCTTGTTCGCGAGAGCGTTCTTCACGGCCTCTTCCTCCTCTGTTTCTCCCAGTCTCTGGACTCGACCCTAGAGTGGACGCTGACCTTCGCAACCGTCAGAGTCCAAAGATAGGCCACGAGCACCATTGCAAGCGATTGTATGGTGGGAGATGTCAGGACAAGTGTGAAAAGTAAGAAGGATATCGCGTAGAAGAAGCCGAGAGTATGAGCCTTCTCAAGGCCAGCGGTGTCCTTGGCCCTCAGCATTTCGGTAACGATGAAAGCGAATAACGGGACTAGCGCAAGGTCCACGATGTAAATTGGCTCTAGAAGTCCTAATGACACGAACGCCACGAGAAGGATAAACGGCGTGGAAAGCAGCGTACAACTGAAGAGAACCGCCTTCTTCACGTTCTTGAAGATGGTGGCCGAGGTCCGGATGCCCGCCTTCATATCTCCAAAATAGTCTGGCAAGTTCTTGACCGTCCCGTAAGTGAACATGAACCATGTTAGGAGCCAAAGCATCGGGTTGAGAAGATCCAGCGACCCTCTAACGCCTAAGCCTCCGAGAAACGGAAGTCCCAATGCACCAGAGAAAGAGGCAAGACTAGCGAATGGTTTTGCCTTGAATCTCAAGGGAGGCAGCGAATAGAAGATGGAGTTTAAGATGCCAAGGCCTAGAACCAGCAAGAATAAAGGCCCCAGGTAAACGGCGAGGGCCACTGCACAAGAATAGAGTACTACTAGAGAGGCGGTTATCTGTCTCGAGCCGATCTGGCCGAGCCAGAATAAGCGTTGGGGCTGATTTGTCGCGTCTTCCTTCCTGTCGGCATAAGCGTTCACGACATTAGTTGCAGCAGTCACCAGAGATGCAACTGCTATGCCTATACCTATCTGAGATAGTTGTCCTCCGCCACCTACCGCATAGCCTAGAATGAAGCTGAAGGAGGGGAAGATCCACGTCCTCGGACCAGAGAGTCGAAACAATATGGAAAACGTATGCGAAATAATTGGAACGCTTCCGAGGACTGGGAGACTTGGGCCCTGCATCGTGTCGTAGTGCTTGTTTCGTGTTTTTCTGTGGGGCACGCTCTCCACCGAACCAGTGTAGACCTAGACCGGAAGTTTGAGGCCTGAATGCTCCTGGCCTTCTCTATGGTGCTAAGGAGGGTGTTACCAGGAATTCGGCAGACCAGTAACTTGTCGATCAGATTGCGTACCGGATCGCATGGAATCTCGAAAGGCGCCCACGGAAGGTTCTATGCTTGCTTTCCCAGAAGAAGTAGTCCTACTGATCAGAACCGAAGTCCAAGCAAGGCGACCAGCTTATCCAACAGGGTCGGTTCGCGTTGACATTTGGTTAAGCCGGAGCCCGTAGCCCCATCCGGTCAAACCGAGAGAGAAGATAAGACCCGCAATGCTGCCGATGACGAACATAACAAAGAAGCCGAGCGCTAGCGGTACGGCGAGGATGACCATCCAGAGGGATAAGCGCGGAACGATGGCTGTATGGGGAACGATGGCTGCGCGAAGCGTGGCGATGGCAAGGAGGAAGAACCCGAGCCCATAGGTAAGTGTGATAAGTCCTACGGTCAACAACAAGGGACCGTAGAGGGAGCCTCCGGGATCGAGGAGTGATGGTGCTTGCGCTGCGATTAGAGGACCGATGACCGTGCCGACGACTAGTAATTCGCCGGGCCTGTTAGCTCCACCAACGAAGGCTAGGAGGAAGCCTGCCAAGCCTAAGCGGCCAAGCTTGCCGGAGTATTGGCTGTAGAACCCCACCGATCCTAGGAGAATTAGCACCCATGCAACCGCCCCGACGAAATGGGCTGGCGCCCAGATGCCGCTTTGAATGAATTGGGGGGTCTCTCCCAAGGGGTGGGTAAGGTAGTGTATGGCGAGAAGGAGCCCTCCAAGCATTAGTGTGGGTCCGCTCCAGCGAGCGAGAGTTTGGAGGGCCATGCTGGCGGGGGCAAGTGGAATCTAACATAAGCTTTCGGTCACCTGGCGCAGACTTTCCAGATCACTGATGGCAGTGAAAAATGGGTGCATCGAATGATACGGATCACATCGTGTAGAAACCTTTCTTCTCGCAGTCTGGCCAACCATTTGTCGTCTTATTGCGACCGTGTGGATTTTAGATTGTGACCTCAGCTGGAAGCAGTAACCTTCGCGATGAAGGTCCGGTAACAATAGGGTTCAAGACAGGTTCTGCGAGTGTGGAATCCGAAGCGATTTATACCATGTTGGAAGTATCTGCTTCAAAGTTCGAAAGCGAGAGTGGACAATAGCAAATGCCTATGGTTGATAGAACCCCTACCGGTATTCCGGGCCTTGATGAGATCCTGACTGGTGGTTTTCCACGGGGACGAGTCATACTGTTGGTCGGCGGGCCTGGTACTGGCAAGACGATCCTAACTTCGCAGTTCTTGATGAACGGGATCAAGATGTACGGTGAGAATGGCGCCTTCGTCAGCTTGGACGAGACGAAAGCGCACTTTTACCGTGAGATGAGCCTGTTCGGTTGGAAGTTCGAGGATCTTGAGAAGGGGAAGAAGTTCGCTTTCATCAACGCGTCGCCCCTTCGTCATATGCCGGGTGAGGTGAAGATTGGCCGGACCTCTATAGGTCGGAAGGACTTCTCGATCTTGAGCCTTATCGAGGGGATTAAGACGCACACTGAGCTAATCAATGCGAAGAGAATTGTTGTTGATCCTGTCACATCGCTGATCTTCCAGTATCCTGAGATGGTGGAGCGGAGGACCGCAATTCTCGATCTCGTCGATGCACTTGTAAAGACCGGCGCAACCTGCCTAATGACGACAGAGCTGCGGGCTATGGGACCGACAGTAGAGCGGGCGGTGCAGCTTGAAGAGTACTTGGCACACGGGGTCATGATCTTGTCCAACGCGAAGGTAGGTAAGACGTACAACAGGGTCATGCAGGTGGAGAAGATGAGAGAGACAGCGATCGACATGCAACCGCGTCCATACAAGATCTCGACAAGCGGAATCGAAGTCTTCCCGAAGGAAACAATATTCGTCGACTAAGACAACACGGTCAAGTCTCGGAACGGCCCCCTGAAAGGGCGACACTAACGATAGGCACCTGCAGGCTAATTTCAGAGTCCGGACGAACCGCCCATGCTGCGCGAGGGTCAGTCGCTAAGACCCCATTTTCCAGGAAACCATTTCCTGTCCGGCACTGATAACAGGCGAGTCAGTAATGAAGCGTAATACTAGCTCCCATGGCCTGACGAGGATGGTAACAATTACGAGCGAATTCCTGAAAGAGTCTCCAGCGGGCCTTCGAGAATCGGGATCGCTAATAACAGGGATTCTGCCCAGACTCTTTCCTCAACCACTCTCGCATCGCAAGATGCTCTGTGCAAGACCCCCCTCCCCTGGAGGTCTCTCGCTGTCCAGCAGGGATTTTAGGCGAGTCGCGGGACTCAGGGCTTGGTATGGGCTTATGCCAGACTGAATCTAGCTGTTTTAGCGCGCGTTCAAGAACGATTTCCTAGGCTGTGTACGAACAGGGTACCAGATTCGAGAACAGGGCTGAAAATGGGCGAATTTTTCGCCAGAGCGGAAATCTTTGTCCAACTTGAGGCGGCATTCACCACTGATAATCCTCGGAACTCGTCTTTCCTTACCACCCACCAACAAAAAAAAGGGTTGTCCGATCCTAAGAAGGTCGAGAAACGGTTCAGGGGTCTAACGAAAAGGGATTCTGGTCCACCAGAGCCCTGCCTCTCTCTTCACACTTGTTGGACGAGGTCTGTCACACCACGATCAGTTAACAGCCAGAACGACTGGTACTGACACGGAATCCTGTAGACTCGCAACAGTTTTGTTTAAGGTCTGCGGAGTAAGCAACGTTGAAACCAGTCTGCAGGTGCGACAAGGTTTCTTCCAAACAGCAACGAGGACTGGAAACTCCCAAGAATTTTGGCCACAGTCAAAAGCGCAGAAATGAGATGAGACCGAAAGATGCCCCAGACGATTCTCTCCAGCGAACAAAAAGATGCTCTACAAGACACGAAGTGTCTAGAAGAAAAATCTCCCAGAATTCCGTAGGCGACACAATGAACCAGTCCGATCGGATATTTGTCAGGAAATATCATGTCTCCGAAAAAACAGGAGAATTCTTAAGCAAACACCATTGTGAGTATGGAGCCGGGTGAACAAGCCGACGAACGCTAAGAAGAAAAAGTCGAAGAAGAAAGGCGGCATGTAGGAACAGAACCGAAATTCCTCACCCCAAGCCTTTCTTCTTTTTCTCATCTCATCATGCGATGACCCGAGTGGGCAGCCGAAGAGAGTTTGTCTTCGCGCGAAACCCTTCCGTTCCACAGAAGCTCAAGCAATACGAAACAGGATTCAGATTCCCCTTCAGAAGTCATGCTCTCTGATACTCTTGGGTTCCCAAGCAAAATCGAGACTTTTCTCTCGGAGGTCAATTAGCCAAATCAACAGGCCAGATTCAGGAATACGCGACTCTATCCTTGAACTTCAGCAAGACAGTTGAGACAAATACAGTCCGAAGCCCGCTTGGAGAGTTCGCTTAGCTGTTCGAGCGAGATGCCCACGGAGCGACACCAGCACCCGATGGAGGCCCTTACGCTCTAAGTTTGAACCACACAACGCACACTTCTTTGTCTTCGACAAAGGCCTCTCTCTAGAACAATCGAGTGATACACAAGAAAGCGACACAATGAGTCGCCGCTCGGAAGACCTGATGTCCGCTATTTTCACGGATTTGCGGGCACTCTTGGAGATGAAGGCCTGGAATTTGAGAGCTGAACTGGTTCTGAATGATTTGACCAGAGCGAGTTTAAGCGTCCGCAAAGCTCGATCGATTCTTACTTTCTGTGAGAGAGAAAAAGGGTAGGCTCATAAGGGAGGTCAGCGCGTAAGGGCGTTCGCGTACAGCGTACTACCGATATCTCGGGGGTGAACGAATGTCAGAAGAACCAAAGAAGGCAGAGAGGGCTCCTACCCAAATGCGCAGAACTGATATCCCAGCGGACACGATACTGATCGGTAAGAAGCCGATCATGGCCTATGCTACGGCTGTAATGATGCACTATAACACGGGTGCCAAGAAGCTGACCCTAAAGGCTCGTGGACGAGCCATCAGCACTGCCGTCGACGTGGCCGAAGTGGTGAACAACCGCTTCTTCCAAGGCGGCCTAGCCAAGAATGTACACTTGGGTACGGAGATCGTCGGTGAGGGCCAGGATGCACGCAACGTCTCCACGATAGAGATCATCCTAGAGCGAACCAAGTAGCAAATGGATATTCGCATCCTAACAGGTGTAAACTCCCACTTTTTAGAAGCACTTTTTTCCTTCCCTTCATGAAGGGCGGGGCCCAAGAAAATCGACCGCCCCCGAGGGGTCGAGAAGACGTGCTTATTTTTGAGAAGGACTTCCTCGCTGGAAGACGTTATTCATGCCGGACGGCTGGTTAAGGTATAATTCGGCCGCTGGCAGCGTCGAAAGCAGGACCGATGTCCCCGGCAGGGAACCCCCTCCAAAGCTATTCAAGCATTTATCAAAAGCGGATTCTTTCTTTCGCTCGCGCGGGGGTTGCCAAGACAGGTCAAAGGCGCAGGGCTCAGGACCCTGTCCCGTAGGGGTTCGTGGGTTCAAATCCCACCCCCCGCACCATTTTACTGGTACATTTTACTGGCTTTCATTCTTGTTCGGTAGAGCCGTGCACTGGTCCCGGGTGTGGAAGGTTGGGGTTGTGACAGTCACGTCGACAGGTGTCACCGTCGCGTTCGTGTCAACAGGCATCATAGCCGTGTCAACAACTATCGAGTCAATGTCAGTCATCGTCGCATTCGACGGGACACCCACAGGACAACCACGAATGCTACCGTTCGCGTCAAGCTTCAGAGCCCACGCAAGATTATCACAGCAATTCGGTGCGCTACCCACCATACTGCCTACAGCGATTATACCGCCGTCCTTTGTCTGCTGAGCCTGGAGTAGAAGGTCGTTCTCTCTGCCATAGATCTTCTGCCAAAGCAGATCTCCGCTGTAGTCCAGCCTCAAGAGCCAGGGACCCGAGATGCCGATGAGCGGGCCGCCAAAGCCGGCGTAGCCTTGCATGAACCTGCCTGCGATAATGAAGCCCCCGTCAGAGCCTTGTTCGACTGAAGAAGGGGTCGCACGCCCTCCTCCACTGTACGAATCGAGCCAGAGAATGTCGCCGTCATGATCTACCCTGAGGATTACTGTCACGGAAGCGAGAAAGCCTCCTGCGGGTTCAAGAGTTATTTTCTCTCCCACTGCAATGTATCCTCCATCAGTCGTCTGGTGGGCCGAGTATGCGCCTTGGATCAGACGCCCATCGCTACTAGTACGAAAGTCATAGGCTTTCTGCCATTCCACCTGCCCGCCAGAGTCCAGCTTCACCAACCAGGGGTCCGCTTCACCAGCAACTCCTACTGTCCCGGCTGCTATGAATCCACCATCACTTGTCTGGTCTACTGAATGAACCTCCTGGCCCCCAAAGGCCTCCTGCCAGACTATGATGCCCTCAGGGTCAAGCTTCAACAGCCAGCCATTACTGTTACGACCCGGCGACCCGAAGGACTGGGTGTTTCCCGCCACGACATATCCGCCATCAGAGGTCTGCCCGCCAGAGACGAGAACATCATCATTGGTTCCACCATAGGTCTTGCTCCACTCTACACTGCCCTTGTGGTTGAGTTTGAGGATCCAGCCGTCGAAGCCTGTCACGTAACCAGCTGAAAGAGCTGTGCCAATGACGATGTAGCCACCATCGCTTGTTTGCCTCACAGTATGGGTTGTGCTATCGCAACAGAGAGAATACCCTGCCGGAGTGTATTCTCTCTGCGACTCAGGCATGCCGGCAGCATTGGCTTTCATCACCCAGAGACCTCCGAACCTACTAAGGGCTGAAATGATGAATCCGCCACTGGTCGTCTGCTCGACAGAGCCTTTCCCAAAGTCCACGGGTAGATAGGTCCGGTCCCAAGTAGGGCCTACAGCTCTCACAGCTCCTACCGTCCGGACAACAACCAAGGGCGAGAACATGATAAGGATCAAGAGACTCGTCGCGACGAACATACGAGCTAGAGCAATCAACACTAATACTTTCAACCTAGAAGATTATAGATTCTTTCAGATAAGAATTGCTCGGCGGAGGTGGCAGTCGTCTGCTTCCCGTTTTGCCTGCTGTGGCACGACCGTTGGAAAACCTATCCCAAACGCTGATCCTAGCACCCTCAAAGGTCAAGGAGCCTGTGGGCACGGCAGGGTGGGCTTGATAGTCAATTCACAATCGGTAGTCGTGTAGTAGTGGTCCGGGCTTCATTCGAAACCGTGAACATGTTCCCAGTGCGGGTCGAGCTTATGTTTCCAATGTAACAACAGGGGCTATGATCAGCACCACTAGTCAGTTCGAACACCCGGCAGGCTGGATTCTTTGGTTTTTCCGTCGCTTCAGGGAATGGTTTATGATCGTTGTAGCTCATTGGGAAAAAGTCGCTGATCCCATTAATGCCGGTCGTCCTTACGTCTTTAATGCCACGACGAGTTCCCTGGCATTTGCTCTCGTCGCTTAACGAGTAATTCTGAAGCTTGCAACTTGATTTGTAAGTTACCTGGCCTAGCCAATCTATTGCATGTGTCGGAATTGGCTATGGAAAGGCAATTGACTTGAGCTCAGAAAGATTATAGCTCTCCAAATAGAGAGCTCTCCAACTGGCGAGTCGTGTCATTAGCAAGTTCGATTAACCCTTTCAAATTCGCAAGCGATATCGCAAAAGGCGAATATTTCGCTGATCGCGAGAAGGAAATGAGAGATCTAAGATACCAGCTTAAGCAAGGCGCTCGGATTCTAATTTACTCAGCCAGACGCTATGGCAAAACTGCCCTGATCATGAACGTATTGGATGAACTAGTCAAAGAGAAGCATCAGACGGCTTATTTTGATGTGTCAACAGCTCCTGACAAGTCTCTATTCATCTCGAAATACAAGTCTCTATTCATTAAAGCGGGGACCAGGGAATGGTTCTTCGACTGGGCGAAGAAGAACCTACCAAAGATAAAGTTGTCACTAGGAGATCTTGAGATAGATTTGTCAGGATTGTCTGATTCAGATTTAGACGTTGCATTCGACAGGATAATCGATCTCCCCCAACAGCTCGGTTCTAAAACGGGGCGAAGGGTTATCGTCGCCCTGGACGAGTTTCATGAAGTTAGAAGCTTAGATTCCAAGAGGACTGAGAACCTTCTGAGATCAAAGTTTCAATCTCATGACAAAGTGTCCTACGTGTTTTCGGGAAGCAAGCATCATGTGCTACAAGACATGTTCGAAACATCCGGTAGTCCTTTCTACAAGTCGGCAAGGATATTCGAATTGAAGAGGATCCCTAAGGATGCCTATGCCGAATTCATAACAAGTCGATTCAAGAAAACGAAAATAGTAATTCATAAAGACCAAGTAGGTGAGATCTTATCCAAGACGGATTCCCACACCTACTTTACGCAGCAACTATGTCATGAGCTGTGGGATGTTTGTCGAGTAAGGGAGCACTTTGTAGTCCAAAATGAGGATATTCCAACTGCAATAACTCAGGTCGTACTAAATCAGTCAGCAGTATATGAGAAGACATGGGAAGATCTGTCGCTAGGATATAGGAAGTTGATAATAGGCATCCTAAAGATAGGTGGTCGTCAGGTGTGGTCAGAAGCCTTCAAGAAGGAAACAAGGTTAAGCGATGGTGCAATTGAGAAGGGATTGAAGTATGCAACAGAGAATTATCTGATAGAGAAAGAATCTAACGGGAAATACCAAATTCCAGACGTATTCTTCCGCGAATGGCTGGAAAAGAAGCTGCAATGAACTCTCCGAGTGGAGCGCTCTCTGATTAGAGAGTCGGATTAATCAAGAGAATAGTTCAACCGGGCCTATTGAAGAAGTGTCAGATATTCGAAGACAAGATCCTATTCCAGCATCAGAGAAATGGGCCCATTACCTGGACAATTACTGACAATCCAGCGGCGAACGTTGGGTAATCTCCAGGTCCGTGCACAGACTGGTCGCGTTAGCCTAGTGGACATGTATCACTCACCCTGCGTGGCATCCATGCTGGGCTGACTACCCAGTCGACCAGTAACACCTCTCACCTCATGACGATTTAGCTCTTCCAAAATTATCCAATTGGTTGTCGGAGGACCTCCGCCCCTACCAGCGCGGGAAATCCATTCTTTGAACCCAGTCAGGCGAGTGCCATTGGACCTGACACGACTAGGACTGGACTTTCTACTGGTGACTCGACGAAATTTCCCTTATATGTACTAGTAAACTGGTGTTCAAATCCCACCCCCCGCACCACTTTACCTGTCCAGGCAGGGTCTATTTTCATGAATGTGAAGGACCGAGGGATGAAGCTCTTCTGGCTATCTCTTTCCACGACGACCTTGCACGTGAATCTCGCATCTACTGAAAAACAACACCGATGAGGCGATTCTACCTCCAAATTTGCTCACCGGGAAAAACCGCCGACTTACAATTTGGTTTCATGTCCTCCTCCCCAGAAGATATTTATTTTGCTATAGAGTTAGCGAATCGGAGAGTCCTGGCTATGCAAAAAGGGTCAGTCATTGTTTTTGTACTGATCATGCTTGTCATACTTTCATCACGTCAAGTGCGAGGATCCGCTTCGCTGCCCACTATTGCAACATTTGACATCGGTGGCAAAGTGTACCAACCGTATTGGATGGCCATGAATGGCCACGACCTTTACGTTGTGGACGGAACCGGTTCCCTCGCCAGAATCGACACAGCTACTATTGCTACGCAAGGACTAAACGCGATCAGTGCGGTGCAAGTGTTTCCATTCAGTTCTGGCGGATGTTGTGGCAATTTCGTGGCATCGCTCGGAATCGTAATAAGAAGTGGCTTTGCATGGATAGGCGGAGAATACAACTATGGTCAAGCCTTGTCTAAGGTTTCATTACTCGACCTGAGTGTTGAGACATTCTTTCCTCCTTATGGCATCGGCACCCCGTTGGGACTTGTGGCCGACGACTCCTTCGTCTACATAGCTGGATCCGGGATCGCCCGTTTTAGTCTGTTCGACCACTCTTGGAGTACAATTGCACCAGGGGCCCACGCCGCAGGTCTGTGGCTGAACGGTAGTACAATCTGGTTTACGAGGCAAACTGTGGGTATCGGCAAAGTGAACACCGATGGGACAAATCTTACGTATTATAGTTCAGGCTTCAGTAGCAACACCGTCTTTTTGGCAAATGCGACGAACGGAAGGATCTGGTTTACCGAAAACAACGCACACATGATCGGTGTGTTCGATCCGGTGGATACGTCGGTGGTTGAGTACGCCTTTGGAAGTGTTCAAGACGGTCCTTACGGACTTGCCTTTGATGCACAGGGAAAGCTCTGGGTCGCTGGGGAATGGAACGGGAACATACGCGAATTTGATCCATCGTCGCGATCCTGGAATCCGGCAGCTGATCTAGTCTTCTCGGGAGAACCGTTCTTCCTCTTGAAGAACGGAAACGACGTTTGGGGTGACATACAATCTATTGATAGTAAGCTCATCAGAATCTCGGTTGCTCCTCAACCCATCCCAGTCAATATTGAAATACAGCACGGCACGACGCTCCCCACGATCAACAGCCGTAGCCATGGAACCATTCCCGTAGCCATCCTTTCATCACCCGACTTAAACGCGTTCTCCATGCTCAACCGGACGTCGCTGACATTTGGAAAAACCGGATCCGAACAAAGTCTCGCTTTTTGCAACCGTAACTCGGTAGATATGAATGGAGATGAACTCCCAGACCTACTCTGCCACTTTGGCATCCAAGCAGCAGGATTCGGAGGAGGAGATAGTATTGCGTTTCTGTCAGGTATGACAATAGGCGGCAGTCCGATCCAAGGAAAAGCGCGTATTAGAGTAGTTGGCCCCTGAGTTCAGTCTCTCTTCCAAGCGTGTAATCGACGGCGAGGCTTCTGGGTCAGTCCTCACGAAGTTTTCCTCGCCCCGTTTATATGTACCGGTAAACGCGGGTCCAAATCCCACCCCCCGCACCATTTTACTTCTGCCAGAGGCGAAATTTTCAGTCTTTGAAATCGAATCCTCCTCCAGTGGCAACTCCTGACGGCAAGTACTTGCCGACATTTGGCAGTACCGGACATAGCCTAGCCGGATTACGAGAGTAGGAAAAAAGTCCTATATAGGCAAAAAATCCTACTGACAATAGGTCTTAGCTTGCAGGAGACGCCATTCGTTGTAGGCAAACCGGCTGAAGGTGAATACTTCGTCAATAGAGAAAGGGAGCTAGAGAGGCTGCTATTACTAACAAGAGGGGTTGAAAAGGCGGCCTCAAGCAACTCTGTCCTTATCGGGCTTAGAAGGACAGGGAAGACATCCATCCTTCATAATCTAGCCAGGAGACTGAGGCGTAACAGCAGAGTGATACCGATTACTATCAACTGTTATGGACTTGCATCAAAGAGTAGGTTCGCCAGACTGGTCGTTGATACGGCGATTTCCGAGTACGTGGAGAAGACGGGCGACAAAGCATACATGAAGAGGCTTGTCAAGGTCCTCGGTGAGAAGGCAAAGTCTGCGGTCGATAAGGTGAGCGAAGTTAGCTTTTGGGAGTTCTCAATTAAACTCCGAGATCTGCGAACAGACGAGGACATTCTGATAGAGGAGGCATTACGATACGTTGAATCTTT
The DNA here is from genome assembly GCA_005888745.1 of Candidatus Bathyarchaeota archaeon. Classification (GTDB taxonomy): domain Archaea; phylum Thermoproteota; class Bathyarchaeia; order 40CM-2-53-6; family 40CM-2-53-6; genus 40CM-2-53-6. Next base: position 116,458 of record VBBS01000030.1, on the reverse strand, counting down.
GGCTAAGGAGAAAGGAGTTTACTTTGCAGTAATCTTAGACGAGTTCCAGGACATCATAGAATGGGGTAGGCAGACACTCAAGAGGCTTCGTACCATCATACAAGATCAGAGAAGAGTTTGCTACGTACTCTCGGGCTCCGCAACAACTATCATGCACAACCTAGTCTATGAGGAGCGCTCGCCATTCTACCGACAGCTGGTTGAGATTCCGGTAGGGAAGCTAGAGAAGGACGTGGTGAAAAAGTTCCTGAAGTCAAGGTTTGACTTCGTCCGAATAAAGATAGCTGACTCAGAGATAGACAAGATTGCAACTTACTGCGAAGGATACCCAGACTATGTTCAGCGACTGGGGTTGGAGCTATACCTGTCAGTGGGCTCAGGCGGTTCAATAACCGCGGCTCAGATAGAGAAGGCCTATGAGGGCGTGGTCCAGAGCTTGGATGGGGAGTTCGAGAATTACTTCTCCACCTTCTCCCCAACGGAAAGGGAGATACTGGTGGCAATTGCTCGAGAGAAAAGCAAGGCAAGTGAGATAGCAAGAGAAGCAAGAAAACATCTTCAGAACATATCAAAGGAGCTTAGAATACTGATGAACTACGGCGTCATAGAGAGGCCGATGACAGGACAGTACAGGATGGCTGATCCAGTACTTTCTGACTGGCTCAGGAGCCGGTTCCAGGGGAATACGAATAGTTAGGATTTATTGCCTACATAGGCAAATTTTCCCAGATACGAGCCATTTTCCTTAGTTAGCATTTCTCTGTAACGATGATTCTCGGCACGCCTCGTCGATTTACTCTTTCGGAAGCCATCTCGCTACAGATTTTTTCTGATTCTGTTCTCAGGACAAGGACATGATTCGGGTTACTGCCGCCTTAACCTAATGGACAGGCGCAGATTGGCAACCAGAGCGGGATTCGATCATCTAACCCAGTACTACCAGGCCTAGTCACCTCACTATTCAGGCCCGGAAGGATCTTTCTTGGCTCGACTACGGGCCAATAGTAAAGTCGCTTATATGTACCGGTAAATTGGGGTCCAAATCCCACCCCCGCACTCAACACGCAGACAATTAGTCACGGTGGGATCGTAACCCGCACGAGTCTATGTTCTCAGAGATACATTGGAAAACCGGACGACATGAGACAGAAATCTCGAATCCGTTCCCCGCATCCTAGCGACCGGATTGACTAGACTCTTGAACTAGCTTTCGTTCTTGCTCGGCGTAGCCTTGCACTGGTCCTGGATGTGGAAGGTTGGAGTTGTGACAGTTACGTCAACAGGTGTCACCGTCGCGTTCGTATCAACAGGTATGATGGTCGTGTCGCTAACCATGGAGTTGGTGTCCGTCAGGGTCGCATTTGATGGAACACCTAGAGGACAATTATGAATGCTACAGTTAGAGTCAAGCTTTAGAGCCCAGGCAAGATTGGGATAAAAATTCGGTGCGCTGCCCCCCAAACTGCCCTGCGGCAATTACCGGACAGCTGGCGAATCCCACCAGGCCCATGCTTAGAAAACTCCCCAAAATTATGCCGAAGGTCCTAACACGGAGAAGTCTGTTGAGTCTTTGAACTCTCTGTCAAAAGTGGCGATTCTCCTGACGCCGTTCTGATGCATCAGTTCTACCGTTGTGCTGTCAGTGAAACTGAACTTTGTATCCTTCTGTTCTCTGAATCGACTCCAGGCCGCCTGGAATACGTCGTCGCTGACTTTTAGCATTCTAAATGATCTCAATCTTGGTCCTCGCGAAAGTCACGGTGACAACTTCATCGAAGATGTGGTCGGAGATCACAGCGGGCCCGTAAGCCGCTTCCGCTACTTCGTGCATCAATCCACGAGCTTTAGCATGGTTGGTATCAGTCTCCACCTCAAATCCGATGAGAAAGCTCGAATCAAGGAGGATCATCGCCCTTTTCCATAGAGTGTCTCGTCGATCTCTTCGCTCCATCTGACTCTTCTTTTGGTCCGGACAATACCCTCAATCTTGAGGAAATGGTTCGGGTCCGGGTTTTTCGCCTGTTTCTCCTTACTTCTAACCCAGACTGTCAGAGCCTCGTTCAACGCCTGTCCTGTCTTCAATCCCTCTTCTTCGGTCTTTGCCCTGAACTTCCTCCAGGTGGCTTCGTCGACATCTCTAACCGTGCGCAGATCCTTGGCCATATAGTAATACAAGTAATACATGATATTTAAACGGAATATTTCCTCGTTTACTAGCCGTTTTGTCTTTCATGAGAGAAAGCTCTCTCAATCGGGTTCCCAATTATCCCACGGGAATGCTATTGAGCTTGTTTGTAGGATTGCGTTTTGACAACACACATGCCTCCCTGGTTGTCGCTGTCTCGGACGCTGAATTGCGTTGATACGACAAATCAACAAGTAAGGATTTGCACCAGTTCTCGTGCAAACCCCACCGGACCTGCAACGACTAGGAGTGGGCTTTCTCCTTGTGGGCCGATGAAATTTGCCTTATATGTACCGGTAAACTGGTGTTCAAATCCCACACTCCGCACTAAACAAAATCGATCCCTTGATGAAGATTCCTATATTTTGTCAATTCTAGCAATGACTCGACATGGCGAAGCCGCTGCGTGGTGGCAAGGGTCAACAACTCTATTACGAAGGGACGCCTACTGAAAGGGGATGGTTTCTTTCGATAGTGCGGTGGAGTCCTACGAGAAGCAGTTAAGAGATTGGCTTTCCAAATGTCCTGTTTGCGTCCTGTCGCCCCAAGTGATGTTGCATGCTCGCCGGGGAACAGCCATGGTCCAAGTTGGGCAGAGTTTCGAGTTTGACGAGCGACTACATGCACGCGATAATCCTCCGAATCATCTTCTTGCCCGCCAACTCGTCCAGTACAACGGAAAGATCAAGAATCCGATAATCTTCTGGCTCAACTCTTCGTTTCCCTCAGACCAGATCTACCAGTTACACAAACAACCCGTTGTCCACCATGTTCTGCGTCTCGGACCAGGCTATACTTTCACGAGCGTCCTAGGAGGGTTGAAGACCGCCCTCAAGGCGGAGAAGATAAACGCCGACTCCATCGACTGGGACCCCAAGAAACTGAAGTAGGGCACAACAAAGCCTAGTTCGATTCCGCTCCTTCCCTCGAAGAAACCTTGAAGAGGATTCCTAAGTGAGAGGGGGAAAGGATTCCTCATCAATAGCTTTTGCCCCAGCTTCAGTCTGTGCATGGTGCCCGGGTTCCAGCTTTGTCTTCGAAACTGGTCGTCCCTATGGCCCTCCGAAGTACTTGGGCAGCAACTGTTCAACACGACCAAGCGCTCATCTTGAGGTAAGAACGACCTATCCTTGGACTTTACCTCTTAGCCCTCCAACATAAGTTCCAATCTTCGCAAGTGCGGGAAATCTTGCTGAGTGGTGACCTTTGAGAGTACAGAATTGACATGTTCAACCCTATACTCGGCTTGTTTAAGGACGGGTTACTAACAATCTTAATGGATAGTAAGACCCTCTGAGAAAAAATCCGAAAGACGAACTAGGCATGACACTTTTAGTCGTATCCAATAGACTGCCTTTCACAGTCAGCGGTCGCGACAACAAGCTAGTTTTCCATGCCAGCCCGGGGGGCCTCGTCTCTGGACTGACCGCGTACTTGGAATGGGCAAGACAAGATCCCTCCGGAACAGATTACCTCTGGGTTGGATGGCCGGGCATGGAGGTAGAAGAAGGCTCTCGGGAACTACTGAGAACGCAGGCTGCCAAGCAAAGGGCCTGCCCCGTCTTCCTCGATGCTGACACCATGAAAAAATTCTACCAAGGATTCTGCAACAGCTCAATATGGCCTCTATTCCACTACTTTCCCACATACGCCAAGTTCAAAGAAGAAGACTGGGCGCAGTACGTGAAGGTAAACGAGTTCTTTCGAGATTCCATCATAAAGGTGTACCAGCCCAATGATACGGTCTGGGTCCACGACTATCATCTCATGCTTCTCCCCAGATTGTTGAGAGAAAAACTGCCTGACCTCTCAATCGGGTTCTTCCTCCACACTCCCTTCCCCTCATATGACGTCTTCCGCACACTCCCGACCACATGGCGCAGAGAAATATTGGAGGGCATTCTTGGAGCAGACCTGATAGGATTTCACACAATAGACTACACGCAACACTTCCTCAGATGCATTCTCCGAATCCTGGGCTATGAACACAGTTTCGGCCAGGTCCTCGTTGGTGGAGAACGGACGATAAAAGTAGACACATTCCCGATGGGCATTGATTATGGCAAGATTCGTGCCACCGCGAAAAGTGACGACATACAGAAAGAGAGCCGCGGGCTCCGCGCGAAACTCGGGAATCGCAAAATAATACTGTCGCAGGACAGGCTAGATTATACAAAAGGGATCAAGCATCGTCTGGAAGCCTATGCTATCTTTCTCGATCGGCACCCTCAATGGCAACGGAAAGTTGTTCTAGTGTTATCAGTCGTGCCGTCAAGACTCGGAGCTGAACAATATGAGCAGATGAAGGAAGAGATCGACAAGCTCGTTGGCAGTATCAACGGAAAGTTCGGGACAATCGACTGGACCCCGATAGTATACCGGTACAGGTTTCTCCCCTACACACAACTGTTAAGCCTATTTGCAATCAGCGACATCGCGTTAGTAACCCCACTACGAGACGGGATGAACCTAGTCGCCAAAGAATACATCGCATCAAAAACCGACCAGAAAGGAGTTCTGATACTCAGCGAGATGACAGGAGCCTCCAGAGAACTTGGCGAGGCACTCATCATAAACCCTAACGACACCTCCGAAATAGTAGACGCAATCAAGACCGCCCTCGAGATGCCTGAAGCAGAGCAAGTACGCCGAAACCAAGCTATGCAGACCAGACTGGAGCGCTACGATGTCATCAAATGGGGCCAGGATTTCACGGGCAAACTACACTCGATCAAACAACAACAGAAGAAATTCAGTGCTAAACTACTTGACGCCGCGACCAGAGAGAAAATGATCACAGATTATGACACCTCACACAGCAGGATACTCTTCCTCGATTATGACGGTACACTATCACCATTCAAAGCACGTCCCGAAACAGCAGTCCCCGAAAAAACCCTGCTGGCCGTTCTCAATGCACTCTCAGAAGATCCACGAAACAACCTGGTAATAATCAGCGGACGCAATCGAAACCTCTTACAGGACTGGTTCGGCGCTCTAAATCTAGGAATCGTTGCTGAGCATGGAGCCTGGATCAGAGAAAAAGGCAAAGACTGGGTCCCAACGATAAAGGTAGAAAGCAACTGGAAAGAGAAAGTTCGACCTACCCTACGAGGCTATGAAGACCGACTGCCAGGATCTCTCTTGGAGGAAAAGGAGTTCTCCCTCGTCTGGCACTTCCGAGCAGCAGATCCCGAACTCGCATACGTACGATCAAAAGAGCTTGCCGATGAATTGTCGTACTTCAGCGAAAACACCGAGCTCCAAGTATTACAGGGCAGTAAGTCAATCGAGGTGAGAAATGTTGGAATAAACAAAGGCATGGCCGCGAAGCTGCTCCTTTCCGAGACCACCTTCGACTTCGTGCTAGCCATGGGTGACGATTGGGCTGATGAAGACCTCTTCGAAGCAATTCCAGATCAGGCCTATTCGATCAAAGTAGGACTTGCGAAATCCTATGCAAAGTTCAACCTGAGAAACCATCGAGAAGTCATCCAACTTCTGACTGATCTTTACAAGACCGGCAAGTCGTAGGACCCCCTTATCCCGTGCACACTAGCCGCTGATCTTGTTGGATAGAGCACGTGTATATCGCATGAACCCGGTCTTTCGTCGTGCCTCTTCAAGACGAACGGAGGCTGTTATCAAACCCATGTGAGTGTAGGCTTGGGGAAAGTTTCCCAATGCTTCACCGGTGACCGGATCAATCTCTTCCGAGTACAATCCCAAGTGATTAGCTCGTTTCAATAGCTGATTCAACAGTCCATCTGCTTCACCTAACTTGCCGAGTCGTGTTAGACACTCTACCATCCAGAAGCTGCACACGGTGAAAGCCCCCTCCTTTCCCAGTTGGCCATCATCAACATTGTATCGGTAGAGTAGATCGCCTTTGGATAGTTCTTCTCGGATGCACTGGATTGTCGAGGTCATCTTTGGATCTTTAGCCGGCAGAAACCCTACTAGTGGCATAAGGAGATTAGCCGCATCGAGGTCGTCCCCCCCGAGAGCCATCGTGAAAGCTTTCTTCTTGGATGACCATCCATTGGTTAGAATTTGACTCTTGATCGTCCTCTTCACGGGCTCCCATCTCCGCCAGTCTTCGTCGTATCCTAGTTCTCGAGCGATCTTCATCGCTCGGTCGAGGGCGACATAGCACCACATCTTTGATTCTACGAACGATCTCGCCTGACGCATCTCCCATATTCCGCTGTCGGATTTTTCCCATTCCGCTGCTGCCTGATCGGCCGAATACTTCACCAGATTTTCGTATACTTGCTTGGTGGTCCATCCTAGAGCGCGGTGTAGATAGTACATGGAATCAGCGAGAATACCGTATATGTCTAATTGCAGCTGTTTGTACGCCGCGTTGCCGACCCGCACTGGGCTCGAGCGCCGATAGCCTTCAAGATGGTCCAAGGTAAACTCAGGGATCTCCCTTTCACCGCCAATGCCCATCATTATTTGCAACCTCTCCTTGGAATGACGTCGAACATTGATCATCCATCTAGTGTAGTCTAGGGCCTCCCTTGTGGCTCCAGCCTCACTTAACGCCCAGACTGAGAGAGCGTTGTCCCTGATCCAGGAGTATCGATAGTCCCAATTCCGCATTGCCCCGATGCTCTCCGGTAGAGAGGTGGTAACAGCCGCTACCATAGCCCCTGTTGGAGCATACTGCAGCATTTTCAGTACGAGGCATGATCTTACGACGTGGGCCCGATAGGGTCCCTGATACTTGATATGGTTAACCCATCGTTTCCAGTAGGACAATGTCTTGGATAGCTTCCGACTTGTCTCATATCTCCCCACGGGTGCTGACGAGCTGCTTCCCCACTTGAGGACAAAGACGATTCTCTGACCTCGGGACAGGCGGAAATCGTTGACCAGTAGGTCCTTGTCTGAGACAAGGAGCTTCACGGACGAAGCTAGACTGATGAAGTGTCTTTGATTCCTCGCCAGGCATCCGTCTCGGGTTTCTCGTATGATCGTATTTCCGCGAGCATAGTTGAATCGTGGTTGAAAAATGAGTTTAAGTCCTGGATTGCCCTCGAGGCAATCGACGATTCTGTGGAGTTCCTGGAATCCTTTCAGCTCTCCTTTTTCCATGAAACAAGGCATGAAGTCTGTAAGCCTGATGCGTCCCTCTTGGGAATCGAACATGGTCGCTAACACGTTCGTGTCGCCTCCATAGGTCTGCTTTGTCCTGTACTTCTCGGTTGGAGATAGCTGGAATCTGCCTCCCTTTCGTAAATCGAGCAGAGCCGCGAACAGGCTGGGAGAATCGAACCTTGGCGCACAGTACCAGTCAATGGAACCGTCAAGTCCAACAAGCGCTGCCGTGTGCATATCTCCGATGACCCCGTAATCGCTGATTGGCTTGTAACCGCCCACGGGATTCAGCCTGTCCGACAATAATCCTAAACCTACTCCAACTCGTAGTGGTCGGGGAATCAGGGCTGTCTCAAAAGTGCTTCTATACCCCTCTTCAAATCAGCTTTCAGGATAGGTCTCTGAGCTCGAAACGCGAAACGCTATGTCGCACAGAAAGGAGTTTTGAGGAACCTTGCCATCAAGTTCGCTATCATAAAACAAACCGTGTATTTCGAAGCAAGCCCCGCGGATATTTTTGACGCGCTGCTCAACCCAGGTAAACACTCCGAATTCACAGGGATCCCCGCTAGCCCAAGAACTGGGGTGAGATTTACTGCCTGGATGGTTACATCTCCGGGAAAAACATCCGACTTGTCAAGAACGCGAAGATCGTCCAGGAATGGAAGACAACAGAGTGGCCCAAGGGCTATCCGCTTTCGAGACTTGAATTCACATTGAAAGCGAAAAAAAGTGAGACAGAACTCAAAATGGTTCCACTCTCGAGTTCCGGCTGAACAAGTCGAAGACTACCGCAAAGGCTGGTACGATTCCTACTGGAACCCGCTCAAGAAGTATTCTGAAAAACGCTCTTCCTGAGGCTATCTGGCTGGAGTCTGCGTTTAGCCGACTCTGAAGTCTAAGCTTTTGCTATCTCCTTTGCAAGATGATCATGAATCCTCAATCTCTCAAGCGTAGCGTCCGCCCCAGCTAGCTTGTGCTCGCTGAATAGTTTCTCGACTTCATCGACCCGGCCAACGCCTATGATTGAGATGTATGCGCGCATGTAAGCCGAGAGGGTTGCTGTTCCCTCGTACATCTTGTCCAGCTTCTCAATGTTGTTCCTAAACCACTCCCAGGTCACAGCATGCGCATCCGGGTTCGAGGTCGCAAACTGGAGCAGGCCGCGTCCAATATCCTGACGCTTCACATTGCCCGCCATTGCGAATTCCTGCACCTTTCTCACCAAGTCTGGCCTTTTGAAGCTGGCAAGCCCCTCCAAATACCTGAGGCGGTCCTCGTCCGTTGTACTCTTCTTGTACCGATCGATGAGCCCGTCGTAGTCGTTGGATGACCTAGCATACCCAATGATGACCGAGCGTTTCATGTCCGGCTCTACAGCGACCAACTCTTTGAATTTCGCACCTGTCTCGCGTGCGTATACGTCATCTAGAATCGCGAGCCGTGCTGCGATGGTTCCCTTCAGCAGCGAACTGTTCTCGTCCCGCTTTCCTTCAAGGATCTTCAACTGTGACTTGTGGTATCTCCGCGAGAGTTCTGCGAGTTTCTTAGGCGCAATTAGGAATAGGTTCGTGATCCTTTCTGACACTTCAAAGGCAGGAAGATACTCTTCTTCATCGAAGAAACGCTCGAGGAGACTCTGATAGTCTTTCCAGCTCATCCTACTCGCATTGAGAAACGCCCAACCGTCGTTGGCGAGGCCATATCTGTCGAGCCCAGACAGTTTGCTGGCCCAGACAAGCGCCTGGAGCTCAGGGCCTCGATAGTCTATTCGATAGAACCCGGTTCGGTCCATATTGAGCTTCAGAGACTTCGGATTTGAGACGCTGACTTCAGTTTTTTCCTTGTCGAACATGAGCTGCTGAGTCTTGTTGTCGACTGTGATGGTTACTGGGATGGGCCAGGTTTGTTTTTCTCTCGTTCCGGAGAGGAGAAACCTTTCCTGCTCCAACACTAGCTTTCCAGAAGAGAGTGAAGCTTTGACAACTGGATACCCTACCTTGCCGATCCAGCCTTCCATTACGCTGCTGACATCCATCCCTGAAGCTTGCTGAAGATGGTTCCAGAGGTCGCTTCCAGAGGCGTTGGAGTACCGGAATTGTTGGAGATACTTGCTGACACCCTTCTGGAACTTGTCTGGACCGATGTAAGCCTCAATCATTCGAAGAATACTTGCGCCCTTGCCGTAGCTAATCTCGTCGAACAATTCCTCGATCTCTTCCGGCGATCTGACTTTGGCCTCGATGGGATGAGTGCTGTTCAATGCGTCTCGGGCCATCGCTCCCCCGGTGCTAGTTTTCACAAAGTCTTGCCAGATCCTCCACTGTGGATAAGCCCAGTCAACTACCTTATAGGCCATGAAGGTCGCGAAGCTCTCATTAAGCCAGAGGTCATCCCACCACTTCATAGTGACGAGATCGCCGAACCACATGTGCGCAATTTCGTGCGCGATTACTTCGGCAATGCTTTTTTTCGTTGAGGTGCTTGTGTCCTTGTCAGCATGCAACAAGATCTCTCGGAAGGTTATCGCGCCCCAGTTCTCCATCGCCCCATAAGCGAACTCGGGGACAGCGATCAAGTGGAGCTTAGGCAAATCATAGGGAATGCCAAAATATTTTTCGTAGAATTCTAGGGATTTCTGCGCTGCCTCGAAGGCGAAACCAGTCTTTATCTTGCCATCGGGCCTGACTACAGAGGCCGCATACAACTCTGTCTCGTTATGTCGATTCTTGTCTTCCTCGAACGTGCCGATTCCGAGATAGAGAAGATAGGTGGACATCTTCGGAGTCTTCTGGAAAGTTACTGTTTTCTTGTTCCCCTCCTTCTTCTCGTCTTGAAGAGGCATGTTCGAGATTACAGAGAGATCATTTCTTGTGCGTACTGTCAGTTTGAAGTCTGCTTTGTAGGCTGGATGATCGATGCAAGGGAGTAGTCTACGAGCATGTCCTGCTTCGAAGTGTGTTGTCAGGACGTACTTGTCTCCATACGGAGCCCTGTAGAACCCGGTCAGGCTTTCAGAGACTTTTCCTTTGTACTCAACTTCGAGCGGTCCGGAGAACCGACCGGTCTGGATATCCACGATGTTTCCATGCTGTTTGAACGGTACGTTTCGACCGTTTGTCTTGACGCTTGCAACCTCTAGATCTACTGCGTCCAGGCTGATGTCTCCAGTTGAGCTCATGTCGATTCTTACCTTTCCGGAGAATCTCAGAGCGTCAAAATCGACGTCAAGAAATACGTCGTATTCGTTGACCTGCTGGACGGCCTTGCCAGCTTGAGTTGTTATCTGCATAATGATCCATCGCTGGGTTTTGCAATCCGATACTTAAGGGCCATCAACAGACGTGATGATTCGAGCCTCCCGGGTCGTTAGGTTTCAGAGGCGGGAATCTGAGCTTCGGTTGGTAGCTCTTGCCGATGGGCGGCCATAGCTTCTCGGGCTTCTCGGGCGACTCGAATAGAGAGCGCTAGAGAGGCTAGCAAGAGATCAGTGGCTAGGATGGGGAACATCGGGCAGATTGAAAGAAGCTAGGGGTCCAATGAACAAGCCGGATACATCTGTGAAGATGATCGGACAGAGGACGCTGGTGAGTCCTGCGATGCTGTTGTTAGCCCCTTGAAGTCGGCTCTGCTCCGAAGGCTTTACCCGACGACTCATGAGGCTCTGATCTTGCATAGACGAGTTGAACCTATTCTCTTTCATGAACATTTGGAGGTACAGAGGTCGCCGAAGGCTTTCCAATCTTTGAGGAAAAGCTAAACAAACCTGCCTTTCCTTATCGAGAAAGGGCAAGTATCGAGCATGCAGAAGTATCGGACAGATATGTACGAGGGGATGATAGCAGAAACCATAACGGTCCCAGGACATGATCGCACTGTTCTCAATGCATATTTCGCGCGACCTCTGGGATCAGGACCCTTCCCTGCCGTTGTTCTGATCCACCATGCACCTGGATGGGACGAGTGGTATAGGGAAACCACTCGAAAGTTCGCCCATCATGGCTACATAGCAATCAGCCCCAACATCTACCAACAGTTCGGCCACGGAACGCCTGAAGACATTGCCGCAAAGGTACGGGCCATGGGAGGAGTGCCCGACGATGATGTCGTGGGCGATATGAGAGGAAGTTTAGATTACCTGAAATCTCTCCCACAGAGCAACGACAAGGCGGGAATATTCGGCACCTGTTCAGGGGGAAGACAAGCATTCCTTGTTGCTTGCAGAACAAAAGGCTTCGATGCGGCAGTAGATTGCTGGGGCGGAAGAGTTGTCATGTCTCAGCAAGAGCTGACCCCAAAGTATCCCGTAGCACCGATAGACTATACGAAGGATTTGTCCTGTCCTCTGCTAGGACTCTTTGGTGAGGAGGATCAGTCCCCATCTCCTCAACAGGTTGCTCAGCATGAACAAGAGTTGAAGAAGTATGGGAAGACCTACGAGTTTCACACGTATCCGAAGGCCGGGCATGGTTTCTTCTATTACGACCGGTCGGGATACAGACAAGAACAGGCCGTGGATGGCTGGAACAAGGTGTGGGCTTTCTTCGAAAATTACCTTGAAACGAGTGATAAGCGTTGACTACGATCTTGCCAGGATGGAGGTTGTGAGAAACAATGTGCACGGGGATCGTCGAGAATACTAGAGTCTCGGGCAGCGGCAAGGGTCCACGCGGTTGGTTCCTTCTCGATCAAGCAAGTGTTTCCTATGACCATCCCGATCACGCTCAAGCCGAACGAGCGGTCATCATTGACCTCCTTAGCGAGACGGCAGGACCAGAATCAAGGATCGCAGTCGAACTCACACCCCAATCTGCAAGAAACCTGGTGCGTGCCATCCTCGCCTCTATATCCCGAGGAGAAGCGATGGATCGGGATCAAGAAAGAGAGTCTTCAGTAATTGATCACCCTGTCTTTTCGAGAACGAAAAGTTCCTAGGTTTTTCCGAGGAGACACTCTTCGGCTGAAAAAGTGATGAAGGGATCCACTCATCAAGGTACTTTTGCCGATTATCGCAATACTTCCCTCTTGAGTTCTTATCAAGGTCGACCTTCAGATTCACCTTGACAACGGTGCCTTTATCCCACTATACGAGATGACATCGTTCAATCGAAGGGTCTTGTCAGAGAAAGCATCCCGGAATTATGTTGGAAAAAGTTGTTTGAGGCGCGCCAGAGAGATTGTGAGGCTGCCAGTCCTGTGACAGTCAGGGTCTGAAACTCGAAAGCGATCCCCGTAACTATCAGGACTGCAGCGACAGCGACTACAATCCAGACTATTCTGGTGCCATCCCGTATGGTCCTAGCGAGTTGCATTGAAGCGCCGGCTCTTTTGGCTAGACCCGTAAGCCCTCGACGAAATAGCTTACCAACAATTGCCCATAGAACGACGACACCGACGATTTTGTATTAGAAGAATAAGCAGATCAGACAATTATCATTCCTTCTCGACGGGAGTGCTCGGGTGCGGTCGGAAAACCTTGGGGCTTAAGCTTCCTGGGGTGGTTTCAGCCTGTGGAAGATCTTGTAAAGGGACAGGTCGTAGACCAACTTTAGCCCACCTGCTATAACGAATGGAGATCCCAGCCATAGTGTGGCGATTGTGTAGCCAGCGATTGACGGGCTAAAAGTCTGAGCGATGCTCCGGGAAACATTAGTGAACCCGGCAGCGGGAGTGCGGTCAGTCTCCGGAACCACACTCATCAGGTATGATTGACGAGTAGGCACGTCCATCTGAGAGAGGGATTGCCGAGAGAGGAGTAGACCAATAGCGATTGGAGCCGAAGAGACAAATGGTATGATTGCCAGCAAAAGATTCGACGGGATATGAGTGTAGACCATTGTCTTGATCAACCCAATCTGGCGGGCGATTCGTTCAGCAACCAAGAACGAGATTGCTGTTACGATCTGTGTCCCGGCGAACAGCACTCCCAGCGAGCTGAGCTGTAAAGAATACTTCTCGTAGAAATAGTAGGAGAGTATGCTTATTCCAATGAAGCCTCCACCAAACGAGTCCAAGGCGAACAATGCTGAGAGTTTCCTTACTACTGGTTTCGAGGCCTCAGATAGGACCCCGATGCTCGGGGAGGCGGTCTTTTCCTTCTCGACCTCTATCGACAGTCTAGAGTAGAGATATGCTCCTAGCAAACCTGACGCGAGATATGCCATGAATAGGGGACGATATCCTCCAGTGCCGGGAGTGATGAATTGAGGTAGGCCCACCAGAAGAGCTCCGGCCGAGGATGAAACATACCCTACCAGATTGTATACACTAAACCCCAACGTTCTCCGTCTGGTATCAGACGCTCCTGGAAGAATCGCCTGTTCTAGGGTTAGAAAGGGGCCAACCTCTCCCGCTCCTACAGTCATGTTGCCGATGATCCCGGCAGCCACTGGGGCCCACAGTGAATTAGAGGAAAAGAGAAGAGCGCCTGCCACTGCATCAGTGAGGGCGAAGAAGATCAATGTCCGCCTCCGGCCAAGGAGATCAGCGAATACGCTTGCGACGAGAGTGTAGATCGCACTCGAAGCAACAGTCAAGGCCAAGACTGCGCCTATGAGAAAAGCGTCGAGACCTAGCTGGCTCAGGTAGACTGAAAATAGGACCCCTAGGAAACCGTAGGGGACGGTGCGGACCGCTTTCTCGATGAGGACAACCTTTCCGTCTTCAGTCATCCAGTCGAAGGGCAAACAGGTCCCACCGTTTTCGGCTTATGACGGGTTTCAGGATTGTATGTTCTATAGGCGAGACGAGACTTCTTTCTGGGCGGGCAACCATTCAAGCTCCATGTGAATCTCAAATTTGTGGTTCTCCTTCGCGTATAGAAACTTCAATCTGACTGGTTCAGAGGGAGAAATCCGCGCAGGCGTTTCGGAGCCAGGAAACAGCTTCTTGACATCGATTGATCTCCCGCGAAGGGATCCCGCAAGCCTTGTGAAAAACTCTGAAAGCTGATCTTTTCGGAGCTCGGTTTTGTGGCGGAATATCGACTGGTGGGTTTCCCGATAGGTTTCGAGTATCTCGGTCATTCTCGTCCAGTACGCCATGGTGCTTGCAAGCTCGCTGCGGCCTGCGTCTCTAAGGGCATAGTGTTTTCGGTCAGGAGCCTCTTCTCGAAACTCGACTCGGCTTGTCAGCATATGATTTTTCTCCAGTTTTTCCAGGGCAGGATATATGGTTCCAGCCTTCGGTTTCCAGTAGCCTGAGAACCTCTTCTCGAGCTCTCGAATGATCTCGTAGCCATACATCGGTTTCTCTGAGAGTAGCAGGAGCAGCCACAGCGATACCGCGCCGATCTTCATTCCATGGGGCATGAGTCTAGACATCAGTTGGTTCCTCAATTGCCCACGATCGATGAGTTAGCCTTATATGTGTAGATGTTCTATCTATGTAGAACATCTATAGGTGTTAACTGAATGAAATGGGTAACCCGAGAAAAAGCCAAGGTGGACCGGATAGCCTGTCCCTGGTTGATCAAGAGGTTCGTAGATAAGAATCCAGAATTCTTCTTCGTCCCCCCGGAAAAAATGCAACAGGTAGTCAAGGAGACGGGGGCGATTCCCTACGATGCTAAGGGCATAGAATTGACACACTACAAGGAAAACGACAAGGAATACGTCAGCTTCGACGCTATCATCAAAAAGTACAAACTCAAAGATCCCGCTCTCTTAGAGCTGGCGAAGATAGTCAGAGGAGCTGACGCAAAGATTCCCGATGCACCAGCGGAATCAGCTGGTCTCGAGGCTCTAGCGCACGGTTTCCGGAACCTTGCAAAAGACGACTTCGACAATATGAGACTCCAATTCCCGACATATGATGCGCTCTACAAATTCTGCCAGCTCAAGGTCGAGGGAAGACAGAAGCTCGAATACAACGTTTCGCAGCTCACGCGGTAAGGCCTTAACTTCACACTTCAACTGCTAGGATACACCAAACTTCCTCGAAATTCGGCAAGAGGAGGTTTCGAACAATCAGAAGGAGGACGGGCCGCGTTGCTCTTGGCTGAACTCAGATCCACTATCAGTCTCCAAGGCTATCGTCCTGTATTTTGCAAAGGATAGCGCCCCAGTCTTTCTGAAATCTATCCATAGCGTTCTATAACCTAGGATAGAAGCTTGTCTCCAAGGTCATGGAGCAACGCGGCGGCGGTCCCGGCTGTTGGTCTTCTGTGCGAGTCTTTGTCCAACATTTTCTTGAGGACGGGAACGGTCGGTGCGAGCTTGGCAATCCTGTCGAAATCAGGATTGAATGAGTTCCACGCTGATTTCAGATCGCTAGCCGTCCTCCCAGACCCCGGGTTACTTGTCATTGCGTTCATCAACTCGATGAGCTTTTTGGAACTAACAGGGGTCTTCGTCAGCATATTGTAGAGCGTTGCTCCTAGAGCATAGACGTCCATAGAAGATGCCGCACTATCTCCCAGAACTTGCTCCCCGGGAGCGTATTCCGATGTAAACTGGCCGACTTTGCCCCCGATCCGAACGGCGGAACCGAGATCAGCTAGCTTTGGGACAAGAGTACCGGACTTCATCTGGTCCCTCATCTCCTGTCCAGTCGACGGGGGTTTGAGGTTGAACAGAATGTTCTGCGGTTTGACATCAAGATGCACGAAACCGGCGTTGTGAATTGTCTCTAGCCCAGTTGCGATCATGTAACCGATGAGCATGACTATGCCCCCCCATTTCTCGGAATAGTACAACGAATCGTACGACGGATCCTCAAGAAGTCCTTTGGCGGCCCCGCCCTTCATCAACTCCATTACTATCGCGGGGGGACTGCGTAGATACAATTGCGTATCACCCTTCACGATCTCCTGGATGTTGAGTCGATCCACCAATATTCCTCTGAGCTGGACAACATATTTCGATTGCTCGGACAGCTCCAAGAGCCGCGTTGCCTCCGACATGGTCTCTTCGAGAGCCGCTGCTCCTGTGCCGGTTCTGAGGATTGGAATCTTTATCGCCATTTCGGTCCCCGCGTGTCCGAAGCTAGCGCGGAAGACGTAGCCGGTGAGCCCGGTGGCTAGGTGCTCTGTTATCTTGTAGCTGTGAACTTCCTGGCCAACCCAAACTCTCGGGTCCCAGTTATCCAAGCGTGGAAGGCTTCCCTTGACAAAGGGTATCGCAGGACGTGGAGGGAGCTGCACGGGTGCGGGCATTACTGGGGGTGGGGGCGGTGGACGAATATGAGGTGGCGGATTTGATGCGGTGGGAGGAGGACTCGATTGAGGTGATTGCACAGCGAAGGAAAACGCCTCGTTGGCTGTCTGGTGTTCCTTGCTCGTAGCGGTAACGTGTACAGCGTAGCTGCCTAAGCCGCCAGGCCTATAGTGAGCGCTGTACTCTCCAGCAGAAACCTCGGATACTCTCAGAGACTCAGTCTTACCTCCGGGCCTTGTGATTGTCGCCACGATCCTAGCCATCTTCTTCGCTTGTCCACTAAACTGGGTGGCGATCCTGATCGTCTGTTCTTTGCCCTGTCGAACAGTCGGTGCTCCCGTTATTGTAATTGTTGGTCCAAGGCTGGACCCCAGCGAGATTCTATGTGCAAGATTGGTAGAGCCAACTCCGACCAACGCCAACGCAGGCAAGAAACCAAGAGATGAAACGAATGGGTAGAGCTGGTTAAGATCTCGAGAGGCAACAAACCCTAGGACGGCCAACAAATTGAAAGTGAAGAAAGCCGTAGGCATCATTGACATCGAGAGATTCTTGGCGCGCCACACTTTGTCGAGGAAATGGAAGAGAACCAATTGCGCAATGTTCGCGGCTGACCCAAGCGCGATGAAGAATAGTATGGTGAGCGAGTCTATCGACAGAGCCGAACCGGCCTTCAAAGCCGACCCCAAGCCCAGCCCAACCGCCAACGCGACGGACGCTACGACGTTTGATTTGATCATCTTGTAAGATGTCGCCCGCGAGAAAAAGAGACCTGCCACGAGGACCGCGATTGAAGGGGGAAGAGCGACGAGGAAAAGGGACAGATCTCCAAACGACAATGGCGACAAGCCTTGTCCGGCGACCGAGTGTCCAATGACGTAGAGAGAGGCGAGAAATGAGACGGCGAATCCCACCCCGACCCTCGGAATTCCACCTCGCAGATCTAGAGAGGTCATAACGCCGAGGCTGACCAGTCCGATGATGTAAGCCGAAGGATCGCCCTGTATTCCTAGACCGAAGAGGAAAGCGATCGGCACAGACAGCACTACGGTGAGGAACGGTCCGAAAGAGTCCCGCGTGAAGGGAAGCCTACGGGCCTTCTTCAACTGCGGCAAGGGGGAGCAAGCGCCTTCCTAAGAGTGGACCTTGCCATACTCGAATTCCTAGTAATCAACGGTGTGACCGACACCCGGCGGTTTTCGTTCCAGCGCAATTACATGCCCGCAACGCAGTAAAAACCGAAGAGTGCAGCCATGAAGCGTCCATCTATGAAGCGTAAGACGAAGCAGAAAGATCCCGATCTGGATGCGGAGTCCGTGGAGACTCTAATCTGGACGTGCTCAGCGTGTGGGGCCGACAATCCTGACTCTAAACAATCATGCATATCATGTGGTGGAGCCAGAGCCGGAGACACAGCGACACCGAAGGCCGCAGACCCACTAGAAGAACAAGAACCGAAAGAACTCAAAGAACCCGAGCCAATAGAGACTCCAGAACCTGAGAAGATAGATTCTGAGGAAACACCCCCTGAGCCGACAATTTTCTCTTTCGACACCAGTGAGAAAAATTCGGAGCCGCCATTACCAGAACCTGAAATTACCCCCTTCCTGCCAACCCCTACCCCATACACCCCATTCGGCCCATCGGCCACCACTCCAACGACCGGGCACGGACGATACTACATGGTTTTCGTGAACACTCCCGCACAATCCCTCATTAAGTCAAAGGTCCCCATAGAGTTCGACGACTTCCCAGTCGTCAGTATCGGACGTAACCCGGAAAACGTGGTCGTCATACCAGACCAGGAAGTCTCGAGAAAACATGCGGAACTCACAATGAACGGAGCAAAACTGATGCTAAAGGATCTGAACAGCAAGAACGGCACATTCCTCTACAATGGAAAGGAATTCCAGCAGGTTCACGATAGCGTCGAGGTTAAACCGAACAGCATAGTAAAGTTCGGTACCGGCACTATCGTGAGGCTTACCAGTGAATGATTGAAGCCCTAGAAACCCCCCAGCTCATCAGCGAGGCGAAGGAGAAAATGGGAAAACCGCTCCTCGAGCCCAGAGATGTAAAAAGAGTCATCTTCGTCGGGGACACCCACACAGCCGTTGACGTCACACAAACGGTATTCGACAAGTTCTACGGGGATTCCGACTTGGTCGTCTTTCTGGGCGACTACGTTGACAGGGGAGAGACTGGGGTGGAAAATCTCGGACTCATCACTTCAAAATTTCTAGAGGACCCTAACAAGATCATAATGTTGAGGGGAAACCACGAGAGTCCTCTGACGAACCCCTACTATGGCTTTCTCGAAGAGGTAACAGAGAAGTTAGGAGAGGCCAGCTATGACAGTTTCAAAGAGTTCTTCCAAGCCATGCCATACGCTGTCGTCGTCAACAACTACCTCTGCCTCCATGGTGGAATAGCCACCACGCTCGACACCGTGTCTCAGATCGCGGACTTGCCATTCCCCGACTTGAACCCAGACGACCCGACGGCATTCCAGCTGCTATGGAACGACCCTAGAGACATGATCGAGGGCTTCATACCAAGCGTACGAGGCGACGGAGCATACTACTACGGAAGCGACGTAACCGAAAAATTCCTAGCTAACAACTCACTAAGAGGAATCATTAGAGGCCACGAGGTCGTTGACGGATTCAGAGAAGACCTCGACGGCAAGGTGATTACAATATTTTCCAGCAAATACCACGGCGGAGACGCGGGCGTGTTAATTCTCGACGACGGTAAGATGGAGCAGATCAGACTATGACCCTCTCAGCAAGAACAGAGCTCAGCCACGCATACTCGTTCGACTCCAAGATCGACGCGATATTCAAGATCACACTGGTAGCCGAGAGACGCACCGAAGCGAAGGGATTCCACCACATAATAGTACTAGATACCAGCAAATCGATGGATGGGCAGAAAATCGAACTGGCAAAGAACGGCGCCCAGGAGTACGTAAAGAGTATCCCTTCGGGGAACGTAGTTTCCGTCGTGCTGTTTTCAAGCACGGTTCAATCGTATCCTGAAACTCGGCTTTCAGAGGTTCTTCCTAAGATCAGAGCGTCAGGTCTAACCGCTCTCTACGCTGCGCTCCAATCAGCATTCGAAATAGCACAAAAGAGCCGGCTCCCAGGATGGATAGTGCTCCTCACTGATGGCGAACCAACGGACGTTACCAAACCCGAACAGTACTCAAAGCTGAAAATGCCATCCGGATTTCAGATGATCGAATTCGGAATAGGCGCAGACTACAACCAGTCAATTCTGAAAGCTCTCGCAGACGCATCTGGCGGAATGCTCCACAACATCACAGACGCCCAGAAACTCAAGCTCCCCAGCCTCATGCAGGAGAGCGCAGTAAGCGAGGTCGGCGCCAGAAACATAAGCGTCGACTTTGGAACCCCTGACGTCAAGATTCTCAACTACAAAGGACCCCCCGTTACGATCAATGCTGTGGAAACGGTTGCGAAGATCTGGGGCCGAGTCCAGATACCCGCCGGCTTCAACGGACGACTCCTCAACATACAAATCACCTACGCTGACACGATCGACGACAAGAGAAAGACCATCAACGCTCCAGTTGAGGTCAGACTAGCGAAAAATGATGAGCAGTTCTCGGAAGGAATCAACAACAACCTCGTTTCAGAATTTACATACTACCAAGGACTAGAGGAATACTACCAACACCTTGCCGCGGGGCAGCTGAAAGAAGCAACCAAGACGATGAGTCAATTATCTGCGAACGCAGAACAAACACGACGCACTGATCTCATCGAGGCGACAAAACGGTTATCCGACCAGCACGAAGCGACTCTCAGGCTAGGAGGAAACACGGAAAGCACGAACAGACTGCTGAAAGAAGCAGCAAGCGAAACCACGAAGAGAACCAGAGGAAAATAAACCCCAAACTACTCCGAATACCTAAGAGCCTCAGCAGGAGGTATTCTCGCGGCTCTGCGGGCAGAGCCGATCGTTGCCAGCATTGACAGTGCATAGGCTAGCCCGACAATCTCAAGGATCTGTTGCCACGGAATTACAAAGGTGAGGCCCGAGTTCGGACTGACCGCGAAGGCGTACCCCACGTCAATTCCCAAGAGGATTCCAATCAATATGCCGAGCAGTGAGATGTAGCTGTTCTCTAAGACGAAGACGGCGAGGATCATTCTCCTCCTGAACCCTAGAGCGCGAAGAATGCCGATCTCCTGCCGCCTCTCGGCCACTGACCTGATTGATATTATTCCCAACCCAGCTATTCCAACAACTAGACCCAATCCGAGGAACCCCTCTAGCAGTCCCTCGAATGATTGACCTATTTGCAGAAAACCGCTTAGGACAACGGGAATGACAACAGTATCGACATTCAGACTCACAAACTCCTTCCGCAACAAACTGGCGACATTGGTAGGATCAGCTCCAGATGCAACCTTAACGAAAGACAGACTTCCTGTGCCAACTTTGAAGGGATCCATCAACAGGGTTTTCGTGCTCACGATTCCATTGAGGAAAACTCCGTTGACGAGCCCGATCACAGTGACACTCTTTTGTACGGTATTATTCCCTATGAGGCCTGTGAGAATTAGAGTATCCCCGACGGTTGGTGTTGATATCGAAGATGGAGGGCCCCGATTGTTGACCTGCCCGTAGGACCACACAACCTTGGATGGATCAGTCATGACTGCCTTCCATGTTTCGTTGGCAGTCCTGTACTGCGGGCTCATAGACGACATCTGAAACGTGTTTGTGAGGAAGAAGTTTGACGCGGGTGGAGCATCGGGGTCGGCTCCGAGAAGGAGAGTAGGCTGGAAACTCTGGCCAGTATTGGTATCGTTCGCTGAGAGAAGAATTGTATTGTTGAAACCTATCACGGCTGCGATTTTGTTCTGAAGCGCGGTTTTGTTGTGGACCATCGATGCAAAGTTCGGGACAGGAACAGCTCCTTGAGTTATGATATCGTAGCCCCCGGAATCGATCTTGACAATATTGTTGAGGGCCGCACTCTGCTCGGCTGTGAGAGAGGCAATCGCGGCTACTGTAAACAGTACCAAGGAAAACATGGCCACGGTAGCGGCAGTTCTAAACCTCTTATTCTCCGGATAAGCCAGAGCGGTCCTGAAGATTGGTGTCAACGTCTTTTTTCCTCGATAGAAGAGATGAAGCCCTTTCAATGTCACATCCGTGTTATACATGACCAGCAAGACTCCTCCTAACACCATGAGAATTCCTCCGGCGAAGTAAATCTCGACGCCAAAGTTGTAAGTCTGAATCAGAGGGTTATTCCAAGAGAAACTGGGCACTCCCCACTGGATGAGCAGCGCGATGCCTGTTACTGAGAAAGCATAGCGGTTACGGAGGAATCGAGAGAGGATGAGGCCTACTCCGAAAATCATGATGCTAGGCCCTACCAACGCTTCTACAGCGGACTTTGCACCATAGGATTGCTCGAACACAAGCGCTCCGATGATAACCGCGACGATTCCAGCGAGCGATAGGGCGGTGTACGTCCTCACTCCTCGCGGAGGCTCGGGAATATTACGGATCGCTCGAATAATGTTCAACTTGCTTACCCTCCACGACGTGAAAAGAATAGTCACGTAGGTGATGAGCAAACCTTCGGTGAAGGCCGCAAACAAGCTTTCCGGAGTAAAGGTGAAACTTGCAAGAACCTCGGAAAGGTTGACAGGGAAGAATCTAGCAATAATTGTGGCGAAGACATAGACTATGACATAGGCTATTGCTATGCCTACGAACACCCCCACGAACGCCGCACCGGCCGAGTAGAGACTTCCCTCGAAAAGAAACATCTTAGTGAGCTGTCCCCTCCTCATACCGACTGCTCGAGACATGCCCATCTCAGACTTTCGCTCCTCGGCTAGCATGACGAAGATGTTCACGATCAGCACGACACCTGCAACTATGACGAAGGTGCTCAAGACTATCAGAAAACTACTCAGGCTTTGGGCACTGGTTGTCGCGCTGTTGACCGAATTCTGTTTCTCGGAATAGGCGCAGAGCGTTGACGCGGGACCAGCCGCCTGAGACGGATCTGTCTTGCACTTGTACACGGACGCTGGAGTGATGGAGTTCAGAGTCTGGTTGGCGGCGAGACCGACAACTTGGCTATGCTGAATGGAGCCTCTTAGACCACCAATGTTTGTTATTGCAATGTAGTTGATTGACCCGGGATGATTTGTGAGTTGTTGCGCTGCGTTTATCGTGACGAATATATTGTCGTTGCCTGAAAAACTGCCTCTGGCGTCTGAGAGCGCGATCCCAACAATCTTGAAGGTCGCGCGAACAGCGGAGTATACGACGACAGAGTCGCCAACAGTGGCGTTTAGGTCTCGGGCAGTCCTATCGTTGATAACAGCCTCAGTGTCTCCGAGATTCTGAGAGATAACGGAGCCGCTGGGTGAATGAAAGTCTCCGAGGGTCTTTGAAGCGTTGGAGAAGGTGCCGATTAGAGTGACCTGAGATTGAACGTTCCCGGTGTTCGTATCGCTCATACTTACGGTGTCCAGAATTTCCGGGGTAGTTCCGAGAAGGAACGGCCGAGCCTGTGGATTGCTTGCTAACTGAGAAGCGAGGCTCGGGGATATGCTCGCGGGGAAATACAGATAGGCGAAGCTCGTGACGTTTCTAACATAGACGACCTCGTCCGCGAAACCATAGCCGTAGTAGGCTCCTCTTGTGAACAGCTCGGTGAAGGTGTCCTGGGTTACGAGTGAGCCTGAGATCATGGCCGTCCCGATCATTAATCCGAGAATGACTATTGCCATGCTAGTTTTTCGACGCACAAAGTTGCGGAGCGCCATTCTGAAAGTAAGCCGATCCCGAAGTATCATGCCGAGGGAGATCAGCAAAAGCACGATCACTATGTAGACTTCGAAACCAATAGTCGAGCCACCAACGATGCTGCCTAGACTCCCGAACCAAAGGAGGAAGGCACCCAGGCCCGCAATAAATGGAGAGAGGGCGAGCACCTTCCTTAAGTATCGTCCTGCTCTGCTAGTTGGCTTGGCCCGGGAGAACAGATACGAAAGGTAAGCAGCGCCAAGCCCCAATACCAAAAGCCCGGTGGTCTGAACGAGAAGCCGGGTCTGGTTTTCTGAGACAAACTGGCGCAGGAAGAAGTTGTTTTGGTAGTTCAGATAGAGAGCGTAGAGTTCCCCAAGGGCAATTATCGAGAGGAAGATAATTAGACCCAGGAGAAGGCCTAGTCCATGCGACCTAGATTCTGCCGTCGGCCAACCGCCTCAATCTTCAGAACTTTGTTCCAGTCGCGGTCTCTTTCTCTATCTGCCCGTTTCTCATCGAGACAATTCTGTCAGTCTCTTGGGCGATTTGAGGATCATGGGTAACAATTACGAAGGTCAGTCCATAGTCGCGGTTCAAGCTTCTCAACAACTTGACAATCTCTGCGGAATTCTCGGAGTCCAGATTTCCAGTGGGCTCGTCCCCCCAAACTATCGCGGGCTTGTTCACTAGAGCACGAGCAATGGTGACGCGTTGCTGCTGCCCACCGCTAAGCTCCATAGGTTTGTGAAGTCGCCACTCCTCCAGCCCAACCATCTTCAGAGCACTCAAAGCCTCCTTGTGAGCCTCAGCCTCAGAGACCCCTGCTAGAAGCAGGGGGAGCTCGACGTTCTCCTGTGCACTCAGAACAGGGAGAAGATTGTAGGCTTGAAAAATGAACCCCATCCTTCGAGCCCTAAAACCAGACTTTTGATCATCAGACATGGTCGCCAGGTCAACGCCCTCGATTGCTACCTTACCCTTGGTGATGTCGTCGAGTCCAGAAAGACAGTTGAGGAGCGTGGTCTTGCCGCAGCCGGAAGGACCCATAACCGCAACCATCTCGCCCTTTCGGACTTTAAGGTCGAGACCTCTCAGAGCCTCAACTTTCAACGTACCCGTCTGGTAGACCTTCCAAACAGATTGAGCTTCAACCATCGAAGGACCGTCGCGGCTAGCCAATTCACTTCAACCCCTACGCGTTCCCTTCGCCGGAATTGAAAGCGGGCTTTATGGACGTTACCGCATAACATACAGAACCAAACCATGCACCTCGTTTGGTTGAACAACTCAATAACAAGTCTAACGGAGGTCCTGCAAGATCAAAATGCCCTCCAAACAGAAGATTCTAATTTGACGATTCTACGAAGAGATCATCAACAACGCCGAATTCGACAAGGTGGACGAGAATATTGACTCGAAAATAATCTGTCGAGGAATGGATCGAGGAAGATGGGTTCGGCCTTATGCGATAGCTTGGCGTTGTAAAGTAGCGCTGACACGTGCGTTAGTCATGAGAGCCTCCTCTAAAATGAATGTCAATGTGGCTTGGTCGGATAAAGAATGGAATGAGGAGAAGGTAGAGTACCAGACTTATCCGAGAGTCGAGAAAGGAGAAGCCGATTCCAATAAGGGAGACCACTGGCCCAATTAGAGTTCGATTCTGGGCTAGAGTCACAATGTGAGGGTCTAGATCTTTCTCTACGAGACGATGCTGGCTAGTTGCATACCACCATACAGTGTAAAGTGCCAGCCCGGTTGCCGCCAGATTTACGCCATATATTCTGACTGCAGTAGGCGAGAAAGGGTACAACCCGAGCAACGATGTCGAAAATGGCACGAAACCGATGGTCAGAAGGAAGAGAATGTTGACCCACAAGAAAACCCTGTCAGTCCGTTTGATATAATGAAACTGATTGTGATGGCCAATCCAATACACGCCCAACACGATAAAACTGAAAACGTAGGCGAGAATATGCGGCGAGAGATTCACGATCTCACCCTCAAGGTCCAACTCGGACAAACCCGCCCGGGGAAGACTGAGTCCCAAAACTAGGACCGTCATGACAGTGGCAAATATTCCGTCTGTCAGTGCTTCAATGCGGGCTTTTGTCAAGCCCCCTTGTACTATCCCTGAAATACCCAATTTCCCTTGAGGCAACTGCCCCTTCGTACTGTGCTTAGCCTTTTCCTAGCGCCCTCGCCGACGAAAGCCTCTTCTCCTTCGATCCGCAGAACGACCGTCGAAGGTGACGAAGCTGCTCGCTGTTGGTGATACCGCACCCAATTTCCGACTGCCAACCAGCAATGGCAGTTATGTTGCTCTCGAAGATTTTCTCGGAAAGAGGAATGTGGTCGTCTATTTCTATCCAAGAGACTTCACCCAAGGTTGTACAGCTGAGGCTTGCAGCTTCCGAGACTCATACGAATCGTTCAAGGAACGCGGCGCAGAAGTTATCGGAATCAGCTCCGACAGTCAAAACTCTCATCGAGATTTCGCCCAACAGCATCATCTCCCTTTCATATTGCTCAGCGACGTTGACGGTTCGGTGAGAAGAGCATACGAGGTCAAGAAAACACTCGGTCTATTTGCCGGCCGCGTAAGTTTCGTAATCGACAAGAAAGGAATCATCAGACACATTTTCTCATCTCAGACCCGGGTGACCGCGCACGTTGGAGAGGCACTGAACATCTTGAAATCGATCACCTAGCCAGGTGCAGTCTCGAGGGTCTTATGTGATCATTCCACGTCCTGACGAAAAATCCAAGGAGTTCTTCAAATCCCTTTTGCCAGACGAGCCTCGGGTCGAAGTTCGGCCGATGTTCGGGAACATATCCGCGTTCGTAAACGGAAACATGTTCGCAGGGCTATTTGGAAACGACATATTCGTCAGATTGTCAAGCGAAGACCGTCAGGAACTTCTCGAAGAGAAGGGAGCATCATATCTCGAACCAATGAAGGGAAAACCGATGAAGGAGTACGTGATCATCCCCAAAACTTGGCAGAACAAGCCGGAGACCATCCGTCTATGCCTGTTACGATCGCTGGACTCTACTGGCAAGTTACCACCGAAAAAAGCTAAGAAGTAGTCTACCGAAACTGAACTATCAAGGAGAGGACTCGCGAATGACAATGACCCCAAATGCTCACGGTAACATCCGTTGCGCTGACTGCAGCTGTGATCCTGAGGAGTGCCGACTCTCAAATTCGCCAACAACCTGTCCCCTCTGCCAGCTTGCAACATGCTGTTGCTGGTTCGCCACCCAAAAATCAGAAACCTGAACTTATAGAAGGAATATGAAGAGTCAATCGCTGTCTTCATGCGATCGATCTCTCGGGTAGAAGGCATGTTTAAGAGAAGCATCGCAGCCACCGCCAGGCGAGTAATATGGAAGCAGCAACAACTACGACTCGACCTCAACCCAAACTTCACACTCTCGTTCATTTCGAAATACCCGCGAGCGACCCTACCAGTGTAAGCAAGTTCTACGAGCAATTGTTCGGCTGGAAGTTCTCCAAATGGGGAGAACAAGACTACTGGCTCATAGCCCACAAAGACGCTCCTGCAAACGAGACTATGGGCGGACTCTTCAAACGCAACGCCCCGAACGAGCAATTTATCAACTATTTCTCCGTCAACTCGATCGATGAATCCGCCGCCAAAGCCACAGGCCTAGGAGCCCAAGTAGTCACTGCAAAGCAGGAGATCCCAACCGTGGGATACTTCGCAGTTCTCAAGGACCCCGACGGAAACGTCTTCGCCCTATTCCAGTCCACCGGTGGAATGTAACAGCATAACCATACCCCCCTCCCTTTCTTTTCTTCTTCCTTGCATAGGAGAGAATGGGGATTCTATGTATTCCTCGAAAATTGATCCCATTTAATAGAGCCTCCCAAACATTTTTCACCCAACAAGTAGCTGTATGTGTGGAGTGTGCCAAGGCGCAAGCGACTGAGGTTGTCCAGATAGAGGATTCCAAAAGGGTCCGCATATTGCAGTTCATCAAGGCAAATCCGGGCACCCACCTTAGGAAGATCAAACGTGAACTCAATCTTGCGATGGGTGTCATACAGTATCACCTTTACAGACTAGAACGAGAACGTAGCATAGTATCTGCTCGCTATGGACTCTACAAACGCTACTATGCGGACCAGGGTCCAAGAATCGAGGAACGTGATATCGTGAACATCCTTTTCCAAGAGACCGAGAGAGACTTGATACTCTATCTCCTCGAGAGCCCACGAGCGAGCCAGAAAGAGCTCTCCCAATTCGCGAGAATCTCGCCGAGCTCAACCAATTGGCATATGAAGAGACTATCACAAGCTGGATTCGTAGAAGCTAGAAGAGAAGGCGGGTTCGTGTTCTACACGGTGAAAGGGGACCCGGGAATGATCCTCTCCCTCCTTAGGAGTTATCATCCAAGAATCTGGGACAAGTGGGCGGAGAGATTGGCTGACCTCATGACATAACCACCGGAGCACTTGTGATGAGAGAATAAGGATCCCGGGCAGATTGTGACCAATGATAGTTCCCCAGCTCCTAACCCTAGATACGACCGGGCTGTCCCCTGACCCTGCTGAGATACTCGAGTTGGGAAGAGGCGTCTTCGCTCTAGTTCTCTTCGCTATCTCCGTCTACGCATGGTCTAAGAGAAAACAGCCCGCGCTTTTGATCGTGGCAGCAGCCTTTCTGCCATTTTTCGCAAAAACCATTCTAGATGTGTTCTACCCAAAATCGGCGCTACTTGACCTCGCCCGCCCGCTCTTTGATTTCATCGCGTTGGCCCTCTTCTTCGTTGCGATCGTCATTAGGCCAAGGAAAGACCTTGGTAAAGGAACTGCCTGAGCTAGTTCGAATAGGTCTTTCCAAAAACCCGATATATATCGCATGAATAACCGGGCTTTTGACAACTGTACCACGACGCCTAATATCCGCCCTGGGGAAACATCTTAACACTAGCGGAGGGAAATTCTAGTGCCCTCAGTCGGACCCTTCGAACTGACAGAGGTAGAGTTCGTTGGGCTTGAATTCATGAGACAAGAGGACGAGAGACAACTCAGGAAGACGACCCTGCGCGCAAAATGGTCTGGTAGAGAACTCACCGTTAAGGCTGAATATCCAGCAACATTGATAACCAACGGCGAAGACGGGGTTGCTTCCCGAGCCTTGCCCTACTAACGAAGTCGTCATGGTCGTCGACTAAGCGATTACTCAGGCCGGAAAAGGAGTGTTCAGAGAATATGAAACCGTTGCTTACCAGCGAAGGTCCTCTGACGTTGGACCGGCCTCCTATGTTTCCCGATGGTGCGTCCGAGCAGGATATCGAGTCTAGTGCCTCTCTCTTCATTTTCAAACATGATAGGAATCTCGCCCTCAGGCTAATTTCGGTCATAGACGAACAACTGGAAGGACGAGAGAGGTTAGTCGATCTCGGAGTCGGATACGGCTTCATCGCCAAGTCACTAAAGGAAACATTAGGATTCCAAGAAGCGTTGGGTATCGATGAGGATGAGAACCGGCTAGAAGTTGCCAGAGGCAGAGGCATCAAAACATATCAAGTGGACCTAGAGAACGATCCGCTGCCATTTTCGGCCGAGACAGCTGACCTGGCCACTAGCTTCGGACTCCTGAACTACTTCAAGTCTTACGATAATTTGCTTAGCGAGACTAACAGGGTCCTGAAGCTTGGCGGAATCTTCGCTCTTTCTGTGCCGAATCTAGGATGGTGGGTTAACAGAGTGAGTCTTGGGCTGGGGTACCAGCCCCCGAACATTAGCGTGTCTATGAAACACATTGTAGGAATGCCAAGTTTCTACCCTAGACAGAAGCCAACAAAATATATTCACTCGGTAACATTGAGGGCACTCAGGGAGCTTCTCGAGAAATACGGTTTCGAGACCGTTAGGGTCTTGGGAGGGAGAGAGCCTAGTTACGATGACATAAGGAATCGAATCGCAAGAGGATTTGTCAAGACAACAGACCGTATCCTCTCAAAGAGCGTTGGCTTATCCGTCCGACTCTTCATTGTCTCGAAGAAGGTCGGACCATACGGAACAGAACCGATCGAGCCTTGAACCATTCATCACAAGTTCCCTGAATCTATCCACTCTCAGGAGGCGTCAGCATGGGCGATGGGCAGTCAAGGTGAGGGAGATAGTTTGGCAAGCTGCTCGCTTACTAGCCACAATCGTTTAGCTGAGTCATCGTCGTAGGATTCCGGTGAAGATCTTGTCTCGCGCATCTTGGTGAAGTATTTGCCGGTCACGCCATCCAAATCAGGGGATGTGGCGACGTAAAGAATCCTCTTAGCAGACGATTCGGGACTTATGAAAAATATCCCGAGGAATCTGAAACCTAGCATGACAAGCCCGCCGTTGTTCTTTGCAAAGTTCGTCCGGACAACCCCGGGATGGGCACTGTTCACCGTAACTCCACTACCCTCGAGCCTCTTTGCCAGCTCATGAGTAAAGAGTATCATCGCCAGCTTTGACTGACCGTACGCTTGCCAACCTGAAAACCTCTTTTCACCTTGAAGATCATCGAAACGGATGTTCGCGCCTTTGTGGGCATCTGATGTCACGTTGACGATGCGGGAGGGAGCGCTTGCCTTTAGGATGTCTAGTAGAAGGCTTGTCAGGAGAAAGGGTCCAAGATGGTTGACTGCGAATGTTGATTCGAACCCATCCGAAGTGGTGGTCCGTTTGGTCAGATAGACTCCGGCGTTGTTGATTAGAACGTGTAGTTTCTCGTGCTTGGCCCTGAACTCGTCAGCCAACTGGTGGATCGAGTCTTGCGAGGACATGTCAGCCTGGATCAGTTCGACGTTCTTGTTTCCACTTTTCACGATAATGTCACTAACAGCCGTCTGCCCTTTCTCCCTGCTCCGAGTGGCTATGACAACGGTCGCCCTCATCTTTGCCAATCCGATGGCTGTTGCCTTGCCTATACCGGAATTCCCGCCTGTAACGAGGCATATCTTACCAGCCATATTGGCACTTGACATAGGCCCTACCTAACCACTCTTGCCACGCACAGCTACGAGATCTTGAAGATTTGAGGATTCTCTTCAACAATCGGATCGCTTGCTAACCAGCGCTCTCTGCTCCAAATTGAGCAGGGTGAGTTTTCTCTTATTACCCCATCGATAGCCATGCAGTCCTCCGTCTTTACCGATCACGCGATGGCAGGGAATCACTAGTGCGACTGGATTTGTAGCACATGCTCTCGCTACTGCACGCGAGGCCTGGGGAGCTCCGAGAGCATCTGCAATCCCGCTGTAGGTGGCGGTCTTACCGTAAGGAATGGACTGGATCTTCTTCCAGACCTTCCACTGGAACGTTGTGCCCGTAACGTCGAGGGGAAGTCTGAGAGAAGATTGGCCAGCGAAATATCTGACGAATGCATCCGCCCACTCCTTCATTCCGTCATCGTTGCGATGAAGATTTGCAGCGGGATAGTCCTCAGCAAGCACAGTCTCGACGGTCCGGTCAGAGTCCCCCATGCAGACGGCGCAGACTCCTCGCTCAGTGGCTCCTACAAGTAGACGCCCGACAGGCGAGTCAACGATCGTGTACCGAATCTGCAACCCTCTCCCGCCTTGGCGAATCGCTCCAGGGTTTGCGCCGAGCCCGCTTGAAATTTTCTCGTAAACTCGGCTCCTAGAAGAGAAACCTGCATTGTAGAGCGAGTTGTTTACCGTTTCCCCATCCCTCAGAAATCGTTTCATTTTTGCAAGCCGGCGAGACTCCACATATTGACGAGGCGAAACTCCTAGGACTTTCTTGAATGTCCGCTGGAGATGGAACGGGCTAAGGTCCGCGTGCGCAGCAAGGGTTGAGAGAGTTAGCCTCTTGCCAAGGTTCGCGTCAATGAAGGCGCATATTTCGTACACCCATGCCGATGCAGAGAATGACCGAGCGTCTCTGGGATTGCAACGGCGGCACGGTCGAAAACCTGACCGTTCTGCATCATCAGGCCCCGCGAAGAAAGCGACATTATCCCTGCTTGACCGCCGAGCTGGGCATGACGGTCGACAATAGATTCCGGTTGAGCGAACCGCAAATACGAATACTCCTTCAAAATGCGCGTCTCTGGACAATACTGCCTTCCATTTCGCTTCATCAGTAAGGACATTTCCCGCGCCTACATTTGCCACTTGCAATTCCGGACCACTATTGTCAAACGTTAGCATATGCATGTAACGGACGTGAGAAAATAAGTAGTTTGACTCCGTTTCTTGCTGTCAAAACATGTATACAAGAGCGAGAACGAATCTCCGAGGGAAAGAGCATCATCTTTTCAACGAACAATGCTTTGAACGTAGCAACGGGCGGTTGAAGCTAGTATCTCCCCAGCCCACTACCGTCACGGCTCCCTGGCTTCCTGGGCTAGCTGGAGTTATTTCCGAAACCGTCTCAACATGAGGGGGGTTGCAAGCACAACGGCTGTTCCTGCGATAAGGGCGATAACAAAGTATGGTATGGCGTTGTTTAGAGAACCTGACCTGTTTATCCCGGTCACGTGAATGGTCACCTGTGAGCTCGTCTTGCCTCCGTGGCCATCGTCGACTGTGAAGGTCACCTTGTAGTCCGCTGAAGCCTGAGAATCAGAAGGCGTCCAAGAAAAGATAGACGAAGTGCTTCCTGTGCGCGACTGCGCAACCGCGAACGAAGCTCCCGTAGGGAGGCCTGAGGCTGTGAGAGTAATGTTGTTCCAAGAGGGATCAGTCGCATTGACCGTGAAACGAATGATAGAGCCGGAATTGACTGACTGGGAGCCAGGGACCGAAAGGAGAGGTGGAGCGGTCACTGTCACTGCTTTGCACGGACCTATGCCCGGGCTGTTGTTAGAGTCTCCACTGTAGATTGCGTTCCACCCGAATTTTCCATCGCCTGCGAACGTCTGCGAAGGCGAGGAAGGTACAACATTGTTGCTCACGGTTACATTCGCCACGAGAGCCGGTGTCCCAGTGCAATCCGCGGAAGAGAACTGGTTGTACGCTAGTGTTCCTCCAGCTACGAATCCGCCAGTCAGGGTCGCGGAGCCCGACAGAGCGCTGCCCTTTGAGATCGCGCTGGCTGAAAGTGTCATAGAGAGCGTTGGGGTCGCTTTGCTGACCGGAATCGGTCCACACGAGCTGGTAGCATGAGCATTGTTCGGGTCACCGCTGTAAACGGCATTCCAACCGAAGGTCCCCGCCGAAGTGAATTGCCAAGACCTTGATTGCGGAATTGCTCGATTCGTAACTGTTACAGTCGAGATGGGAGTCGCGGTTCCCTGGCAGTCTCCGCTGGGGTAAAGATTGTAGGTAACGGTTCCCCCAGCATTGCTAGTAGTTTGTACAAGAGTGGCGGAGAAGATAATCGAGTTACCTACAGTAATCGATCGTGCTGGTAGCAGGGTAACCCCTGACGCCGCCTGGACAACGTTAACAGGTTCACAGGCGCTGGTAGCCTGGTTGTTGTTTAGATCTCCACTGTATGCCGCATTCCAGCTGTAGGGCCCAGCAAGGGTGAAGCTCTGAGATGCAGAGTTGGGAATAATTCCGCTAAGGACAACGACTGGAGACCCAACGACCGTTCCCGATCCACCGCATGTTGAGCCAGAGTAGAAACTGTAGGTGACAGTTCCACCCGCCCGGAAGCCTCCTGCCAGGGTCGCGGAGTCGTAGACAGGATCGCCGACACTGATCGTTAGGAATTGCAGACTGGTAGTGATTGCCGGACTCGTCTTAGTGACAACCAAACCGGCGCAATTACTGGTGGCTGGATTGTTGTTTTCATCCCCAGTGTACGCCACTCTCCATGAGAATGAGTCTACTGAGCCTGGGGTCGCGGGAGACGAAGATGGAATAATACTGTTGGTTACGGTAACGGTCGAGATAGGGGTTGGAATACCGGAACAAGCATTGCCTGTGTAGAGAGTGTAAGTGACCGTTCCCTTTGCCTGGAATGCACCGGTCATAGTGGCTGTGTCAGAAACTGATGATCCAACTGCTACCGTAGTCGGTGATAGATTTGATGTGATCGTCGGAGTGACCTTTAGAACGTTGAACGGTTCGCAAGAGCTTGTTGCGGCTTTGTTATTCTGGTCTCCACTGTAGGAGGCTTGGAAGCTGTAGCTTCCCGCTGGAGCTGGACTTGTTGCCGAGGAATCTGGAATTACACCGTTGCTAACTGAGACCGTGGAGAAGGCCGTTCCCGATCCGGCGCAGAGCAGATTGGGGAACTGAGTGTATGTTACAGTGCCTCCAGCGTTAAAGCCATTTGACAGGCTTGCCGAGTCATGGACAGTATTCCCTACAGGAACGTTGCTGTTAGATATTGTCGTTGTTATGCTGGGGTTAGCCTGGTTCACAGTGAGAGGCTCACAGGCGCTCGTAGCACCACCAACATTGTTTGGATCTCCGTTGTAGACGGCGTTCCAGCTGAAAGAGCCTGCTGTGATGAAGGTCTTGGACGCCGAACCCGGAACGATCCCGTTGACGACAGTAACAGTTGACACAACTGCCGATGTTCCGGTGCATGATGTCGTCTGGAACGAGTTGTAGGTGACAGTTCCTCCAGCCCCGGGTGTGACTCCGGTCAGGGTTGCGGAATCCGTCACGGATCCGCCGACGGTGATTATTGAGGGTGATAGGAATGTGGAGATTGTGGCTCCTGATGCGGGGTTGACGGTTAGTGGCTCGCAAGTGCTCGTAGCGGCATTATTGTTCGCATCGCCCGAATAGAGAGCGTTCCAACTATAGGGCCCTACGGAATCGAACTTTTGAGATACGGAGTTCGGTACTCCGGCATTTACCACGGTCACTGACGGTAAGATTGTCAACGCACCGCTGCATGTGGCTCCAGTGAACCAGTTGTACGTGACCGTTCCACCGGCATTGCTGGTAGCGCGTGTCAATGCTGCAGAATCGAAAACTGAGCCGCCAACTGTGATAGGATTCTGGGAGAGAGTTGTACTAATAGAAGAGCTGGCCTTGTTGACCGTGAAGGGTTCGCACGCGCTTGCGACAGGGTTATTGTTTTGATCTCCATTGTAGACTGCGTTCCAACTGTACGGTCCTGCGGAGCTCAATGTCTGAGGTGAAGAATCCGGCACCACCCCGTTTGTTATGGTCACTGTGGGACCGACGGTTATACCAGGAACAGCACAGTTCGAATTCTGGAAGTAACTGTAGGTTACTGTTCCTCCTAAGCTGTAACCACCTACAATGGTAGCAGAGTCATAGGCAGAGCCGCCAACTATTATCGAGTTAGCTGAAAGCGTGGTTGTAACAGTTGGGGTGATCTTGGTTACTGCGAAGAGTTCGCATGGGCTCAATGCAACATTGTTGTTCGTATCGCCGCTGTAGGAGGCTTGGAATGAGTAGGGTCCTGCTGGAGACGGGGTAATTGAACCGGAATCAGGTACAACCCCACCTGTCACAACTACTGGACTCCCAACTGGAGTACCGCTGCCCGAGCACGCATTATTGATGAACATACTGTAGGAGACGGTCCCTCCCGCGTTGTACGCTCCCGTCAGCATGGCCGAGTCGTGGAAAGCAGTGCCAATGGTTGCAGACGCTGCCGATACTGTTGTGGCCAGTGTTGGAGTTGCTTTGGCGACGGTGACTGGCTCGCAGAGACTTGTTGCAGGAGCATTGTTAGCATCCCCGCTGTAGACAGCATTCCAGCTGACCGGAGCCGTGCTGTTGAAAATGACAGGCCTAGAATTCGGAATAGCTGAATTAGTAACAGTCACTTTGGAGACTAGTGAGGGAGGTCCTGAACATATTCCGCTAGAGAAGAGATTGTACGTGACTGTTCCACCAGCAGTGCTAAAGGCACCTGTCAATACAGCGGAGTCGAATACTGACCCCCCCACGACTATCGTCGGTGAGGACAGAGAAGCACCAATCGCCACGCCTATCGGATTAACGGTAAGCGCTGTGCAAGTACTGTTGGCGATGTTATTGTTCGCATCACCACTGTATACCGCATTCCAGCTGTACGGTCCTGCGTTGTTGAAGGTCTGAGACGCAGAATTCGGAACGACACCATTCGATACGGTAACGGGAGAGCCGACGACAGTTGCAGATCCACTGCAAGTCGAACCGGAGAAGAAACTGTACGTGACCGTTCCACCTGCTTGAAAACTGTTTGTTAGAGTTGCAGAAGCAGAGACCGAGTTCCCAACTACCACGGTTGTTTGCGACAGGGTGGTGTTTATCGAAGGATTTGCCTTATTCACCGTTAGAGGCTCGCAAAGACTGGTCGACGCGTTGTTGTTGGCGTCCCCGCTGTACCCAAGGTTCCAGCTGTAGAGACCGGCGGTGTTGAAAGGTTGAGGAATAGAACTGGGTATGACGCCACTGCTCACGCTAACAACAGAAACTGGACTCTTAAGGCCGGTGCAGTCGGCGGCCGAAAACAGAAAGTATGTCGCAGAGCCGCCAGCCTGGAAACCCCCGGTCATAGTAGCGAAGTCGGACACTGATCCGCCAACGGTTACAGGATTCACGGAGAGATTCGTGCTAACGGTCGGACTTGCCTTGCTTACGGTGAGCGGCTCGCATGGACTAGTCGCAGGATTATTGTTGGAGTCCCCAAAGTAGCGCGCGTTCCAGCTGAATAAGCCCGCAGAGGAAAACCCCTGAAGGGACGAACTAGGCACAACTCCAAGGTTGACGGTGACCGTGGAAACCGTGGTAGCAGAACCGGTACAGTCGGCCGTTGTAAACCAGGAGTAAGTCACAGAACCTCCTGCTTGAAACGCTCCCGTCATCATGGCCGAATCATAGACTGAACCGCCAACTGTTATTGGATTCGCGGAGAGAGTTGTAGTGATGGAAGGACTG
This sequence comes from Candidatus Bathyarchaeota archaeon, assembly GCA_005888745.1. GTDB lineage: Archaea > Thermoproteota > Bathyarchaeia > 40CM-2-53-6 > 40CM-2-53-6 > 40CM-2-53-6. Next base: position 80,362 of record VBBS01000030.1, on the reverse strand, counting down.
GCCTTGTTTACGGTAAGGGGTTCGCAGAGGCTGGTAACTGGATTATTGTTTGCATCGCCGCTATAGACAGCGCTCCAACCGTACGCAGCTGCACCGTTGAAGGTTTGAGGTGCCGACCCGGGTACGACACCATTCGTCACAGCGACTGGGGACCCGACGGTAGTCGAGGATCCTGTGCAAGAGCTTCCAACGAAGAATACATAGGTTACAGTTCCGCCTGGCTGGTAACCGCCAGTCACAGTCGCTGAGTCGGAAACCGAGGATCCAACGGGTATTGTTGTCAGCGATAAACTTGTCGTGATTCCAGGACTAGTCTTCAAGACATTGAACGGTTCGCAGGCGCCTGTTACAGGCTTGTTGTTCGCATCGCCGCTGTACGTTGCCAGGAAGCTGTAGGCCCCTGCGGGCGTTGGGCTTGTTGCTGAGGAATCTGGAACGACACCGTTGACAACGGTGACTGTTGAGATGACGACTCCGGAGGCAGTACATCCTGCATCAGAGAACAGCGTATACGTCACAGTGCCGCCCGCGCTAAACCCATTCGGTAGAGTCGCGGAATCATGGACAGGTGTTCCAACTGGAATATTATTGCCCGAAACCGTGGTTGTTATGCTTGGAGCAGCCTGGATCACGGAGAGAGGTTCGCAGCTACTCGGAGTACCATTGTTGTTGGCATCTCCCGAATATACGGCGTTCCAGCTGTAGGGGCCTACAGAATTGAAAGTTCGAGGTGTAGAACTCGGTATCCCTCCATTAGCAACATTCACGGTCGATACCACATTGGCTGTGCCACCGCAAGTTCCGCCACTGAACCAGTTGTACGTAACAGTCCCTCCGGACTGGAAGCCACCAGTCATAGCGGCAGAATCGGATACTGAGCCACCAACTGTTATTGGATTCGCGGAGAGAGTAGTACTGATCGTAGGGCTAGCCTTGCTAACTGTAAGTGGTTCGCAGGGACTGGTAATGGCGTTGTTGTTTGCATCGCCATTATACGCGGCGTTCCAGCTGTATGCGCCGGCGTTACTGAATCCCTGGGGCGTAGAGCTGGGTACAACTCCATTCGTCACAGTGACCGGTGACCCAACAGTAGTCGCGGTCCCTGTGCATAGACCTCCGCTGAAAAACACATAGGTTACAGTCCCACCAGGCTGGTAACCACCAGTCATAGTGGCCAAGTCAAAAACTGAAGATCCAACCGGAATGGTAGTCAGTGATAGGCTTGTGGTAATCGTGGGGCTGGATTTGTTAACGGTTAGAGAGGCGCAGGAACTAGTTATCGGATTGTTGTTAACGTCTCCAGAATAGGACGCTTCGAGCCCATAGGTTCCGGAAGGAACTGGAGTGATTTGGGATGAACTTGGGATCACATTATTTGTCACAGTTACGGTGGATACGATAGTGCTGCTGCCTGAACAGGCACCTGTTGAGAACTCAAGGTAGCTTACCGAGCCACCTGCCTGGAAGCTACCTGTCAAGGTGGCTGACTCAGTGATAGACTGACCGACAGTGATCGGGTTAGCTGATAGAGAGGTCGCAATCGTTGGACTTGTCTTGTTCACTGCGAGGGGTTCGCAAGCGCTAGAGGCTCCGGAATTGTTAGCGTCCCCACTATAAACAGCGTTCCAGCTGGCTGAGGTGGTGCTGTTGAAAGTGACCGAACGAGAATTGGGCGCCACTGCGTTCGCTACAGCAAGTGTGGATACTACTGAAGAGGATCCGGAACATGTTCCGCTAGTGAAGAGGTTGTAAGTTATGGTGCCACCCGCGGTGCTGGTTGCGCCGGTTATGGTGGCGGAGTCGAACACTGAGCTTCCAACCGTTATGGTTGTCGAGGACAGGTTCGTAGCGATGCTGACTCCTTTCGGGTTAACGGTTAGAGGCTCACAGGCGCTGGTGGCAACGTTGTTGTTCGTGTCACCGCTGTATGCTGCATTCCAGCTGTAGGGTCCCGCGGTGTTGAACGTCTGTGATAGAGAGTTCGGGACGATTCCATTTGATACGGCAACAGGAGATCCGACAATGGTTGCAGTTCCACCGCATGTAGGACCGGAGAAGATACTGTATGTGACGGTTCCTCCTGCCTGGAAACTGTTAGTTAGAGTTGCAGAGTCGGTAACGGAACTACCTACTGCGATCGTGTTCTGACTTAGAAGAGTGGCAATTGCAGGATTGGCTTTGCTGACTGTAAGAGGTTCGCAGGGACTAGTGGCCAGATTGTTGTTTGCGTCGCCACTATAGGCGGCGTTCCAGCTGTAGGGACCGGCTGTGTTGAAAGCTTGAGAACTAGAGCTGGGAACAACGCCTCCCGTGACGGTGACTGGTGAGCCCACTGAAGTGCCGGTTCCTGAGCATGAGTTTCCCGTGAAGAAACTGTAGGTAACGGTGCCACTTGCCTGGAACCCGTTGATCATGCTCGCCGAGTCAGACACTGAACCTCCGACAGCGGGGCTAGTTGAAGATAGAATCGTCGTGATTGACGGGTTTGCCTTTCCTACGACCAGAGATTTGCATGGGCTAGTATTGGGATTATTGTTGGCGTCGCCATTGTAGGCTGCTTGCCAATTGAAGGTCCCAGTGGAGTTGAAGACGACTGAAAATGGACCGGCAGTTCCCGATGCCAATGTAAGTGTCTTACTTGCTAAAAGTGTACCTGAGCAGCTATTTCCTGCGAATACGCTGAAGGTGACGGTTCCAACAGGACTGAAGCCTCCAGACACTGTCGCGTTGGCGTTAACCGAATTTCCGACAACGATTGTTGTGGCTGAGACAGATTCGGCAACAGTAGGGGCGGCCTTTCCGACGGTCAGGGTCTCAGTTAGACAAGCACTTGTAGTCACATTATTGCTTGCGTCTCCGTTGTAGACAGCTTGCCAGTTGAAAGTCCCTGTGCTGTTGAAGATTACACTCACAGGGCCCGCGGACCCCGAGGCTAATGGAACTATCTTCGTTGCCACGGCTGTGCCTGAGCAGGCGGTGCCTGAATAGATACTGAAGGTGACTGTGCCTGTTGGGGTGGTCCCACCTGTTACCGTTGCCGTGTCAGCTACCGAGTTCCCAACGATTATTGAACTAGCGGACAACGCAGTGCTGATCGATGGCGTCGCCTTTCCCACGGAGAGGGTTTCTGAACCGCAGGGGCTCGTCGAAGCACCATTGTTGGCATCTCCATTGTAGGCAACCTGCCATTGGTAGGTGTTGGTAGTATTGAACTGCACATTCCTCGAGGTGGGAATCGCTCCATTAGCCGAGTTCACGTTCACCGTCTGAGTGAAAACGAGTGTCCCAGTGCAGGCATTCCCCACAAACACACTGTAAGTGGCCGTGCCACCAGTGCTGGAGCCGCCAAAGAATCCTGTCAGAGTAGCCGAATCATTAGCCACTTGTCCTGGAAAGATTGATACGGACGAAAGCTTAGTCGTGACAGATGTCGCTGTCGGTTTGACAGTCAGAAGCTCTAAGCCGCAAGAGCTAGGTGGCGACGGAAAATTGTTCGCATCACCGCTGTAAGTAGCCTGCCACTGGAAAGATCCTGTTGCGTTGAATTGCACAAGCCTCGAGCTGGGCACTACTCCATTCGTCACCACGACGATCTGACTAAAGATCGGGCTACCAGTGCACGCATTACCGGCGAATACCTGGTAGGTCACGCTGCCCCCAGCATTTGTGGTCGCCCCTGTAAGAGTTAATGAATCGCTTACTGATCCACCGGCCGGAATGGTCGATGCAGAAAGGGTAGTCGTGATTGTTGGATTGGCTTTAGTCACGGTCAAGGTGATGATTGTCGAATGGAATAGTAACCCGCTCGTTGCAGTCACGTTGATCCGGTAAGTGCCAGAAACCATTCCGGCATTAACTGTCAGAATCGTCGAGTTCGTTCCATCGCTTGTCGACGTTGCCTTCAGCTTGAGACTCGTCTGGCCAAGCGACGCAGTTGGACCAGAGGGAGTTACAGATCCCGCTAGATTAACGATCCCTGAATACTTGCCAGAGCCTATCAGCGTGATGATAATCGAGCTATCAATGGATCCGGGACTTAACGTCAACGCTGTCTTTGTGGAGCTCATAGTGAAGTCTCCTAAGACCCTGACTCTGACCACCACCGCGTGAGACGTTGGTCCATTTGTTGCATCAACTGTTACGGTATAGTTGCCAGGTGCTGATCCAGTCACGGAGAGGGTCGCAGATCCTGAACCCTTTGACGGAATGGGAACGCTCATCGGGCTCAGGGAGAACGTGAGTCCCGGAGGGGAACTTGTGGGCGAGAGGGCTACGGTTCCAGCAAAATTGTTCAAGCTCGCCAGATTGATAGATGATGTGCCTGACGCGTTGAAGTTGAGTGTAAGAGAGGTCGGGCTGCAACTTGGGTTGAAAATGAAATCGTGCCAGATGTACCTGTCACCGTGAGGGTTACGTTTCCTCCGGGGGACGTCCCAGTGACCTGAAGTGCGGCTGTAGCGGTTGGGTTGAGCGTGGTGAGGTCAACGCTGGTCGGAGTTATCGTAGAACTAGTACACGCGCAACCTGCTTGGCTCAAGCTCAGGCTCACTGTGCCTGTGAAGCCAGCTTGACTGGTGACGGTTATGGTTGATGAGCTAGATCCTCCTACTTGAACTAAGAGGGACGTGGGGTTGGAAGACATGGTAAACGCCTGTCCTATTGTGAAGCTGTCGCTAAACGATCCTGAAAACGAGCTTTTCGCATCTATCCTATCAGCGCTCACGGTGTATTGCATGAAACCGTGTCCGTTGCCCGGAGTGTTTTGCCCCATTAGCTTTGCAAAATAGGGAGTCTCTGCCGCACACGGGCTGCAGCCGTTTGTGGATGGATCATTCACCGTGTTAAAGGGAGCCCCAAAGGTTCCTTGAATGACAACGACAGTGCCAGCTCCGGGACTATAGACTCCAGAAGAGCCATCGTTCACGACACAATTCGAATTGTACGTTGGATAGCTAGCAGTGGTTGTAATACTAGGACACGTGCTAGTGTTGAGCGCTAGTTGCTTGCTCCTCTGGTATGAATGGTCATGACCCTCCAGAACGAGGTCCACTTTTTTCGAAATCATCAAGTTCAACAAGTCAGGACCGATGTTGCAGTTTTGATCGCCCGCACTGATACAGACCTTGTGCATGCCCACAACGACCCATTTAATGGAACTTGATGTCCGAGCATTGTCGATGGCGCTCGAAACCCAGTTGTAGTGAGCATCGAACTTGTTGTAAGCCCAGCATCCATGCGGATCATCGCAAGGGTTGCCAAAAGCAGAATTGGATTTGGAAGCTGCACTGCAGACTGCGGTAACATTGTAGACGACAGGGGTGATCATTATGAAACGGGCAATGGGATTGACGGCTGGATAATCGAAGTAGTACTCTTTCCCATAACAATTGAGAGTGACGGGTCCGCAGTTAAGAACTGAGGTGCTTAGAGTGTAGGGGCATCCAGTAAGATATCTCTCATAGCTTCTGGTAGCTGCAGTTCCATTCTCTTCTCCCGTGTCGTGGTTTCCAGCAAGGACCTCGACATTGTTGTATGAACTCTTGAACTGGCTGCACCACGTATCACCAGTCGTCGTGTTGGTGTAGCTCAAATCGCCTATAGCCAGGTAGAAATCCGAGCCAGATCCGACCAGCCTGCTCAAGCTGGCGGCACCATCGCCGGTTGTCAAAGAATTGCCATGGTCTCCCCCAACCGCGAAGGTGAATGAGGTCGCGGTGGCTGCGTGTGATACGGGAACGGTAGTGCTAGTGGCTGAAAGGGCGAGTATGCATATGAGTGCAGCCAGCCCCAGAGGTAGCCTGTTTACCAACGTGAACTATCGCCGAGATAAGCCGTCCCTACATAATAAGTTGAACGACGAGCGATAAAGAGCAAACGATCCCATGATATACAAAAATACACAAAGAATGCCTCATTCCCCGAAACGTTTTTCGGACTCTGACCCTGTGGTTGAAACTATCGTTGCCCAAGAAGAGGATGACAACCGCCCCCAAAACAAACGAGCGAGGAGGCGATAGAACATGGAATTGGCGAAGAAGGCTGTTGATTCTGGTGGTTGGAATTGGGGTGGTGTCTGTCTTCACTTCCGTAGCCTATGCCATGGCTTATTCCGATAGCCAAAATGCGATAAATGGTCTCACTGTGTACTGCGAGACCAGCATTCGTGTCTTCCACCCTCCTTCACGGGACCACCCGTTCTCACATTTCATCGTGACCTTCGGAATCAGGAATCCTTCCTCTACAGATGTCAACGCCCACTGGCTTGTCAGCGCTTCCGACCCATCCCAAAACTACTACAACGCAAACGGCGACGCGTCATTCACCATACCGCGAAGGGCTTCCTCACACACCCAAGTCTCGATTTTCATCGGGATAGCCAACATCACGTCTCCACCACCTGGCTTCGCCATTACTGCAGACTACAAGCTTTCACTTTTTAGCTTCCAAGAAAGCCTCGCGATCAACAACGCGCTGGCAGAATGCTCCTAAGAAACGTATATGTCGGAAAATAACACGGTTGACAGTTCATGACTCGTCCGGATTGGCAGAAGAAAAAGAAGAAAATGGCAGGCAGAGAAGGCCCCAAGAAGGGCAAGAATCGCTAGCAAAAACCTTCGAACCCACCCGCGAAGAAGTATCCACCTAAGTCCCACTGTCAGAACGTCTCATAGGGATCTTCATCTAGGTCACCAGTTCTGCATTCTGAGAAGTACTTCGAGCGTTGACACTACAGACACTGAAACCGGCCTGCAAGCCTAAGGGACGGGTACGATAGAGATCTTGTTGTTACATTCCGCCCATCATGCCGGGAGGCATACCGCCACCCATGCCAGGGGGCATTCCTCCGGGCCCGCCTGGGCCGGGGCCTGGCGAGCTTCCGCCTTTTGATGCGAACACATCGTCAACTCTGAGAATCATTGTTACGGCTTCTACCGCGGACTTGATTACTTGTGTCTTCACTCGTAACGGCTCGACCACATCCATCTTCAGCATGTCAGCAGCCTTGCCCGTCTTAGTGTTGACTCCGAACCAGATGTTCTGAAGGTTGTTGTGTTTGGATTTGAGATCGACGAGAATGTCAATGGGGTTGATGCCTGCATTCTGTGCGATAGCAACAGGTATCGATTCAAGCGCTTCCGCGAAAGCTGTGACAGCGAGCTGCTCCCTGCCTCCAACCTTAATCGCGTATTCTCGCAGACGCTTTGACAATTCGATCTCTGGAGCACCGCCACCGGCGACTATCTTGCCATCTTCAACTGCATTTCTGACAACAGACAGTGCATCATGGAGGGAACGTTCAGCCTCGTCGACCACATGCTCAGACCCGCCTCGGATCATGATGGTCACTGCTTTCGGGTTCTTGGCCTCGCGGACGTAAACGAGTTTGTCATCTCCAATCTTTACCTCTTCAACCATCTTCGCGTAGCCAAGGGCTTCCTTCGAAAGATCCCTAGTAGTTCCGACAACGCTACCTCCTGTCGCTTTCGCTAGTTTCTCCATGTCGCTACTACTGATATTTTTGATTGTGAGAATTCCTTTCTTTGCGAGAAGAGATAGAACCTCGTCGTCGACACTTTTCTCGGTGAATAGCACATTTGCTCCAGTCTTGGCTACTTGATCAGCCATATCGCGGAGGAGCTTTTCCTCTTCCTGTATGAACTGGTACATTTCTTCGGGCTTGTTGATGTTGATCTTCGCATCTGTCTCAGTCTTCTCGATCTCCAGCTTCGCATTCAACAATGCTATTTTGGCCCCAGTCACGCTTTTCGGCATCTGTGAGTGAGAGACTTCCTTGTCAATGATAATACCGTTGACTAGCTCGCTTTCCTCTAGACTCTTTCCGTGCTTCTTCATCACTTTGACGAGATCGATGTCGGCCTTTACTTTGCCATTGTTCTTCTCCGTTACCTGCATGACCGCCTCGACAGCAAGCTCGGCAAAACGATTCTGAGAACCGAAGATACCTTTGGTATTTAGAGAGGTCATCGCGACTTGCTTCAAACGCACCTCGTCATCGGGTTTGATAGCAATAGCTATCTTCTCCAGAATCTCTTGCGCCTTCCCCGCAGCATCCCTGTAACCGTCGATGATCGCGTTGGGATGAACATCCTTGTCGAGAAGGGTTTCTGCACCTGCAAGTAATTCACCTGCAAGCACAACTGCGGTTGTTGTTCCATCCCCTACTTCGCTATCCTGGGTCTTGGCGATCTCGACAATCATTTTAGCCGCTGGATTCTGAACATCCATTTCCTTCATGATTGTAGCACCGTCGTTTGTGATTACAATATCTCCCATGCCCGCGACAAGCATCTTGTCCATCCCTCTCGGGCCGATGGTCGACCGCACAATCTCCGCAACTATCTTGGCGGCCATTATGTTGCTTCTCTGGGCATCTCTTCCTCTAGATCTGGAGGTTCCCTCTCTCAGAATTAGAACGGGTGTTTCCGACATGTCTGATCAGATTCTGATTACCGGGTGGTTGTGCCTCCTAAGATAAACATATGCAGGCAGACTCTTCAGAGTAGCAAAGCGTGTCCTAGAAATTGAGAGGACAACTGGAAAAGGGACTTCCTGAGCCTTCGGAGGAGAAGATCTTCGCGAGCCGCCCGTCAGAACTTTCGAAGGCATGGACGAGGTACTATGATCGGTTGGCTGCGCACTTTGCTGAACGGATCGGTCGGCGACGGTTCAATGTGATCCTTGAGGCGGGATGCGGGAAAGGACAGCTCACAATGCCGCTGCTTCGAAGGCTTCCGAGAAACGTCAAGCTGTTCGCCATAGACTCGTCCAAGGGACCTTACGCAGGGTGGTTGAAAGAACTAAGTCAAAAGCTCCAAACGGCCCGATTAGAGAATCGAGTTCAGCCGATCAAATCCGACGCGAGAAGAATCAGAGGCATCGAAGATGAATGCGTTGACATCGTTGTTTCAAACGAATTGCTATGCGACCTACCATTACATTCCCAGCTCGAAAAAGCTCTGACAGAGTTCTATCGGATCCTCCGACCTGGAGGCTTCATGATCCACGGCGAATGGTCATCCTCGCCAGCAGTCGAGCCTCAAGCGTTTCTTATCAAACACTGGCCCTCTTGGACCCCTGACCAGCTCTTTTCAATAATGCGGAAAAAGGGCTTTCATGAGTTTCAAGTCACCTATTTCGGATCAACAATCCATTTTGGGTATGAGAACGCGGTGGAAGTGCTTCAAACTTGGGGCGCGACTGAAACGTTTCTCAAGCATCATGATAAGATGCTAAGGCGAGAAGGGATTGAACTCCCGTACGAGCACATAGTACAATGCGAAAAATAGAGGATAGATCCTCGAAACCGAAATTTCCGCTGAGGAAAGTCTCGCACGAAGACCGGGTTGAACTAGGACGAAAGATTGCGTCCCAAATCCTTGATTTGTACAGAGAGGCAGTGTTAGCAATCTGCATCTACGGGTCTGTTGCAAAGAGATTAGACCGCCCCTACTCAGACCTCGAAATTTTCTGCGTGGTCACTGATAATCTCGAACTGACGAGCAAGTTTTACGTTTACGATGGGCTACTGGTGGAGATAGACTATTTTCAAGAGTCAAAGTTTCTCGGAGAAGCAGCGAAGAAAGGCCGGGACTGGCACCTCGGGGCTGACCAGTTCCGAAACAGGATAGTACTATTCGAACGTGACAACTGGCTAAGAAAACTCGAAAAGGTCGTTGCCGGAAACGACCGGAGGGATTTCACCGAAGAACTGCAAAATGCTGCGATAGGTATGACCGAGTCCCTGGGCGCCGTCCGCAACGCGCACTTCAAACGTGATCATCGAGACCTCCGGACCCGAGCATTCTACTTGGCATGGGACACCGCAAGAGTCGTGTTCCTCCATAACCGAAGATATGTTCTCACGACAAGCTGGTTCTGGAAACAACTATTCGAGTGCCAAGAACAACCTAGAGGATTCCGAAAACTGATCGACATTGTCGCGGGTTTCGAGAAATCGACGAGCTCTGAGCTCGTCGACGCCGCCGAACAACTATGGCGCGAGACAATGTTGATGGTTCAGCCACGCCGAATCTCCATAGAGTCAACAGACACAATAGTGTAATTGTCCGCCGAGGGCTTTGAAGTGCGAGATTGCAAATTCGAAGGTGTCAAAGGGGAAAGCGACTGGACAAATTACGTAGGTGGAAAGCCAAACCAATTTCGACGGAAAAATAACGGAGAAACCCAAAAAACGTGGGTATTAGATTTGATCGAGAGCAAGAAGCCTACTTCTACTTCTTGCTCTTCTTCTTTGGCTTACTAGGCGTCCGAATTCACCTATCAGCCTAATAATTCGTTGTCAAGATATAAAACTATTGTATTCCGAGCTTATCGGGCAAAACAGCCTCTGTTTTGAGGCAAAATCACCACAAATCACCCTTTTCCGTACTATTTCATAATACTCAGGCAGAAGAGTCCGTTTCTCGGCAAAGATCGTATTTTTCAAAAGCGGCATTGTAATATGTCAAGTGACCGACCGCTGCCTGGTGCAAGATAATCTGACGACGCTTCACCGTTCATTAGGTTGAGTTTTCTCGATAGGCTTAGCTGTGGGACCTTCCTCGAGGACGGATCCACAAAGAATGCATCGCTTCCCCTTCTCCATGTCTGCCATCAATTCTTCGCGGGAAATACCTAGTGAGGATTCGAGCTCAACAATATCCTTCGGAAATGCCTGAGACTCTTCACACTCATTGCAGATCAACGCGTCACGCATCTGCCACTTCAATACAGGACAAAGGGCCTAGTTATACCCCTCTTGACCACTTTCAAGACTCCGTCGGAGAGGGACCCCCATCCGAGAGCTCAGATCTCGTGTTCTAAGAAGAAGGGGAACATCTCTATCTCCATCTTTCTTTGTACTAAGACTCAAACGATCCGCCGAGCCTTCCGGCAAGTCGCAGATGCTCATGACGGGACGATGGTGAACGCCGTCATCGCATGGGAACTAATGCACCCCTCACCCGCCGCGGCAATAATCGGAGTCCGAAGCCAGAACGAGGTTCGTGAAATGATTGGAGGAGCCAACTGGAAACTAACACGCGACGAGATGAGTGCAGTTGATGCCTTGGCGGCTTGGGAAGGATCGAAGGTTTCGGCGGGCTAGGAGTCGTCTGCGGCCAGGATCCTTGATAGAATAATAGAACCCTTTTCCAGACAGGTAATTTCGTTGGCATCAAGCTTGGAAAGTAGCTTGATGAGTCGTTTCTCTCGTCGGTTTCGTCCTTCGTGCATAGTTTTCGTTCCCTTATCTGTCGGTGAGATTATGACTGAACGCCTGTCGTCTTTGTTTGCTTCCCTCCTCACGAATCCTTCTCTGACCAGAGCTTCGACAACACGGCTCATAGTAGGCGGCCTAACCTGCTCTGCCTCTGCTAGCTCGTTCAATGTGAGCGGACCGCCAAAGACAATAACAGACAATGCGGAGGCTTGCGCGGGTCCGATTCCCATCGCTGAATCCTCTGCTCTCAGACGGCGTAATAGATGGATCGCGTTACGATGGAGGCTCCTACCTACCTCTTCGAGACTTTGTTTCTTTGTCATGCACGCATTCTAGTTGTAAGCATCGCATCGCTAACGTATATATATTAGCTTAGCTAACGGTTAGCTATGCTAAGTATGCAAACAGATGAGTTCCTGGAAGGCATCCAGAAAGGCAACCTATCGAAAGTCAACCAGCTTCTAGAAACAAACCCAGCCCTTGCAAACTGCAAGGCAAAGGATGGCACTTCGGTCATACTCCTCGCGCTCTACCACGGACAACGGAAGATCGCGGAGGCAATAACCAGCAAGAAAACCGAACTCGATATCTTTGAAGCCTCGACCCTAGGAAAACTTGACCGCGCCAAATCTCTCATAGAGAGTAATCCTTCGCTTGCAACTGCATACTCTCCAGACGGCTTCGCGCTCGTCGCTCTTACAGCATATTTAGGCCAGAAGGAAGCAACAGAATATCTCATTGGGAAAGGAGCGGACGTTAACGCGGTTGCGAGGAATACGACAGGTTTCACAGCTTTGACTGGGGCAGTGGCTAACAATCACACTGAGATAGCAAAGCTACTCGTGAAACGGGGGGCACAGGTCAACTACAGGTACGAAGGCGGGTTCTCATCTCTAATGGGAGCATCTGAGAACGGGAACGTCGAACTTGTAAACTTCCTCCTCGCAAACGGGGCTGACCCCAATGCGAAGACCGGGAACGGAAAAAGCCCAATGTCGTTTGCCAAAGAGAAGAATCATGTTGAGGTCGTGGAGACCCTGAAAAGGCATGGCGCCCTCTAGAAGAGATTTATCGAGCATCAATTAAGAGCGCGACTTCCCCCGCTGCTCGCTTTCCGAAGGTCTATAACCTAGTAAAGGGATCAGGAGGGTATCGCGGATTATAGGAGGTGTACTAGGCCGAATGAGTCGTGGTTCGTACGGTGGTCCCAGAACAATGCACAAAGTCGTCTGTTCTGACTGTGGTAAGGAGACTGAAGTTCCTTTCCAGCCAACAGAAGGTAGACCAGTTTACTGCAGGGACTGTTACCAAAAGCATCGAAGGTACTAGGAGCCCCCTCAGGGAGGCCTAGATACCCTTCCCTCATTTTTTTATTCTGAACGAATTATGAGCATGTAGGTTCTTAGGCGATTTCTTTGTCCTGGTAGGACTGGGTTTCTTGTTCATGGGCCCCTTGTTGTCACGAGAAGATGGTTGAATGTGTTCGGTCGAGACCTCATTTCTGGTTGCGTAAAGCCGGAAGAGACGGTTTAGCTGAGTTGGCATCTTCATCCATATGCTCTACCAGAGGATCATTGTAAGGTGGCTGTTACTCTTCGTTTGATCAGCTAGCTTCGGGGCATCGACTCCGGGGACTACCGTAGGCGTCGGGTTCTTCCTCATTCTTTCAACTGCCCTGCCTTGCGTCTCGAGGAGGATGGGAGGCCGGGAACGTGCGAACCTCACCCGTCCCCAGTGTGTTTGAGGGGAATTTGACAGCTGCGCCAGTCATGATTCATAGGAATCGGCGGATTCTTTGCTAGAATGATATTGTGGCTACAACCAGCCGCTATTGCGAATGAGGCTAGAAGCATGCCCCAGCTTAAATCTCGACACTGATCGAATCTGCGGAGCAAGATGACACGATAATGGCTCCTCCCCTCGACGTCATGCTTGCGAATAATCTCTGGGTCATCATCTGTGGACTTCTCGTCTTCATAATGACTGTCTCTGTCGGATTCCTCGAGGTAGGAGAGCTTGGCGCCGACATGGACGTCAGCCTCCTGAAGACGATGTTGATCACCGGCTCAGCCATGTTCTTCATGGCCTTTGTCGGCTTCAACACCGCTTTCGCCCCCACGATCAACGGGATAATCGGGAACCCAGTCTACAACGGATTCTTCCTGGGGGGATTCTCCTCTGAAGCAAACCAGCTGCTCACCGGTGCTTGGTGGGCTACAACCGGACAGGGTCTGACAACCGGGACCTACTTTCTTTTCGAGACTGCCTTTGCATCTGTCACCCTTGCTCTCGTCGGGGTCGTTGTCTTACGTAAGATGAAGTTGCAAGCTTTCTTCGCTTACTCGATCGTCTACTTCGTTCTGATCTGGAATATTCCGGCAGCTTGGATTTGGAATCCTGGAGGCTGGCTGGCTCGCATGGGCATGGCGGACTTCGCAGGAGGACTAGTAGTCCATGGCGCCGCGGGAGCGGCGGGACTCGCAATTGTCCTCCAGATATGGCGAGAGGAACAGAAGAGAGGACGCATTGAGAGCGTTCAGGTACCATACAAGCTGAACAGCGGATGGCTCACGTTGTCGATCTTGCTTCTCTGGATAGGATGGTTCGGCTTCAACCCCGGCAGCGTTCTCGCCTTCAACAATTCGGCCATGACCGTGGTCCTTACGACGTTCCTGGCTGCGGCCTCTTCCTTCTTGTCAATCATGTATTTCAGATATAGGATGATCAAGAAGATGCCAGATCTGATCTATGCAACTAACGGGGTCCTCATGGGGCTCATCATCATAACACCGCTTGCAGGGTTCGTCAGCCCGGCCAGCGCCGTGATTCTAGGGCTCATCGGAGGACCCCTCTTCCTCGCTGGCGAGAAGTGGTTCTCAGGATTCAAATGGTTCTCCGACCCTGTCGGCCTGTTCCCGGGACACCTACTCGGCGGGCTCTTCGGGGTTGCGATGATCGCCTTCTTTTCTCAGAGAACCTTTGCGATTGCCTCCGGAAACCCCGTTACTCCGGGAAACTCTCCGATTCCTGACGGACTGTTGTTCGGCGGGGGAACTGCAGCCCTAGAGCAGCTGGGGATTGAAGCCTTGGGTATAGCTGCGGTCATGGCTACCGTCTTCACCCTATCCTACGTGTCCGTCCGGATCATTGGCAAGGCAATGCACGGAATCCTCAACCGAGAAGAGCTGTAGCCATTCACGATCCAAGACGCTAACCGTGCTTCTTTCGGGACTGCCTGTCCGTAACTTTCCCTTGTCGAAACCTCTCCTTCCGTAACTATTTTTTCTCGTAATTTTTCTTTTCCAGTAACTATTCTTTTCTGCTAACTATCATGTGACCCTCCGGGGAGGTCGATTTTCCCGCGCCCACCCTCCGCGACAGCATGCAAAACCTGAACCTTTACCCAGCAGTGCCTCCAGGCCTTACTGGGAAGGCGTCCTTCCAGACTGAGAATCTATCAGCCTCGAAGACAACCAGGCCTCCGAGGAAGAAACTCTTCAATGCGCACGGCCCGAACGACCGTTCAATAAGATCTGACAATTGCCCGTTGGTTTTCAGCTTCTTCCAAGTTGGAATAATCATCCTGAATGGATTGCCAGATGTTTTTCCGCGAATCCAAACGCGGGCCAAAACGGGCATAAGATGCGAAACATAGAACCCGATCAGGGAACGCCAAAATCCGCTGTCAGGCTTGCCAATATCAACAACAGCAAGAGCGCCTCCGCGCCGCGTGACACGCGCGAACTCGTCTAGACTGTGATCGAGGCTCATCACATCTCTTAGCGAGAAACACGTGATCACAGCTCCTAGACAACTGGGTCTGAAGGGAAGATTCTCCGCAACTCCAACAACTGGGCAGAACCATTGTCCCAGACGGGACCTTGCAAATCTGAGCAGGCGGATCGAGGGGTCCAGAGCTACAATATTCTCGAAGCCATTCTCCAGCAACATCCGACTGGAAACACCAGGCCCAGCGCCGGAGTCCAAAACCCACTCTCTCCGGTGGGATCGGAGAAACGCAACGGCTCTTCTCCTCAACGGGCCGGCGAGCCCCAAGGAAATCCGTTCGCTAGTCGATTCATAAACCGGCGACGCTTCCTCAATGGCGCGGACGACGCTACTCCACTCGTCTCTACTATTGTCCAGGGAAACGTCCTCCGATTGGAGTATGGAAAATCCAGTCCTTATATAGCGCAGAGCCCAAAATCATCCCTGAGCACGTGTTCAACGTGCTTAGGAAAAATTCTCGAATGGAAACGTCCCAAAACAACTTGGATGTGTCGGAGAGCCTGGACCGTAGCTTCAACTTCTCGGAAGTCTTCCAGCTTGTCAAGAGATCTGTCAAAACTAGTATTGGCCGGCGGCGCACTGGACTGATGCTGGGTCTCGCTGATCTACCTGACTATATCGGGGCATTTCATCAAATGGGGTCCAACTTCATCGTCATGAACCGAAGCCTGCTGGACCAGATAACCCATCTTGCAAAGGATAGACGATACATCAACGCATACGTCTTCTACACCCTACTTCACGAATACCTACACACCCTGGGTTATGCAGACGAGGGAGACGTCCGACGACTAACCCGCCAGATCTGCGCAAGAATACTCGGACCCGAGCACCCGGCCACTCGGCTAGCGGTTGACGGTCCCGCGGTCATGTTTCCTGAGATAACCTTCCAGCATCACGGAGAATCAAGATCTAGACGACTACCGAAATTCGAGATTGTCAGGGAATTCGAGAAGGAATACAGAAGTTACGTAGCTTAGAGTTCTCCAGAATCGGCTTCAAGTGTCGTTTTCTCACCCAAGAATTTCAGGAAACTCGCGAGCTTCCAATACGCTTCGAGAAACTCCAGTCCGCGATGCGTTATCGAATACGACGTATCCTCACCCGTTAGTATTCTGACCAATCCGAAAGAGGACAAGTCAGTCAGAAACCTTTTGATCCGATCTACTGGAAGTCCGACAGCGTATGAGACTCGCGTAATCTTCGTAGGTCCTCTCCGCTTGAGAGCTTCAAGTATTTCGGAATAGATGTCTACGCGAGACCGTTTCGCCACGCCCAGCCATCTCAGAGAGGAGGCTTAGGTAGATCGCTGGTCTTCAGAGGAGGCTTCGCGAACTCTACGTCAGGTTCCGACTCGATCCTATTGAGGTACTTTACCTCCCCGCTTATTCGGCAACGAGATTCGAAACGGGCGTCTTTAGCGTAGACGTTTCGGGCTCGGACTTTCTCGCCCATGTCTAGAGTGTCGGCGTAGACGTCTTCAACCCTAGCATTGTCTCCGATCTTTACATGCTCGCCAACAAGGACCCCCAATACTTCTGACCGTTGACCGAGCTGGATTGTCTTTGCTTTCGTTCCTTTTGTTGTCCGCAAACGCCCTCCAATTTCTACCTCGTCTTCAGCAACTATCAGATCCGCTTCTATCATGCCGCCGACCTCTAACGAGGCAAGCCTCAGGCTTCCTCCAATTCGGGCCGTTCCACCCATCTCTAGATCGCGTTTGAGATGGAGGTTGCCAGAAACTTGCAGCATGCCTCCGATATCCACTTCCTCTCCTTCTCCGTTCCCAGCGATGTCGACCATTCCTCCAACATCTATCGATTCGAAGGTCAAGTCCCCTTTGCTCTCGAATCTTCCTCCCACGTCGATGGTTCTCCCTTCGCCTCCCTGGTCGAGCGACACGGTTCCTCCAACGTCAATCTTGTCGAACTTCAAAGGCTTGGAGGACCGGAACGAACCTCCAACATCAATTATTCGAGAGATTTCACCGCCTCCAACCTCAGCACTTCCGCCCGCGTCTAGTCTCTCACACTGGATCTTGCCGTTGACCTCGATCCGGCCTCCAACATCGATATCCTCAACATTCGCGTCGCCTTCGACTTTGAAGGATCCTCCGACATCGACCTTGGTTGCGCTGATTGAGCCTCCAATGTCCAGCGTTCCTCCAACCTCGAAGTCGTGAGCTGTCGCGGACTTTCCAACGAATAGGCGAGAATCGACTTCTACTGAGCCAGCTTCCAGAGAGCCACGGACACGTAACTCTCCGTGATCCACTTCGATATCACCGCTCGTCTTCAGGTCGCCTGAGATCTCTACTCTTCCATGTTCAATGCTTAGTCTTGAGCAGGTGAGACTGGCTTCGAACTCAGCGTCTCCCTCACAAATTACTTCGCCTGAGACCTCGATGGGCGATTCTCCTTCCGCCTGTACTCTAGCTCTGTCCAAAAGGTGAAGTTGGCCATCCACCTTTGCAAGCTTCACGGCAGCGTTTCGAGGGACAGTAACATCGCCCATCTCTCAGCACTCCTAGCGGAGCGTTAGCCCCAAAGGGTTCCTGTTAATCCAGCTGACAGCTGTCTCGATCTTCTCAGAGTTCTGGCGCGGGTAACATTTCATAAATTTTTTCGCCTCAAGAATGGAACAGTGCTGTCGCCGCTTATAATGTCGGTTCACTTCTCGTAGTCACACAATGTGATTATCGCAGACCATTACCTCTTTGTTGTCGGGGGACCCGAAAGTGTTTCGGAGAAGCGTTTAACGTTCTGAACAGTAGCCGTCAGCAAAACTTAATCCCGGGTTTCACGGTTTGAGGACGAATACTGTATGAGTGCTATCGATCTTGCGTTGTATGGAATAATCGCTGTAATTGTTGGAGGCTTCGTACTATGGTTTCTGTTCTACGCGTTTTCGGGCGAAACTAAACCGCCTTCGAATTTGACTGAGGAAACTCTCAAGAGATTGATAGGATCAACCGGTCGTGCAACATCTGACATTACAGAATCCACGGGCACGGTACTTGTTAACAGCGAAGAGTTCTCTGCGAAGACGTCAAGTGGGATGATACAAAAAGGGACCCTTGTGAAAGTCAGAGAAACCGACGGGTTAGTGCTCCTGGTCGAGTCGTAGGCAAGGTCTCATCCGCAACCGCTAGTGTTGCCGCAGTTATTGCACTTGTAGCACGACCCTGCCCGGACCATGATCATGCCGCAGTTCTCACATGCAGGTGCGTCGGATTGGTTGTCGAAGCTCGCTAGGGGGGTCGCAAGCTCAGGAGCATCTCGAGCATTGATCTCTGAAACTATCGGCGCCGCGGCCCTTGAACCAACTGGCTCAACCAGTTTTACCTGCGTCCCGTTCTCCAGGGTTGTCCTCGCAAGCCCGAGCGCCTCCTGTTCCTCTTTTGGAAGGAACTTCAGGCCGAGCCATCGGAAAATGTAATCGACTACGGACTTTGCGAATCGAATTTCCTGGTTGGTAGTAATGCCTGCTGGCTCGAATCGTGTATGGGTGAACTTGTTCACAAGCACCTTCAATGGGACGCCGTACTGTAGGGCGAGGGAAATTGAAGTTGAGAACGCGTCCATCAATCCCGAGATAGTGCTTCCCTCCTTCGACATAACCACAAATATTTCACCGGGAGTATTGTCATCGTAGAGGCCGACCATGAGGTAGCCTTCGTTCTGGGCGATCGAGAACTTGTGTATTATCGCCTCTCTCTCTTCCGGGAGGCGGCGTCGGAATGGCTTGAAGACCACTTGCTCCTTAGTCTTCTCGGCAGCTTTGCCCTTGTCCTGAATGGTTGTGGTCAGGGGCTGGGTTCTCTTGGAGCCGTCACGGTAGACAGTAATGTAGGTCTCGACGATTTCGTCCACCGAGACGTTGCCAGGCATGTTCACTGTCTTGGAAATTGCTCCAGAGATGAAGGGCTGAACAGCGGCCATCATCTTCACATGACCCATATAGTGTATGCTTCTCGTACCCTTTGCAGGTTTGAACGCGCAATCAAAGACTGGAAGGTGGCCTGGCTTGAGATGAGGCGCGCCTTCTATTGTGTCGTGGTCTTCGAGGTACTTGAGAATCTCGCTGGCCTCGGTCTTCGAATAGCCAAGCTTTGTTAGCGCTTCGGGAACGGTATTGTTGACGATCTTGATCACCCCGCCTCCAACAAGCCACTTGTATTTGACCAGGGCAATGTCGGGCTCTATACCGGTGGTATCGCAGTCCATCATGAACGCGATCGTTCCCGTTGGGGCGATCACTGATATCTGCGCGTTCTTGAATCCGAATCTCTCGCCTAACGAGAGAGCGTCATCCCAAGACTTGAGAGCAGCTTTCAAGAGTTCGTCAGAAATTCCCTCAGCAGGAATCTTGTACGCGTGGGCCCTGTGCATGTCGATAACGTTGAGGAAAGGTTTCTCGTTCACAGAATATCCCTTGAATGGGCCTTGCCTTTTGGCGATGCGGGCGGATGCGGCGTAAGCTCGACCGGACATTAGGGCGGATATGGCGGCGGCGTAGTTTCGGCCTTCGTCGCTGTCGTACGGGAGGCCGCGCGCCATCAGGAGGGCGCCTAGGTTTGCGTAGCCAAGTCCGAGGGGACGAAAATCGTGGCTGTTCTTCTCGATGGCTGGAGTGGGATAGCCTGCGTTGCTAACGAGGATCTCTTGGGCGGTGATCACGATCTCGACTGCATGTTCGAAGGATTCAACGTCGAACTCGCCGTCTACCGTTCTAAACTTCATGAGGTTGAGGGACGCGAGGTTGCATGCGGAGTCGTCGAGAAACATGTACTCTGAACACGGGTTGGACGCGTTGATCCGGTTCGTGTTCGGACACGGGTGCCATTTGTTGACTATTGTGTCGAACTGGATTCCAGGATCGCCGCAGATATAGGCCGCCTCGGCCATCTCTCTCATCAGGTTCCGGGCCTTGTAGACCTCTGCTACTTGGTGATTGGTGATGTACCGGGTCTTCCATTCCTTGTCCTCCGTTACTGCGTGCATGAACTCGTCGGTGACACGGACGCTGTGGTTCGCGTTCTGGAAGAAAATGGAGCCGTAGGCCTCTCCATCAACGGCACCGTCATAGCCTGCGTCGATTAGGGCCCAAGCCTTCTTCTCCTCCTTCGCCTTCGACCAGATGAACTCCTCAATATCAGGATGGTCAACGTTGAGAATAACCATCTTCGCCGCACGACGAGTCCGTCCACCGGATTTTATCACACCTGCGAACGCATCGAAACCCTTCATGAACGAAACAGGACCACTCGCCTTTCCCCCAGTCGACAAGTGCTCCTTTGACGATCGCAAAGATGAAAGATTTGACCCGGTTCCCGACCCGAATTTGAATAGCATGCCTTCCGTCTGGGCGAGCTGCATTATCGAACGCATATCGTCCTGGACGGAATTGATGAAGCAATTGTGTACGACGATGTTCTCCGAGAGGTATTGACCGCTCAGTGTTTGTATGTCGTAGACGGGCTTTTCTCCGAGTTCTTCGATCGAAACTATGGTTTCCCATCGGACGTCCGGACAGTTCTTGCCCGGGTTCTTCAGAGAGTCTTGCAGGCGTTCTTGTTTGCGAGTGCTGATGAAACCAATCAGCTCTGAAAACTTCTTTCTTTCACTTCCTATGCTTATGTCGACCTCCCAGAGATCATATCTATCGGGCCTCTTCTCTTTCTTCATACGGAGTCTGCTGTAGATTCCCAAGCAAAGCAACAACCGTTGAACGTCTCTGGCCAGCGACCTACTGATCACGGCGAAACCGACGCGAGAACTCTTGCTGTTTGAAGACAGGGCTACGTATCCCTCAGCCTGAAAGAGACTTCTCAGGTATTCGACAATGGCCTCTTTGCTCGCTCCAACCAGATTCTTGTGAGCTTGCATCGCTGTCCCTCTGTTGAGAAGATTGTATTTCGTTACGAAGGGTGCTGGTGTCTCACCGTACGTCCTCACCCTCCTATAGTTGAGATCTGGACTCTTGACTTTGACTGGGGTTACATTGTAATGAGCGTTCTGAAAGACCCTATTTACCTTGCCTAGCACGAAATCGTATTCTTGGTTCGCTGTCTCGAATTCAAGGGTCATCGACCTGTTAGTTCCACTCTGGTACTGGCCTACGAATCCGTCAGATTGACGCCAGCCAGCAAGGGCCGCCTCGTCCTCAGGGACGAGATCATTAATATTTCCGTTGAATTTGGGTCTGGATGCTTCTATTCCTTTATGTGCGTGAAGTTGTAACTTCGCGCCTATCTTTAGCTCATCGACACGCTGCCAAGTCCCTGCGGTTCGTCTTTGGGATGAGGCAAGTACAACGTGGTCTGCTGTGACATCGACTGAGATTCCGTTGGATACTGTAATCCGATATACTTTCTTGACTCCATTTTGCTTCACACCTGTTACTATAGTGATCCCGTGGGAATCATAAACCGGCAGCCCTAGGAGGTTGTGTGATACGATGTCGCCAATGGGAGTCATGCCGTATGGAGTGCTTATCATCGCGTCGTATGGTTGACAGGCGGAGCATTGGGGGCGGTCCTCGACTCCGACGTTGAACCAGACGGGGCTGTTGAAGGCGGCCATCTGGTGGAGGAGTATGTGTGTGAGTTCCGACTCGAATGTCTCAGCTTCCTCCTCATCGAGGAAGTAGTTTCCTTTTCGGCCCCAGCGGGCGATGGTTCCTGCGACGCGGCCTATGAGTTGTTTGGCGCTGCTTTCTCTTCCTGGGGTCCCGAGTCTTCCGCGGAAGTATTTTGAGGCGACGATGTTTGTGGCTGTTTGGGACCAGAATGAGGGAACTTCGACGTTCTTCTGTTCGAAGATTGTCTGTCCTTTGTGGTCGGTTATGACGGCGTCTCTGGTCTCCCATTTCACCGCGTCGTATGGGTGAATGCCGGGTTTCGTGTATGATCTCGGGTATCTGAATTCCCCTTGGGGAACCTTCGGTATTTGTTGGATTTCCATTGTTCTTTCCTAACTCCTATACTTCTTCCCCGTACCTCGGAGCCGAGAACTGCAGGAGTAGCCCCCAAACATCGTGTCCGCTAATTAAAGAGATTTGTACAGAATCGTATAAACTTGTAGTGTAACCCGGAAAATCCTCCCGGGATATATGCGCCGTAGAGTGCAATGGTTTTTGAAACATCTACTCTTTCAGTCCCACTAGAACTCCGTCGCGTAACGGGACAATTACAGTCGACATTCCCTGGTATCCGGATACTTCCTTGTTGAACTTGATCATCGTCTGAGTCAGCTCGGACTTGCCGCCTTTCGCCACGTCGCCGCCCCACAACGTGTTGTCGGCGATGAACAGGCCTCCTTTGCGGAGCTTTTTCACGCTCAACTTGAACGCGTCGAGGTAAATGTCCTTGTCAGAATCCAGGAAGACAAGATCGTATTCGTCTTTGAGAGTTGGTAGGATGTGCAAGGCGTCTCCTCTCAGGACCGTGATGACCTTCTGAAGCTTGGCCTCAGCGATGTTTTTCTCAGCGCGTTTGACGCGTTCTGCGTCTTTGTCGATGGTTGTGACGGATCCTCTGAGTGGGGCGACTGCTCTTCCGAGCCAGATTCCTGAGTAGCCGATGGCGGTTCCTATCTCAAGGACGTTCTTGCTCTGGCTACTGCGGGCGAGATTGTACAGGAGTCGACCGACGAGCGGTCCGATGATAGGAACTGCTCCGGAGTCAGCTTCCTCTTCCATCTTTTGAAACAGGAGATCTCTTGGTTGTGCGATGCGATACAGATAATCGTCAATATAGTCGTAGGTTATGGCCAAAACTCAACAATCGGAACCGAGCCTCAGCGCGAGATAAATAATCCTTTAGCGGAATCGGAAAATGATCAGACGACACTCTGGGTTATATTGAATACCTGGGTCGAGAAGTGATCTAGGAGTCAGCCTAAGACAAGGATCTCGTAGAGCTGGTAGCTTATTGTGAACTTGAGCTGATGGTTTGTTGAGGTTTTGAAGTTGAACCGGGTTGTAGCCTGAGCCGCGTCTGGAAAGTTCCCTGATGGCGCCCGCTGGAAATGGAGCCATCATAGTTGTCTTGGATGCGCAACGCTGTAATCTTCAGAGTAAGGCCTCGGGCGTATGAGGATGGCGCGGTCTCGTTCACTTTGCCGATGATGAGCGAGTAAGAGGTCGGGAGAGTTGTCCGAGGATAGGTCAGATTTGCGATAGAGAACGCCAGAAAGACTCTCCCGTAACCGGAGACTTCCAAAAGCACCCAGCTTCCACGGTTCGCGTATTGTGTTGAGGAGAGGTATTTCGTCCCGACTGAAGGAATGAGTGCGGGGCCTGTGAACTGCCAGACGGCAACGATGACTATGATCAGGAAGAGTAAGGTGAGAATCTTTCCTCTCGGACCCATGAACGGTTGAGACTCTGGGGCCCAAGGGGTTGCGGTTCGCTCGCGTGTTACTCGGTGAAAAATCGCATAGTTACACTAGGGTTAGTAGGATACAGGGGCTGTTGTGGGAATAGGGGAGCCTATAGACAATGCCTGGCGGACCACGACCGATGCTTCTCTGGTACGTCTGGATGCATATAGTAGATGGCGCCTGGCACAAGCTCGACGAGATATCGAAACAGCTGCGTATTCCGAGGAACGCTGTTTCTTGGGCCGCTAAGTTTCTAACAGATCACGGAATGGTAGAGCTGGGCTTTGAAGAGGACGAGATACGACTCCACAAGACTCATCTAAGACTGGAGGATGTGGTGAGGACGTTGCAGCACTCACCGAAGAGCGACGTGGCCTCGCAGGGTTCGAGCGAAGTTCCCACCGATCTCTAAGATACGCTTATTATCGCAAAGACTCGAGTCGTCCTGTTCGATTCTGCGCGGTCGATGCTGTCGTTGAAACCTCCACCACGGTGAGCCGAGGATGTTTCTCAAGGTCGGTTCTCGAAACAGCAAACTGTCGCTGGTTCAGACCGATCTTGTTGTCGACCGAATAGTCCAAAAAAACGCTGGTCTAAGAATCGAACGAAAGATAATCGAGACAGCGGGCGATGCTAACGATGGCAGGTCGATGCTTTCTCTCGAACAAAGAGGAATAGTCGACAAAGATGTCGATCAACAGATCTTGGAAGGCAGGGTCGACTTTGCAGTTCACAACATGAAGGACGTGCCGATTATCGATAGGAGTGCGCGGCTCGTGATTGCAAGTGTTCCTGAGAGGGGATCTCCAGCGGAGGCCTTGGTTAGCAGTGGAGATAGAATGTTGAGGGATCTCGTTAAGGGTAGCCGGGTTGGAACGAGCAACCCTGTCAGGGTCGCGCAGCTTAGACGTGCCAGGCCGGATCTGCGCCCTGAACCTCTGTGGGGAGACGTTGAGACAAGGGTCGAGAGAGTGGACAAGGGAGAGTTCGATGCGACTATACTGGCCGAGGCCGGTCTCGCCAGGTTGGGTATTGCCCAGAGAGTCTCGGAGCGGTTGCCGATCGAAGAGTTCATGCCGGCTCCTGGTCAAGGAGCGTTGGCTATTGTTGCGAGACGGGATAATCTGAAGGTCATTGCGACGTTGAGGTCGATTGAGCACCAGCCGACTCGGACGGAGGTGGATGCCGAGAGGGAACTAGTGCGGATTCTCGAGGGAACTAGCAAGGTTCCCTTCGGTGGGCTTGCCGCGGCTAGAGGAGACCGGATTCAAGTGAGGGCGTGTATCCTCTCAGTCGATGGAAAGGAACGATTGTTTGCTGAAAGGTCTGGTCCTGCTAGAGAAGGCGTGAGACTGGCTCGAGAAATAGGAGAGGAGCTCATCGCAAAGGGGGCGAGCAGGATCGAGATGACCTGGCGAAACGCTCGTCGCTAAGATGGGGCAAAAGAGAAACACCTCTCATGCGACGCAGGGGTCGGTCGCTAAGACCCCTTTTTTCTAGAAACTATTTTCCCTTCCGGTGTTGATTCCGAGCGAGTCTCGCGGTTCAGACCACAGACCAGGCTTTATCGGCAGAGGAAAAGAATAGTAGATCTAGGGCGATCTTCGAATGATTCAGGGAGCGAGATAGGGGCATGGTCCCAGATCATGGATCGGGGCTGAAAATGGGCGATTTACGGTCGGGCGCCATCGGTTTGGCGTTTCTTTTTGAGTATCTTCGAGCAGATGGGGAAAAAGCATTTTCGTGACGCATAGTACTGTCTTTCTTAGCGTAGCGTCGAGCTAAGTTTGATGCCGCAAGGCACTTTTCTCGAGTCGTAAGTGTGAGACACTATGCAGTTTAGACACTTAGGACGCACTCACGAATCAATCCCGGTCGTTGGACTCGGAACATGGGGAATCGGGGGCGAGATGGGACCGGATTCTTCGCAAGACAGGGCTGGGATCGAGGCTCTCGGGCTAGGCTTGGATCTTGAGATGAAATTTATCGATACGGCAGAAATGTATGGGGCAGGGCACACTGAGGAAGTTGTGGCCCGAGTCCTGGAAGGACGTCGTGATAGGGTCTTTGTGGCTTCGAAGGTTTCCCCAAGACATTTCGCATATGATGACGTGTTGGCAGCGGCGAAGAGGAGCTTGAAAAGGCTCGGATTGAAGCAGATGGACCTGTACCAGTTGCATTGGCCGAACCCGAGGATTCCTATTTCAGAGACAATGAAGGCGATGGAGAAGCTCGTTGGCGACGGCCTCATCCGTCACATCGGGGTAAGCAATTTCTCGGTCGAGCAGATGAAAGAGGCGCAACACTCTCTATCTCGTGAGAAAATTGTCTCTAACCAGGTCGAGTTCAGTCTGATCTATAGAAGTGTGGAGGCGGGAATCCTGCAGTATTGCCAGAAAGCGGGCTTAACCATGATCGCGTACAGCCCGCTTGGCCAGGGAAAAATTCCGAGAGGAAAGGGATCATCGTTCAAAGTCTTGGACGAGATAGCGGGAAATCTGGGAAAGAGTCGAAACCAGGTGGCTCTGAGCTGGGTTCTACAACACGATTCTGTAGTTGCGATCCCGAAGGCGGTGGCCACGGATCATGTCAAAGAAAACGCTGAGGTAGCTGAATGGAAACTAGACAGGGAAGACTATCAGAGACTAGCTAAAGCGTTCTCATAAACAGTTCGGGTCCTTTCTATTCGAGAGGTTCGGGTATATTCTGTAGCGAACGGACAGGGGATAAAAGAACCCAGAGAAACGCCAACGAGCCGCCTAGTATCGCTATTCCAATCGCGGTCCGCAATCCGAGAAACTCGCCTAGTAATCCGCCGGTGAGAGCGCCGAGAGGTATTGTCCCCCAGACCAGGAACCGCATTGTTGCGTTCATTCGTCCCTGTAGACGAAGCGGTACTATCGCCTGTCTCAGACTGACCTGGTTGACGTTGTAAACTACGGTCGCGATGAAGCTAACGAATTGGCCTGCCATGATAGATAGCATGCTCCCGTTAACCCCAAAGCCTCCCAGTGTAAACAAGGGAGATACCGTAAGAGATCCGGAGAGATAGTAGGGAATCGCTCCGAGTCCGCCGATGAGTATGCTTCCAATTATGGCGGGTCCAACTCCAATGCTCTTTGCCGCCCTAGTGGAGATTGCGACTCCGACCAGAGCGCCGACACTTGCCACGCTGAATATGATCCCCGCGGTAACTCCAGCGAGATCCTTGGAAACTCCAAGTCCAGCAGGGCTAGGCTGGATCAGGTAAAGTAGGAAGAGGGTGCCCAGACCGGTTGAGAAGAAATTGGAGGTTCCTGTGCAGCCTGCGATCATCCGAAGTCGTCTGTCGCCTAAGACGACGTGAAGTCCCTCCCGAATATCAGCCAATACGGAAGGCTTTGCAATTTCTCTATCGATCACCTCTTCATGCTCGATCCGTCCTAGCGCAAGTGCAGATGCGAAGAAAGAGGCTGCATCAATGGCAATCGCGATAGGTGCGGTGATTATGCTGATGATGATCCCTGCTATCGTGGGTCCAGCCACTTGGGCTGTGGATGCGCTTGCCTGCAGGTTGCGGTTTCCTTCTACCAGCTGATTCCTCCGCACCAGGGAAGGCAGGTAGGATTGGTAGGTTATGTCGAAGAAAACCTGTAGGAACCCGACAGCGAAGCTTATCGCGTAAAGGAATGGAATTCCGAGTTTCGTTATGACTCCCAAGACGGCTGCTATTGGAATTAGGGCGAGTATCGATCCCCGAAGTATGTTGGAGGTCACCATGATGCGCTGTTTGCGATGCCTGTCAATCCAGACCCCGGCTAGCAGCCCGAACATCAACCAGGGCACGGTCCCCGCGAAGTTCAGTATTCCCACCTGAACGGAGTCCGCGCTTAGAATGATTATGGCCGTTAGAGGAAGGGCTAGCCCGGTGAACTGGCTGCCGAATTGGGATATAGTCTCCGAAGTCCAGAGCTTCAGAAAGTTGGAGTTCCGCCAGAGGGCCTCCTTCTGGACGATCGCTGTCTCCATACGAGTTGGGATTGAATCGCGCCTCTTAAGGGTCGCTCACTTCACGTGGCCACATTCGACAGTCACGTGTAGTGACGAGCAACCTCTTGGATCGAGTCAATCGTGCTCTCACACGACAAGGCAAATGAATCGCGTCTAGTATGAAACCGCAACTTACCATGGAGGTGCAACAAGTCACGATAATTTCCGTTTCTATCTGACTTGTGCCCAGTGGACTTAACGTCCTCACTGACTATGCTCTTTCCACCGAACCAAGTGAGATCTGGTTTCTCATGCCCCTTTAGGTCAACGTATATGAGTTGAACTCCTTTCGAAAGCAATTCCCTCCTTCTTGAGGCGAATTTCGCGTTGTGTTCGGGCACAATCTTTGAATATAGTACGGCAGCAGTCTTCTGGGCCCCGCTAATTTGTCTGGGTCGGACTTCAGATGACATCGGTTTGCGATAAGCAAGAGATCGGATGATTCTCTCTAATCTTGCCTTGTTCATCAGACCTCACCGACTCCTCCTAGGGCAGAAGCTGAATTGCCCTCAAAGCCTCGATACATACTGCTCTTGGGTTCTCCCTCTCGTACGGCTGAGAGCTAGAGAACGCCTCAAACGAGGCCCCCCAGAATGCAGAGAATACTTAGCCGTTAGAGAGAGCTGAAAACGTGAGAGAAAGGTGAGGGCCCTATTGATCCTTAAGCAATTTCGAATGTCGTTTTGTCGCGGCGTTGTATACTAGGATCACGTTTTTTCCCTCGAATTTGTAGCTGGTGTCGATCCACGCTTTATGTCGTCCGTATCTTTTCAAAGTGGATTCGGTATGGGTTTTGTCGCCGTCTAGTCGGTAGCCTGTCCAAGTTCCATCCTGGCTAGAATACTCCGGAGGCAAATCCGCACAGTTGTGAACGATGAAGGATAGAAGATAGGTGTTTGAAGGCGTCTCCATATTGCAGACTTTGCCCGAGAATTTTTCTCTCTGTATGTTGTTTATCTTGACCCAGAAGCCGTTGTCTGTCCTTACTACGTGACTTGCCTCGTTTGAGTATTTGCTGCCGTTTTGATGGAATCGTATCTCGTATGATGGCTTCGCGTTGACCTTTTGCCCTTGGATTATCCCTCGTTTCTTTCTATGGTCCTTGTAAATGGCGGGTAGAATGCCAAGCCGAGAACCCATGAGCAGCGCCTGGTAAGCGGCTGTTTTGGATGACGTCGCGAGTCTCCACGTATTTCCTCGCTTGAAGCCGTCTCCCTTCAGCCATCCTTCGAGGAAGGGTTGAGGATCGCGTTGTTCTATGATCCACGACGGGATCTTCTTACTAACTGCTCTGCTGCCGAACTCTTTCCTCATGAAGTCGGCCAAAGCTGGTTTGGAAAAGCGTACTAGCAGTCCATTTCTGTGACTGTTTATGGTGCCCTTGACGCTCCAGTGCTTTTCCGCCATCTGAAGAATGTGCTCGGCCAGTTGTCGTTCTTTGTGTCCCAGTGCAAAGTACACTTGACTGCCTGTGGGATACCCTTCGGCCATGTATAGGCCGAGGAGGTAGAGGAGCTCGGGATCTCCCTCTCTGTTGCCTTTGAAGAGTGGGAAGAAGACCCAATCTCTTTCAGTTAACTCTCCTGCGGACTTCCAAGTTTTTTTCAATAACGGTCTCGTCTGAGGATCGTACCACTTTGATTTCTGTGGATTTGATTCGCACGATAGGACTGGATGTTCCGGAGTTAGCCTCGTCTCAGGTAGGAGGAAAGGCTTTACGACGACGAGGTCTCCAGCATAATCTCTTTCAAAATATCGAGTTGGAAGCTCGTAATTTCCATTTGCGGATACTATCGAGTCTAGTTGCTCACCCATTGATTGTATTCCGGGATTGGTGAACACAGTGTCTCCTTTTGGGACACACCAGAAGGAGTATCCTTGGTCTTTGTATTTTTCGTAGATGTCTTTGAAGCTGCCGTAGTCTTGGGTGTTGATCCAGCGGTAGTAGTGGTACTTGTATCGTACCCGGATCTTGAATTTACTCGGATGGTTCTTTGAGCGTTTTTTTCTTCTCTTTCTTGATTCCAATGCCGTTGTTTGGCTCAGGGTGGCTCACCAGCTGTTTTTCCCATTCGTGAGCGAGCCGGATGAACACGTCCTTGCTGGGACACTTCAAGCGTTTAGTGTGGTACTGGACAAACCGGATGAAACTGTCGATGTCGTTGTCTTCTTCGAAGTCAACTGTCAATATGTAACGCGTGGCCGTCTCTCCTCCGTTTTGCTATCCGTCCTCGCCGGATAAGCAACGTTTACTGTTGAAGGTTAAGCCAATCGAAACCTAGAGCAAGACTCCACAGTACTATCGCGTTCGCCCCACAATAGAATAAACTTACGCAACAAGGTACTAAAGACGTGGATGACCATCTCGCGGATAGGTGGAGAAATAGATAATGCCTCTACCGTTCTACCAATTATCGACCCTAGAGTTTGGTCACTGCAGATAAGATTTCGATCATGGTTTGTGCATGTCATCGTGTGCCAGAGATTTTCCGATATCCCCGGAAGGCAAGAAGCTCCGCTTCAGTTCAAGGCGAGGAAAAAGGGTCGGGGCCTAACCTTTGGAGGTTAGGCGGTGGTTTTCGTCTTTGGTGATGCCGGGTCGATATGCCACTTCAGGGTGTAGTTCATTGCCACCCCTATGCCTGCTTTGCCGGAGAAGGATCCCTGTCCATGGAAGTCTGCAAAGCTGTCTGTGCCGCTATTGCCGACGATCACGAACTGGCCGTGGACGAATGTCCCGTTGTTAATTCCGACGTAGCGGATGACTAGCGTGCCTGAGGAGGCTTCGCCGTTGGAGGCGGTGAAGTTGGCTTCTCCATGGAAGGTTGTGAAGCTACTGTCGCCTGATGTGTGGGTTACATCCCTTTCTAGCGCCACAGCTGTCCCCGTTAGAGTTCCTGTGAGGAGGAAGGTGTTCTTGAATGTGGCAATCGTGTTGCCCCCGGCCGGTCGCGATGATCCAACTGGGTTGCTACTGAAGAGAGTTACCGTTCCGGTCCCAATCGCGGGTTTTGTTGCGTAGGCGGCGGTTACTGCTAGAACTGGTAAAAGAACTACGAGAACTAGAGCTGCTAGCTTCATTTTCATATCATTTTCCACCTACCACATTCCTGGGTATTTCTATCAAGGCGCCCCTCCTCGGCGCTCATGCAAGGCAACAGAGAGATCCGCCGGGGTCCCGGAAAGAAATACCAGGACACATCAGTTCAATGGATTTCAGCTTCTCTCGGCTGAGAGTGAATATTTGAGATTTTAGGATCATCGAGGAGCATCCTTCAATCCCTGGAATTATCGGGTCATCCCAGGCTATCCGACCCGAAGGAGACGACCAACATAGTTCGTCTACCGTTTTTCGCAGAAACGCTTTTGGGCTCTTGGCGCGGAGATAGTGCGGGTCGCCGAATTGCCCGGGGGGTCACATAATAGTTAGCAGAAAAGAGGAGTTACGGGGAAAGAAAAGTTACGCGAGAGAAAAAGATCAGTATCCAGTCTTTCTCACGTTACGCATGCGAACGTGGAGCAGAAGGAAGAAGCATAAAGTACCGATGGCACGCCCACGCCCTTCGCTTTGCTCTCTCGGTCAATGTTCCTTGAGAGTGGGTCTTCTCCGGTAGACAACCAAGGTTGCAATGGAGAGTCCGATGATTGTTTGCAGCCACCAGAACGAGCGGAGTGTGGACACTGCCGATGATACATTGGCCGCGCTAATGA
This sequence comes from Candidatus Bathyarchaeota archaeon, assembly GCA_005888745.1. Classification (GTDB taxonomy): domain Archaea; phylum Thermoproteota; class Bathyarchaeia; order 40CM-2-53-6; family 40CM-2-53-6; genus 40CM-2-53-6. The sequence goes on along the minus strand of VBBS01000030.1, from coordinate 49,207 downwards.
AGGGCTGACTGTTGCCCGTCGTGGTGCTGTTACCTGGCGCAGGCTGTTCCGAGGGTGGCCGGTAGTCTCCAACCATCACGATCGCTTGGTAAACATGGGATATTGTCCCGTTCGATGCCGAGATAGCCACGACATAATTTCCGATGGGGGTTGTCCTGACTGTAGAAACCATTGTGGTGTAAACGGCCTGAGTGCCTGCTGAAAGATCGACGGTGTTCGGCAAGAAAGATACTATCGGAGCGTCCGTGATTTCCGGTGTGACCGTGGCCGACAGGCTCACTTGGCCTCTGAAGCCGCCGAGGCTGACCACCTCCTCCTTAATCATGATGCTCCTTTCTTGAAGGGTTGAATATGATCCCCAAAGCCGCGTGGTAAAGTCTGGACCTGACACTGGCGAGACTGTGACCGGTATCACGAGGGAGTGGAATATGGAACCGATTGTCGCAACGATTGTCAGATCATAGTTGCCGGGAGTGTCTCCAGGGGTTAGCTGAAGATCGGTGTTCACGTTACCATTCGGGCTTAGCGTCATCCCGGTTGAAAACCCTGCTCCATCAAGACCCGTGCTGGGTCCAACCGGTGCTTCAAGCTGGACTGTGCCCTCGAAACCATTCAAGCTAGTAATGGTGAGCATAGTCTCAGCCCAGAATCCCAACGGGACAACGACCCTGGCCGGGTTCGCAGACACTGTGAAATCTGGAGTTGTTGCAAGAACTGGTCTCGTTAGACCAACGGTTCCGAAAATCATGAGCGTCAGTAGTATAACGATTACCGTTCTGGAGCCCAGACCGTTTCGGAAGACGTTCTACCTCCTTGCTTCGACCAGACTAGAATCTCTCTCCCTGGACACTTAAGCGCATCGTACACGAAGGCACATGCATATGAGTTCTCGACGGTGAAGAACGGTCACCTATGTTGCTTCGATCGGAGGATGACTCTTCACGGGAAGGAAGAGATGCATTTCTGCTTGGCTTCGGTAGAACTCCAGTGAGGGACGTTTCGGGTCTACGTCATGAGTGCGAGCCATTTCTTCGAAGAGACGGGGTAGCGTGGAGAGGTTCTTCTCCCAATCCATGAGTTTGCGGCGAACGTACCATCCACCTGGGATCACTCCTGTCTCCAGCGGCATCTGGGGATCGTCAGAATCTATTCGCGCGACGCAGGCGTAGTACTCTTCTCCGTCGGGCGTAGGCTGGAAGGTGCCGTAGAACTTGCGTCCCTTCAGAGAAAGAAGCTTGGACTCCAACAGGTCGAACGCGGCAGATGGCCCTTTCCCCTTCATATCGGCTCGGACGCGGAGGACAGGTATCTCTTGAAGCTCGACATAAGTGTTCTCCATACAAGTGGTCCTTCACAGCAAATGCTGCTTATCAATTGGTAAGCTATTACATCCATTCCTTAATCTACCAATAAGATAGTGCCAGATAATCCTCTGACACCTACCCATGTGTTTTGGGTATTTCTTCCTCTCAAGACCGCGATGCTCGCAGCTACGACTATTAGTCCGAGTAACATGAGAACTATTCCCGAAAGTCCACCAAAGTTGGAGCCGGCTAGTCGACAGGAGGAAATGCTCGAAGGACTGGGAAAAACGGAGTTGCAACCATTGATGAAAAGCCCGTAACCAAAGACCATGGCCGATACTCCGAGAACAAAGCCAAGTGTCGTCTCGACGGTCTCGCCATTCCTCTTATTCATGAAAGCCTTCAGCACTTTCGAGCTTTCAGATCGTAATTTGCTTATGTGATGGTTCGACCGCAGTTTCTGGACAAACGTTTAGTCCAAATCGCGTAGAGCTTATATTTGTACGGCATATTCCCCCTCTCCTGAGCGTTTGTAGAGGGCAATAGTGAGGCTAGGTCTTGGACTCTGAAACCGCCAAGCCCTCTAAGTATGAGCGTTTCAAGATAGAAACTAAACCGGCTCCACATGTCTATCAGATTCCGAACAAGTTTGATGTGAGCGCGCGTAAGCTCCGGCTTGCGGCGATGTTGGTGCATGAGGCTTTCGAGTTCAAGCTCAACAAGGAAGTCGTTCTCAGCAGGCCTTGCATCTACGGGGTTTTCGGTGGGCGGTTTGGCGGGTTCAAGCCGTTGAAACACAAGTGTGTCGGGTGCATGAGGTGTGTCCAGGAATATCCACACATTATGACGGTGAAACAGTCGGAAGAATACAAGAGACTGGGTGATTCGTTCTGGACGCCGGAAGCGGTCTTCACCATCTGGAATGAGGCGTCGACCGCGAGGATTCCGGTCAAGGGAATGGGCTACAAGGGCGCGTTCGGTGGGAAGGGGTTTGATGGTATTTGGACGGATATGTCAGAGATTGTCCGTCCGACCAGGGATGGTGTTTATGGTCGCGAGTATATTTCGACCTGTGTTGATATTGGCGGAAAGCTTGCGAGCGTGGATTTTGGCAAGATAGATCGTAGTCCTCTCGCTGTCGAGGTTCCAGTGCCGATAGTCTTCGATGAACTACCTACCGGAGACAGGAGTGTTCGAGAGGCTGTCGGAATAGCATCGAAGAAGCTTGGGACCTTGTTTGTTTCCCATGACCAGACGATGGGGGACCTCGGCCGGAATCTCGTTCCGATTGTTGATGAGAACAGCTTCGATGAATCGATAGAGAAGAAACCGGCTGTTGTGGAATATCATGCTGAAAGATCAGATTTGTTCGAGAAGCTGGCGAGCCGGCTTCCATCCTCAATTGTTATTGCGAGAATTCCTCTGCGGGAGGACACTGGAACGGTTGCATGCGAACTGGCACGAGAGGGAGTGCACGGGTTGCACTTGTATGCTGATTATCATGGTCAGGATTATTCGAAGGAAACCAAGCATGTCTCGGCTTCGCTAAAAGAGGTCCACCAGCGGCTAGTGAAAGAGGGACTCAGGGACCAGGTCACGATCATTGCGAGTGGAGGAATAACTCTCGCGGAGCATGTTCCGAAGGCGATCATCTGCGGCGCGGATCTTGTCGGAATCGATACAACTGTTCTCGTGGCTTTACAAGCAGAGTTCCAGGGCGAGACCCGGGACAGAGCGAACTGTCAACTGAAACCAAAAAAAATTGACCCAGCGTGGGGTGCGCAGCGTCTTGTGAATCTGTTTGGGGTTTGGCATGATCAATTGATCGAGATTCTCAGCGCGATGGGCATGCGCGATGTTAGACGGATGCGCGGGGATATTGGCCGGTCGATGATGGACGCGGAACTGCGAGAGCAGTCGTTCAAGGGGATAGCATGGGCAACATAGAACTCATTGTGGAAAAACATTCGGAAAGAATCCATCACGGGCTAGAGGTTCTTCCGACCTTGCGGCACGGTCTGCCGGCGGGGCTGGGAAACAAGCGCTGGACCGCGGAGCTGATTCTGGCGACTTACGCGATGGCGTTGACGGGGGATTTGCCGAAGAACGGTTTGGAGTATAAGATTGGGGATTCGGGTGGGGGTTTTGACGTTCTCGGATGGAAGAACAACGGTTTTCCGAAAGTTGATCAGGATAGCGTTGACCTTTCAATCTCGCTGAACAAGAGGGGGGAAGGTCGGAAGATCGAGATTCCTTTGCCGATTTATGGTGGGGGAATGTCTTTTGGATCGATCTCTCTCAACTTTATGCTCGCGAGGGCGCGGGCTGCGAAGAAGATCGGGACCTACACGTCTACTGGTGAGGGTGGTTATCCGGATGCTATTGTTCCGTATCGTGATCATGTGATTACACAGGTGGCGACGGGCATGTTCGGGGTCCGGGAGGAGACGATACAGTACGCGCCGATTGTCGAGTTCAAGTATGCGCAGGGAGCGAAGCCGGGTCTTGGCGGGCATTTACTAGCGGACAAGGTCACGTCGGAGGTTGCGAAGATGCGGGAGTCATCAATGTTTACTAGTCTTTACTCCCTATTCGGTGGAGGATCACAAGAAGCATGTTGACTGGATAAAGACGGTTAATCCTCGCGCGCTTGTGTCTGTGAAAGTGTCCACGCCGACGGATGTGGACATGGTGGCGATAGGGAGCTACTATGCTGGCGCGAACATCATCCATATCGACGGTGGCTACGGCGGGACGGGGGCGGCGCCGGAGATTGCGAAGAAGAACATTGCAATGCCGATCGAGTATGCGATTCCAAAGGTCCACGATTATCTAGAATCTGAAGGGGTCCGGGACGATACTGTGTTGATAGCTAGTGGTGGTATCAGGACCGCTGACGATGTAGCGAAAGCGATTGCATTGGGTGCTGATGGTTGTGTGGTGGCGACTGCTGAAGCGGTGGCCGTCGGTTGCACGCATTGTGGTAATTGTGAGAGGGGACGCGGTTGCCAGGTCGGGATAACAACGACGGACCCGGAACTGTCTCGACTTGTCGATCCTGAGTGGGGGGAGACGAGGATTGTCAATCTCTTCACTGCATGGTCGAAGCGGCTAAGATCCATATTGACTGGTTTCGGGCTGGAGAGTGTCCGAGAGCTTCGCGGAAGAAGAGACCTGCTGGTGCGGTACAAATGAATTCAGAACAACTGATGGCCAAGGAGTTCCACCGCCGGTTCGGGGTCTTCATCCGTTCTTCCCCTGGTCTTGTAGACGAAGCGACTAGGGAACTCAGGATAAAGTTGATCCGTGAGGAACAGGGAGAGTTCGAGAAAGCGGCGAACGATAAGAATCTAGTCAAGATAGCCGATGCGCTCGCCGATCTCCTGTATGTCATCTACGGAACCGGCGTCTCTTATGGAATCGATCTCGAACCCATCTTCAGAGAGGTTCATGAGTCGAACATGAGCAAGGGAGATCCCAGGGTCCTCCGCGCCCCGAACGGCAAGATACTGAAGGCGAAGAACTGGAGGCCGCCTGACCTCCAACCGATCCTGGAAAAGATGTGACCAGGTGAGAGCATTGTCTGGACAACAGATTATTGATTCAAGAAGATCACTGCCAGTATCAAGGATCCAGGTCGGCAGCCAAGAGGCGGAGGGCGGATGCGGCGTCGTAGGCCTGGCATGTAACGCCCCACTTGAAGGAAAATATCTCCTCCAATCTCTTGTCCAGATGCGGAACCGCGGAAACGGGAAAGGTGGTGGGATTGCAGCTGTCGGACTGGTCCCAGAACAGCTAGGCGTCTCTAAGAAAATTCTGGAGGAGGACTACATATTGCAGGTTGCGTATCTGGATCGGTCTGTTAGAAAACGGGTCGAGGACGAGCACATTCGGCCTTTCTTTTTTGTTGACTACGAGGGGAAAGTGGATGCCGTTGATGACTATCGATCAGTTCCGGGTCTAGAGGTGGAACCGCCACAGGTTTTCAGGTACTTTGTAAGAATTAAGAGAGACGTTCTTGCGGATTTTGCTCATAAGAATGGTTTAGAGGGGCTCAAGGAAAACGAAGTAGAGGATGAATTTCTTTACCAGAACTCTTACCGACTGAATCAGCAGTTTTACTCGTCGCTGGGGGAGAAGAAGGCCTTCGTCGTCAGCCATGGGAAAAACATGGTTGTATTGAAGCTGGTGGGTTATGGAGATGATGTTGTCAGGTACTACCGTCTAGAGGATTTCAAGGCTCATGTCTGGATTGGTCATCATAGGTATCCGACGAAGGGCCGGGTCTGGCATCCAGGCGGTGCGCATCCGTTCGTTGGATTGCACGAGGCGTTGGTGCATAATGGTGATTTTGCGAATTATCATTCGATAATGGAGTATCTGGCCCAGCGGAACATTCACCCGTTATTCTTGACGGATACGGAGGTTTCTGTGTTACTGTTCGACCTTCTCAGCCGTGTCTACAAGTATCCGTTGGAGTATCTGATCGAAGCTCTGGCACCGACAACTGAGAGAGATTTTGAGATGCTGCCGGAGGACAAGAAAAAGATCTATCGATTGATCCAGTCGACGCATATTCACGGGTCCCCTGATGGGCCATGGTTCTTCATTGTTGCACGTAATGATGTGGAGCGGAATGCGTGGCAGTTGCTCGGGATAACTGATACGTCGATGCTGAGACCGCAAGTGTTTGCCGTTCAGGAGGGTCCGGTCAAGATCGGGATTATCGCGTCAGAGAGACAAGCGATCAATGCGGTTCTAGGAAAGCTGCAGGAAGATCAGAAAATTCCAAGTAGATTTGCGGATTCGTACTGGAATGCGAGGGGTGGAAGCTTCACGGATGGTGGAGCATTCCTCTTTACTGTGAAAGATGGTGAGGATGGGAAGGAACTGGAGTGTGCTGACAAGTTTGGAAAGACGATAGAGCTTCCGGAGCAGGACTGGCTGCCGAATGTGGGTTCTAGTGTCTCTCTGAACGCTAGTATTGCGATTCAGCTGCAGAAGGGTCCCGGTACGCAGGACCCGTTGGGATTCTATGAATATGTTCGTCCCGCGTTGAAGGATGCTGGCTTCCAGTACGTGGGGGAGATTCTTGAAGAGCTGAAACGGCTGGCTATGAAGGGACAAGAGTCCCAACAGTTCGCGATAAAAGCACTCTCACTACTCTACGACAGAATCTACGACACAGGGAGAAAGAAACGAAGCTCACTACTGCAACTATACCACGAAGCATTGAACGATGTCTTCGCTTCTATCTCGATGTCGAACTATGATTTGTATACTCGGTTGGATTGGAAGAACAGAGCGAAATTGGTCCATCCACTGGTGGACGAACAGGTACTAGTTGTTGATACTCTAGAGTTCCCGGCTGAAGGAAGTGAGAGCGCTGCAAGGTTCGTTGTCGAGGCGTATGGTCAAGGCTGGAAGAACATTCTGCTCTACAACCTGCGAGGCCATAGATTCATCGGAAGCGGCCTAGGGCCAAGAACGAACGGCTTGAAGATTGATTGCTACGGAGATGTCGGCGATTACGTCGCCTCAGGCATTGATGGCTGCGAGATCACGGTTCATGGGGCTGCTCAAGACCAGGCCGCGCAGATTCTCAAGTACGGAAAGCTAGTGGTTCACGGCGATGTGGGCCAGGCATTCATGTACGCAGCAAAGGGCGGTGACGTGTACGTGCTGGGCAACGCAGCAGGACGCCCACTGATCAACGCAGTAGGAAGGCCGAGAGTAGTGATTAACGGAACATGCTTGGATTATCTTGCAGAGTCGTTCATGGCTGGAGACCCGCATAGTGGCGGAGGGTTTGTCGTTGTCAACGGATTGAAACCATCCTTTGATGGACAATTCGTTGAACAAGAATATCCGTATCCGGGAAGCAACCTGTTCTCACTGGCCTCAGGTGGAGCGATATTCATTCGTGATCCATATCGAAAGGTTACGGATAAGCAGCTGAACGGAGGACTGCTGGAGGACTTCACCAAGGAGGATTGGGAGTTGATCCTTCCATTCCTAGAGGAAAACGAACGGCTATTCGGAATATCTGTCGAGACTCTGTTGACTGTTCAGGAAAGACGCTTGAACCCGGGCGAGGCTTACCGGAAGATTGCCCCTATATCCTTGCAGGAACTGTCCTAGCTGAATAGTAGCGAATTTTTTCCGAAACCAGGGGAGCGACCTAACAGGGCCAATTCTCCTCGACGACCTATGCAAGTCGTTCCGTCTCATATGTGATCGTGCCAAGCTGGTTGAGACTTTGGCATACAGGTCCTTGGTGACTCATTCCGCCCGCTTGTAGATCTTCATTTCAGATGTTTGATCTGCCTAGTTTCTCGGGGTCGAATCCTCATCTTCTGACAATTCTCCTTTCTTCATCTTTCTCTGAAAGTCTCTGAATCCTGTTTGCATGTGGATCTACTGATCTCCACTTGCCGGTTGTGTAATCGAACCTAACGCGATCGAAGAATGGTTTCATGATGGTCGCATCATCTATTCTCCAATGCTCCTCTCGGAAATGAAAGTAGATATACGATTCATCTCCCGGTAAGTTTTTTTTCTCTGCCATATCTTGGACTTCGGTGAGAACGTTCTTCCATTCGTCAAGCGCCTTCTGCACAACACTCGAGTCCTTGGTTCTTAGTGTGCATGACACTTTTGCTCCATTGTAATGAAAAAGATGTTCTATTCGCGTGCCCTCACAGTTTCGAGGTTTGTGGGCGACATTGACAATTTTCTTCTTGAGGTAATCCCAAGTATCGGACCCATCTTTGCAGCAAAGCCTGCAACAAGAGCGCCACCTATGGTCCCAAGAGCGATCAAGATAAGCGGCGGTATTCCAGCAGATTCCTCAATTGTCGTCGCGAGTCCGAAGTCTTCAACAGGAACATTCTCGAGTTTCTCTTCGTCTTTCTGATCCTGATCACCAGCTGGATAATCTGTACCAGCGACATGTCCGTATTGCTGGTCGAGACCCGTCTCGTAACATTCCTGAACGTGTTACTGTTGATCCTTGTCGCGATAATCCCCTACCTGTTCGACCAGGCAGTGTCCCTGTACAACACTGCTGTGGATCAAGACTACGGGTCAATCCTATTCACGATCGACTACGCAGGCACACTTCTCATCCTCGCTGGATTCGCACACATCATCTCACAAGAAGAGAAACAACTTGTCGACGGCGACCAGATGGTAAGGCTTCGAAGGACCCGAAACAGGCTAACTCTCCTGACAATCGTAGTCTTACTATCTCTGGCTGTTCCATGGGACTGGTTCTTCCTCGGAGTACACGTTAGGCTCTTCATCTGGTATGTTCCCATCATCTCATTCTGGTCAAACCCATTGAGAAGCAGGCCCTTCGGTCTTCCCAGCATTCCAAAGACCTCGTAAAATCTACGACGCTGAACCTCCGAGAAGGATAACCCTCATCAATACATTCCAACATGACATCTGGAACCATGAAGCTGATACTCGAAGAAATCGTACGTGAGGGAGCAATAAGAGTAGACCTGGCCTGGACCTTATTCTTTGAGAAGCCAACAATCCCCGAAGGACACGGCGGAAGACTGATACCGTTTACAAACTGGCTCTGGGACGAGCTCGGCAAGAAAGCAGGAAACCTGAACCGGAACTCTAGCAGCGAGCTGACTCTGACGATACCCTCCCTGAGCGAGCAGGGAATGGATTTCTTGTTACGCCTAGCATCTTTCTGGTCAAACGAAGTTTACCTGAAGAAGGACGGGGTGCTTTCAGAGAACCTCTGGAGGAAACCTGTCATAAACGTCTTTGATGATAGTAAGCTAGACGGATCTGAACGTTCGCTAACGAGGAAACGAGAAGGATACTATACACGATTCCTCATGCCGTTGCTCGGGCCCGGCCGGACTGCCTTCAGGGTCGAAGTGATCGAGAATGGGGAATCGGCCGCTCGATTACACAGCCACAGCGAAGTCGATGAATACTATCTGATTCTCGAAGGGTCGGGAACCCTCAGATTCAACGACAAAGAAATCGCCGTCCATCGGGGGGACCTGATTGGAAAGCCAACTGGGCCGGATGATGCTTCCCAACTGATCGCGGATCGGGGAGAACTCCTGCGTATACTCGATATGGAGGTCTGGCACGACCGCCCCGACAACTCGAAGGATCTGATCCACAATCCGGACTTCAATGAGATCTTCATGAGAGGACGGGGCTGGGGGGCCCTAGTCCCAGCAGACGCCCTCCTCAACCCCAGCGACTTTGGACAATACTACAATGAAAGCTACAAGCGAACCAAGGATGGCGGGTGGGTTCCCTCGAAAGCCCGCGGGCACAAGAAGATCAGGATAAAGCCAGCACAATAGTGCAGATATTTTCGCGTGAAGAACGCCGGACTATGCCCTTGGTAGAGCAAAATTCGCGGCAACCTGATCATTGAAGCGGGTTGCTTGGAGATCTTACCCTGACCCGTGAGCGATCGTGCACTTCCTCTCTCTTGGCAGGATCTGTTCAGTTCGGGATTCGGCGAAAAATTAACACGACCATACAGTCAAGATTATCGGGCTTAGGAAAAAAGAGGGAGTTTGACAGTTTTTCCGCGACGACTTCTAGCACCATCAGGAATTATCCAGTTTTCACCAGATATCCATACAACATGGCAAGCGAGTCCGATGGTGCCATCATCGTAACTCCGGGTGAAACGACGAAACCTGCTGTCAGATGCTCATCCTTGAACGCGACGCCATCCACGTCGGCTACTTGGTAGGAGATGAAAACCAAGCTTCGCTGGTTGCTTAAGTGTTGTCTGAGTTCGATGGTGAAAATCGTCGAGTTCCCCGCATCGCCCCTGCCCCGATCTATTCTCCAAGAGACATCGGTCACGACCAAGACCGAACCCGCTGGAACCGTGAAATTCTCTTGTACAGTTCCATCAGAATGCGATCTAGTACAGAACAGTTCGCGAGCTATCACGAGAGAGCCTTGACAGCGAAGCGTGACAAGTGACGCGGGTTCTTGTCCAAGGTGGGTCTTGGGGAAGTTTGTGACGAACACGTTGAGCACCTGAGATGCCGATGCAGATGCGAACGTCCCAGTGATGAAAGTGGCGAGTACTACAATGGTCACAATGATTCCTTCTTTTCTATTCAAAATCAACACACCTCCTTCTCATCACATTGCCCGCGTTTCGTCTGACGGTGACCATTTAAGAGAATCAGGGACTCTCACTGAGAGTCCTATTCCTCAAGTATGATCGAAAGTGGACTACGGTAGCCTCGGAGAGACTCGAATATCATTGAATAGAGGGGACGCTACAAGAGATCGGGCAGCGGGTCAGATCCTTATCCCACACTTGACAGGAGAAAGTTCGCTTATATGTCAGAACGAGGAATCGAATAGTGTGAGACCGGGTCACTCTTCTTCGCCTAGTGTTCCCTTGAAGGTTACTTTTGTCGGCATCATGCCCACTCTGTTCGCTCACTGCCAGCACTGTATGGAGGTCATGCACGCGACCGGCATGGCTCCTTATTCGGAACAGCTGGAAGACTACCCGGAGGATGTTAAGAAGCAATATTTCCAGCTCTCTGAGATAGCGCAGAAGCTCAAGACAGAGTTCGGCGGGTCAGTAGTACTCGATCCAGTGGACTCGGCGTCGCCGCAAGGAGTCTGGTTATCGATCAGGCACCGAATCCTAAGGACTCCATGCATCTTGATTCAAGGGAACAAGGTCTTCAACAAATTTCCGGGCTACGAAGAGCTAAGAGCATCGATACTCGACGCGTTAGAGCGCTCCGGTCGAATAGCCTCGACCCGAGTTTCTCACTCGATCGATCGTCCAACCAGAGAGATAAGATCAATCGTCTTAGCCAGCTCGTCCATGCGCAGCCTCGCCACGAGGTGGAGCCTCGACGGTTCCTCCTCAAGCATCAGAGAATCAACGGTGTTCAGATCTTTCAATCTCGCAACCAAACCACTCCGGTCGACCAGTTGGTTCGCAAAATCGACACCCTTCGAATAGACCCTGTACCCCAGTTCACTGAGTTGTGGGATCTTGACTTCTTCAATGCCAGCTGTATCCCAGGTGAGCTTCATGTTCTTCCTCAGCCTCGTAATCTCAACCTGGAACTTTACTGGGTCGGTCAGGGTAGCCCAGCAATTCAGCCTGTCAGAATCCCGGGTAATCAACGAGTAGGGGTAGTAGATCAGATTCTCTCTGGCACCTAGCGTTAACGCGAACTCTAGCTCCTTGAACCCGTCAGATGAACTGTTCATCTCACACTTTATTCTGAGACCAGCATGCCCGAACGATGCAAACTTCACCCTGGCCCTCCGGGAGAATCTCTCCTCGAACCAGTGAGCGTATCGCTTAAGAATCCTGTGCTTGTAGTAGGTCCCGAGAAAATAGACGACGACGAGGATAGTGGCTAGAGCCGCGACAACTTCGATATCCGAGAAGACCAAGACTAGTAACTAGGGGCCAGCACCCGACAGAATGCTATCTACTTTTCAGCGAACTCGTTAGTGAGGCTTGGTTGCGGCGTCTCCGCTTCGATAGACTTGGCGAGCACTGGTCCCGGAATCATGGGCGGCACGCCGACTACCCCGACTCTGATCCGCCGATAGGCGCGGAAGCCATCATATGACAGCACTATGCCAAGAATCGTCAGTATTATTGCGATTCCGCCCGCAATTGCGTTTCCGTAGATCTTCAATGGTGTGCTCGTCGTCATAGCAATGTCGAGCGTGGCATAGGCAGTATAGCCTAGCGCAACGATGGTTGTGCCTAGCATGAATATTGCCGGTATACCCGTCAACAATGTTGTCCTTCGGATCTTTGCGAGCCAAAGTGTTGTAACGAGGAGTGTTACACCGGCAAGGAGTTGGTTGGAGCCACCAAACAGAGTCCAGATGAAACCCCAAGGAGCACTGAACCTCGTGCTCGTAAGCAAGAATGTGATTATCGACACGACAATCGAGGTAACGTAGATGTTCTTGAGAAAACGCCGTCCAACCATCTCTGAGATGGCCAGCCTCGCAAACCGGAGGGCCAGCTGGGTCAGCGTGAGCCCCAGTATCAGAACCATAAGGGCCATGATCGCGGTCGATGCGGCCGACGGGATCAGCAGGTTACTAAGGTACTTGGCTCCACCACTCACATAGAGGGATAGTGCACCACCTTTTGTCGATGTAAGGGCCCCAACCGCGACCACTGATGTAAGCCCCAGGATCCCTTCAAGCAACATTCCACCTCCGCCAACGAAGTGAGCGTCAGCCTCATTGTCCAACTGCTTGGATGAAAGAGACGACCCAATCAGGCCATGCCAACCCGAGCACGCACCACACGCTATAGTGACGAAGAGGAGAGGCCATAGAGGAAACGATATGGTACTGATCAGCCCGGATCCGGCGCCTATCGAGACGGGCGCGAACCAGTTTGTGAAGAGAGGCTGAGCAAAAGTCTGAGGCGCAACGAACGAGCTTCCTATGATTGCTGCGATCACGAAGTAGGCTACGTAGAATCCCAGATAGTTTATCGGCATGGCAAAACTCCAGAGCGGCAGGACCGCTCCGAGAAAACTGAATCCTAGCATGGAAACCAAGAGGATATCCTCCTGCAACTGTACATCAGGTACGGCGGAGATGAAGGCTGAGTTGATCACCGTTCCAAACACGACCTGGCTGAGATAGACGGATAGAGCGACCGCTGCTAGAGAGATTCCGGTAACGGCTACAACATTGATCTTGGCCCTGAATATTGCAAAGCCAGACACGGCTCCTATTGTTGCGATCAGAAGGAACGATACCATCGCGGCTGCACCTCCCGCGCCCGTGCCCTTGACCACAGGAAGGAGCGCCCCCAGGAAAGCCGCGAATATGAGGATCGAGTAGAACGCGAGAAAGGCGACAAGTACCTTTCGCGCCCTAGTTCCTATCAGCTGATACGTTAAAGGTCCAAGAGATGCGCCCTCGTTTCTTACAGATGAGACCATCGAATTGTAGTCGTGTAACCAGCCCAACAACGAATTTCCGATCAGTATCCAGAGAAATCCGGGCAACCATCCCCAGACTATTGCTAAGGCGGGCCCTGTCACTGGTCCGAGCGCTGCGATGCTCTTCCAGTGCCAGCCCAACATGACATACTTGTTTGATGGAAAGAACTCGACACCATCCATGTACGTATGGGCTGGCGTGGGACGATTTGGATCAGACTGCACGACACTCCGGTCGAACCATTTCACATAGAACTGATAGACGACACTGTAGACGATGATACCGCTCAGCATTACTATGAGCGATTCATACAATTCAGATCACGTACGCGGAGCGAGACGTCCAAAATATAAGAATAGTGGGTAATTTGAGGCTTTATAAGGCATAATAGGAGAGAAAACGCTCAGATTCTCGCTTCTGAGCCTAAAGACAGGCTCTGAGCCATCTTGGAAACCATATCCAGGCCGTTAACCTCCCTCTCGAACAGAGGCAGAACCGCTCTTATCATTCCCGGAAACTTCTGTTCAGCCATTTTCAAGTATCCCGCCTGTTCATTCGTCCGATTCGCAACATACGGCGACAACTTCTCGGAGTTAACCGTTGGAATAACTTCGTTGACGATTACTCCTCCAATAGGAATCTGGAAGGCCTGGACCCAGGTAATGAACCGTTCAATCACCGCGATAGGAAGCGCGAGCGGCAATGTCACAAAGAAGAACGCGGTCCTCTCTGAGTCTGTGAGAAGTCTTCTGGCCTCCTCTGTTTTCTTCTTGGTTCCAGCTAGCGAGATTAGAAGAGGGTCCTTTCTCAACTCCTGAACGATTTTCTCTTTCCGGAAAGACAGTTTCGCCCGCAGAGACATAGACTCTTCACGGCTCTTGATCATCTTGTTGAGCCAGAGGTTGTAGACCTTGGACATACCCAAGAGTCTGTAGGTGTGTGCGACAGGTGCCGTGTCGAAAACGTACGCGTCAAATTTTTCGTTCAGGATCAAGTCAACCATGTCATCGAACATGGCCGACTCCTCGAAAGAAGGATTTGTGGTAGCGATCTCGATAAACGGCTCAATATCCACAGGAATATCTGCGAACTTCAGAAATTGGACGAGACGTTCCTTGATCTCACCCTTGTATCTCTCTATGGTTGAGGAAATGTCTATCTCGTCGGCGTAGAGATTCTTGGTTCCTTCAACTTTCCGGGTCCCCTTCTTCCAGAGATCCTGGCCAAACAGGCTTGAAAGGCTGTGGACAGGATTGGTGGAGGAGATCAGTGTTTTCTTTCCGAGCGTTTCTGAGAGATAATAGGCTGCTGCACCGGCTACTGCTGTCTTTCCAACTCCTCCCTTCCCGCCAAAGAAGAGATACTTCAAGTCCTTCTTTCGGGCGATGAACGAAGGGAAGGGCAGGCCCGGTTTCGTTGTCTCCATGGCCGGTTATGATCCGTAGAGTATGTCTGCTACCTTCGATATCATCTTCAGACCTTTCGGTTCTCGGTCAAGCATCGGCACAATTCCTCTGATGAGGCTCCCGAACTCGCTCTGGATTTGTTGTACGTATTCTTGCTGGGAGGATATCTTGTTCTTCAGGAATACTGGAACATCCGGCTGGTCCTTCAACTCTCTGGGGTATACCTGGTTCATTACGACTCCGCTCACAGTCACGTTGAACTCGCGGAACATCTCCAGTGCTTTTCGTGTGTCGAGGATGGGCATCAGTTCCGGAATGAGCACGTAGAAGAACGCGGTATGTTTTCGATCGCGGACCATGGTGCTGACAAAGTCTAGACGTCCTCTGATGTACTCAAGCTCTTTCAGGACAAGATCTTCCTGGGCGAGGCTTCCCTTGCTACCAATCACAGTCGCTGCCTCCCCATACTCCCCGGCTTTTTTCCTCACGGTGACAATCTTCTCGACCCACTGGTCCAGAATGTCGGCCATACCTAGGAATCTTATCGCGTGTCCGTGGGGCATCATGTCAAACACGTAATATTCGAACTTGCCTGCGGTCATCAGTTCAACCATGGCATCGAACGTGGCTGATTCAGCCATGGCCGGCTCCGCGGCCGAGGAGTTGATGTAGTCTTCCACTTCCTCTGGAATCGTCTCCATCTTGTACATGTCCTTGATCTTCTTCCTAATCTCCTCCTGATACTCTGCGATCCGTCGATCGGCGTCAATCTCAACAGCATAGAGGTTCGCAGCGAGCTCGACTTCTCCCTGGCCGAAGATCTTTCTCTCGAAAATATCAGAGAGACTGGCTTGGGGATCAGTTGAAAAGACGCAGACCCTCTTTCCTCTACTCGCTAGCCAATAGGCAGTCGCCGCTGAGAGAGTTGTCTTGCCGAGTCCGCCCTTACCGCCGAAGAGGATGTACTTGACATCAGAATTACTTGCAAAGTAATCGGCCATGCCTGCTTTGACCGCAGCGCTCACGGCCGCCTTCGACGCCCCCTAGTACAATGAGTCGGTAATGTCGCGATCTCTCAGCAGTGTCTGTTTCCACGTCTTCAAAGACGGGACCGCGTAGGGAAGGAGCCTGAGACTGTAGTAGGGCGGCAGGACTGGTATCCCAAGCATGTCGCCCATGGTGATAAGCATGAACAAGTTCTCCATATGCATTCTCAGCCTCAACGCGTAGGTCACCATTCCGTGCAGAGCCATACCATAGAAGAATCCCTTCGCGGCCTTCGTAACCTCGCTCTGCTTTTTCGGCTCCTTCGGAGCTTCCTTCTTTCCCATACTCTCTGATAGGACAACGTGCCTACGTTGCTAAAATAGATGCCTACACAATGCGCACGATGCAAGAGCCCAAAGACCCCTTTCGCAGCGAATCCTCTAATAGGCCTGTTCTGCCGGCCTCAACAGTTCTGGTCAACATAGGATGAAGGGATATTTTTTGGGACCAGCGAACGTTTTGGGTCAGGAGGCACCTAGTTGAAGTCTCAGAGGGAGAAGGCCTTGAAATTCCGTGGAATGCATCTGTCAGGGGACATGCTTGTCTTGGCGAATGCTTGGGATGTCCCGAGCGCCCGGATCTTTGAGCAGGCAGGCTTCCCTGCGATAGGGACAACCAGCGCGGGCATAGCTCTATCTCTCGGATATCCGGATGGTCAAAAAATAAGCCGAGATGAAATGATGCAAGTGGTAGCGAGAATCGCTCGGTCAGTTTCCATTCCGGTGACCGCTGACGTGGAAGCTGGCTACGGAGAAAGCGTGGCTGACGTTGCCAAGACAGCCATGAGAGTGATATCCGCCGGAGCAGTCGGCCTTAACTTAGAAGATTCAACGAAGAGGCCTGAGAATCCCTTGTACGATGTGGAAACGCAGATACAGAAGATTAGGATGATCGGGAAGGTTGCGAGCTCCCTGGAGGTTCCCCTCGTGGTAAACGCTAGGACGGACGTCCTCGTCCTCGGCAAGGGAGATAGTTCAAACAGATTGAAGGATGCAATAGCCCGTGGAAAAGAGTACAGGAAAGCGGGCGCGGATTGTTTCTTCCCGGTGGGGGCAATCGATCCGCAAACAATCTCTGAAATCGTCAAACAAGTCAGCGGCCCCGTCAACATCCTAGCAGCCAAGGACGTGCCTCCAGTCGCCGAACTCAAACGTCTGGGGGTCCGGCGCGTCAGTGTGGGAAGCGGACCCGCACGAGCAACTCTCGGCTTAGTCAAGAGGATCGCTCAGGAGCTTCGCGAAAGTGGGACCTATGGAAATCTTCTCGAAGGCGCACCGACACTTGCGGAAGCAAATAGGCTAGTAGAACGGAACTCCGAACTCGCTTCTTATCGCGGGTAGGAATCAAAGGCAAAGACCGGGTCCGGACCGGAGTCGCCCTTTGATTTCGACATTCTTCTCCTGTGCCCACTTTTTCCTGTGACGAAGCAGATTAGGATCCAGTCCTTTTATGATAATTCAACCACCAGTACTTTCGGGAAGCGATTGAGACCGTGACTAATGGACTGAAAGAGTGGTTGTTACAATTGCCGGATGTTGTTGA
Source organism: Candidatus Bathyarchaeota archaeon (assembly GCA_005888745.1). Lineage (GTDB taxonomy): Archaea > Thermoproteota > Bathyarchaeia > 40CM-2-53-6 > 40CM-2-53-6 > 40CM-2-53-6. The sequence continues at coordinate 31,938 of VBBS01000030.1, read as the reverse complement.
GGCACCACATAGTTTCGGCGGAACTGAGTATCAGGTTAACGGTCGCCAGTTCATGCACAACCATGGTCCAAGATATTTGGATATTCATTTGTCGCGGGAAGACCAGGAACGAGTGCTGCGTGAAGGCAAGGCTGAGCGTCACCGGTTCACACCGGCACGAGCGGGATGGGTTACCTTCCACGTACGATCTGATGGGGATGTTGAGGCAGCAAAGGAATTGATCACGTTGGCTTACAATGATGCTCGAAAGATCACTGCGTTTCGAAAACAGCGCCTTTCTCCATAATAGTCAGCACAAATGTACAGTGGGCTATGCGTTTCGGCTTTTCGCGGCTAGTTGCATGGCTACCTGTTTCATGATTCTTGCGCCGACGGTGGCGCCTGCGGCTTTGGTCTTGTTCATGAAGGGATTCTCGGGGACCCTTGCATACATCATCATGTAGGGCGCCATAGCCAAGATAACCTTGCTCTCAGCCTTCCGAATATGCTCCTCCAGAGTACTCCTAGGCTGCCCTTGCTTCCGAGCCAGATCGTCCGCTGTTATCCGTTTCGGAATCTCATAATATCCCCCTTCCACCGCGGATAGCAACGCTTTCAATTGTTTCTCGGTCAGCTGGCCGAACAAGCTGCTCAGTGACAGGAGAAATGTATCGTCGGTGACGCCTACCGAGACTGACTTTTTGTGTAAAACCTCTGTTGCGCCGATCTTGTCCAATCCTCTGAGCAATCCCCTGAGATCATGATCGTCATAACCCACCAGACGATGGTATTCCCATCCTCCTGCCAAGACTAGGGGAGGTATGGGCATGAAGTTGTGTCGCTCGATTATTGGACTGATAGGGGTCCCCTTGTGGTCCGAGCCGCAACAACATGTTCGGGCCACTAGCTGGAACTTGTCCTGGTAGTATGTTTTTGAGATGATCTTCCCATCGAGGTGTGCCTTTGTGGTCTTGGTTATCTCGTTTTGAAGTTCCTCGAGCGAAGCGAACCCAGCGGCTTCTATTTCAAGAACGTCCGTGCTTCCATTACACCACAAAGAGAACCTCGCTGTTGGAAATTTCGTGGTCAACTGGTTGTAGTGATCCTCATGCCCCGTCGTCGGCTGAAACCGAAAGAACAGCTCAAACAAGTTCTGAACGAGACCCGATAGCCATCCCGGGCATATAACAAAAGTGCCGGCGTGCGCCAGCAACTAATAGCAGTCGGACAACGGTGAATCAACTACCAGCGCAGGACGGCTCAAACATAATCCGGCAGAACAACGTTCTCATCGTCAGATGAAAAAAAGATGGCAGTTCGAGAAGATTGGATGAGAATCGCACAGAGCATTCACAATTTCTTCCAAGCGTTTACACCCCATACAAGCGGAGCGGTGGAAAGAGGCGGCGATAGCATGGTAAATTCTCCAAGGGTCCAGCCCACAGTCCTCTGGGTCAGAAGCCCCCTAGGCGTGAGGGTGCTTGCAGAGATCGAGCGTAAGCGGAACCAGGCCTACCTGTATAGCTTGAAGAACCAGATCAGGTGAGAGGCACATCAAAATGCAATCCACAGCAGAGAAGGATTCGATGAAACTGGGATCATCGGGGCAAGTTGGAGATCTTGCGTACGATCCCATTCACCGTTGCCCGGTGTGCGGGCAGATGGCCCGATGCTTTACGGTTGATGGCTTCCACAACTGCAACCTCTGTGGGTCAACATGGCGATCTTCCATATGGTCGGGAGTCTCCTAGACCCAGATTCGCTTTACTTCGGTGAAGTGAGGATCGTCGGTGGCGCAGGGGATCCGAAGTTTTCTCGCGGTCGCCATTATTAGCGCGTCGGCCATGGGGACCTTAGCACGGTGGCTTATTCTCGCCGCTTCCTCCGCGATCTCTGGATCAACGTCTATTATCGTGAACTCTTTCTTGATCGAGTTAACGCGGAGGTCCGCAACGGTGCGGTCTTCGTGGCTGATCGAGAGCTTGTAGACCTCGTACAAGCTTATCGAAGAAGCGAATGCGGTCTTGGAACTGTCGAAGATACTTCTCAGTTTCTGAGAGAATTCAGGGTTCTTCGAGGTGAATACGGCCCAGAAATAACGAGTGTCGAAGAGCACTAGCTTTCTTCCCGCATCTTGTCAAGAAGCCGGAACGCCTCACCCTTGGTCATCCTGCTCTTTCCAGCAAGGTCAAAAATCGACGGCACTTTGCTGAAGACTATCCTTCCTCCCTCAGTCTCTACCGTTAGCCTCGTTCCCTCGCGGATGTCCAGTTTCTTCCGAATCTCTTGCGGTATTGTAGTCTGCCCTCGTCTCGTAACCACGACCTCCTGAGTCATGATAGGACACATTTCGAATTCCTACTATTAAATGATTCCTATCCCTTCTCTAATCCTATCACTGGCCCCTCGGGAAACCAATTAGACCGCGCACCGCCAAGAACCCGCTTGAAACACTTTCCGCTTCCGTCAGCCTCGGGAGCTAGTTTGTCTTGCGCCGATTGATGTATATATCCAGCCTTGTCCTAACTTTGGCCGCTTTACCATGCCTATGATTGACGTTTATGCACCAGCAGACCTTTTCCCGGCCGGCACCGACGGTCGGCTTGGCAAGGAGCTCACCATGGCTGTTCTCTAAGCTGAGGGTGTCGCAACCCCGGCTCCCTTCCACCTCAACAACACTGCGGCTTTCATCCATCGAATGGACCAGCACGCGATTCACACCGCAGCCACCGATTCCGCCCGCACCGTACGCGTTCAGGTCATCACGCCTCCAGCGGCATTAACCCGCGAAGGCCAGAAGCAACTCGTTAGAGAAATAACCGAGATCATCACCAAGATCTCACGCGACCCCACACAGGCAAGTCGAACCCGGGTGATACTTACTGAGGCGGCAGAGGGCGGTTGGGGGCTCTCAGGTACAGCCTTTGGTCGTCAGGAGTTCACGGCACTCGCCGCCAAAGCGGCCGCGGCCCGTGCGAAATAAAGCGTACAAATCCGACACGAGAATACTTCTTATTGCACCAACTTTAGGGACCCTCGAAATGGATATGCAGTCTCAATCGAAACCGAAGAGGCCAGTTGGAGTCAGAATAATCGCGCTAGTTGCTGCTGCTGGAGGCTTGCTGTCATTGTTCGGGGCTGCATCCATCTTTTCCGGCAACGCCACGGGTCCCACCTGGCTGGCAATAGTAGTAGTGTTCTTCGGCATCCTGGGCTTATCACTGGGCGTCGGGTTCTACACTGGAACTCGCTGGGCCTGGATGGGAGGAATCGTGATCTACATTGTCTCGATCCTGCTCGGAATCCTGGAGATATTGTACGGGGGTACTGTCGGAGGGATAGGCGGCGTCATCAGAATGGTGGCTGGAATAGTCATCCCGCTGTACTTGACTCGGGCCGGCCCTAAGAGTTTCTTCGGCAAGGGACGAGCCGCCCACAGCTCGTAGGTCCCTAATCGACAAACCAGGAAGGTCATACTTTCAGTAATTCTTAACTCAACGAACGACCTAGGGGATGTATTATGCAGTCCATAACCAGTAAGGTCGAGATCCACGATGTGGCACCCGGCCTATGGATCTGGCGTGCGGAACATCATCACTGGAAGCCTGGCGACGACTGGCAACCGATTGTGACATCGACCTATGTCGAATCGAGAGGTGAGAGGCTCGTGATGGACCCACTCGTCCCGAAGACGGGCGCCGAGGAATTGTGGAAGCGTCTAGGCAACCGACCGCCGACAATGGCTGTGGTCCTCATCCCTGATCATGTCCGGGACATTGAAGAGTTTGTCCGCCTCTACAGGGTTCGTCCCTTCGGCCCGAGGCTTTTCTGGCCTGATGACGTCCCCAAGACTGCGCTGGAGATTATCGAACCGGACCGAGTTCTTCCGGGAGGCTTTGTTGCGCTTTACGACGGGAGAGGGCGTCTCGAGACGCCTCTCTGGCTCCCTGAGCAGCGGGTGATAGTCTTTGGAGACGCACTAACGGAACGGGCTGGTGAACTTCGGGTCTGGGGTTCGCCGTGGCATGAGAAGCGAGCGTTGCCAGCGCTACGAGAGCTGCTGAAGCTTCCGTTTGAGCAGGTCATTATTTCGCATGCCGACCATGAACCAGTGCATAGCCGCGCGGCCTATGAGCGCGCATTGGAACTCCCACCTTGGGAGGGCTAGCGGACCGAATGAATTCAGCTGTCGAGGTTCTCGGGTTCGCTAACTTGTTCTTAGGGGGTATCCTTGCGGGCGAGGAGTTGGTGATCTACTACGGGGTGCGGACACCGCTCGCCGGTCTTGAGGAGCGGCCGCAGACCCTTTTGCGTCAGGCACTCATTCGCCGTCTACGGTTCTTGGTGCCCGCCTTCTTTGTGCAGACGATCTTGTTAGGGGCCGCGGTAACTGCCGTCGATGGTTTCGGCCCAGGCTTTGTCTTCCGTTCTGTAGGCGTCCTCGCATTGCTCACCTGGGCTGTGGTCACAATCCCCGGAACAGCAGCTATCAATGCGGCCATCCTCGACTGGGATCCCAGCGCGCCACCCAAGAACTGGCGAACGATGGTGAGCCGATGGGAGCGGTTCGCCGCTGTAAGACCTTGGGCGGCGATGGTCGCATTTGCCATGTTCTTAACGGCCATGGCGGTCAGTTTTGGCTAGCCTGACCCGTATAAGTTCTTGTGACTAAGCTTTTCTTGCTGACAAAAAAGGTCGACTAGTCTTTCGGGTGCTCTCTACTACTTCGGGTTGCCCGCTTTGAGCCAGTCGACATAATGTCGAATGGCCGATTGAATGTCGAAATTTGGTACGAAGCCGGTGTCCTCCTGTAACCGTTTGGTCTCCATGAGAGGTAGGGGTGGAAATGGAAAATGCCCTGGGGGAAGCTCTACTTTGAAATTCGGGACCGCTCTCTTGACCGCTTCCACCACTTCCCTATTTGGAGTGAGCTTGCCTGAGCCTATGTTGTAAACGTCATACTGCAACTTCTCGGCGGTATGAACGAGTGCGATGGCGCGTGCCAAGTCCTTGATATAGCATAGATCTCCCGTATCTTCGGCGTTACCGAAAAACACGTTCTCAAGGTTCGGTGGTTTCCCGCTTACGGCCGCATGAACTAGTCGTGCCTCGAGGCCGAGCTGATTTCCGTCAAATGGGCCGTACATTCCCATTAGTCGAGCGCATATGGTGTTGATGCCGGTCTTCTTTGCGAACTGGTCTGCGGCCACTTCGACAATCTTCTGGTATGCTAGAATGGGGAACATGCTTGGGAGAGAAATGGGAGCCTCCTCGTCTACTGTTCCTTGAAGCCCGAGGTACATTCCGCCTGTACTGGAAAATGTCACCCGTTTGACCTTCCAGTCATGTGCCACTCGGAAGGTGGCGTCGAGCATGTCGAAGTATCCCCGGAGACCGCGTAGCGGGCCCTCTCCTGAGGCGAAGCCTCCTGCGACGTTAACGATGCCGTCAATCTTGTGCTTCCCGCCGATCTTTCGTAAGTCCGCAAGTGAGGTCGAGTCGGCAGGTTCAACAATCACACGGCGATGATCAATGTGATCCCGAAGGAAACCAGGAACCTCTGTGTTCTCGTGCCTAGTAACCACGCAGTCCTGGCCATGTTCAACCAGGGCTTCTGTTGTGTTCGACCCTATGAAGCCGTTCAGGCCGCCGACGACGAGAATCATAGCAACTCTCTCATAGACGAAATGTGTGAGCCTGACAGGACCGGATTTTGATCAGTATGACTTACCGTGATAATCACTTTTCCCCTGGCTTGGCCTTCTTCAAGGTATCTAATAGCGTCGGCAGTCTCACTCAACGTATAGCGTCTATCGATCACGGGCACGACCTTTCCTTCTTCCATGAGCCTCTTCAATGTCACGAGGTCCTCCTGGTTTGATTTTGCTATGAAAAAGATAAACTTCTTGTCTCCCCTTGACGCCAATGGCCTTCGAATTGCAAAATAGAGCAAGCGCCGGATGATCTTGTCTCTCATACCGACAAGGACGAAGATCCCGTGGGGATTCATTATGCGTTTGTAGTCAGATATTGAATGACTAGCGGCTATGTCGCAGATCAGGTCGTAGCGTGGTCCGTTCTTGGCGAAATCTTCCTTGGTATAGTCGATTACGTGATCTGCGCCGAGGGAGCGGACCAGGTCTATATTCCCTGTGTTGGTCACGGCCGTGACTTCGGCTCCGAAAGCCTTGGCAATCTGCACCGCGAACGTTCCTACTCCACCGCCCGCGCCGTTGATCAATACCTTCTGTCCGGGCTGGAGGTGCCCATGGTTGTGGAGAGCTTGTAGTGCGGTGAATCCGGCGATGGGGACGGCAGCGGCTTCTTCAAAAGAACGATTCGTTGGCTTCAGAGCTATCCTGTTTTCACGAGCAGTCGCGTACTCGGCGTAGCCGGCATTGCATACACCATATACTTCATCTCCGGGTTTGAACTGAGTCACATTACTGCTGACAGCCTCGACTCTCCCGGCGAAATCGCTGCCGACTCCGGGTTCTTTTGGCCGGCGCGCTCCCATGCCTAATCCGAACAGGGGCAGGACAAGTCGTAACAAGAAGGGCGGCCCTCTCACATCATGCCGGTCAGCGGGATTCACGGAGGACGCATGGATCTTTACCAATACTCCGCGAACATCGTTCGGAACAGGTTTCTCCAACTCCTTAAGCTGGAGTACGTCCGGTGATCCGTATCGGTCGCGGACAATCGCTTTCATGAGTCCCGTCTCAACTTGTTCTGATTCGGTGATCATTGCAGATTCCTCAATCATATTTCGCAAGCGCCTCCTCAGTGGTGTTTAGCATCTCGCTGATGTCGATCGGGTTTCCTTCCATCACATCTCTCACCTGCTTCTTTGCCGTCTCTGTGAGCAGAGATCGAAGATCGTTAGCAAGTGCCTTCGATTCTGTCCTGCTCGTCTTGTCCTCAGTTCTGAGGACGACGGTGTCCCCTGAAACCTTCAGGGTGAACCTTCGAATGTCAAGTGTGATCTTGTCCTGGGTGATGCGGAGCGCATGAAGTGGAGATGCCGTCCGCACCTCAGTGGGAGAGTAGGAGAAACTGTCAGACCCAGCCGAGAGCTCCATCAAACCATCCCCTACAGAAAGAGTGCTTCCGTTCCACTTTGCCATAGCATGGTGACCGTTTGTAGTGATGTAGGCGTTACCAGTTCCCTTCGCCAGCCATCGCTCTTTTGGATGATGCTCCCCGTCTCCGTCCCAGTCGAAGATGAGTGGGCCAATCTTCCATCGGTCGCCCATGCAGCCGTCGCGAAGTCTTATCCGTCCAACGTCCAACTCGTCTCCCCGCGAACTTGTCTCCGCAAACAGTTCGTTCGCCGATTTTCCAGTCATCTTCACGACCTCGCCGTTGGTCGTTGTTTTCCCTTGGAATGGGATTCCTACTGTTGTGACTGGACCTGGTAGCGATGCGCTCACCGTTCCCATGGGGGTCTTAAAAGTGGTTGAAACCTCACCCATCAGCACACATCCGATGGTCCGTCCCTCGCGCCTGATCGGCATGCCCACTGTGTCTTGTTTCACGGTTAGTTTGGTTCCTTCCATTGTCGGCCCTTTGCCCTCGGTGACGATGAAGGGAGTCGCCCTCCACCTCCGCGCCAAGCCAAGCCTCTGCGCTGCGTATGCTCCTAGACCGGCAGCTATCGCCGCAACCACAAGACTGGGAGTCCGGCTTGAAATGGCAGCTGGAAAGACGTCGGACTGCAGGGATGCCACCCAACCGAAAATCCAGATTCCCAGTATGATTCCGACAACTGCCCACGTTAGGTTCCAGAGGAAGCTGACAAGCGCTCTACCCGCTCCCGAGATAGTCTCTGTGCGAAAGACCCGGCCCAGGAACCCCAAGCTGAAACCGGCGAGAAGTAAGGAAAGGGAGTACTGTTGGATTCCGAGGGGTCCCCTGATGATCCAGACGAGGGCGAGAATCGCTGACACTCCAATCAATGTGGCTGCGATTCGTCTCGTCGCTAGCGACAGCCCCGAGTCTCGTCCTATCTCAATCAACGTGTTCTCCTCCGAGCGCTTCGCTCATCAACGCTAAAGTCCTGACGAGGATCCTCCCTCTCGTGGTGAGCTCGTAGCCTCCCTCGTCGCTGTGTGAGACGAGCCCGATGTTCAGCAGGCTCTTCAAGTGATTGTTGACAGAGGCCGCCTCAAGCCCGGTGACTGTTTTGAAGTCTGAGAAAGTCTTCTTCGAGGTGTACAGGACCTTGACCATCTTGAGTCTGTCAGTGTTGGCCAGCGATTTCAGGAGCTCGGCTGCAGTAGTCTCAGGCATGCTATCGACAAGCTCATCGACAGCAATCTCTCCTCGTGTAGCCAGGCTCGATTTCACGTTCTCGCGAATCTGTTTGACGAGGTCCTTCACGACAACGAAGGAGGGCTCGGTCTGAGCCATGTCATCCTTGTTGATATCAACCCTGATTGAACCATTTCCAGGCTTGTCTAGAGCTTGGGAGACTTGGCGTCGTATCTCATTCTTCAGCGACTTGAATTCCTCTCGCAGCTCTTTTCGTATGTCCCCGATATCGTCACTCAAGTAAATGCCTCTATACTCGCACGAGCACGGTAGTATAAATGATTTTACTTCTGAGGCCGATTAGGTAAAAGATAGTTTCCTAGTTAGATAACCTAACCCTCGTATGCATTTTTCAGAGCCATGATGTCGATCTTCTTCATCTTGAGCATTGCCTCCATTACCCGTCCGGCTTTCTTAGGATCCTTATCCTGTAGCATCTCACCCAAAATCGTAGGATTGATCTGCCATGACAAACCGTACTTGTCCTTAAGCCAGCCGCACGCTCCTTCATCTCCCCCGTCGGTGAGCTTCTCCCAAAGCTCGTCCACCTCCTTCTGCGTTTTGCAGTCGACGGAGAATGACACGGCCTCTGTGAATTTGAACGGAGGCCCGCCGTTTAGTGCTATGAATTTTTGCCCCTCAATTTGGAATTCCACGGTCATTACAGTTCCCGCAGGCCTGCGGTGGACCTCATAACCCGCTTTTCCGTAGCGGCTGATCCTTCCAATCTTTGAATTATTAAAAATCGAAGTGTAGAATTTCGCGGCCTCCTCCGCTTTGTCGTCGAACCAGAGGAAAGGCGTGATCTTTTGCATGTACGCGCCCGTTCATCCGATAATTTCTTTAACTCTTATGCTCTAGCTTGATAGTGAAGCGAAGCGACGTCTTCTGAAGGTTTTGCCTCGCATAAACCAGTTGTAGTGTTCAAGTTAGGTTAGAGTGATTCGCCGTAGTCATTACGATAAGGCGAGTAGTTTCAGCTAGCTGACCTGTCTAAGTTCTTGCAACGAAGCCTCGATGGGAGGACTGTTTTGGGTCTGGAATACATTGGTCTGGCTCCGGGATTCGTAAGAGAAATCCTCGACGTTTATGAGACGTGGGAGGACAAAGAGTCCGTTCCAATGAAGATCAAAGAGCTGATGCTGATTTTCCGAATAGAAGTCTCCACACGCTACGATGTAGGCATCCGTCCCCAAGAAAAACCGAAGCTCCCAGTATTCAGGGACCCTAAACTGATCTGAAGCGACGATAGTTACCTTGAAACGTCCATATAGCATTCGCAGCTACTTGAACCTAAGGTCTGCACGAGACGTTATCATTCTCGCGCATTGAAGGAAAATGCTCCTTGGAGGTTTTCGATCCGCTTAGATAGCTAGTTTTCTATTAGCCGAGTTTTAAGGGTCGAGGATCCAAGAATACCCATGCAACAGGGTGAGCAGCAAAATCGACATCCTCGACCGCGACTTGAGACATTGTCCGATCTGATCTATGGACTCTCCCTCTCGATCGGCGCGATCAGCCTGGTGATAACCAATAGCACGGCATCGAATGCAGGTGATATCAACAGGAACATTCTAGAGTTTCTATTCGTCTTTCTGATCCTCATTACGAGCTGGATAATCTACACCAGTGACATGTCGGTTCTGCCTGTTGAGACACGTCTTGTAACGTTCCTAAACGTCGTGCTACTGATCCTTGTCGCGATCATTCCTTACCTATTCGACCAAGCAGTGTCTTTGAACAATACACAGGATGTTCAGAACTATGCTTCCACCCTGTTCACGTTCGTCCATGCGGGCTCTCTCTCCATAATGGCTGGATTTGCCCACTTGATCGCACAAGAGGAAAAGCAGCTCGTCGACAGCGACCAAATGATAAGGTTTCGAAAAATACGAAGCAGACTAACAGTCCTGACTATAGTAGTGCTGTTCTCTCTCACAGTTCCATGGGACTGGTTCTTCCTCGGAGTACACGTTAGGCTATTGATCTGGTTTGTGCCGATCGTCTCATTCTGGTTCAACCGTATGACGCGAGTACAGAGGAGAGGTCTGCAAGACTCGTCCAGAGTCAGCCTTGATCTCGAATCTGGGAATCCCTTAGAAACCCGAGCGGAAATCTTTCGGATAGAGCTCTAGACTCCCGGTATCTTCCGTTATCATCAAAACCCGGATTAACGCCTTTGATCAGCCTGTCTCGACAAGAAACCCTGCCTCACAAGAAATTTCATCTAGAAAAAGGGAAGGGAGGTATTGCACCGAGCACCTCGCGACGCAAGAGCGGTTGTGGAATCGCTGATTCCTAGAGACTATTTGGTGTGAGTGCCTAGTTCCGAGTTTGTTGGATTTGCCTTGGCTTTGTGCCGCTTGAATGATCAGATCGGCCACTGCTCTGGGATGAGATATCATGGATGGGTGCGCCGCGTTAGCGTAGGTGATTGTTGCGTGTGCACGTTGGGCCATGAAGAACTGCGCGAATGGCGGAATTACTAGATCGAGTGTTCCGATCAGGTACCATGACGGAATTGTCTTCCATGCAGGTACTCTCGACTTCTCCTCCAGTACACCAAGAGCCACTGGGCGCTGCTCAGAAGCTAGGACGGCAGCTTTGTCGGCTTTCAGGTCGTTTGCGAAGCACGATGGGAAGAGGCTCGGCTTGATGTACAAGTCGACCTCTCCAGAGATCGGGACGAAGTTGAAGACCTGGGTCGGGTCCCCTCCTAGGCATGAGCCATTCTCGGAGGCGGCAGGGCGATCGGAGTGTCAATCAACAGGCCATTCTGCAACTGCAGTCAGGCGAGCACCAAGTTCAAGGATGGACTCGTCGAATTCGTCAGGCAAAAAGCCTCCGACTAACACTCGACGATGACTAGACTAGGTTTTCATTCGACGAGCTAGGAGCTATTCTACGCGGAAAAGGCCCACGGTGAGAGACTCTAGAAGTATTCTTCGCCGGAAGTTGAATTTGTTAGTCGGTTGAGTAAAGCTCCCGATGCTTTCAGAAGATGAATTAGCGGGCAGGTTTTGATATCTTCACAATCGGGGTGTAGTTATCGTACTTAGTAGGAGCGATCTTTCAGCTTTTCCTCTATTTGCTGATACCTCTGCGGTTCATGGGAGCTATTTCCTTCTCGAGGTATCCTGGGTGATGGTTCGGGGTTTCTTCCAGATCAACGTCCCATTCTACAATGTATCGTTGGCCGTTCCTCGTTTTCTTTGTCGACATTATCGTGCCGATCTTGCGTTCTGCTACCGAGCGCGGGTTCTTGACCCATACTCTATCTCCAGGTTTGAGTTTCTCCATCAGTTCACCTCCGAAATCGGGTATATCTTGCGCTTCCAAGAATATTCTACTACGGGTTCAATTGGTATATAACATTTTATACACCTAGTCAGAGATTTTAAAATCCAAGTTCTCGCCTAGCTGCTAATCCTGTAAGGGCTGGTTCTGGAGAGTCCGGACTGAAGATGACTCTGGGCAGGTTTGCCTCAGATCGGAATATTAGTCGTTACAGTCAGAAGGGGTCCGGTGAGGAATTTCTGGTCTTGAGCGCCTGGGGCCTAGATTCTTGACCCGGCCGATTGGATTTTGATGAAGGGATCCGGTTGTTTCGAAGGCATCGAGTACCTAGCCATCTGTGGCCCAGCCTCCCCTAAAGGCGGGTGCAAGGTGGACGGTCCGACATTGTCTTTAACCCATTCTGGCAAGATCACAGCTCTCAATAATTCTTGCACTGACACGCCTCTATCCCTCGCTTCCGCAGATATTATCTGGAATGCTTCTTCGCGAATTGATAGCATAAATTTGGCCATGGTTGATGCCCTCCGCCCTTCACTTTCGCCAGTCGTGTAGGTATATAACAATTTATACACTGTCCCATAATCCCGGCCGCAGTCCTCTTTTTGCGACCTCGTCGAGGAGAATTTTCATCGGGCCGCCTCTTCTCTTCTATATGCTCTGAAGGGCTGGTCAAGAATCGCATAGCCGTGGAAACCGAGCAACATCTCCAAAGGCTTGGGATCGGTTAGCTTCGAAACGTTGTATCCGCAGAGGATTGTCATGTTCTCCTTCACTCTGCGCCCGATGCTCTGCTCCAAGTCCATTAGTCCCTTGCTCAATCCATTTTGTAAGAACCAGGAGTAGTCTTCCACTGCGATTCTGGTTGGGAGATTGGTTTCGTTTGATGCGTGCACCTCGGCCATCCAACCTCTTATCTTCTTGATCGCTTCGGGCTTGTCTAGACCTGAGAGGTCTTTTTGCGAAAACAGGCCCTTCGGTGCTTTGCCAGTTGCTCCTTGATCGAAGAATTCTGATAAGACCATGTCGAGGAATGTCTCTTCCTCCCAGAGGAAGATGGCGTGCTCATTTTTTGGCATGTGTCTTACGCGTGATTCGAGCATTTCGGCTTCATGAATCTCGCTCAGCATCTGGTTGATTCTCTCTGCTTTTGAAGTGAGAGGAGAAAAGCTGAGGATGTCCAGAGTCTTCGTCAATATCTTGTCTTTATAGCCATGGGCCTCGTCCAGCTTTGTTGGCCGGCGGCCACTCCTTCCGTCCTTGTCTATTATCAGGGCGTCTCCTTCGATCCTCACAGTAAGATCCTCATCAACGCGGAATGGAAAGGTGCTATCCTCGACTAGATCCTTCGCGAGGTATATGGTGTGTCGTGGGCCGACGCGGTGGATCTTTGCTTCTGCATGAGTAACCATCTCTTGTCAACTATGAGGGAGGCGGTTGAAGACTCATTGCGTTCTCAACCGTCGTTGTATAGTTCGTGGGGTCGTTCTTTTATATTCTACGAGGCCGAGTCTGCTGCGGGAATTATCCTCAAGCGTTTGCTGATTGGTCCAAAAACTCGTCGAGTTACGACGTGTGAAGAAGAGGCATGTGGGTGCCCGGGAGAGGAAACTGGTTTCTCGGCCCGCGGAGTCAACCACACGAAAGAGCACGGAGGTCCTTGTCGGCGATCGAACTCGTGACGATTCGTTCTCAATAGTGGGGATCGGTGCTTCTGCAGGGGGACTCGAAGCTTTCACGCAGCTGCTCCAAGATCTCCCCTCAACCATTAACATGGCACTGGTACTGGTACAGCACCTTGACCCTACCTACAAGAGCTTGTTGACCGAGCTTCTCTCCAGGACAACGAAGCTGGCGGTGGAAGAAGTTACTGATGGGACCCGGGTGAAGCCTGGACATGTCTACGTAATTCCGCCGAACACAACCATGACCATTTCCAAGCGCACTCTACACCTCAAACCTCGCGTCGAGATCGACCGTAGGCATACCCCCATCGACCAATTCCTAGAGTCCCTCGCTGAGGACCAGAAGAGCAGAGCGATCGGTGTCATCCTCTCCGGAACTTCCATGGACGGTATTCATGGATTGAGGGCTATCAAGGATGAGGGGGGAATCACAATTGCCCAAGACGAGAAGTCGGCCAAGTACTACGACCTTCCCCGGAGTGCAGTCGCGGCAGGCTGCGTCGACCTAATCCTCCGGCCACAAGACATCGCGCAAGAGCTCGTCAAGCTGAGCCAACATCCCTACGTGCCTTACCTGGAAACTGAGACTGCGGAGAAACTACTACCGCAGAGCGACCTCGACAAGATCTTCAGTCTACTGAGAAAGGCAACCGGGGTCGATTTTGCAGACTACAAACATGCGACCATAAAGAGAAGGATCCTGAGACGAATGCTGATCCTCAAGACGAACAAGATGGAGGATTACCTGAACAATCTAAAGACAAACCCGGGCGAATTAAGCTCCCTATTCCAAGACATTCTAATCAATGTGACCGGATTCTTCCGCGAGCCTCAAACGTTTGATGCGTTGAAGCAGGAAGTATTTCCCAACATTATGAAGAAAAGGTCCGCTGATGACCCCATCAGGATATGGATTCCAGGCTGCTCAACCGGAGAAGAAGTCTACTCGCTAGCCATCATCCTCGTGGAGTACCTGGATCATTCCTCGGTCCACCCGCCGATCCAGATCTTTGCAACCGACGTGAATGAGACCGTGTTGGAGAAAGCTCGGGACGGCGTGTACGCCGCATCCGCTTCAATATCGGCCGAACGATTACGACGTTTTTTCGCAAAAACGAATGGCTCCTACCAGGTAAACAAGACGATTCGCCGAATGTGCGTCTTCGCCAGGCAGGACGTCACGGCAGACCCCCCGTTTTCGAAGCTTGACATCATCATCTGCCGGAACCTACTGATATATCTCGGGCCAGCTTTGCAAAAGAAGCTGCTCCCAATATTCCACTACTCGCTCAAGCCAACGGGGTTCCTCGTCTTGGGAGACTTCGAGACTGTAGGTGCATTCGACAACATCTTCAAGGTGGCAAACAAGCGCTTCAAGATCTATTCCAAGAAACCCGTAGTCACCCGTAAGCCCCTTGATTTTTCGACGACCTATATTGCTGAAAGGCAAGTTGGCAAGCCGGCAGTCAATCGACCATCGGAGAGTCAATTCCCGGAACCAGAAATTTTCAAGGAAGCGGACCGGATCTTGCTGACAAAGTACACGCCGGCCAGCGTCATCGTGAACAGTGAGCTGGAGATTATCCAGTTTCGAGGACGCACAGGTTCCTTCCTCGAACCTGCACCCGGGAAAGCTAGTCTCAACGTTTTGAAGATGGCCCGCGAGGGCATGATGACGGACCTCAGAAATGCACTAGATAGAGCGAAAAGGACCGGCGAGACAGTTAGGAAGGAAGCGATCGCGATCAGGTCCGATGGGAAATACTTGGATGTGAACCTGGAAGTAGTGCCGCTGAAGACCAATCAAACTCAGCCCAGTTTTCTCGTGGCGTTCGAGGAATCTTTGCCAAATCCTGGTTCTTCAGTGGCGTTGAGAAGAACTGGAGGCGAGAAGAGTAAGAAGCTGAAGAGGGCGGAGGATCTCAAGCTTGTCCGGCTCCAGCAGGAACTCTCTGCGACTAAGGACTATCTCCAGTCAATCATTGAAGACAAGGAAGCGGCCAATGAGGAACTGAAGGCTGCCAATGAGGAGATACAATCCGCCAACGAGGAGTTGCAAAGCACTAACGAGGAGCTTGAAACATCCAAGGAGGAGCTTCAGTCAACGAATGAAGAGCTGACCACTGTTAACGAGGAGCTTCAGAACAGAAACCTTGAGCTGACGCAGGTCAACAATGATATGACAAACCTCAACGCGAGCGTGAACGTACCGGTCCTCATGATGGGAAGTGATCTCCGATTGCGTCGTTGGGGCCCACTTGCCGATAAACTGTTCAATTTGAAGGCCAGCGATCTCGGCAGATCTATCTTTGACATCAACCTTGGCTTCCAGATTCCGGATCTCAAGGAGACGATAAACGAGGTAGTTGACAACACCATCAGCAAAGAGATAGAGGCCAAGGGTCCGCAGGGGCACTGGTTTCTGGTCCGGATAGGTCCATACAGGACTGCGGATAACAAGATCGAGGGAGCGGTCTTGGCCTTTGTCGATATCGACCGTTTGAAACAGGGTGAGGCGAAGCTTAGGGCACGTTCTGAACACTTGGAGGACTTGGTTGAGGAGAGATCTAGGATGTTAAGTAACACTACCCGGTTGGCGGCTATTGGAGAAACGGCAGGGATGGTCGGCCATGATCTCCGAAACCCTTTGCAGACGATAATCAACACGATTCATCTCGCGAAGGAGGCTATGAAAACGAATTCAGCACCGACTGAGAAGGACCCTCGTGTTGAGAATGCGTTGGAGACGATCCGGGAGCAGGCTGATTTCATGAACAAGATCGTGTCCGATCTGCAAGACTATGCTAAACAGTCGAAGCCGACCTTCGTTGAGTATGACGTGCAAAGGCTGATCAATGATTCTCTCTCCTCAATCCCGGTACCCAAGTCCGTGGAGGTTTCATCCAGCCTTGAGACGGGCTTTCCGAAACTGAAAGTCGACCCAGGCTTGCTTCGCCGCGCCTTTACCAACATTATCACCAATGCTCTGCAAGCTATGCCTGATGGTGGGAAGCTGAAGATTAGAGCGTGGACGAGTCATAACATCGCTGCAGTGAGCTTCCAGGACACAGGGATTGGCATTCCAGAGGATGTCAAGGCCAAGATGTTCAACCCGCTCTTCACGACGAGAGAGAAGGGTGTGGGACTCGGGCTGGCAGTGACCAAGCGTCTGATTGAAGCGCACAAGGGCGAGATCAAGGTCTTTTCTAAAGTGGGTGAGGGGACGACTTTGACGGTCGAAATACCACTCGACTTGAGGAGGTGAGCATCAGAATGGGAAAGAACATCCTGATTGTCGATGACGATCGGGCGATTCTGAAGAGCTTCAAGGATATTTTAGCCCCGGAGGGGTACAGTGTCGATACTGCGGAGACTGGAGTTGAAGCAGTTGAGAAGTGCAAGGCTCGCCCGTACAACCTAGCGATTATTGACATCAAGTTGCGGGATGTTGACGGGACGGATTTGTTGGCGAGGGTTCACGAAATTCTTCCACGAACGCGGAAGATCATGATCACCGGGTACCCGTCGTTGGAGAACGCGGTTGATTCTGTCAACTTGCAGGCGGACGCGTATATCATCAAGCCGGTGAACCCGGAGACATTCCTCAAAGTGGTCGCGGAGAACATGGACAAGCAGCTGGAGGCAGAGCAGATGACCGAGCAGAAGGTGGTCGGCTGGGTGGAGTCTCGATACGAGGAGACCAGACGGAACAGAAGCAAACGCAAACCTATGGACCCAGAGCTGTTGCCGAACGCCGAGGAGTAGAGAGCAGCACCCCGAACGAGTTGAATAATCAACTACGGGAGATCACAACAGAAAATGGCCAGTTGAAAACCACTTCTCCGAATCATGCTCTGGACACGCGTTTTTGAAATCCAGTTCTCGAAACCGCGTTCTTGAAACCAGGTAATGGACGAATTTTTTCGTGACCAGTGACCTACCCAAGTCGAACGCTCCCGAAGAAACCCAGTGAACCCCCCTCCATTCTGTTCTATCGTAGTTTCATCTTTTTGAGGAGATCTGCGAATCGTGCGTCGGGTGCGAGGCTTCGGAGCCATGGCTCGGCTCTAACGGTGCAGAGATCAGGATCGCGATCCACAAACGCTCTATGCAGCAAGTCGAACGCCCGATCCCTATCTCCTATGACCGTATAGTATCGGGCGAGATGGAACGCAGTGACCTGATCCTTCCCTGGCACCGCAGCAGTCTCCTCGAAGACCTGTTTCGCCTTCGCAAGGTTCCCAGCCTTAGCATACACGCAGGCTAACCCAATCTTAATCGCCTTGTACCCTGATGGGAAGAGAGAGGCAATCTTCTCAATGAGATCAATCGCCTCTCCATACGACCCCTTTTCGACCGCTAGCAAGGCCAGCAACGCAAGACCCCCGATAAAGCTCGGATCCAATTCGAGTGCCTTCCGCGCGTATTCCCCTGCAATCTCGAGGTCCCCCATCGACTCGTATCCGTGGCCGAGATTGACGTTGATGATCGGAGACAATGGGTCAAGCTCAAGCGCCTTCTTCGCCTCCGCCATCCCCTCGTCCATACGTCCCAGAGTTGGGCCGAGAAGTATCGAAAGCCAGTGGTGAGCTGTGGCATAGTTAGGGTTAAGCTCGATCGCCCTCCGATACTCTCGTTCAGAGGCAATCCAGTCCCAGTCGGCGTCTGACCGGAATAAGCCTAGCGATGCGTGCGCTTCAGCGAGATTCTTGTCCAGCTCCAACGCCTGGGCAATCTCTTTCTCCGCTGTCGGGTACCCATCCTTCGCTGGCAAGTAGCCATTGATAACGAGCAAAGAGTGGCAGTCCGCGATTCCGACATGAGGCAGAGCAAATAACGGGTCCTTTTGAGCCGCAGCCCGGAAATAATCTATTGCCTCAGTCATCCCTTCCTTTGAGCGCTTGTTCCATAGAAACCGGCCCTTCAAGTAAAGCTCGTAAGCTTGGACATTCTTCGTCCCCTGTTTCTCGATGTTCCGCTCGTCCCCTGGCAACAGTTCCACCCGCAACGAGTCAACGACATTTCTGGCTATCTCCTTCTGCACCGCGAAGACGTTCTCGATCTTCCTCTCATAGTCCCGAGACCATACATGCTCGTCGCGCTGAACATCAATCAGCTTCACGGTGATCCTCAGATCATCCGCCGACTTCCTCACGCTCCCCTCAAGGATACTGCCAACGTTGAGTTCTTTCGATATCTCTTCAATACTCTTGGCGGTCTGCTTGTATCTCATCACAGACGTTCTCGAGATCACTCTTAGCTTTCCAATCTTCGAGAGAGTCGAGATCAACTCCTCGGTCATCCCGTCAGCAAAATACTCGTCCTTTGGATCAGGGCTAATGTTCATGAAGGGGAGGATTGCGATTCGCTCTCTCCCCGTGATCTCCCCTATCCTCGGATCCGCGCCTTTGCGTTTCGGACCTCTCAGCCAACCTTTGATTCCCAACCCCTCTCCCACAGGATTCAGTTAGCCAACCGCCTTGGACGGATTCAGACGTAGATGTTTGATTTGCCTAGTTTGTCGATGTCGAATCCTAGTCGTCCAACCATGTACTTGAAAACATCCCGTCCAACTTCTGTCGTTTTGGTGGGGTCAACCTGGTCCTTCCGAAAGCGTGACAGCAGACTAACTGAGATGTCAGTCAACGCTGCAATCAGAGTGACGACCTCTTCCACGGAGACCTGTTTACGGTCCTCGAACACGTCCTTCTTGATGAACTCCAAGACCATAACCGCGTACTTTGCCATACCATCCCCGCCCTCTTCCATATCGGAAAGTGCAGGACCAGAGTCAGTCATAGACAGAATGATCAATCCTCCCGTCTAATAAGAAACACCACGGAAGATCCAGGTGTATGCAGAGACCTAGCCTCACAACCTCACCATTACGATCTTGAGCTTTGTCCTCGGAGCCTGGCTCGACTTCGACAGCGCACGAAAACTGCTAACGTGCTACTATACTGGAGAACATACGATAGGACCGGGACGCTGGGCAACAATCGTCTCCGCACTCGGAATACGACCTGGAGACATGGCCTTTCCCTTTTCTCTTCCTAGGAGCGACCTGGATCGTTAACGGAGCCTTAGTACTACTCGGCGCAAACACCAGATACGAACGCACCATTGCAATTTCAATCGTCACACTCTTCTACGCTCTACCCGGGACCCTCGTCCATCCTCACCATGGTCTTGTCTTTGAGGGAAAAACGGCTCGCGAAACCCTCCCATTGGCGAAGGGCTCAGAATATCAACCTGCAACGGTCAGATCTGTCACGAGGACGAAAACCTCAAAATTGTAGTCTCAAGATTCTATAACTGAGGCGGAATCGCCGGCAAACGAAATCTAGGATGTGCCATATTCGTTCGATGGAGTCAGGGACGCTGCCATGTCAGTTCTCCAGCAGGCAAAATGGAGTGTTACCAAAGCGGACAGAGAAACAGGAGGCATCGAGGCCCATGTCGTTATGGACATGCTTACTTGGACGGAGACATTTTTCCTAAACTTGACAAGAATCGGTGACAATTCCACTCTCTTCATAATGGGACGGGTTGGCCTGGCTCAGCCACTCGATTGGGAACTAGCTCGTCAGTATATTGAGTCATTCCTCAACAGACCGTCGACCACTCTAAAGAACGCTAGCTAGCTCGAGCTAACGGACCCTCTCTCGTTCTAGATCTTACAAGGCCATTGATTAGCGACCTTGTCGATTCATTCTTCGCCTTGTCCGGGCGAGATTTGCTCTCGCTCTAACAGTGAGCAGTACAAGCGATCCGATCAGGCCAAAGAGCCCGCCGATAACGAGCAGCCACATGCTGGTAGAGAGTACAGGGAACGTGCCACACAGCAGGCAACCTCCGCTCGAACCCGATCCTCCACCCGAGCCTCCAGAAGCAGACTTGCCACTGACTGTCTGAGAGCTGGTCGTAGTCTTCGGCGGAGTCGACGAATCCTGAACAGTTTCGGTTATCGTGTATGACTGAACACCCGTATAGGTATGTGTGACCGCAGCTCCCGTGCCGGTCGCGCCATCACCGAAATCCCAGCTTACCGTGTAAGGGGCCGTTCCTCCCACAGCGGTTGCTGTGAAGGTCACCGGCGAGTTCACGATAGGATTTGACGATGAAACTGTGAAACTCGTTACTAGTCCATGGGGAGTTGATGTCCCGAAAATCTCAGTCATCGACGCCGCGGCGGCATCGTTGGCCGTCAAGGTCGACAGACCCCAGTTGTCCTCTATCAAATGCAGAATCGAGTACTCATCATACACGTCACTTGATGAAACATAGGCAAGCTTGACAACGCCAGGCTCATAGAACAGGATTGGAGCCGGGTCGTATTCGTCCCACCAGAGAATCAGCAGCGTTCTATGGCCCGACAAGAAGATGTTGCTCGCGAGAAGAGAGCCGCTTGCAGGGCTTCCGAGACTTCCGGTTGAGCCGACGAGAAAGTTGTGGAGATATGTATCTCCTGTCTGAATGCTGTTATCGTGCATGTTGTGACCGTCGGTCGGAGTGAACCAAAGGAAGTCAGGTGGACTGGCCGAGTTGGCCGCCGCCACAAAGTTGACGGTCGAAATGCTGCTTCCGGCAAATATGTTCGGGCTGTTGTGGATGCTGTTGAACCCTGTGAACGGGAAGTGGTCGTTGCCTCTTGGGCACCCGCTTTCGCAATAGCCCTGCCAGGTCATCCCTGCTGAGGCCATGCTGTCCATAAGGGTCGGTGCGTTGATGCAACAGCTGTAGCCATCGGATATGCCCTGGTCAGATCCCGAGATCTCGGCAGTGTAGCAGCCTGCTGAGCACCCGTTGATGCTTCTTCCAGCGGCGCCGTAGCCATGGTATAGAGGAACTGTCGCCCCGATGTTCAGCATGCTTGTGATGAATGGGGCGTTCGAACTTCCAGTGCCCGTACCCATAACATCAGCATAGTTCTGGTTCTCCATCGCCACTACGACGACGTTGTCGAAGTAGGTTCCTGATGCAGCATGTGTACGCGGCAGAGCAGGCACTGCTATCATCCCGATAATCAGTATAGCGACCAGTAATTGAGTTCTCAACTTCAAGGTCCTCGTCCGAGGTTGAATCTAACAGCGAAGTGTTGGGGGTTCCGATCTAATGATTCGATTCTTGTTTTCATTCGCAACATTCCTTCCCGACCCCAGGCGCGATCACGGTGGCCCGGGCCGAACGGCCTGCTCGCTTTGCCGAACGAGAACCAGACTCTTTGTTGTGAGCGAGTTCTTCGGCAAGAAACTAGTATAGTACGCATTTCTGGTATAGGCGATACCGAACCTCTCGTCCAAGATCCGAGTTCTCCTGCCCAGTTACCACTCCAGTTTTGCGTGGACGCACAATGCTCGCCGGTCTTTGAGACGGCCCTGAGACTGAAGGACCTGAGAAACATGAGGGCCGGAGTAGAAACCGAGCCTTTTTACTCGGGTCTCGACTCCGAAGAGTTCTGGTTCAATGGGGGCCGCTCTCACCCGCGAGGACGAATCCATCGTGTATCGAAGGAAGAGTTTCAGGAAAACGAACTCGTCCCCAGCGATCGAAGAGCCTCGAGGCTCAGCGGTTGGAGGAACTGCTAATGACTCCATCGCTCCAGACGGAGCATCATTCCAACCCATTCATAACATCTGTGGTACAGATTCGGTTCCTTGGTTAGCGCTTTGGGGTTCGAGACGCAATCCGGTGCACGATCGCTTTTCTTCCTCTCGCGTGTAATATCTAACGGGGATGATTGAGATTACGGGGATTGCGACGATGCCCGCCAGCAATGGAATCGGATCCGCGAGAATATTCTCCAAGTTCGCGAGTATTTCGAACTGGAACAAGACGAACCAAAACGCTAGGAGACCGATACCGATTCCAAATAATGGAACGTGAAACTGTTTCAACTGTGGAAGCTTGGGAAGCTTGTCTCTCCTCTGAGTCTCCCCCGCAGCAGACAAGACCGAAACCGCTGCGTAGCCGACCGCCCACACCGGGTTGGATTCTATGAGCTCGAAACTGATGCGGATGGGATAATCCAAACGGGTATGCCAACCGGATCGCAATGACCGCTAAAGAGCGAACCAAGAATCCTCGATCTAGATGGTGACCGTTCTGGGCGGATCCGTAGACTCGTCTCCAAGGGACAGGCTGGGCACCCTCCCTGAGATCAGGGTCCGCCGCGTTGACATATCCGAGAATGTCCTCCTGATACTAGACTTTCACGCTGGGATCATGTTTCCTCTGGCTCATGGTCTGGTCGTACAATCCCCGCTTAACGAGCCTCGTCAAAGGATAGAACCATTCGACACCTCGGTCCTTCGTGGTCGTGAACGAATCCCGCAACATGTGCAGAAAGATCCCTAGCGAGAAGAACGGGTTCCCCAAGCAGCCCACGAGTATCATAAAGACGTTGTGGAATCTCGCACGGCGATACTGCTCTTCGGCGTAGACCTGTTGCCTGACGTACCAGTACTCCCTGTCGGGATCAGGAATCAATGTTCCCAGACCGATCGATAGGACAATCTCAGGACTGTTTCCGAAAAGGACAAGGCCCCTCCGGCCAATCCGAACGAGAGGTGCGAAGAAAGGTCCAAGACTCATCTCGTCAAATGATCCCGAAAAACAAAAGACTGATACTGATTATTGATCCTTCACGAAACCTGGGTCTCAGATCACGCGTTTGGGAACCTCTTCGATAACGTCTAGGACTCGAATCCATGAACCCTTTCAGCTCGACCTCTAGTGGTGTAATCTAGTCTCGACTAGCCCCAGAACCTTGCTCCAAGGATTGAGGCTGCAATGGCCAATAGACCTGCCGCGGGCAGGGTCACCATCCAGGCCAACGCCATTCCCCGTAAGGCCGAGCCCAGGAACTGTCTCCCCTTCTTCCCATGGTGCCCCGCGGTCGCACCTTCAGAGACGTTTGTCGTCGAAAAGGCATCACCAAAGTATGATCCGGCAGAGACCAGCACGGCGGTAGCTCCATGCGCCTTCAGCCTATGCCCGCGTTGGAGGGGGGTGTGCCCGATCAAAGTCTTGGCAACACGATCCCCCCACACGAGCGAGCCTGCCACCACCGCGACACCGACGATAATGTAAGGCAGCAAAACACCGTCTTCTGACGTGCCCAGTAACAGGAAAGCGCCGAGGGCAGCCATCTTAGGAGCATCGTTCACACCCCTAGCGAAGGCGACACCTGCGGCAGAAATCCAGTCGGCTGCTCCGAGACGTTTTGAAGAGGAGTCTTCATCGAGCCCGGTGTCTCGTTTGCGAAGCAAACTGCTGATAATGTAGACTCCGATTAAGGCGACAAATGGGCCCGCGGCCAGAGGAAGGAGGATCCTCCAGATGAGGAAAGTCCATTCTAAGCTAGATGCGCCCAGCAGATAGATGGCCTGGACTATGATTGCCCCGACGATTGCGTGCGTCGTCGAAACCTGAACCCTGAGAAGAGTTGCGATTAGTATCCACGAGGCTGCTCCTACCAGAGCCGCTAGTATGAACGAGACCCCTGGCGTTGTTTGGAAAAAGCTCTGAGGGGTGAACGCAGAGAATAATCTGACCGAGATTATGATTGCTAAGATACTACCAAGGCCACTGAACAAGCCTCCCCAGATGAGTGGTGAGTATCTCGGCTTGAAGGCTGCAGTATCGGGATCCATCATGAGAGCAGCCACACTCTTACCCACATCGTTCGCTCCATTTCCGAAAGCTAAAGCGAACAGCACCACCAGTCCAATCTCGACGTTCAACAACAAGAGACGAACACATCCGAGACCTCGTACTGTTCGAAGGTTCCTCCGTAACGCGGGAAGCCGGGGAGGCGCTGGACAATATTTGTCGAGTGGTACCAGCGCCCCTCTAAGATTACTATTCCCCAGTCACCCAACGATCAGAGTTAACGCGTATCCGAGAGCAAATCCTAGAACTGGTGAGATAACCCAGCTTGCGATGATGAGGAATACGTTCCGGGAATTCATGACGCGCATCTTGCTCGCTAACCCAGATCCGATAATTCCCGAAGAAACAGTCTCCGTTGTTGACAACGGGACCCCGAGCTGGTTCGCGAGTTCGACCGTCCCTGCGCCCAACAACTGTGAATAGAACGCATTAGGGTATCTGAGGCTATAGATCCCCTCTGTCAGTCTGCGCAGAGCGCCTCGGCCGAGAACAAACGTTCCGAGAATGCTCCCAACGCCTACGACAATGGTCGCGATCCGAGGCTGGTTAGAGGGGACCCCAGCCACAAGCCCTAGGGCATTACTTCCGGTGACGTATGCGGAGAGGAAGGCCATCACTGTTAGCCCAGTTTTCAGAAGGGAGAGTTTCATCCAGAGATTTCTGGGACTATATCTGTCATCGAGAGCGATTAGGATCACACCGAGAGCTGTCGCGACAATGGGGGCACTCACCCAGAAGATCAGTATCAGAACCAGATAACTCGTCTGTTGCAATGCTCCGATTGCGAAGCTAACGCCTAGAATCGTTCCAGTCAGGGTCTTTGAAAGAGATAGAGGGACCCTTGTAAGCTCTCCGCCAACGAAGATGAGTAGCGTCACCAGGAGTATCGAGAATATCTCTGTACTGGTTTCGGCTGGGAGAAAGACTTGTCTTACCTTGAAGAGTTTGGGACCTTCGATCGACAATCCAAGGAGATAGCCTGTAATTGCGATTATGATTCCAGACCGTCTGTTGACCATTCGACTCCCTATGATTGTCCCGCAACATGCGGAGAGATTGTTCCCACTTACAACTGCTCCCAAGAGCCCGGCTAGGACAAGGGATAGCGTGTCGAGAGAAAGGTTCAATCCTAGTTTTCCTAAGCGCCGAGACCTTTCATTATCACGATGACGAGGTCGGACGCGTCCTCGCAGCGATCGAGGATATCATCCGCCTCGATGGTGGTCTCGATATAGTTGTGAAAGGAAGCGTAGTCAAGAACTTCCCAGGACCCGTAGATCTCGTCGAGCATATTGTCCTTGACATCGTCTCCCTGTTCTTCCAGCCGTTCAATCCCCTTAGCCAGTTCAAGTGATTGTTTCATGTCCGAGCCTGCGACGCTGAAGAGCTTCCGAAGACCTTGAAGCTGGACGAGTCCGATCTCTATGAGGCGAACCTGGTCTTTCCGGATGATAGCGTCGAATTCCTTGGCTTCTCGAAGGGGCCTCTTGGTCACCCTCCTAATCTGCCGGGAAAGAGCATGGGCTCGGTCTAGAACACTATCCACTGAGTCAGCCAGTCTCTCGAACTCTCTCATAAGAATCGCCGATATGGAGCCTTTCCCGAACATCTCTTCGAGCGACTGGACTATCGTGTCTCCCTGTTTCTCCAAGAGACTAATCCTGTTAGTGCATGTTTCAATGTCGGACAGTCCGTTGGGTGAGTGGGTAAGTATCTTGATTAGAAGATGCAATGATTCCTCGCCGAGGCTTGCGAGCTCGTCGATTCGGGTGAAGGCGTCCCTCTCGCCCAGTTGGAAGAAGCCCTTGACACGACGAATAACCTGGCTCAAGCAATCATCCTCTAGTGGTAAAGAGAGAGCGCAGCCTCTCACGACTCTTGACAGTTCAGCCTGGAAGGGCTAGAAAAGAGTGCTGTATCCTTCATCTTGACACCACGCTCGTCACCATCGGGTTAGAGACGAAGCAGTAGGATCAGATTCGCAATGGCCAGGTCGATTATTGTCAACGGTATGGATCTCTTTGCGAATCGTATGAAGCTCAATCTTTGTTTAGGCTTGTTTAGAATGTTCAGGGCGACAAGGTTGGAAGCCGTACCTACGGGCGTGGCCATTCCTCCTATCCCAGTTCCGACGGCAAGCGCCCAGGCAAGTGGCGCGATGGGCACTTCAAGCGTGTTGGCCATGGCCGCGATAACTGGTATGAAGACTGTAGCTAAGGGGACATTGTCTACGACTTGTGATATTAGCGCGGTGATCCATAGAACGAGGGTTACGGAAAGCGCCAGGTTTCCCCCTGAGACTTGGATCATTTCGTTTCCCAGCATCGAGAGAACTCCTGTCTTTCCAAGGGCGGCGACGAGTATGAAGAGTCCACCAAAGAAGAAGAATATCTGCCAGTCTATCCTAGCGAGAACATGCTGGACTTCGTTCGACCGGGACGACTCATAGACAAGTATCAGGAAAGCGGGGAGAAGAGTCGCAAGGGCTGCTGAGACCCCCAGAAAAGTATGAACCACGAGGAAACTGACGGCTAGGACTAGGGATACGAGGCTGACCCTTAGTAGCCCCCGATCCTTCACCGCCTCGGACGGGCTACGCAGGTCGAGCACAGGTTTCTGACGGTGACGTTTCATTGCGTCTCGATGGAGAAAATTTCGATTTTTCAGGTAGAGTAATCCACCGTTAACGGCGATTGCGGTGAGAGCGATGGGGGCTGTGTTCTGGAGAAACTGGTTAAAGGTGAGGCCTAGGGAGGATCCGATAATGATGTTTGTTGGATCTCCCACCATAGTGGCTAGTCCGCCTATGTTTGCGGCGAGGACCTCGGCAATGACAAATGGGACCGGGTCGATTTCCAGTCCCTCAAACACCTCGACGGTGAGTGGAACTATGAAGAGCGCAACAGTCACGATGTCGAGTAGGGAAGCCATTCCGGCGGTCATGAGAGGGAGAAGGACGTACATGCGGATGGGGTGAGCGTCCACTGATCTGGCAAGGTGGAGTCCCACCCATTCGAAGAATCCTGCTTCGCGGAGTGATGAGGCAATGATGAACATCCCGAGCAGAACGCCTAGAGCCTGCCAGTTGATCGCTGAGAATAGATCGGCTTCGGTGAGAATGCCTGTTCCCACCATCAAGGTTGCCCCGAGAACGGCTGAGGAGGGCTTGTGGAACTTGTCTGAGAGAATGAGAATATAGGTGCCGATGAAGACTCCGATAACAATGACGCCTATTGGCGTGGAGAGAACCAAATTCCTCCGCTGCTAAAGGCTTGTTTCATAAAAAAGCCTCCGCCAGAAGACTGGGCAGATTTTCTGCCTATCTTTCCTCGGTTCCGAAGCGAGGTAGCCCAATGAGGATCACTCTGTTTCCTTGCAAAAGGCTTTTCGCCGGTCTCTACTTCCGTTATGATTTTGTCGATTCTCTTGAGTTCTGCTAGAACTTGCTCGGACGCGTCTTCACCTCTCTAGGAGCCCTCGTAACCATGGCAACCCCAAGTGCAGCGATCATAACAGGCAGCGTTGCCAACGCAGTCCAGATCGGTCCCATCCTACAGCTCCACGGGGTTCTCACGTTAATCGCAACCGCCGGGGCTTATCTCGTCTTCGAAGAGGTAAGAGAAGCCAAACACTGAGAAATATTTCTGAATCTACAAAATCCGGCCCCCAGTTCGAAACTTACTATAATCTCGTCCGAGTCATACTGTCCCGATTTGAAAAAAACCAAATGCCCAGTGCTTGATGGCAAGGGAGTCAAGGATGACCAAGTTCCCGGAACTCGGCTAGGTCATCAATCGCCTGGTTGTCAACGGTTCTCTCGGCCGTATCGTCTGGGGGACCTAGATGTTTGTCAAAGCTTCCGGACTTCAAGTTCTTGACCAGATGAGCGAACTCGTGTGCAAGGGTTAGGAGAGGCTCGCGCGAGGCCTTGAAGACTGTGATCAGAAACTCGGAATGGCCATTCTTTTCACGATACGAGAGCAGTCCCTCGTAGTAGCCTGCCCTAGTACCTTTGAGTGGGGGAGGCTGTCTAGAACTGTACTCGACAAACAACCGGCTCCTATCCATATGATACTTCTCGCATAAGAAATCTAGGAAATCGGCGAACTGGTAGGGGTATTCCGTTCCTTTCACACGCGTCACATCAATCAGGGACCGTTGAGAAGCTACATACCTAGTACGCTAGGCGCGATAGGCATCCTATACCCGTTTCCCGGTCACGAAAAGCTATACGAACCAGAACAACCTCCACGAACACCAGCATCTCAGTTGGCTGGAAGAAAAAATTCGCCCATTTCAAGCCCTGATCCCCATTCCAAGCCCACGAATTCCAGAGCATAATATTCAACGCTTACCCACTGGGGAAAACACGGAGATCGAAAAAGCACAGACAAGCCCATAATACGCCCGTCTCGAAGAAACTAACCCGGAACAACGCCCAGACAGAAACACCTATCAGAAAATTCAGGCGGATCGTTCAAAAGGTCTCGTGACGCGAGAGTGGTTCCACCTAGTATCACACAGACCGTAGCATAGTTTTTTATCAACAGCATAACAGCCGAGGCTCATGCCCCATCACAGATACAAGCTACCAGACCTCCCCTATGCATACAACGCACTCGTCCCCACCCTAAGTGAGCAGATAATGCGATTACACCACGACAAACACCACCTCGCATACGTAAACGGCGCAAACGCCGCCCTAGACAAGCTCCAGAAAGCCCGCGAAACAGGATTCGCAGGCGTCGACGCCAAAGCAATCGAGCGAGACCTCGCCTTCCACGGCTCAGGCCACACCATGCACAGCACCTTCTGGCCCAATATGAAACCAAACGGCGGAGGAAAACCAGGCGGCAAAATAGCCGACCAGATCAACACCGACTTCGGCAAATTTGACTCGTTCAAAGAACAATTCAGCACCGCCGCCAAACAAGTCGAAGGAAGCGGCTGGGCCATACTAGCATACGAACCATGGACACAACAACTAATCACCCTCCAAGCCGAAAAACACAACGACCTAACAATCCAAGGAACCACCCCAATACTCGTCCTCGACGTCTGGGAACACTCATATTACTTGGACTACCTGAACGATCGGGCGAAGTATGTTGATGCTTGGTGGAATGTTGTTAATTGGGATGATGTGGAGAAGCGATTGGAGAAGGCTCGACGGTAGTTCCAAAGTCCCTATTTCTTTTTCCTAACCATCTTTTCGCATACTCAGACTTTTCTGGTTCATTTTGATCATGTGAACGAATTTCAAGAACGTCTCGACATCGCTCCTTCGGTAAATTCGTAGGTGATACACTATTTTTCCTGTTGGGTCTTCTGTCCCTTTGCGATACCGGGCTCGTATTGATTCCGAGAACCTGTTTGATGCAAATCCCATTACAATCAGAGGGTGGAACGAAAATGTTGTGCACCTACACGGATCATGAAGCTAGATCTTTTGCAAGGCTTTCCAGGTCGATGTCTTCTTCTTTTTTCTTCGCTATGATCACAGGCTTCACCGCGCGTGTTTTGACTTTGATTCTCGAGGCTGGTAATGGTTTTCCGTGCCCTGGACAGATAATCTCGGGACCCAAATCCACGACTCGCTTTATGCTCGCCTCAGTCTGAGGGATACTCTCCATTAGCAACGGCTCTGTGAGCCGGCCTCGACGAGACCGCAACAAGTCGCCAACAATAGCCACACTAGACTGGTTGAGAAAAAGCGTGACCGAGCCTTTAGTGTGTCCCGGCGTCCAGACCACTGAGCCGTCCAAACCAACCTCCTCCAAGACGGATTCTTCGTCCGCTGCAAGATCCACATGTGCGGTCTGGAACTTGATTATACGAAACAGCTTCAGCGTCCAATATTCAAGCGTGGTTAGCTTTCTCACCATTTTTCCGTAGAGACTCCAAGCGCTCGGAGCCTGTATCACGAGGGTCCCAGCCGCGTAGGGCTTCTCGAACGGATGTGAAGCAAGCTTCGCTCCGGTCCTTTTCTTCAAAACCCCAGCGCTCCCAATATGATCCAGGTGCCGATGCGTCAACAATACAAGTTTCAAGTCCGAAGGTTTCTTTCCGAGCTTGGCGATAGCCTTGAGAATTCCCTTCTCACTACCGGGCAACCCGCTGTCTACCAAGACAAGACCTCTTGGAGCCTCAACCAGGTACGCGTTAGCTGATCTTGCCGGCACCCGGTAGACTCCCTCAGCGACCTTGCGCAACTACAGAGTCTTCCCTCCCCAGTAGCTCAAAGCCCGCGTTTCTTCTCTAGAACCTTCTCGGCTCACAGACTATCCATCTTTCGTGTCTCATCAATCAATATCCAATTTAAGAGTGGTGAACCGACCGCGCCGCATCATCAGTCCACTGAGGTAAGAAGGATCCGAGAATGACTATCGAGCGTTGAGCTTCTCTATCTCTACGACCCGCTCGAGAATCTCGTCCAAAGAGCAAGGATCAAGATCAGGCCTCTGCATATATGCAGCCGCTGTAGCGTTCGCGAAGACCAGTCGTTCCCTGTGGTCGAGCCCGATTCCTTGAGCCAGAATGTCACCCGCGTTCCAAGCATCTCCCGCCCCTGTAACCTTCAACGGAGTCGACATTGCACAAAGGACTCTTTCTCTTTGGCCGTCGATGAACGTGGCTGAAAAGGCGGGAGTGTGAAGATCGACCCTGCTTCCAAGCATACTAAAGACGCTGGCGGCCTGGAATAACGGATTCTCCTCTTCTCCCTCAAACTCACCGGTTTCCTCGGTAACCGCAGAGGCAAGTTGGGTAAGCTCGTTCTCGTTAACACTTAGAACGTCAACGAGCCCTTTGGATAGGACACGCTCGTTGAGCACTGGAATCTCGCTCGCCCTCGACGATGGATCGCCTGGATCAAAAAAAGTCACTCCTTTTCCCTCGGACTTCGCGATCTGAAACACTTTCTCAGCCAGCTCGGTTCCTTTCGAGTTCTGGTTCCAGTTGAAAACGCAGACAAAGTCAGCCTCCCGGATTATCTCCTTATCGAGATCAGACAGTTTCTCGGGGCCGAAACTCGATAGAGATCCGGGATCACTCGCCATGATGTTGACGTGTCTGCCTGAATATTCAGCCTCGAAGGCGAGAGTTCTCGAAAGTGCTCCGGTCGAACTTATGTGGGATAGATCGGCGCCTTTCAGAAAATGAGTGAGAGCAAGTTTTCCGAAATCGTCGGTTTCGATTATCGGAGACACGTTGGCTCCGATCTTTAAGAGCTGGGCTGAGAAGTTCGACGCATTGCCTCCCCTTCCCACGAGGTGATTCCATCCCAGAATGTTCCCGCCTCCCCTTTCAGCAACACCAACCATCGCCTTAGCCATATCGTCAAGCTTGCCCGGATACGCAAGAATGTAGTCTAGATAGAAGTCCGGCATCGCGACAACCCTGAATGTTGGCTTCTCAGCAAGTTTTTCCTTCAGCGCAGACATGGGCCGAGATACCTTGGTCGCCATCATGATCGGTGACATTTCCTACTATTAGTTGATAAGGCTGGACCGGGCAAGTCGAGAAGAACCGGCCAAGAGACATGATTCAGGAACAATCCCGCCCGATAACCAGGCAGAAGATTCACGAGCTATGGTCCCGAATCATTCGGACCACAAGATTCGACAAAGACACGTTCCGTGAACTCAAAGAGGACAGAAGCGCGACAGGACAGGCTGTCGCGGTCCTACTCCTAGTAGGCCTATCCTATGGGCTTGGATACAGCATTTTCACAGGGATCCAGAAGAGCATCTTATCACTCGACTACGTTATCTCACAAACCCTAGCGAACATGATCATAACCGATTTTGCCGTGTTCGTTTGGTCAGCAACCGTCTTCCTAGTTGGCACGAAACTGTTTCAGGGCAAGACCGGCTACTGGGAGCTCGCCCGGCCCCTCTTCTTTTCGACTGCACCAGGCATCTTGTTCGTCCTAATCGCAATCCCAATTTGGCCACTCATAGTAGCAGCAGCTGTCGTCGCCTCGGCCTGGATA
>VBBS01000071.1 GCA_005888745.1 Candidatus Bathyarchaeota archaeon | reverse complement strand
GGCGGCCTATTGGCGAAGATGCTGCTCTCAGACCAACTGTACGGACTCACGGCTCGTGTTGCCAAAGCGGTGGATATTGCGACTGTCCGAGGATACGGGAAAATCATCGCCAACAGTTACTTCCTCTCGAAATTCCTAGAACGCGTCTACCGTTTAGGAGAGACGCCTAGTGTCGTCTATCCCGCCGCGGACCCGCTTCTAGAACAACTTGCTTCCAAGAACCACGCGCAAGAGGAGGACTACATGCTGATAGTTGGATCATTGATCCCTCTCAAGAATGTCCAGAGCATGATCCGGGCCGCAGCCCATGTTCAATCATCGAAGGTCATGGTTATCGGCGACGGCCAGGAGATGAGTAATCTGAAGGATCTAGGGTCCGAGCTGGACGTTCCGATAGAGTTCAGAGGAACGATGCACCGTGAAGAAGACCTAGCCCAAGCGTATGGAGGATGCAAGTTCCTCGTACACCTCTCACTCTACGAACCCTTCGGACTCACACCCGTAGAAGCGGGGCTGTTCTCGAAACCTTCGATCGTTACAAACCATGGTGGTCCGCCTGAGGTGGTGGTTGACGGAGTCACAGGATACATCGTGGACCCGCTAGACCATCAGTTCATTGGCTCCAAGATGAACACGCTACTAGACGATGACACGCTGAGGCATAACATGGGCAGGCGCGCCAGAGAAAACATGGTCCAGAAATTCACACTGGAAAGGTCAACTAGCAAACTGCTAGAAGAAATAGAACGCTGAGAAACGAACGGTTAGTCCGACCCCCGGGGGCTTGCTGGATAACTGGATCATCCACGCACTAGAATTAGTCAGAAGATTGCGTTAGTTGTCAAGTTTGCCAGGAAAAATTTCAACAAAATAGAAGCGATTGTCGTCGTCACCGCAATCGTGGGGGCGGCGATTACTTTGACCATTGGTGGGTCCGTGAGATCGGACACAATTCGAATAATTGATGTGTCCAATTCGACATCGCCACCATACGGAGAACTAAATTCCAGTGCAACTGTCGGTTATGATGATAACTACACCGGATGGAGGACCACCTCGAACGCGCAAGTCAACTCAACGCAGAGCTCTCTAGTTATAAGCGGGGTTTTCCAGAACGTATCAACAGCGACGGCGTTCGCTCTCTTCAAAAACGCGAATGTCAACATAACGTCCTACCCTCTTCTAAACGCGAACGTAAATGTCACAACCGGTATCTCTTATGGAATAAGGTTCTACGCACAATTCCCCAACGGAACAGAATACAACGTCTGGTGGGAAGAATCGCCTCTCGACCACCGACCGGGAATAGGAAATGAATCTCTAAGAATAAACATGCAAAGAGAGGCCTTTCTTGCAACTGGTCACGCCGTCGACATTATCAACAAATTGGAGTTGTACGTTGAAGATCGCCCATATTCTCCACAGAAATTCCAGTTCACCCTGTACAAGCTCTCCTTTGAAAACGCCAAGTTGGATCAGATTTCGAACAGCCAGTACCGAGCAATCTATTTTGATCTCAAGAACGCTCCTCAAGAGAATGCTTCTTGGTCTTTAAACAAGATAAACTCGGGTGTCACAGTTCATGCAAGTAAGGGGTCCATCTTCTCGATTTATTTTTTCGATGGACCCATTCTCTACACTTCCACAACAGCGTCAGGACTCGCCTATGATTCACTTACATCTTACACCCAGTACACATTCTATCCAGACACAAAACCGCAGATATTCCCAGAGGTTTTGCCCAAGTCTATCGAATCAATTGTCTTCGTTGTTGAATCAGGAACGTTGGAAAGCGTGACCATTAGCTTTGCGGACTTCGTGTTCCTGCCTACAACAACCTCCGAGAATTCGCAGCAGTCACCTGGGCTTTACTACGTCTACTTCATTTTCTTCCTTTTCCTGTTGCCTGTGGGTGTTGCTATCCTTGTGTTCAGAGAATTTCTTTCCCGGAAGCTAGTTCCTAAGGTCAGCATTTTCGTGGTCCTTGTTACAGGCGTGCTATGCAGAATTGCACTCGCTGCGACAACTGCGCACGTATTCGATATGAACGTCTACCTATCCTCCGACCGGGGTTGGTTCCAATTCAGAACTCCTATTGGAAGCTTGGGCCCAACCCTGCCTCTCACTTTCTTCCTTTACTGGATAGGCTATTCGCCCTACGCGCTCCTTCAACTCCTCGGATTCCGGGACGTATATTTCCTGGGACACGCTGCGGGGTTACTTGAGGCTGTTTTCGTCAAGCTATTTCCTATGCTTATGGATGCAGTAACGTTTTTGCTCCTCTTTCGATTCAGAACAACAGGAGCTGCATTCGTGTGGGCGACCTTCTACTTTCTTAACCCACTTACCATTTTCATCTCTTCAGTTTGGGGGCAGTATGTTGCAGCAACGATGGCTTTCATAGTGTTTGGCGTCTACTGTATGTCGCGACAAAGGAACGCAATTGCAGCGCTTGCCTTCATCGTGTCAGGCATGATTGAGTTGTTGGGATTTCTTCCGTACACGTTATTGCTACTGGGATTAGCACGAGCAAAACTCTACAAAACGTTGCTGTTAGCAGCTCTCGCCGCTCTGCTTACGATAGTCTATCCTCCAGAAACTACATTGATTCTCCGACTTTTCCTCGGCTTGGCAGGAGTGATCAAGGGTCAGTTTTTACAGCCCGGACGCTACACTCTTTTCGGAAACTTTCCTCAACTTTCGGTTATTGCCCAATTCAAACCGATATTACTGTCAGAGGCGGTAATACTTGCAGCCGCGGTGCTCGACACCTATCGGCATAAGATGGACGCAGAGAGATTGGTCTTCTACACTGCGCTATCATCCGTTTTCCTTCTTTTCTTCTCCAATCTTCTTGCGTCTTGGTTATGGTTGATTCCTATCTGCCTTCTCTATGCCATAATGAATGAAAAGAATGACCTCGGAGCTTTCATCTTGGTCTTCGGGACTAGCGTCGCTTTCTTGGAAGTAAGCAACACGACGGGTTCAGCTTACTGGATTTTTGGGACCCTTGGGCATACTATCCTACCTTCCATTGAAGCTACCAGGAATGGGCTTGAAATATTCAGCGTAATGATGACTGCTCTCGCAATAATACTCCTGTTCTATCTACGGTACGGTAGTGGTCAAGCCAAGGAGACAATGCTGAGAGCATCGGGAATAACTCTCTCTCTGTATTTGTTACTCTACTTCTGGTTCGGAGTCTACTAATGTTGAAGATTGCTCATGTTTGCAGGCCTTTGATCCAACCCGCCGGCACCGAGCGCTCCGTAGTCGAAATGGCCTCGGAAATGGCCAAACAGGGACTAGAGGTTCGAATCTATACTCCTAAACTTCGTGAAGATCTGTTCGGTGGTATGTCTAAAACAGTTGACGTAGAGGAAGTAGGCGTTCCGAGTTCGCCTCTATTCGACTTTTATTTTGATCTGATTCTTGCGAAGCGACTAGTTTCGGAAGCTTGCAAATGGGCCGACATTTTGATCCTCCATCATGGTCATCCTGTTGCGTCCCTCGCCATAACCCGTTTCTCAAAGACGTGCATTCCATTCTACCACATTGATAGGTGGGATCGGAATATGTGGGGAGGACTTCGACCTATCGAGCGAATCTATACCTTTCCACTGAACGCACTTGAACTGAAATCGTTGCGAGAGGTTCCACTCGTGTTCGCAAACTCTGAGTCCCTAGCGAACACGATTCGTAGCCAAGAACCCAGAGCGAAAGTAGTTCCTATCACGATAGGAGTGGATACTTCAAAATTCTCTCCAAAATGGGAGAAAGACGATGGGTTCATTATGATGGCGGGTCGATTTCATCCGATGAACAATTTTGACTTGGGAATCGCAGCAGTCTGCCGGACAGACTTTAAGCTGACCATATCGGGGATTGTTGAAAACAAAACCCTCTGGTACTATACGCACCTTAAGAGAATTCTTTCGCGCAACCCTGACCTTAGCGAAAGAGTTGTAATAGAAACAAACGGAGAAGATGGCCTGATAGATCGATTGCAGAGATGCTCTCTGTTCTTCTCGCCAAGAATCTATGATTACTTGGGACATGCGGCGCTAGAGCCTATGGCATGTGCGAAACCGGTCGTACAACTCATGACCCAACCCCGCTTTGAGGACGACCCGCCAATCATACTTTGTCGTAACGACCCAAACGAATGGAGGAATTCCGCAAGGGCCCTTTTAGACGACCCCAAGTCTAGAAAAGAGCTTGGGCGAAAGTCATACGAATTTGTTCAGGAAAAACACTCATTGAAGTTGACCGTCAGTCAGATATTGCATTTTGCCGTTAATCTGTTCCGCAATCAGGGGAAATAGACGGCTGGAGATTGGAAATCGAATTGAGTCAAGAGGCCGCTTGATAAGAAAGCGAAAG
Source organism: Candidatus Bathyarchaeota archaeon (assembly GCA_005888745.1). Lineage (GTDB taxonomy): Archaea > Thermoproteota > Bathyarchaeia > 40CM-2-53-6 > 40CM-2-53-6 > 40CM-2-53-6. The sequence continues at coordinate 3,706 of VBBS01000071.1, read as the reverse complement.
CTCACACAACAAACATCTTCGTTCAACCGTTTTGCCTGGGCGCTAGCAAGGTGTTTGAGAATACCCGGTATTTTCTGGGAAAAATGGATAGCGAAGCTTCTGTTTCCCAAAACACATTCTGTTCAACTTATGACGGACCGAGTCCTTCATCTAAACGAGGCCTTGGGCCTGATGATACCGTCTCTGACTCACGTTCTGTCGCGCAGAATGGAAGAGGGAAGTTGGTTTGCGTTTCGACCCTTTACTGATGATGCCGACAAGATATCACAGAGCTATGAGCAAGTAGTTCGAAGACTGCTCTCTCCATGCCCGTCAGAGATCATTGTCGACATTGGTGCGAACATTGGGTGGCATACAGTTTGGTTGTCGAAGAAAGTAGGACCTCTTTGCTATTCTCGAATTAAACACTCCCATCAACAATCTTACAAATGTCATATCGATCAACTTGGCTCTAGGAGCCAATCAAGGGAGGGGGAGACTCTTCGTCCCAAGGCCTACGTTGATGGGGCAAGTCACAACTGAAGGATCGAACCACGGTTCACGACCCTCAGGGGCGAGCGTTAGTTTCGATACATTGGATAATTTAGTTAAATCACTTGGAATCGATCAGGTATCAGCAATTAAGGTCGATGTTGAGGGGGCCGAACTGGCTGTCATTCGAGGAGCCGAGAAAACAATTTCGAAGTTTGGACCGAGACTAGTAATTGAAGTCCATGGAAACGATAACCTAACATCTCTTAGACACGTTATGAAATCGATGAACATGAGAGTCGTATTTGAGGTCCCAGCGAGTCCAAGACGTGACGAGACCAGAGTTTTTGTTTTCGCGGTTCCGTTTCATTTTATGGGTCCGGCCTCTCCGGGAATCAGAGCCCGAAAAGTTCTTGGCATCAATTTCAACGCTGCTCGATTGAGGATTACAGGACCCCATAGTGCGCATATCTTTGAGTGAAGGACTTGGAATAATCCTAACCGAGGTCGTGACTTGAACAGTTGAACTTCGGTTGGCTTCAAGATAAGCGGATACGGTTCGTTGCTCAGGCTCTACCTTCACTTCTCTCGCTCTTCGGCATCTTTCTGGGCATCATCAATCAGGTTGGTTTCGTGTATGCTATCCTAATCGCCGCCATCGGAGCTCTACTTCTGTGGATTGTTGCCAATCAAATTATCGAAAAGGCTTCGCCGCAACCGATTCGCACTCCACCTCCCAAAGCTGAGACGCCCAAGGAGCCGAAGCCAGTAACGCCGACTCTTCATCCAGTTTGCGAAGTGGGCCCTTACAAGGTTGAAGCTGGAGAGACCCTAAGCATCCTGTTGAATGCGAAGCAAGGACAGAAAGTCAAAGGTCATTTGAGAGAGTTAGACAGACAACTCTTTGATTGGCATCTAGCTGACGAGAAGAACATGATACTTCTTGAGAATGGAGACCGTTACAATTTCGGATCCATTGACGCAGGGATTGACCAAAATGCATACCGGGTGAATAGGAAGATTCCCTACCCAGCAAGGTGGTATCTAATCTTAGATATGTACGGAAAGAAGACATCCCGGAAAGTGCGCGTCGATTTCGAACCTATCCCTTAGTGCCAACCGATTTCGCTCTCACCTGTCCTCCTCCTTCTTCTTCTCATATCGTGAGGCTTGACTTGCACTTCCGAGCAAACGATAGGCTTCTTGGAAATACATGGGGCCCAATCCGTGGCGGAGGTCGACCGAGAATCGGTGACACCCGCTTTTCGTAGTTTCAACGTCAACTTCTGCGGAAAACTCTCTGCAGTTTCACTCTCGTGTCTGAGCAATAGCCGAATTGTAGGTCAACCCTACAGATGTCGAGTCAGCGGAGCAACTGGCGTGAACGACTTTTTGTGAATCCAAGCCGCATGGAACTCGAACTAGCGGCAAAGCTAGAATCCTCCGGAATACAGTACCAGACGCAAGTAGAAGTTCCTATTACGACAACCGATTTCTAGTTCGCCACGGAGCCACAACCACACTCGTTTTCGTCGATGGAAAACCTCATCTCAGAACTGCTCAGATGATTAAGGACGAGGAGTTGCGGTCTCTTCTCAGTAAGCGTGGATACAGAGTAGTCGAGCTCGCCTGCAATAACTACTCCGACAGGAAACGGGACGACCTCTACCAACAAACTTCTCAACAATCTAGGCAAGGAATAGATTAGGTGAGGCTTCGATGCGGTTAGAGGGATCCTATCAACATATTTACTCCGCTCGCGGCCATAGAAAGCACATTCCCAATAGATGCCGGCGCAAATAAGCAGACCTCTTGGGTCCGGCCAAAGTTGGAACGCGAGAGAGGACCGTTCGAGCCTTCTGCGGGATGATTCGGTAGCGTTGCTGGTGAGACGCAAACAGAGAGATTGATGAACCTCTGTGAGCTCAGCAAGCTATTGGCAAGGTCTAGTGCCCCGCGAGCGGTCATGCTGTAGATGGTACCGGCATGACTTACTCGATTCGTCGCGACCAGAGTTCCAAGAGCTTTCCTCGCCCCGTTTCGCCACCCCGATTCGAGTCCTAGTCCTCTCATAATACCAGAATATGTTGTTGGCCCCCTAGTTGCTAGATGCCATCCTACCCGCTCCGGCCATTCTCCGCGGTCAGTTGTCATTGGGCCACTAATTGGGGCCTTCGGTTTAAGAAATCATGCATGCTCCATTGGTTCAGGCGTGATGTGAAAAAATGCCAAATCGCCGGACGCACGAACACGTTTCAGAGCTGTTCTTTGGCAAGAGATTCAGTGACGTTCACATAGCTCTGGACTCACCTAGTAGGAAGTTAGGCCCGAGTCATCGTCGAATGTTTCACTCCCACCGAGCCGCTGTCTTGGTCGCAAGGGCAGTATCAAATGACCCAGACGCGCCTCTTGCTGCCATTCTTCATGTTGATCTGGACCGCATATGCTCCGAGGATCCGTACTTTGAAAGCTTCATAGAACTCCGAGCGAAGCTGGCAAGACGCCGATCGAGGGATCGTCGCAGATTGTTGCGCTTGTTGAGGAATCGGTAGCTCTACGTTCCTTGACCTCGCGCACGATTCACCTCAAAAATGCGCCACGGTCGCGCAAGATCACAAAATTAGCCTCAGCGATTTGACAATGAGCTCAGCGACGCGTGTAATGCGAGAGAGGTTGCGCGCAAGTCGGCGCAGAACAACGCAAACTGAGAGCTAAGATAGTTGAGTTGACATATCAACTGAGAATGTTGTGCAAGATAATGCGCCGAGCCTCGGGGAATAGGGCATTGTCGCGCAAGACTCGGTGCAACTGTTTGTGAAGCGTGCGGTGGACCCGTTCCGGTGCAGGATTAGCGAGAAAATGTCCGTTCAAGCTATCTTTCAACGGAACGATTACGAGGAGGACACGGTGTGTCGGGACACGCAGCTCTGCTCAGACTAGCGCGAGAGAAGGACGCCCACTGCGCAAAAACATGGGCCAAAACAACTCGACAGCCCCCAGAAAGTTCGAACGGCCAATTGAGCACGAAAACTGGTTGAATCCAGGGCCCAGGGATCAGACCAGGTTGTTGGCCAGATATGGATCACTAGTAGTCGCCTGAGAGCAGTCAAGAGTGCGGCGGATCACTCTGGAGCAGAAGAATGGACCGTCATCTCAGACAGCTCGAGTTGTTGGGCTTCAAGCTGTCTTGGGTGTTGAGGTGGATGCCATGTCGTGTGGACAGACGCTGATCTCA
>VBBS01000043.1 GCA_005888745.1 Candidatus Bathyarchaeota archaeon | reverse complement strand
AGCTCGCCGCCACATCTTCGGCTTCTCCAGTCTTGCATGTTGGAGACACCTGGTACTACCTGTATTCTGGTCCCGAGGAAAACAGCAGAGAACAGATCATCCGTCCAGATGCTTGCGGCCCATCACCGTGCGTTGTTGACCAGGAGACGAATCCTGCCTGGAACGATACGGTCTGGATAAGAGACTGGAACGTCTCTCGGGAATTCTATGTCGATCACATGACACCATACAATTTCAGTTCAGTCTACATCCCGCCAATCCACCTCTACGACTTTCCCCTAGCGGTGGGAAAATCCTGGTGGTCGAACTCCACGGCCACAGGCTGGTACAAGGACCAACAAGGAAACCACACCCAGACACCGATAAGTTTCTCGACTAAGAGAATTGTTGTCAACCAGACAACCGTGATCGTTCCGGCAGGAACATTCGATACGTTCCTCGTAGCCCAGTACATCAACGATGGGAAACAGTTGAACGAGTATCGATGGTTCAGTATCCAAGCCAAGACGACCGTGAAATTCATGAGCTTCAACCCAATGACCGGGAGCCTGTTCGATTCTTACGTGATGACCAGCTACAGCTTAGCAAGAGTACAGCCTGTACTCTCGATCAGTAGTCTCTCGCCAAACCCTGCAAGACCCGGACAATCCGTCAGATTGGATTATACCGCGATGGAGGCAGAAGGAAATGTCACGGCCTCATGGGTTGACTGGGGCGACAACTCGATACCGGATCTGATCTTCAACATGACTTCTGAAAGCATGTGCCAGCGATCAAACCCCAGCCTCAACTCAAACAATTGCACGATCCCCGATAACAGTCTCGTTCTCGCTCAGGCTCAAAAGGACCCGTCAGCTGTAGTCAACGGGTCGATAATCATCTTCAGACCCTATCCACAAGAGCCTGCGTATCTTGTCATGCACCGGATCATCAAGATAATCCCGCCAAGCGCCCCCTACGGTCCATACACGTTCTGGACCCAGGGCGATGCGAACCCTGTTCGGGACATCTGGGACTAGACAGGCGGCATCACATCAAACCAAGTCATCGGAGTCTACAAGTCTAGCCTGACCCCAACAGGGCCAGGAGAGAGGTATGATACTCACGCATATCCAGACCAAGGAAACACTCCCTCCAAAAGTTACACGATCGTCGTGAATGCCACGGACGAGAACGATTCTCATGCCCAGACAAGCATAAGCGAGACGATCAACCAAAACTCCCAGCAAATCCCGATTCCCACTCCACCCCAAACAGTTCCGTCAATATCACCATTCATATTGCTCGGTATCGCCGCTGCCACCATCATAGCCATCAGCACGGGCATATTGCTAGCCGTCAGGACTGGGAAGAAACCCCGCGAAGCCACCTGACCGGCCCAAGAGAGCCAGGCCGGTTTTACAAGTTACACAAAGCCAGTCTAACACCCGAGTGTCCAAAACCCGGCTGGTCATAGGCTCTGTCTTAGATAACCCGATCCGATTGCGTAGACGTCATGAGCGTCGAATCGGCTAGAAAAGAATCGTCCAATGCCAAACGAGCAGGCTAGGCGAGCCAAGACGATTCAGTTTTGTTCAATGGAGAGATATAGGAGGATTTGTCTATCTGAACCGTACTTTAGCCAGTTCCTCACCACGCTCTAGTCGATGCGCGCGGGATGATTCACGTGATTCAGCGGCCCGATGGGATTTGCCTTATATGTACTAGTAAACCTGTGTCCAAATCCCACCCCCCGCACCAACAGAAGATCCTTATCCGTCTCCATTGCTCGAGCAAATTCCACTCCCAATTTCCAGGGCTATGGATTATGCGGAGTCTTCGTTCTCATCGAAAGCCGGTTTCTTAGTTCGACCATATCTCGGATGTCTTGACTGCGTCGAAGTCGACAGGGTTCGTGGGAATTGGAACTTGGAAGCTTTCCGGTAGATCTCCCTTGCCTAGGCATCGGAATTCTATGTGGTGGCACTTTGGACATTTCAGGTCGTTACGTAGCTGTCCCTGTTCGCCCTTTTCGTCGCGCCAGATCTTGTACCCGCATCCCGGACGGGTGCATTCGTATACGTAGGTTACATCATCTTGCTTCGCAACAGTCTTTCGCCTGGGATGAGAACCACTCCTTAGAGTCGATTTGCGGGGATGCGAAGACTTACGGGATCTTGTAGCGGTTTTGGATTTGGCTTTCCTCTTCCGAACCTTTGTGTGAGTTGAAGGCATTAGCAATCGCTAGTCTTAGGGGTCCATATGACTTAGAGCGTAGTGTTACTGCTGGTCATCATCACGGGGGCACAGCGGGGCTTCTGTTCAGAAGCCTAGTTGCGCTACTCGACTTTGACGACCATTTCTTCCCGGTATCCCGTGATTACCCGAAGGTAGCCTCGTAACTGTTGATCTATCTCGTCACTACCTGAGTCGGAAAGAAGACGTCGCGGATGCAGGGCCTCGATCTTGCTTCTCGATCCAACCACGGTAATGTTTTCAAAACCCACTCTGCGAATTACCCGCGGGCTGATCTGTTGATTTCCGCGTCCGAAGAGGAAGCCCTGTCCACCAATTGGGGAAATGACAATCTTCATTGAATTCTTCCGTGAAGTTTTGCTCACCAAGGACATCAAGGTCGCCTCGTCAACATCCAGCCTCGATGTCGTCCCATTTCCCTCAACAACATCCACCCCAAGAAACGATTTCTTAACTCCCAAACGCTTTGCGATCCTCTCAACTGTTGATCCTGGACCGAGAACGTATGTAATTCCCGGGTCGATCTTTTCGATGAAATATTCAGCGATCGCGTCTAGTTCAGAATCCTCAGATAATCCCGTAGCCGATTTTGATGCTTGCATAAGTGGCCCCGAATCGGGAGTTGTAAGATAGCCGAACAGCTTAACCGACAAGCGATTCTTCCTAAACGCGACTTCATCGACATCGGCAACTTCTCCCAATCTCGCGGGGATCTGACCTCCAAGAAACGCGACAGTGGACTCCGCCGCGGCTGCTGGACTGATGGCGAAGACCGATGAGTAAATCTTCACTCCAGCCGGGACACCAAGCGCAGGAGCGTCGGGGCCGACTCCTTCCAACACATCGCGAGCAGTCCCGTCTCCACCACAAAAGACGATCAAGTCCACTCTCTTTCGTCTCATTAGACGGGCGATCCTAATGCTGTCATCAGAGGTGGTGGTCTTTCCAATTCGTCCAACTAATTCATGTTCAAGCTTCAATTGGTCGGCTATGCTCGCACCCATGCGTCCCGGAGCAGTTAGAAATTCGATGCCCGAGCTTCTCCTCTGAACCTCTTCCAAGAATCTCAGGCCTCGTTCGAGAGAGACTGGCTTCGCGCCCTTTCGAACGGCATCGCGCAGTGTTTGCCTTCCGTCGGTCCCCTTTAGCCCAACTGCTCCGCCCATTCCAGCTATTGGATTGACGAAGAAGCCTACTCTCTTCACGTCGTCCAGACCCAATCGGTTTTAGTATTGAGCCTTTTTCGACGAGAGTCCCATCTGAAACGTCTGACCTTCTATCTCCCAGTTCTCTTCCGCTTTCGCTTTCGGTCTTTCTTGGTCAGGACGTAGGATATGGAGTGTTTCCACCCTTACTTCTCCCATGAGGTAGTCTCGCTCGTCTTCCAACCATTCCAACTTCTGAGCGTCAGGAACGGTCACATATGCTTCCACGAAGGCGTCCACTGGGAGGTCGAGGCGTTTCCTCATTTCCTGCAGCCGTCTGACAATCTCTCTGACGAAGCCCTCTCTTACCAGTTCTTTGGGAATGGTTAGATCGATGTAGACGCGGCCATGGTCGAAGCTTCCCATGGCAAAGTTTTCTGGCATTTCTTCTTTGAATGCTGCCATCTGGCGAGTAATCTTGTAGTCTTGATTATTCATTTTTAACGTGTAAGATTTGTTGGCTTGAAGGGCTTGAAAGAGCTGGCGTCCGTTTAGGGAACGTAGTGCTTCCGCGACCTTGTTAGCGTCTCCTTTGAAAATGGGTCCGAGGCCTTTGAAGTTCGGTTCAACTATCAGTTTCTTCAGCTGCTCTTCTTCCGCGAGGCCCACGAGTCGGATGTCTTTCGAGTTTGTCTGTTGTAGGAATAGTGGTCGGAGGTTCTTGACCGCTCGCTTTACCTTGTCACTACTCGTAACGATAAGGACTCTGGCAACTGGTTGGCGTAGTTTTACCTTCTTCGATTGCCTGGCTGATGATGAAGCTGCCGAGACCTGTTGCACTATCTCCGTGTTTTCCTCAAGCCTCTTGTTGATCCATCTTGGTCTAGAGTTTGGCCAAGCGGACATGTGAATGCTCTCGAGGTCCGACTTCATGGTCCTTCGAAAGGCCTGCTGGTAGACTGTCTCAGTCAGGAGCGGGATGAATGGAGATGATAGGATCAGCCAGGTCTTCAGGGCATAGTGGAGGGCTGCGTATGAGGCAAGTTTGTCCCTGTTTTGTTTCTCTTGCCAGAACCTTCTTCTTACGAGGCGGATGTACCAGTGACTCAAATCCTCTATCACAAAGGCTCTCAGTCTACGCAGCGCAAGGTGCAATTCGAGGCCTTCCATATGGCCGGTCACCTCTTTCAGAAGGCTCTCGCTCCGGGAGACCAGCCACTTGTCTTCGGGCCTCAGATCTTTCCAGACTCTCTCAACAGACCATGAATCCGGTTTGAACTTGTCAAGGCTCATGTAGAGTGTGGCGAACGAGAAGACGTTCCATGCAATCTGGAGGTCCTTAGCCGCCACTTCAACGGCGTTCCATGAAAACTGGAAATCCTCCCAGAGGGTTGACTGAACGGTATAGAATCGAAGGGCATCGCGGCTGTACTTTCCCACGACTTCATCTGGACTGACGAAGTTTCCTTTCGACTTGCTCATCTTTTCCCCTATCTCATCCAGAGTGTGTCCATGCATCACCACCGTTTGGTATGGGCTTCGGTTGAAGGCTAGGATGCTCGGAACGAGCTGGTTGTAGAACCAGCCTCTTGTCTGATCATGTGCCTCGAGGATAAGGTTCGCGGGCCACCAGCGTTTCAGCTCGACAGTTTTCTTTGGATAGCCTAGGCTGGCCCAGGATGCGGTGCCCGAGTCCATCCAGACATCCAGAATATCAGGCTCTCTCTTTGCTTTTCCCCCGCATTTGCATTTGACCTGTATTTTGTCGACGCCATTTCTGTGGAGTTCAAACTCTTTAGGTGCGTTTAGAGCGAGTTTGACGAGTTCTGCTTTCGAGCCGATCACTGTATGTTCTCCGCACTTCTCGCAGGTCCAAACCGGTATTGGCACGCCCCAGTAGCGTTGGCGGGATATCACCCAATCCCTAGCGCCTTCCAGCCAGTCGTGGAATCTCTTGGAGCCGGCCCATTCTGGCACCCATCGGACCTTATCGTTCTCACTCAGCATTTTTTTCTTGATGGAGGTGACTTTGACGAACCATTGGTCTGTCGCTCGAAGGATGAGGGCTGTTTTGCATCTCCAGCAGTGAGGGTAAGAGTGTTCGATTGTTTCCTCTTTCCAGAGAAGGTTCTTGGCTTTGAGATCTTCGATAATCACTCTGTTCGCATCCCTAACCGAGAGCCCCACGTATTTTCCAGCTTCATTGGTGAAGCGACCTGACGGGTCGACTGGCGAGAAGACAGGCAGTCCGTATTTCGTACCAACCTCGAAGTCCTCTTCTCCATGCCCTGGAGCAGTGTGGACGGCTCCGGTTCCTTCAGACATTGAAACGTGTTCAGCGCTGAGGAGAACTCGATGCCTGTCCGCCCCGGTAAGGGCATGGGTCTCCTCTTGGAGAGGTGGGCGGTACTGCGTGCCCTCCAGTTCTCGTCCTTGATACTCCTCAAGAGTCCTGTAGGTTCGCCCTCCGAGGACTTGTTCAAGCCGCTCCTTAGCAAGTATCAGCTTGACTCCATCAACCTCGACCAAAACGTATGGCTTGTCTGGGTGAACCATCACGCCGAGGTTTGCTGGTAGCGTCCAAGGGGTGGTGGTCCAGATGAGTATGAACTCTCCTGGTTTCTCGACCAGTGGGAGTTTTACATAGATCGAGAAGTCTTGAACGGTTCTGTACTCGTCGGTGACCTCGTATCCTGCGAGTGCTGTCTCGCAGCGGGGACACCAGTGGACTACCTTCAGAGCCTTGTAGAGAAGACGTTTCTCCTGGGCTCGTTTGATCGTCCACCAGACAGATTCGATGTAACCGTCCTTGTATGTCAGGTAGGGATTATCCCAGTCCATCCAGATCCCGAGGTTTTTCAGAACCTTGGTCTGAGCTTGGACGTTTTCCTCTGCGAATTTCTTGCAGTCAGCGATGAACCGGTCTACTCCGACAACATTCTCGATGTCCTTTTTCGAGGTTAGCTTCAACGACTTTTCGATCAGCACTTCAACCGGAAGGCCGTGGCAGTCATAGCCTGGTTGATCGTGGACGTTGAAGCCTTTCATCCTGTAGTATCGGATCACGATGTCTTTCAGCGTCTTGTTCCAGGCAAGCCCCACGTGGGGAGCGTTTGTTACGTATGGCGGACCGTCTAGGAAGTAGAACTTGGGACGTTTGAGGAGTTTCTTCTTTGTCTTTTGATACGTCCGGTTAGTATTCCACCAGGTGAGCGTGTCCTGCTCGGTCTGGCGGGGGGTGTATTCTCTGGCGAGTTTTCCTACTGTTCCATGTGTCAATATTCGACACCCAAACCAGTCGTCCTCGTGGAATCGAAGGTCTCCGACCTCTAACGCGTGCATCTTATCATCATCTTAAAAACAATCGGATTCCGATCCGATACGGTCTATCCTTGTCGCGTCTGCAGGCCGACTGCTGGATGTGCCAAGGAATCTACGAGCCCAAGAATCTTGTCTTCTATGAGTCTCGGGTGTCAGTTGCGAAGCTGAATCCGGATCAAGCGTTTGAAGGATACACCTTCCTTACACTAAAGTGGCACGAAGAGGAACTCTACAGATTGGCCGACAAGGATCGCAAGCAGTTTCTAGAGGACATGTCGCTTGTTGCAAGTGCACTGTCGAGGGCGTTCAAGCCTGACAAGATGAACTATGAGCTATTGGGGAATTCGATGCCACATCTTCACTGGCACCTGGTCCCTAGATACACCTCGGACCCAATGTGGGGACGCCCTATCTGGGCTGGCAGTCGGCGTCGGAAGAGGTTGAACGCGGAAGGATACCAGCTGCTAACGGGAAGGGTCGAAACGGCGATTTCGAGTCTCAAGAGAGGAACCCGTGGGCGTGACAAGTCGAGTAACAATAGGCCAAGCCGCTCAGTTACGTTATCTTGAAACCTACGCTAATCGCCAAACACACTCTCACAAACACCCAGAGGGCCAGGAAAGGGTAAACATGTCCACTCCCATCTATCTAGACTTAGTTGCGATGGTCGCTCCGGCCCTTTCCTTGTGGCTGCTCATCAGGCAGAAACCTTCGTTTGTCGGGATTGCACGACGCAACCTAATTCGGCTAAACATCTACTTCTTCCTAATTCTGGCGGCCGATATAGATAGAATCCTAGCCCAAAGCAGCATCGCAACCTACGTAATGCTTTTTGGCTTCTTCCTAGTCGCGATGAACTTTGGCCACGCCGCAGCAGTTGTCCAGTTCTGCCCAGACGCTAGAACATGGGGAGAATCTATGAAGATCATTCTCAAGAGAACCATGTTATTCCCCTTATTTCTCCTAATTCTTGGCACATGGCTTGCAGTTACACTCACATTTGAACCAGTAACCTCTTCCCTAACGATGTACGGGAACGAGGCATACGTGTTGCCTGCATTTCCCTCATGGTACATTGCCCTTACCGCTGCAGTTGCGGCTCCTATCATCTTGTATCCTTCCCTGCTGCTTCTCTCATCTCTGCGCCGTGCCCAGACTTCGTATACGAGAAACTCTCTTCTGCTAATGTTGTCCAGCTGGCTCTGTTTTCCCACGGTGGGGCTGGTCGTTTTCTTTCTCTTATCTCCGATGATTCCATTCTCCTACGAGCTTGGGCTTATCATCAGCTCAGCGCTCTATTGCCTGCTAGCCATTTCGATCCGGACCCTTCCCGGAACTACTAGGTTCTTGAAAAGCAGCCTCTTCCCTCAGAGTCTGATAAAACTCGGAAAACGATACCTAGTCTTACACGATAGCGGCATGCGATCAATATCGTTTCTATCATCTGCTTTTCGAAGCACCATAGAGGCCGGGGCTAAGGTGGTTCTCAAGTCTCCGGCCACATGGCTCGTAGAGGGACTATCACGCAATGATTCTCGATTCAACGAATGGGCTGAGAACGGAAAGTTCGTCACATCCTCGGCCAGTTCTGATGACAAAAGATCTGGGAAAGAAGGTCTCTCCGACAAGTTTGGTCTGAGCCAGACAGCAACCGTGTTTGTGAAAGAGCTGGAACGGCAGGATCTTCAGGACTCGATCGTGTCGAATCCGAGCGATTCAAGGAATGAACCCGAAGCAGAAGTGCTTCTGTTGGAGTCCAGCCAGGCACCTCGGCCCCAAGTTGCTGAATTCCTCCAGAAGAACGGGGACGTTGAGCTCGTCAACCTCTCAGAGGCGTCTGACCCTTTCTCAACCCTTGTCAACCTGGACCATCCAAGAATTGAGGGCTCAAAGATTCTCCTTGAGTACTCCTCGAACTCGAACTTTGAGGACTTGGTGAAAAAGTTCTTCGACGAGGGGATCGCTAATGCTGAGATGTGCGCGCTCTTCACGTCCAAGTCTAGCAAGCTCTACAGAGCGTTGAAGGGAAAGAGAATGGTGCGGATAGTCGCGGCTTCTTCTCTCGTCTCTGCCCCGGACGAATCTCCGGATGGAGAGATCCAGATCCCGGATAAGGAGCTGGGGCTGGTGACCTCGCTTGTTACGAATTTGTTTGAGAATAACAAGTCTGTTGCTTTGAGCTTTGTCTTCGACAGCATCTCCGAGCTGATCCGAGGTGAAAGGTGGGAGCAAGTCTACTCGGGTATCAAGCAGCTGATCGAGTTGTTGAGCCCTTCAACCGTCACGGCAATATTTCTCGTCAATAAGGAGACAACCGAGGGCCGATTCTTAGGCGCGTTGAGAGGCTTGTTTTCTGTCCAGATGAGGCTTGACGACACGGAGAACCAAGGTCTCAGAGTCGTGAAGGCAGAGTTCTGACAAGTTAGATCAGATCCGTCCGCAGATGGTTTTTCCCTTGAATCTTGACGCTATTTAAAATAAGGGCGGATTCGTTAACAGCCACTCGTCGAAGATAGGAAGCTGAATCGCAGTGGAACATCTAAGCCATGACATCCTGATCATCGGGGGTGGCGCCGCTGGACTCCGAGCTGCCATCGCTGCGGCAGAGCTCAATCCCAAGCTCGACATTGCAATCGTGTCCAAGGTCTATCCCATGCGCAGCCACACTGTATCCGCGGAAGGCGGCATGGCCGCCGTCTTGAGGACGGACTATGACAATTTCGATCTGCACGCCTACGACACAATCAAAGGAAGCGATTTTCTTGCAGATCAGGACGCGGTAGAGTTCTTTGTGAAGGAGGCGCCTAAGGAATCAATCCGTCTTGAGCACTGGGGCTGTCCTTTCAGCCGTGACCCGGACGGTCGAATTAGCGTCCGAGCCTTCGGAGGAATGAGCGTAAAAAGAACGTTGTTCGCGACAGATAAGATCGGATTCCACCTTCTGCACACTCTTTTTCAAACCAGCCTGAAGTTCGAGAATATTCGCAGGTACGACGAATGGTTCGCCACCTCGATCCTCGTGGATAATGGCCAAGTCGACGGCGTCACTGCAATTGACATCCGCTCAGGGGAACTCGTATCGTTCCTGGCGAAGGCGGTCGTGATCGCGACCGGCGGATGCGGTAGAATCTACCAGTTCACAACCAACGGGTGGATCAAGACAGGTGATGGGATGGCTATGGCGTACAGGGTAGGGGTCCCGCTCAAAGATATGGAAATGGTCCAGTACCATCCCACATTGCTGCCGAATACCGGGATACTGATCACCGAGGCGGCGAGGGGAGAGGGAGGTCATCTCTTGAACAAGGATGGTGAACGGTTCCTGAAGAGGTACGTTCCCAACAAGATGGAGCTTGGGCCGAGAGACATCTTGTCACGGGCCGAGATGACCGAGATCAAGGAAGGCCGGGGATTCGAAGGCCCATACGGGAGCTATGTCAACCTGGACCTTACACATCTGGGCGCGGAAACGATCGAGGCGAAGCTTCCTTTCGTGAAAGAACTGGCGGAGAGATACCTGGGAATAGATCCTGTTCATGAGATGATACCCGTAAGGCCGGGTCAGCATTACATGATGGGCGGCGTCCATACCGACATACATGGCTACACAGGTCTCCCCGGACTCTATGCTGCTGGAGAGATGGCTTGCGTCAGCATGAACGGTGCAAACCGTCTAGGCAGCAACTCATTGACCGAGTGCCTAGTGTTCGGCGCTGAGGCTGGAATTGGTGCTGCTGAGTACGCGATCAAGCAGCGGTCGCCCAGCTTCGGAAACCCTGTTCAAGGACTCGCCCTTGAGGAAGAGAAGAGAATCTACGACAGGGTTCTAAAATCCGAGACGGGCGAGAAAATCTCGACCGTTCGAGCAGAAATGCAGAAGACGATGGAAGAGCACGCTTGCGGGCTCCTTGGAGATTTGAAAAAGAGAATGAAGAATGCAGTCGTTGAAGACAAGGACCGCGTTTACAACACCGACCTGGTTTCCGCCCTAGAACTGGATTTCATGCTTGACATAGCAGAGACCATCGCCTACGCTGCGCTAGCACGAAAGGAATCCAGGGGAGCGCATTCTCGCACGGATTATCCGAAACGTGACGATGTTCAATTCCTCAAGCACCTGGTCGTCTATGAGACCGGAACCGTTCCGAGGATAGACACGATGCCAGTAAGCATTACGCGATGGAAACCGGAGGCCCGCGTCTACTAATGAGCCAAGATATTGCAACGATAAGGGTAACGCGCTATCGTCCTGAGAAAGATGGGAAACCCTACTTCCAGGATTACAAAGTGCCCTACCGGAAGGACATGGTTGTTCTTGACGCGCTGAACTATATCAAAGCTAACCTGGATGGGTCGCTGACCTATCGCTGGTCGTGCAGAATGGGAGTCTGCGGCAGCTGCGGCGCGAATGTAGATGGGGTCCCGAAGCTCACTTGCGCTAGCTTTCTTCACGAGTTCAAAGGACGCACGATCAAAGTGGAACCCCTCACACATTTTCCAGTCATCAAAGACTTGGTCGTCAACATGGACGACTTCATGCACAAGTTGGTGGAGATCAAGCCCTGGATAATCAGGGAGAAAGAATCTCCCCCGGAAGATGGTGAATACCGTCAGAGCGCTGAGGAACTGGAAAAGTACGACCAGTTCTCCTCATGCATCAACTGCATGCTCTGCTACTCCGCCTGCCCAGTATACGGGCTCAACGAGAAATTCCTGGGTCCCGCGGCCACGGCTCTTGCTTACCGGTACATCGAGGATTCTCGAGACGAGGGGAAGGATATCCGGTTTCCAATTGTGCATGAGCTCGAAGGAGTTTGGGAGTGCACCTTGGTGGGAGAATGCAGTGTCGTATGCCCGAAAGGTGTTGACCCTATGCTTGCGATTCAGAAGACAAAGATCCTCGGAGCTACCAATGCTCTGAAGTCTCTGGTAATGCCGCGGGGCGGAAAATAGCATTGTCCAAACAGAAACCGTTTCCCGAATACAGGCGAAAACTGGGTCCCGGATGGTGGCTCCACAACAGCCACTTCACCCAGTACATGATCCGGGAATGGACCAGCTTCTTCGTCGCAGTCTTCAGTCTCATCTACATCTCCGAACTATCGTTGTTCGCATCGGGAGCAAGAGACAGTGCCCTTGCCCTGATGAGGAACCCGGGAATCATAGCGTTCAACGCACTAGCTCTAGTGTTCACGTTGTACCACGCTTTCACATGGTTCTATTTGATCGGCAAGGTCCAACCGATCAAGATGGGCAAAACGACGAGCAAGCCCTGGCAAGCCCTCCTAGTCAACATTGTTCTCCTGCTCATCATCTCCTACGCGATAGTTCAGATACTCGTTCTGAGGTAGCGCCTGATGCCAAAGGTCGCCCGTCTGCACGCAATTCTCTGGGGAGTCTTCTCCATGGGAGGGTTCATCGCAGCCTTCCTACTACCAGTATTGATCTACCTCGTGGGAATCGCCTACCCGCTAGGTCTTTGGCCTGTAGCGAATGGGGATCCAACGAGCGCAATACTGAACCATCATCACATCGGGACTCTATTCCTGTTCGTGACCGTTGCGGGATCCTTGTACCATGGAATATTCCGGTTCCAGTCAACTCTTAGCGAGCTCGGCCTCGCGCCTGCAAAAAGGGCGCTGGAAGCGATCGGATATCTGATAATCACTGTAGGAATCCTTGTCCTAGCCTATTATCTGTTGTTGCTCAACCCTACCATTCTCAGTCTTCCCTGAATTTCTCGACCCACATTCTAATACCGGGACTCGACCTGGTTGCAGATGAGTCCAGAAATGGCGAGCCACAGCCACTCCCTCAAAGAATTCAAAGCTTACCGGGAGAAAATGAACGAGAAAATTCTGGAAAAAGGAAACCTTCAGATCAAACGCTTCTTCAACCTAGACACCCAGGCCTACAACGACGGCGCGCTTCCTAGAAAGACCAAAGAGTTGCTAGGATTAGTCGCATCACTCGTTCTGCGTTGCGATGACTGCGTCACCTATCACATTATCCAGTGTGTCGAGCAGAAGGTTTCCGATGAAGAATTTTTCGAAGCCTTCAACATAGGACTGATAGTTGGCGGGTCGATAGCCATACCACACCTTAGGAGCGCAGTGGAGATGTTAGAGGAGTGCCGAAGGAAAGAAAGACAGACCTAGCCTCGATCGTTCACGCGACTTTGTAGATTAACCAGTTCTTGTCCTTGAAATTGATCAAACGATAGTCACCTTTCAACTTCTGGCCTTTCAACAGCACGTGGTATTTTCGCGGCTCTCTGAGTTCTAAGACATAGTATCCCTTGTCCCAGACCTTAACCTCCCCAGCACCATATCCACCCTTCGGAATAATCCCTTCGAACCCAAAATAGCTCAGGGGATGATCCTCAACTTCGACGGCCAACCGCTTGACTCCTAGTTCGGTTGGTGGACCCTTAGGGACAGCCCAACTCTTCAAGACGCTATCCAACTCGAGTCGGAAATCCCAGTGCAACCGACGGGCATGGTGCTCTTGGACCATGAATCTTAGCGGCGGCTTAAGCTGCTCTCCAGGCACCCTCTGACGGCCAGATCGAGGCATCAGATTCTCTCTTCGAGATAGGAATGGACACGAAATTAAGGGAATTGTCGTCGGAAGAGGTTATTAAGATGCTATTGTGGTAGGATGTTTTGGAATGAGAAGATTCTGGCTGATTCTAGCAATCCTAACGATTCTTTCAACAATTGTCGCGAGTCCAATGTTTCCAGTCTCGAAGCTGCCCTTGCCCTCCCTTCCCAAGGCTCACGCTACAACGCGCTCAATTGTAATGATAGGGAACCAGGCCTATGGTTGGAACAGTTCCAACCCTTCGATCACCGCATACCAGGGAGATTCAGTGAGTGTAGCGCTGTCTAGCGGAGATGGCCTATCGCATAGGTTTGTAGTTGATGTAGACAAAGACGGGAAAGGGTTCTCGCCGACCTGCCCTCCGGACAAATGTTCAGTCGTATTTCCGCCCTCTACAACGTATTCGTTTACAGCTGATTTCACGGGTTCATACACGTACTATTGCACTTACCACTCGGCAACCATGTTCGGTAGCTTCAACGTCAACGGACCTGATTTCGGGGTCTCTTCGAACCCTTCGTCTCTGAGCATACCGCAAGGTTCGAAGGCTAACTCAACTATCTCAGTAACTAGCCTGGGCAATTTCGCGGGTCCGGTTTCCCTATCGTCTTCGTCCTCCGCCCTCATGACCAGTTTCAGTCCCAACTCAGTTATGGTTCTAGGGGGCGGAACGGGGAAGTCAAACCTCACAGTCTCAATACCTTTCGGCACTACTCCAGGCCCTTACAGCGTCATTGTGACGGCAAGCAACTCATCCACCTCCCGCTCCGCCAATGTCGCCGTCATGGTACCTGCTCCAGGATACAGCATATCGGCCAATCCGGTATCGCTAACGATCAATTCAGGATCTTCACTGACCTCCACACTCTTGGTGGCAGGGTCCAACGGATTTGCGGGCACCGTGAGTCTCACCACAACTGTCCCATCAGGTCGGGCCACCGCAACGCTAAGCCCCTCGAGCGTGACGCTGTCCTCGACGACAACCTCAGCAACCTCCACACTAACTGTCTCCTCTGCCCTAGGCATGTTCAACGTCACCGTAACCGCGACGAGTGGAGGGACCTCTCAATCTGCGCAGGTGCTGGTTAACGGGCCGGACTTTAGCATTACAACTGGTTCCAGGAGCGTGAGTGTGAATCAGGGGTCGAGTGCTTCGCTCACGGTTACCCTCTCCAGCGTTAACGCATTCTCAGGGTCTATCTCTCTCTCAGCCTCTCCCTCACCCGGAGGTCCACCCGTGACCGTTAGCCCCACCAGTATCCAAGTGCCCTCAAGCGGTTCAGTCTCCGCAACTCTTACGGTGACGGCCTCCTCTTCTGGCGCCTACTCCACGCCAATATCTCCGGGTACTTACACCATAACCCTGAATGCGACTATGGGCTCATTGTCGCATACTGAGATCATTCCTCTGACCGTAACCTCTCCTTCGTCAGCCGCGGGAATCCTGGCAAGTCCGATAGTGATCGGAGGAATAGTAGCTGCTGTTGTCATCGTTGGAATCGTCGTCTACGCTCTCGGCCGTAGGTCCAAGAAATAGCGGATTAGCATAAAACGACTACTTCCTGAAATGTTGATAGATTCCTACGGAGAGTCCTGCCATCCCGATAATCCCGAACGGGTAGCTCAGAGCCCCGGCACTGGGCATGACCAACAATCCCATATTGCTAAGCGGACCGAAAGATGCGGCTCCGCATACCAATGCAAAGGGCAAGAATCTTGAGGGTCGTGCCGCTCCGAACAACCATTTACCAATGGATAGCATCCATAGAGCCAACCCCTCGGATAGGGCGATATAGGAAACGAAAAAAGGAATGACCGCCCAGGGTCCAATCTGGGCTGCTGATGCGACGAACGGGTTCAATTCCCCTTTGCCCGCTGACAAACCAATCAGAGTAAGGTAGATGTCGGCAACGACTAAGGCGATCGGGATAGTGAACATCCAGCCATCATTTCTAGAGAAGAGATTGTAGAGCTCTTGGAAATCTGTTGGAATAATCCAGAGTCCCACGACTAGACACGCGATACCAGTTACGAGGACTAGAGTGAGCCCAATTTGCGACAGGTGTATTTCTGCAGGATTTAGTACGCTGAACCAGCCGATGAGGGGACCGGAGAGGACCCAGTATAGTCCGGACCCGGCGAACAAGAGCCCCGTGCCTGGATGAACCCTCAACTCTTTTCCCTGTTGATGTTTCTGGGGCGGGCAAGTTGTCTTAGGCGTTGAGAAATCTTGATTTTCGGACCGTCAGGACTTGTCTTAGGTTTGAAGAGTCGAAGCCCGATTGAGGACATGATAGAACTGATTAGGGTTGCGAGTCCTGCTACGGGATAGAGAATCTGCGCTGCGACGCCCAGACCAGTGCCTTCTTGGGCGACGATGAAGGAGAATTCTCCACGAGGAAGCATTGAGAGGCCGACAAGTGTGGCTTCATCCTTCGCACCCGACAGTCTGGCACCGGCCCAGCATCCGAGGAATTTTCCGAAGATAGCCATTCCCAAGACTGCTATGATCGGTAGTGTGACCGTGAGGAGGGCACCAATGTTGATGAGAGTTCCCATAGAGACGAAGAAAAGCACGATGAACAAGTCTTTGATAGGTCCCACTTTCTCCTTGACGAACTGGGCTTGGGGTCCCCGGATCATCAAGCCCATGAGAAAAGCGCCAACCGCAGGTGAGAAACCTAGGTAGGAAGAGAGAAGCGCGAACGCGAAGCCAAAAGAGAGCGCGAGCAGGAACGCAGTCTCTCTGTATTCCTGGTCTCCCTTGCTGATCCTTTCTATGAGCCAGGGCGCGATTCTCCAGCCGAAGAAGAAGATGATTCCCACGAGCAAAGCCCCCTTTGTTACAAGGACGACAATTTCGTTTGGGGGGACTTGGTTGCTGGCCGCGGCGAGACCCGGCAGCAATAGAAGCATGAAGACCGTCGCAAAATCTTCGATTATCGATGCGGTCACCACCGTGTGGGATTCCTTGGGGCGCAGACTTTTTGTTTCAAGCAGAATCTTGCTCATGATCGCTGTGCTGGTGGTGGCGACTACTGCTGCTGCGAAAACTGCTTCAAGCTGTGTTAGCCCGACTGCCAGCCCGACCAGCGTAACCGTGAGGAAAGTGACTGTTAGCTCGACGACTGCAAGTATGAAGCTGTCCGGTCCGATCTTCCTGATCTCTAGAGGGTCAAGTTCGAGACCGACTGTGAATAGGAGTAGAATTATTCCGAGAGAAGCGAGCAAGTTTATCGTGTTGAGATTCTGAATGAGCCCGAGCCCGAAAGGTCCAATGATTATCCCAGCGACCAACTGGCCAACTACAACAGGCTGCTTGATTTTTGAGAAGAGGTAGCTGAAGCCTAGGGCAGCGAACACAGCTAGCCCGAGGTCAAATAGGAAACTGAAATCAGCAGAGGCCGTCAATTGGATTTCCCGGAAACGATGTTAGTTTTCCCATGCTTTTCAGTTCCAGTTTAACAGTTTGACCCTTATGGCTTGGGCTCTGAGTTCCAGACCCATAAGCGAAGTTGGGGAGTTACAAGGCCTCTAAGTAAAAGAGGGTCGGTTTAGTCGAAGATGGTTCCTCGGACCCTGCAATTGTAGTCGTTTCGATCATTGAGGGGTCGTTGACGATGGGTCTCATATTAGTCTCAGAACTCTGTTTCTCTTTAAGAGAAATGCTGCAGCGAGAGCCTGGATCTGCATTTGTCTGTGTAATACTCTCCAGCATAGGAGTTGTGGCGTTCCTGATAGAGTCCGTTGCTCTGTTGGGATTGCTGCCTGTTGGGGGGTGTGTTGGAGACTGTGGGTGCGTCATTCCTCTTCGGACTATGGAAGAATTTCCTTTTTCTGGGGCAGCAAAAAGACCACTTCGCCTGACCAATCCTCTTTCCCCATCCCTCTGGTAGTAGGACGGTTTTCCTGATGTGCTGGAAATTTCTGTTAGTTGGTAGCCTTCTCGAATATAACTGCCGTAGACCTTTTTCTACGAGAAAGGTGGGTGATGATTATATGCATGGGACATAGCTGAAACTAAACAGAAGCAAAGTTTGGGAGCGAGCGCTTTGTCAATGACAGGTCAAGTAGTAGAGAAAAAGGATGACCGACCTGTCCTTCACAAGTCCATTTCAGAAATTTCGCCGAAGCGCTTGGAGCTTGAAGAGGTCATTCGACTCTATAGGTCCATAGGTCGAAGGAATACTGAATACTTCCAGTGGATTCACAACGTCTATTCTTGGATTTGCCTCCCTTGCGTGAGTTTCGATTATCGCAAGGTGTTGGGAGAGGACAAAACCAAGATGGCAGTTTTTGATGTGATGCTTGATGATTTGGCGGATAACTATGACACACGCAGCCAGGTTCTCCTAGAGGAGTTTCTACAGATCCCATGGCAAAATACCCGGTCGAAGCATGAATACTTGGAAGCGGGTGTTACAATCTGGGAGGACTACATAGGGTCGGTCGTGAGCTATCCGAGGTTCAGAGAGTTCGAAAGACTGTTCTATCTTGACCTCCGCCAGGTTTTCACTTCGATGATCTATAGTTCTCTTGTGAATTCCATAGGGCTTGACAATCCACTGGAGATGAACATGTACTCCTCATATGGATGCATGGTTATGCTCGCGATGGATATGGACCTAATGTGTTCTTCAACTTTTGATATGAGAGATCTCGGAAGGATGAGAGCCGTAGGATTCCTCGCACAAAGGGTTGCCCATATTGGAAACATGCTCAATACCTATCCGGGCGAATTAGCCGAGAAGGATCTTTCCTCTCCAATAATATCTGCTGCCCTTCATAGGGGGCTCATCGAAAAAGAAGATCTAGGGGATCTGTCCGTTCTACCTAGGCTCAGTAAACTCGAAGGAATCTTCAAGAAGAAAGCTCAATGGTACATTCAGAAAGTATCCATTCACGAGAAAAAGATTTCGAGTGTAAACATCCGGGGATTCGCCGACTTTCTTACGAAACTCATGGATCGGTTCAGCGACTCGAGATCTCTCCGGTAACATCTCGAGCTATCAGGACTGGACTGTCAACGCGGTTTTCTTCCTGACCTCGGGAATACGGGCCCCTGGCCTGGAGATGAGTTCGAGATCGAAGAGATTCTCAAACATAGAAACTGTCTTCGAGTCGTGGGCAAGGTAATTCATCAGGAAGACGCTGGTGATTTTGTCTGAGACCATCAGTTCAAGAGATTGGCGAACAAACGAGTGAGCTCTTTCGGTTCCGAGGGTGAAGATTTGGTGGGAAATATTGTCGAAGATTATTGTGAAGGGTGTTGCCGCGTAGGCTTCGATTGTCCTGTTTATCGAGTCGAGAATTAGCGAACTGTCGAATGCAGGTATGAGGATCACGTTCTCGCTTTCCACCTTGGGATATGATACTCTTGACGTTAGTACAAACATTTTCAGTCCTGGCTCATCCTGCATGGCCGGATGAATGGGGCTATCCTTTCTTGTGAATAGGATTACTCGTTCAAAATTGGAAGCAGCTTCCGTTGCCAGTGATCTGAGTATTTTCTCGTAGCCTGACACCGGATCATATTCTAGAAGAATTTTCCGCCCAGCGATTTCTTCATGGGACAGACCAACCGTGCGAGAGAAGACGTCACTCGACTCTGTTAGGTCTATGACAGGGACCTTTGATTTCAAAAGGTCAAGGGCTGCTCTCTCGTTTTCAAATGCACGGTTGGAAAACGTCATCATTGCTTGCACATAGTGGTCCGGCGTGGCCCATCTGGAGTCTGCAATATGGCTGACGAATTTCTGGTATGGGCGTTTTGTGCTGTCGGCATAGTCTATCACAATCCGCAGGCCATTCTTGCCCAGGGCTCTTGTCTCATTTGCCAGTTCTTGGCATTGTCCGATTGCTGCTTCTTCATCAAGAAGGTTTTGGCCCTGGTAGAGACTATCAATAGATGGTAATCGCAAGTTGCCTTTAGTCAGGTTATGTTTGACGTCCACTCCGTTTCTTGATAGCTCTTCTCGAGCCGTCCCCTCGTCGTTTGAGTGAAAGTAGAGGACCCGGTTTTGTTGGTTGACCCCCTCGTTGACAAACCTTGCAATAGGTGTCATTTTCGCCGCATCATTTTCATAGATTAGAACAATCTGGTCGCCACGCATCACAACTGGACTTGGGCCTAGGGACGGAACCAGCCCGAGGAATGCTCGCAAGAACGTCGGTCTCTTGAACGCTGTCCCTGCAACGAAGAGAAGAATCACACAGGCAAAATGCACGACTCCTAGTAAGTTGTATCCGAAGCTTTCTGAGGAATATCCGAGTAACAACAATGTTGCGATCGCTGCGAAACATCTCGCGATAACTCTGAGAGCGCCTCTGACCTCGCGGTCCCTTAGTTGCGATCTGAGTCGGGATAGTACGATGAAGGAATAGAGAGTGAAAGCCGAAATCACGATTGCGGCGACCGTGAGTAGGGGTGCACTCAGCCCGACCGCATTGAAATATTTGTTGTCAATGACATAGAATGCTTGCCTGCTAGGGCTGGGATCGATAGACGCCGGATCTGCTATTGTCAATATCACCAGGAACACCATGGGAACCAGGTAGAGAAGGTAGGCAAGGTGTATTGGCCTCCGAGGATTGGCGAGTGCCGAGCGTAGCGAGAATTTCTCGGGATAGAAGTATAGTTTGGTAACTAATAGCCCCCATAGTGTTGCTATGATGGCCGCGGCGGCGGCGAACCCTTGACTAGTGAGCCTAATCAGGTATGTCTCAGGGAAAAAGATCAGGACTATTTGTGAGATAGGGAATGCGTTGAAGAAGGCGTAGATGGTAACGAAGTATGTCTTGTAAGGTCGAAAGTACGAGAGGGGCTCTCTTATGATAAACAGAATCATTAGAGCGTCTACTATGATTGTTCCGATGTTTAGGGTCGCGGCTACGTAAGGTTCCGTTTTTTCCAGCCCTCTAGGCTTGACCTACGCCAGCATCTACGCTGGCTCAACACCCTCCTATTGCAAAAACCTAGGCGAGGGCCGATCTGGGTTTAGACTCGTGTTACCAGAGAAGAACTGGTGCAGTGACTGTTACGCAACGTCAGGTAGACCAAGAGATTTGGCCGCAGCCTTGAGATCTCTCATCCTGCTTCGTATGGTAACCTCGGAGACACCCGCTGCTTTTGCGAGGTCTCTCTGCATAACCATCGAGCCCCTTATTCTAGCTGCTAGGTCCAGCGCGGCCGCTGCTAAACCATCCGGGTCCTTTCCAACGTTGACCCTTAGCCGGATTGCCTCGCGAAGAATCTTCCCCGCCAGCATCTCAGTTTGAGAGTCCGCTCCTGCTCGAGACGCTATTTTCGAGACCCGTTTCAATGGGTCTTCAATAGCCATGGTCACGTCGAGAGACCGGACAAGGGCTCTGTAGTAGTGGGCTAGGAGTTTCCTGCTCATCCCTGATGCTTTCGCGATCTCGCTCAAAGAGCGAGGCACATCAGTTAATCGACAGGCAGCATAGGTCGAGGCGGCCACCATTCCGTTAATCGGTCGGCCTCTGACGAGACCCTTGTTGAGCGCTCTCCTGTACATCAGCGCCGCTCGCTCGGTGACGACCTCCGGTAGATTAAGTCGGCCTGCCAGTCCTCGTAGTTGGCTCATCGCCCGGGACAGATTTCTGGCAGTCGATGATCCAGCGGACGCGCGGAGCTGGGTTCTTCGTAACCGCCATAATTGCAACCTCTCGTCGGCGCTAAGCGACCTGTTGGATGCTTGGGCCCTGGAGATTATCGTGGAGAGGTTTTTGTCAAATGCCGAGAATCTTCCCGGGGGTCCTGACTGGCTCTCAAGCAGTCCCTCCTCAGTTCGCCTGGGAACCGGTGCGGCATACTGTTCAGCGGGGTCGGATAGGACGAAACCGCAGTTGGTGCATATGACCTCGCCTGTTTCAGCATCTCGAACCAGACTTGGGCTGCCACAGTTCGGGCAGACGTAGTGTCCGACCTCGTCTCGGGGTCGTGTCTTCCTGCGGCTCATTACTGAGCCTCCAACAGGATAGGTGGTCTGCGGGGTCCGGGCTGGGCTAAGCTGGTTATCCTTTTCCGGTGAGACCGTGGAAGTGCCCGCCAATTGTACTCATATAGGTGTCAGGGGCCACAAATGAAGCTTGTTACTCTTTTCAAAAAGTCGATAAAGATGGCCCCGGAATACGTCCCTGGCAGGTGCAATATTGGTGCCCGGGGATGGACCATACGACTAGCCACAGGACTAGGGGTAATAGCTCTATTCGTCGCCGTGGACGTTCTTGCTCCAGGGCCGGTTTCCGCTGCTTTCCGACTCCTACTCTTTGTCCCCTTTTACGTAGGCTTGCTGGCTGCCCTTGAAGGAACAATGTCCTTCTGCGTACTTCACGCCTCCAGGGGTACCTACGACCTCCATGAGCCAGCCGGTATGGCCTTTGGCAGGTCTGAGACTAAAACGGAGGTGGGATCTGTCGAGTGGAAGAGACTGGATCGGCGTAAGGCTAGGCTAATGCACCTAGAGGCCCTACTAGGCGCGCTAGGTGTTAGCCGGACTACTCGCCCTTGCCTAGCTGGGCACTCGTTAGCTGCGGCTTTCTCTGGGACTTTTGAGCTGAGAATCGAGAAAGGTCGAAGCTGGGCTCTCTGTCTAGAACCAGCTGAGCTAGCAACTTGCCTATGAGAGGCGCGAACTTGAATCCGTGACCCGAGAAGCCATACCCATAGACGATGTCCCGATGGTAAGGGTCCCTGTCTATGACGAAGTCAGAATTTTCGGTCATGTCATAGAGGCACACTTTTGTCTGGACCACGTCTCCTTCTGCTAGGTCGGGGACAAACTTGCGGCACGCTTCCCTACACTGTTCTATCTGCTCCTGGTCAACTGATCTTCTAGCGGTTTCAGGGTCGACAGGGTCGATGAGTTCTTTGTTAGAAATCTTGACTCCGTCGATACCGGCGGCTGGGAGACCATAATGGTGGTCTGTAAAGAAGACAGGACAGGAGCTAGGCCTAAACTTCTCGAGGTCCCGGGAGGGTTTGAGATAGATGAGTTGCTGTCTAGTCGGGGTTATTCCTGTTAGTCCATCTTTCAGGAGACTGTTAGTCCAAGGTCCTGCTGTCACGACTAGTTTCTTGGCTCGGATTGTCTGTCCCTCCGCTGTCTCTATTTCGAGGCCAGACTTGTCCCGAAACCTGGTGACACGCTTTTCCAGAATTTTCACCCCGTGGCTGCCAGCTTCGGAGGTGAAGGTCTCCAGACTTTCTGATGCTAGGAGAACTCCTCCGTGAGGGTCGAAGAATGCACTCCCCGCTTGGAACTGCGGAAAGCGTTTCCTCAGCTCTGTTCCATCGTAGACATGGGCACCGACATCTAGTTTGGTCAGTATTCTGAAGCTTGATTCATTGAACCTGTTGGCATGTTCATCATCGCCCTCCAGCATCAACAAACCAGTAGGAATCAGCAACTCATGACTGGTTTCCTTTTCAAGTTCCTTCCAGAGTCTTAGGCTCTCAATTGCCATTTCGGTGTAGAACTGATCACCTCCATATGCGAAACGGAAGACCCTGTTGACATCATTGGAACTACAATATTCGTTCCCGACACCGTATCGATCGAGCAATAGAATCCTGTTCTCGGACATCCGACTAATTGCATGTGCAGTTGCGGCCCCCATTACTCCTCCACCCACGATGCAAACATCAGTTTCTATCTGCAAGATCTAACTCCTAGGATGGCACTTTGTTTGGAGCGGAGTTTTGGAGAAAGCCGTTCTTTTCAAACCTGGATGGTGTCGTCCCGGCTATTTCTGTTGGAGGGACTCGAACTCCGCGTGATACACATGTTTTCCGGTTATGAGTAGATCGAAACGAGAATGGAGCTTTTCAATATGAGGATTCCTGGCCACCGTTGCATGGACATCTTTCATGTGGGAGGCGTCTTTGAATCGAGCAATCTCGACCCAAAGATCTTCCTCCTCGGCCATCCCGATCGCTGGAGGAAGACTCATCGAACCGAACTTTCCTTCCATTTCCCTGGGTTGAAGAAGCTCCTCAGAGAGCGCACCTGAGTCCAGAAATAGTTTCATTATTGGCTTCAACGCTTGGACGAAGGCTTCCGCTTTCCTTTTCGGGACCCGATAGAGAAAGACGGAGCAGTATGCCATCGGCGTGGGCTTCTTCTTGTTGATGGCTTATTTAGACTCCACCCAGCGCGACCATGAAGGAATCCTTACTAGCCCCGCTGTGCGGGTTGGGGTTATGAGAAAGGGGCCCTCCACTAGAGCCTCCGGGTTTACTGAATCCGTCATCCGGGAAATGACCAGGCTTTGTCAGGCTTACGGGGCAGTCAATCTTGCACAAGGTTTCCCTGACTTCGACCCTCCAGTCAGCATCAAACGGGCGGCAGCGACCGCGATATCCAAGGGATACAATCAGTACTCCACTACGTACGGGATCCTAGGTCTGAGGAAAGCTATCGCCGACAAGATGAGAGCCTACAACCACGTTGACTGCAACGTAGACGAGATCACTGTCACATGCGGTACGACGGAGGGTATGATCGCTTCGGAGCTAGCACTGTTGGATCGTGGAGACGAGGTTGTGATCTTCGAGCCATTTTACGAGAACTACGGTCCCGATGCGATTCTTTCTGGCGCAAAATGCCGGTACGTCAAATTGCATGAGCCCGACTTCCGTATCGAAGGGGAAACGCTCAAACAAGCATTCAATCGCAAAACCAAGGCCGTCATCATCAACACACCCCACAATCCCACAGGACGAGTTCTAACGAATCAAGAACTAGGCCTAGTCCGGGATCTCTGCCAAGATTATGACTCCTATGCGATCACCGACGAGATCTACGAGCACATCCTGTACGATGGACACCAGCACGTCAGCATCGGAAGCCTCCCTGGTATGGAGGATCGAACCATCACCATCTCAGGATTTTCCAAGACCTACAGCGTGACCGGCTGGCGTGTAGGATACGTAGTCGCTCCAAAGCCGCTCACCTCGGCGATACGAAAAGTTCATGATTTCCTCACCGTATGCGCCCCAACGCCGCTACAGGAAGCGTGCACAGCCGCTCTCCAGCTCCCAGAATCCTACTATGAACATCTAAGAGAAAACTATCGCTTAGGCAGAGAGAAGTTGGTTGAGTCGTTGAAGAATGCGGGATTCGGCGTCTTCAAACCGGAAGGCGCCTACTACATCTGGACCACGACGAATAGA
This sequence comes from Candidatus Bathyarchaeota archaeon, assembly GCA_005888745.1. GTDB lineage: Archaea > Thermoproteota > Bathyarchaeia > 40CM-2-53-6 > 40CM-2-53-6 > 40CM-2-53-6. The sequence goes on along the minus strand of VBBS01000043.1, from coordinate 15,750 downwards.
ACAGGGTTCAAGGATGACCGAAAGCTGGCCCTGCACCTGATAACCAAGGTGGGAGTCGGCGGCGTTCCAGGGTCGAGCTTCTTCCACAATCCATCTGATGGGAGGTTACGATTCAGGTTCTCCTTTTCGAAGAAACCGGAGACGATACGTCGAGCAATCAAGAGATTGGAAAAATTCTCACCCAAACACCCGGTCGCATATTCAAATCGACATATCCTACGTAGGCTGGCCTTAGCGGCAAGTCTCTAGCGAATGCCACGGCTTTATCTGCTCCAGACTGAGAATAGATTGAGTCATCTGGAGACGAGTGTGGCAAACAAGGAGGATAGGAATTGATCAAGGGGCTTCATGCGTTGCTCTATACGCCCAAGCCAGAGGAGTTGCGAGCGTTTATTCGGGACAAACTCAGGTTCCCTTTCACCGATACGGGCGAAGGCTGGCTAATCTTCGACATGCCAGAAGCCGATCTAGGCTGTCATCCATCAGAGAGAGTGTTTCATTCAATCTCCTTCTATTGCGATGACATCAAGAAAACGGTTGAAGAACTGAACTCTCGCGGTGTCGAGTTCACATCAGGCATCACCGATGAGGGCTGGGGATTGCTGACGCACTTCCGAATGCCCGGCGACTTGGAGGTGGAATTGTACCAGCCCAAGTACGAGAAGCGCGCTCGAAGCAAATCGCTCAGGGCACGTGCATTGCAGAGAAGAAAAACAAGGATAGGTCGAGAATAGACGAACTTGGTGGGCCGGGGGAGATTTGAACTCCCGACCCTACGGCCCTCGCGTGAGGGTTTCCGCGTGTAAGGCGGACGTTCTATCCGGAGAGTCATGCTCCTAACCAGGCTGAACTACCGGCCCAGACCAAAAACACACAAACCACGTTCGAGTAGATTACGATTTAGGGGTTCTGGTAAGTGTCGTCGCATTGATGACTTAGCTTGCCTCCATCGACTTTGAGGATTAGGGTCGAGTTCTCCGGTTCCCGTTCCTCTACCATTGCTTCACCTGGAGGCCCGTTGATCCTGAACCTCAGCCCTCCCGCAGCCAGATTCCTGGCCGCGTTCTCGTCCCTGTCTAGGATGGCTCCACAGTTTGGACAGCATCGTCTTCGTTGGGTGCTCTCTAGGGTCTTGTACCCGCACATTGAGCACCGCTTAGAAGTGTTCCTAGCAGGAGCATAGATTACCTTCACTCCTTCCCATCGCGCCTTGTACTCTACTTGTCGTTGTAGTTCTCTACAACTCCAGCTGTTCATCCTGGCCCGATAGTTTCTGTTCTGCCCGTTGCCCTTCCTGGTAGAGTCTTCTGATCCCTGTCAGCTTCTCCATGACTATCCCGTACCGTTTTGTCTTTGCATCCTCGACTATTCTCTTGGATACATTGTGGAGTAGCGCCCGTACACGGTTACGCTGTCTCTCGCCACACTTGGAGAAGATTCGCGTTCTGATTCGGGCATCGTTTCTCTTGAACTGGCTCTTGACAATGCGATCGGTCTTGATCCTTGTCGGCAGTGACAGGTCGAATGTTTTGACTGTCCCATCCGTTGATGCGCTTGTCACATTGTCCAGGTTTCTGTCTATTCCAACGTACCCTTCTAACTCGATCTCAGCTGTCTCCTTCGAGTACCTCAAGCATAGCGAGTCTGGGGTCAGCGTGACCGAGCGCACACTAAGCCCGGAGAGTATCTGTAGAGTGTGACTGTTCAGCTTGACATAGACGTAACCGCAGTCTAACGGGCAGTCTGAGAAGACCATCCTGGATTTTGAACCCGTAACATGCGGTCAGCATCAGCTTCCGAGCATTTGGAAACCTTGTGCGGGGATTCTCCTTCTTGGCTTTTCGAGTTGGAGTATTACGGTGGTTTTGCTGATAGCGCACAGCCTATAATAGCTGAGCATGTCTCGGCTGAGACGATGATAGGATTTCATCGAGAGGGTCTTGAGACTGGAAACGTTCTCTTCTATTCCAACCGCGATGCGGACGTTCACCATGCGCCTGAACTCGTCAAGCAGACGTAGGAGCTCGGGTGAGACCGGATGTTTCTGTCTGACCGTCTTCACCGCGAGCACCAGAGACGCCAAACAAGAGAGCCCGGGTCTTGTCCAGATAGGGCCCTAGAGGATTGTGAAAGCATTGGGCACCCACACCCACCCACAATCCGGACGATAGTCAATAATCCTCAGCCTGACGAAGAGTTAACGGAGTTGAGCTGATTTAGGTAGAGATTACCATTCATCGATCATCAGGGGAGCTTGCACTTTTATACCCCGCAGGCTCATTTCTCTTTCTGGACATTTATGGCGGGGAAGGAACCATTCGTCTATATCGACGGTGAATACCACCCCAAAGGCGAAGCTAAGATCTCGGTCTACGACCACGGTCTTCTCTACGGAGACGGGGTCTTCGAAGGCATCCGCGCCTACAACGGCACAGTCTTCCGGCTTCGCGAACACATAGATCGATTATTCGAAGGACTACGAGTCATCAGAGTCAACATTCCCCTCACTAAAGAGCAGATCATGAACGCTATCGTGGAAACCCTACGACGGAACAATCTAACTGACGCGTATATACGCCTCGTAATCACACGGGGTCGCGGAAACCTCGGACTGGACCCGCGGAGCTGCCCGAAGCCCTCCATCATTATCATGACTGAGCCGGTACTTCCCGCCCATGGCAAAGAAGCTAGGGAAAAAGGCGTAACTGCTGTCATATCCAGCCTAAGACGTGACATGGTCGATGGAACAAGCCACGAGGTCAAGTCTCTAAACTATATCCAGAGCGTTCTTTCCAAGTTCCAGGCAATAGACTCAGGCGCCGACGAAGTCGTAATGCTCGACCATAGAGGAATGGTCTCCGAGTTCCACGGCTCAAACCTCTTCATCGTGAAACAGGGAATAATCCATACACCGACGTCAGCCGCGGGAATTTTGCACGGAGTAACCAGGGCCCGTGTTATGAAACTCGCCGAGGAGCTGGGATACGAGGTGCGAGAGAGAGACATTACTCCCTACGAGCTCATGACCGCTGACGAGGCCTTCCTTACGGGAACAATGGCAGAGGTCGTTCCTGTCGTGAAGATCCATGGAGTGCCGATAGCAGAAGGTAAACCGGGACCTGTAACCAAGGAAATCATCAGAGGGTTCCAGAGAATAATCCAGGACCCAAAGGAAGGCGTCCCGATAAGAGAGGCAATTTCTATTCCAGCCAAAACTCGAAACTAAGACGCCCCGGGTCTAAACACTCCAAGTAAGCATCATACGTGTGCCTGTGTTAATAGCAGCCAGAAGCAAGCCCATTACAACCAGCATTGGAACTTCTTGAAGCCGACTCCCTAGCAAAATCCTTCACAGTCAAAGAAGGCCCGGTCTTCCGGAAGAGCCCGAAAACGGTCATAGCGTTAAGAGATGTCAGCTTCAAAGTCAAGAAAGGCGAAGTATTCGGCTTACTAGGACCCAACGGGGCCGGAAAGACAACCACCATCAAGATCCTCTGCACCCTGATTGCGCCCACCTCTGGGGATGCATTCGTCAATGGACACAGCGTCACTAGGGCCCCGCAGAAGGCCCGACAAGACCTCGGAGTAATGCTCACCGGGGATAGGACACTATACTGGAAACTAACGGGTAGAGAGAATCTCGAATATTTTTCTGCCTTGTATCACATGGAGAAAGAACTCGCGAAGAAAAGGATAGAACAAGTTCTCAAACTGGTCGGTCTCGAAGACCGACAGAACACTCTCGTTGAGAACTATTCGACTGGGATGAGGATTCGGCTCTCCTTCGGCAAAGCCATTCTTCACGAGGCTCCCGTGATTCTTCTTGACGAGCCCACAATGAGCCTCGACCCTCAATCCGCTCTCCTCATCCGAGAGGTCATTCAAGACCTTCGACGCAGTGGTCATGCGATAGTTCTGACAACCCATTACATGGAGGAGGCGGACCAGCTAAGCGATCGAGTCGCGATTATTGACCAAGGAAAAATAATCGCCCTCGCCCCGCCTGCAGCACTCAAGGAGTCCGTGATGAAAAGTGAGACCATAGACATCGAAGCTAGAAATATAGACCCGCAAGTCGTCGAGAAGCTGCGAGGAATCGACACCATCACCGAAGTTACCTCCTTCGTCGAAGACGCTTCATCCATGAAGGGCATGATCAAGATACACGCCACAGATGCTAAGGATGCAATCCCAGAATTGCTTGGTGTACTGGTAAAGGGAGGGGTAGAAATCTCCAACGTGAAAGTCGCCGAGCCGACGCTCGAGGATGTTTTCATCAGTCTCACGGGGAGAGCCCTCCGTGACTAGCCTCGGAGACCTAGCCCCACTAGCCGCGATATTCAAGAAGCAAGTGCGACACCTCATTCGCTACCCTGGCGAGTTCATCTTCGTCCTAATAATTCCATATTTCCTCACAGCCATGGTTGTAGCGATGGGAAACTCGGCAGGCGGAGCAAGCGCGGTTTCAAACTTCTCGGTACGGACAGGGTCGAAACTCAACCCGTTCGTCTTCCTAATCATCGGAGCCGGCGTATGGATGATCTCCTGGATGGTTCTCGAGGGAATAGGCACTTCTCTGCGAGACGAGCAGATCAAAGGTACACTCGAACAGAACTTCTTGGCACCCATAAACCGGTTCCTATTGCTTGTAGGAACGGCCCTCGCCCAGATTGTAATCACCACAATACTCTTCGCCACGGTCATCGCCGCCACTGTTCTCGTCCTTGCTCCTGGAAGCGCAGCTGGACTTGTATGGGCCTTCGGCATTCTAATGATCGGACTAATCCCCCTCTTTGGGATAGGATTCGTCTTTGCAGCCCTAGTTGTAAGATTCAAGGAACCCTATGCGTTCACTCAGGCTGCAAACGTCCTCTTTGCCGTCGTCACCGGAACATTCTACACGGTCAACTTTCTCCCTTTCTGGGTTCAGGTCATCTCATCAGCAATCCCACAGACCTTCGTCATACAGGACATGAGACTTGTCGTAGAATCTGTGAACAGCCTATTCGGAGCTGTCGGCACGATACTCGTCCTGTTTACAATGGCGGTCATTTACCCGTTCTTGGGATATTCATTCTTCAAGCTCTTCGAGAAGCGGGCTAAGATTCATGGCGATCTTTCCAAGTTCTAGCCATCTGAGCCGCCTGATGGGAGAGATGCTGGCCGCGTTCATCAAAGACGTTCGGGTCTACTTCCGCTATCCATCGCTCATCGTAAGTGAGTTCATTACTCTACCCGCCTGGTTTGTCTTGTTCGCTGTTGGAGTAACAGCAAGCTTCATTCCCAGTGGAACCGCGACCAGTGCCTTGAGCGGTTCGTCAGCGTTCGGCTTCTTCTACTGGGGATTCGTATTTCTCATCATCTTCAGCACTAGCATCTGGGGAGTAGGTCAGTACATCAGAACGGAACAGCTTCAAGGTACGATCGAGCAATTGTTCGTTGCTCCGATAAGCCGGGTCAGTATTATCTTCGGAAGATTCGCCCGGACCTTCTTCACTGACTTGGCGATAATCGCGTATACAGTGCTATTGATAGGAGGACTAGGTCACCAGCAAATATCCATCGGGAATCCTCTTTTGTTTGCTCTCGTAATCGCTATACTATACCTCGGGGTCCTCGGCTTCGGACTCATCTTCGCCGGTATAACATTCAGAATCAAGTCGTTCAACATCCTTTCAAACCTGACCCAGTTCTTAGTCATCGGGCTCTGCGGGGTTTTCTTCCCGTTGACAGCCCTACCTGGACCGGTTAGGCTCGTATCCTTCATGATTCCTTTCACCTACTTTGCGGATCTGCTCAGACACTCCGCCTCAGGTGCAACAACGATAGCTGATCCTGCATTGGAGGTTTTGGTCGCTCTTGTGCTGGGCCTGGGGCTATTTGTTGTGGGATTGTTGTTCTTCAAGGCGACCGAGAAGTACGCGCAGACCCGGGGCTTGATTGGGACCCACTAGACCCTAATTTCCTGCCAAGAATATTCAGATGATATATGATATAGACCACTAGTCCTCCAACAGCGTCCATAGCCACTGCGCCAGCGACAAGTGTGATGTCGTTAACTATTCCCGCATCAAGATATGCCGCCCACTGTTGAACTGCACCCCACATCGACCCCACTGCGACCGCGACGCCGATTGCCAAAAGGGCCTTCTTCTCCGGAGGAAGTTTCACTTTCAAGTTGAGCACCCAGCTCGATACCACGATGGCCCAGATGAGATGAAGCAATAGTGTGAAGGGAGTGATATTGAAGGGGTCGAAGAGGTTGAGAACAAACCCGACCCCGGATATGAGGAGAGCGCTGGAGGAGGAGACGAGAGTTATGCTAAGCCATCTGGGAGTCGTGTCGAGTAAGCGCTTAGCTGTGAAGGTCATTTACTATTCCTCACGTTTTTTCTCCACTACCATGGTCGATTGGTGAAGATGGAATGGCAACGAGAAACTGATCTTATGTTCCTTCAGGAACAAGCTCAAGCGTGGCCAGTGCTGTACTGCGACGACGCTTCCTATTATTCCCCCTGACAAAGAAAGAATCGCGTAGGTGGCTGTAAGAATGCCAACCGCAGTCTGGAAGGCGACGGACCAGAGGCCACTAGGAAGGCTCAGAAGATTTGTTGCGACCCAGAGTCCGATACTTGGTCCCTGTTTGATGATGACACCTGCAACCAGTCCTGCGACAAAGGGTCCTATCTCAGGCAGGGCGACTCCGATGATCAAGTTGATGAGGAATCCCACTCCAATTGCCAGCAAGAGATCCCCTATGGTATCGTGAGGGGAGTCGGGGCTTAGTCTACCCATCGTATGCTCCTCCTTGATCTCAAAGACACTGCAGACCCTTTCGGGATATGTTGCTCGTAACCTCAAGGAAACCCATATGGTTACATTCAGACCCGAATTCTGGCCTGAGAACGTTGAGGGGCGCAATCTTCGACTGGGACGGAACTCTCGCTCAGATCGACGACCGCGAGTTCTACTGTATCAACCAAACCCTCATTGCTCATCACTCAAAGCCGATAGATCTCGGGTTTCTTGTCGAGAACTACTATCAGCGTGCCTACGAGATCGGCACGGGGCCGCGAATGGTGCTAGAAACCGCACTATCACGCGATGATGGTGCCCGAATTGATGAAGCCTACGAGACCTATCGAAAACTGTTCCGGGATACAGTGGACAAGGCGAAGCTTCAGCACGGTGCAATCGAACTCTTGTCCGTGCTGAAAGCCCGTGGGTTCAAACTTGGAATTGCCACGATGCGATTCACGAGGTCCGTGGTAGCTAAAGAGCTAGACCTACTGAAAGTCAGCCCACTAGTCGATGTGCTGTTCACCCGAGAGGATCTCGGCCCTAGACGCGGATTGGAGTCGCTGGAGGAGGTCGTTGACGAAAGAAAGCAGCTAGTAATGAGGGCTTTGGACAGGTTGAAGCTTCGGGTTGAGGACGCGTTTCTTGTCGGGGATTCTTGGTGGGATGTTAGAGCAGGAAAGAAGCTTGGAATACGGACGGTCTTGGTGCGGACAGGGTTCGCGCGCTACAACGACTTTTCAAAGGAAAACGCCGACGTGACTATCAATTCGCTTGTCGAGTTGGAGAATAGGTTAGAGTCCAAAGGCTGGAACCTATAGACCTCGGCTTGGGGACGAGCCGTAACCGCGCTTGAGATACCTATCTAGGGTCTTCCTGGTGAACGAGTCTAGTTTGAGATTGTATGCCGCCCCGGGATAGACCCAGATGTAATCCTGTATTTCGTTCTGGTCGAGTTTCACCTGTTGATCTTTGGACTTGCAGTAAAAATCGATGAAGATGAAATGTTTTTTCTTGTAGAACTCAGGCGCGAAAATAGCCTCTTGCACAAGAAGCATCTCCACCGCTTCCACATCCAGTCCAACCTCCTCCTTGACCTCCCTCTTCACCGCGTCAACCATGCTCTCGCCAACCTCGATATGTCCACCCGGGAGCGTGTACTTGTCAAACCACTTGTGAGACCTCGCCAAGAGGATCTTGCCCTGTTGGTCGACGATCAGGGCTCCCACCGTTGGTTCAGGAAACACTTGTTTGGTTGTTGTGGTGGTTGATGATTCCTGGTTTGAGGAGGTCAATTGAGATCAGTGGTCGTGATTGGTTCTACTCCCATCTTTTCAAGTTCGCGGAGGAGCCTGTTTATTCCGAGCCAGTCACTCGCGATATGTCCTAGAACGATCAAGCTCCCAGAGGCTTCGTTTGCGAGCCTCGTGAGATCCGGTTCCGCGATGTGAATGTAGGACAGCGTGTCTATTCCGTTTTGGAAGTAGGTCCTGGCAATCTCATAGCCCCCGTTAGTGTAGGCAGCATGACTGATCGCTATCTTGCCTGCTTTGTTCTTCGGAGAGCCTAACCGTACTTCGATCTTGGACGCAGCTTTTCGAAACTCAGGAAAACGTGCAATTCTTGAGACGACATCCTTCACGGCCGAGTTTTCGTCAGCACCTTTCAAAATATTCTGGATCATCTTCCGACCTATCTCATCACAAGGGCTGTGAATTGACAGCAGCGGCATTCGAAGCTTCTTGGCGGCACTAGGTGTCTGGTCATAATTGTCTGGGTGATGCTGGAGTTCTAGGACTCGCAATTTAGGCTGGACAGCTTTCCGTGCTATGACTTCTGGCACGCCGGCCTCCTTCAATTGGTCAATGTGCCGTAGGAACACCTTGTAGCCATCTATCCGAGCCTTGCCATGGTGCGCTATCACAGCGTCGCATCCAAGATTGCGGGCTAGAAGGAGTTCGGCGACTCCGACATCGATCGCGACGAGAACTTTTCGGATCCCTCGTCCTTTAACGTGAACCTCGCTGTCAGCAGGTATGCTCTTGAATCCGGCTAATTTCAGTGATGTCCGTATTATCTGCTGAGTATCCATCAAGGGCGGCCACTTCTAGACGACTGGAGGAGTTATGCTCTTCCGCCTTTGGTCATCTTCTTGAGATCTAGGATTTCGTCGAGCTTCTCCTTCGGGAGAATTTTCTCTTCTAGAATCACCTGTCGCACTGATTTATTCTCAGCTATGGCTTTCTTAGCAACCTTAGCCGCATTATCATAGCCGATGTGTGGCGTTATTGCTGTTACAACCATCAAGCTTCTATCCGCGTAATTGTAACATCGTTCGCGGTCCGCTGTGATTCCTGAGACGCACTTCTCGGATAGGACCCTAGAACCGTTTGCTAGAATCTCTATTGACTGGAGAAGGTCGTATGCGATGACAGGCATCATGATGTTGAGTTCCAGCTGGCCGAGAGAACCGCAGACGGTGATAGCCGCATCATTTCCTATAACCTGAGCGGCGACAAGGTTGACGGCTTCAGGGATGACCGGGTTGACCTTTCCCGGCATTATGCTTGACCCAGGCTCCGTTGCTGGCATATCGATTTCTCCCAGCCCGGTGCGCGGGCCGGAGTTGAGCAGCCGGAGATCGTTGGCGATTTTCATTAGGCTGACGGCTATGGTCCTTAGAAGCCCGCTCGCCTCGACACACGCGTCTTTTCCCTGCATCGATTCGAAAACGTTCGCAGCTTTCCTGAAGTTGAAGCCTGTAAGTCTGTTAACCTCTCTTATTGCTAGGTCAGAGTACTTGGAGTGGGCATTCAGGCCTGTTCCGGTCGCGGTTCCACCGAGCGGGAGCTCTAACAACGTATCCCGGGCAAGTTCTGCTCGTCTAATGCCGTGTCGTATCATACTGGAGTAGGCACTGAACTCCTGACCGAGTGTAACCGGTACTGCATCTTGGAGGTGAGTTCGACCAGCCTTGACGACATCATCGAACTCGATTGTCTTTTGTTCGAGCGCCGTGACGAGTGATTGTAAAGCCGGAATTAGTTTCCTCCCGATCGCTTCGGCTGAACAGACGTGAATGGCGGTAGGGAAGACGTCGTTTGTTGATTGGCACATATTCACGTGGTCGTTTGGATGAACGAGCTTCTTGTCTCCACGTTTTCCCCCGAGAAGCTCGATAGCCCGGTTTGCAATAACCTCGTTAGTGTTCATATTTGTCGAAGTGCCGCTGCCAGTCTGGAAGACGTCAACCACAAATTGATCATAGAGTGAGCCCTCCATGACTTCCTTTGCAGCTGAAACAATAGCCTCGCCCCTTTTCGGCTCCAAGAGCCCGAGTTGCATATTGGCTCTCGCCGCAGCCAGCTTGACAAGAGCCATTGCCCGTATGAACTCCTTCGGTAGGCGGATCCCTGAGATTGGGAAGTTTTCGACAGCCCTCTGCGTCTGAGCTCCATAGTACGCCGAGTTCGGGACTTTGACTTCTCCCATCGTATCACTCTCAACCCGATATTCTTCAACAATTACCATTTCTAGGGTCGACCATCGACCCGAAGGGTTCGGTGGACTAAAAAAGACTCTCTATCTACCCAAGGAACAGTACATCAAATATCTCTACGGATGAGCGAGAAGGGAAATAGTTTCGTCCCTCTCTCCGGTCTAAGACAGACGTGCTCTGACTGTAGACACGGTTTGCTTTCGGTAAAACAGATTCGACAGAATAGCATCGTCTTGCGTAAACAGATCCGAGAGGTCGCGTCGCTTCTTACCCAAATAGATCATGACCGCAGATTGCTCCAGCGGGACAGGAGGCTACGCCATGCACGAGTGCGTCTTTGACGGTTTTTCTCGTGATTGGTTGAACGTCTCTTACCAACAGGTCTCCTCTCTTATCATGGCCGCGTCATATGATTCCTTTGAAATGCCTTTGACGTGTCCCACTGCTTGGTGCAATTGGTAAACTCGTGAAGACCTGATTTTCAGGTCCAACTCTATCTCCGCTCGGACTAGTTTCCCAGTCTTCGTTTTGGTGTATGTTATGACAACGAAACTTCCACAAGTGCTACACACTTGGAGATTTATCCGTGATAGCTCGTGAGCATGATTATCTGTGTCTGATCGTTCTCTTTCCCTCGCCTGCACTTGCACTTCCTAGGCCTCTAGCTTCAATCTCACTTTGGCTCATTTGCCAATGGAGATTTGGAATAGCTGGCTAGTTCGTGAGTTTACGGAATCCAGTTTGGGTGGGTTCGCCTGCGAGTAATTCCTCTATTCCTGGGAGTGAAACCCTGACGGTCCGCTCTTCGCGGAGAGACTGCTTCGCTGTCTCCAAGAGCCTAACGACGCTAGCGCCAAGCGTTCCATCTGATCGGTTTGTGTATGCTTTTGAGTCCGAGTCTCTCTCGACACATTCAGCGAAGTGGATGATCTCCTCCTGCAACGTGTTGCTCGGAGCAGTCGATACTTCCTCCGTTTTGTCTGGTTTTTGAATGACAAGTTTCTGGTCGAGGCAGTCTAGTCGGGCTACGGCGTCGCTGCCTACCACTGTTACATCTCTGTGCTTCTCCATGTCCAGCCAGCTGAGTTCTATGCTTGCGTTGACGCCGTCAAGATGTTCAGCGGTGATAAAAGCCACCTCATCGCCTGCTTCGCCTCGATATCCTCTGCCCCTGCACGAGATCTTGGTTGGCCAAATATCGAGAAGGTTATTACAAATGTCGAAGGGGTGCGGGCCTAGGTCTGTAATTACGTCTCTGTCTTTCTGTGGGGGTAACAAACCTGTCCAGCGGAAGCGGAGATAGTAGATGTCCCCTAACACTCCACTGTCTATTACTCGTTTCAGCTCTTTGACTCCATTATTGAACCGGTGGACGTGTCCCACGCTGAGAACCCTGTGGGTTGTGTCGGCGAGTCTTACCAGCTCGTCGGCTTCCCTTCCTCGGAGAGCGAGAGGTTTCTCAACGAGAACGTGTTTCCTCGATCTTAGGAATTTGGACGCGACTTCGAAGTGAGTGTTGTTCGGCGAGCAGATGTGGGCAACCGAAGCTGCCTTATCAGACAATAGATCGTGATAGTTCAAACGATAGTTTAGAGGGCCGAATTCCTTTCTGCATTGTTCGAGGATTGTGGGCGAGTTGTCGATAACAGAGTAGAGTCTTACGCGGCCTGTAGTCTGAGATATGTTCAAGATCTCTCGAATCACTTTCTTACCCCAGTAGCCCGCTCCCACTACTGATATGTTCAGAGGCATCATTTCAATGACCACTTCTTGCTCTTGCGATATAACCAGCACGTCCATGGAAGAACACAATCTACCACATTGCACCACAATCCAGTCTTTCCATCAGATTTCTTCTCGCTTGAGAGTGCTGAGTTCGATAAAGGGCGATTTTTTCATGCCAGGAAACTGCAACATTTACATTCCTGCCACATTTTGATGCGAGTATCTCGGTGTCCTTGATTTGAAATTGGTCAGATTTCAGCGAAAGGCCGGAGAAAGCAAAATCGGCGTTATGATCGACGCGAAACACGTAGCCGAGATAACCGGTGCAAAGTCTTCTTCAGAACCAATCCTAGAATTCCTAAGCGACTCTAAAGCAGAATCGAAGGCACAAGTGGCGGCAGGTTCCGCGAAGAAACATTTGGACGACGGCAAGCAAAGCGAGAAGGGGTACTGGAGGCTTGACTCCGTTACAGTGTTGCCGCCAATAGCGCGTCCGTCAAAGATTATTTGCATGGGCGGCAATTTTTCGGACCATCTGGCCGAAGGTAAGAGCTCACTTCCACCATTCCCGGTATCTTTCCTCAAAGCGCCAACATCACTTATCGGCCATCGAGCGCCCATAATCTACCCGAGGACAGTCAAACTTCTCGACTACGAGGTTGAACTCGCCACTATCATCGGGAAAAGGTGTAAGAATATTCCTAAAGAAGATGCCCTTCAGTATGTGGCAGGCTTCTCAGTATTCAACGACATAAGCGCAAGGGATATCCAGTTCGCCGAAATGAAGCGCGGGTTCTGCAATCTTGGCAAGAACTTTGACACCTTTGGTCCAATTGGCCCTTGTCTCGTAACCCCCGACCAGTCCGGAAACCTAGATAATCTCGGAATGGAACTCCGAGTAAACGGTCAAACCCGTCAACAAGCAAGTACCAGGAAAATGGTCTTCAAAGTCCGAGAGCTCGTTGAATTCTTCTCGTCCATGACTTTGGAACCAGGTGATATCATAACCTCTGGGACTCCGTCCGGTGTTGCGATCTACCGAAAGCCAGACAAAGAACCCTACCTTCTCAGACCAGGCGACTCGATCGAGGCCAAGATCGAAAACTTGGGAAGGCTCCAGAATACCGTAGTGGACGTGCAGCCACCATACTCGACTTCTAAGAAGTAGAACAAACCCTCAGAGGAAAACCCAAGCTATTAGATTGTGGAGAGCCACGATGTTGAGTTCCGTCGCTATCCTGAAACCGACAGAGTTGTTTTAGCTGCGATTGACATCAAGCAGCGACCCTAGTCGAATATGGAAAATTGGAGATTGAAGAATCAATACTCTGATATCACCATATATCGAGTATCGCTGACACGAGTAGGCTAAAGTGTTCGGTTGTAATCAGTCTCAGCACTCTGTGGACTGACCGTTCAAATATTTCCGGCGCGAACTTCCATGATAGGAGAAAAAAAGGAATGAAAAAGGCACTCGTGAACAAGAAGGCCCGAATTCTATGCTTCACACTCCTCGTTCTAGCCCTCACAGGTGCGGTCGCTGCGTCACAGCTGGGAAGATATGCAGGTGCAGTTGGCGATTCATCGATGCAAGGTAGAGCCCACGGGAGTTCTACAACCACAAGCCGAACCCCAACCACCTCAACAATATCCACGACCGCTGCCGGTACTGGCACTTACTTCGACCATGTAGTGATCATCGTTATGGAGGATCATGGCATGATAGACATTTGCGCACGAAATCCGCCCCCTTGTTCAAGCACTAACGGAGACCCTTACACTGCTGGACTGGCAAACTCGTACGGAATCGGATCCAATTACACTGGTGTATCGCACTTCAGCCAGGCTGACTACATAGCCCTCTTAGGCGGAGACACCTATGGCTGTGTCGGCTATCCATGCACACCTTCATCCCACGCGAACCTCGTCGACCGATTAGAGGCAGCAGGATTGACATGGAGAGGATACATGGAGAACCAAGCTCTTGCTAGTGGGTGCGACACCAACTACAATCAGCCGTATACTCCAGAGCACAACCCGTTCGTCTTTTTCACAGATATCACATCTAGCGCCGCGCGATGTTCCAACGTAGTTCTCGCGAATCCGAGCGGTTGCGCCGTGACAGATTGCACTCTTGTCAGCGACCTCAACTCTGCTTCCGCGCCAAGCTTCATGTGGCTTACACCGAACAACTGCGATAACATGCACGGCTATACAGGCGGTTGCTCAGCCTCCATCCCCTTCGGGGACGCCTATCTCAGCGGTCTCGTTCCGAATATCCTTAACAGCACGACATTCAGGACACAGAGAGCCGCGCTATTCGTTGTCTTCGACGAAGGGAACGGGTATTGCCCCTTCAATAACAGCTCCGAGGACTGCGTCTACGCGGTCTGGGCTGGTCGAGGAACAAAAAACAGCTTTGTCACAACTAACCCATACAACCACTACTCGTTCACTCGTACGGTAGAGACGAATTGGAACCTTGCTAGTCTGTCCACCAACGATGCCGCAGCCACTCCAATGACAGAATTCTTCACATACACTCCACCCTCAGTCAGTTTCACCTACACACCAGCTAACCCCGGACTACTACAGACAATCCAATTCAATGCTACAGTCATAGGGGGAACTCAGCCATACAGCTATGCCTGGGACTTCGGCGATGGATTTACTGCCAGTGGATCTACAGCTAGCCACTCATACATACTACCGGGAACCTACACAGTAGCGATAACTGTCAAGGATGGTGTAGGGCAAAGTGCCACGGCTTCGAAGAACGTAACGGTCAGCATTACACTGCCATAGAACCCAGACTTCCCTCTTCAAGCCAATTTCTCCACTCTTTTTCTTTTGGTGACTCATCCGAGGCTCCTCTCGCAGGAATTTTTGATGACTTCGAAGGGCGAGTCGAGTCTGCGTTAGGTCCAAGTTATTGGCAAGATTCCATCGACGACTCAGGCGCCAGAGAAGATCAGTCGCCTCCTGTCGAGTTGGCCCAGGTACTCGAGAACGAGTGCTTCTATGACTCAAACATAGACGATGGGCAAGTTGCAACGACGCTAAGTGTCCGAGGAGTCACGCTGTTTCTCTGGGCCGGGTGTAACAAACTGCTTCTGACTAGCATTTGCCCCGGGTCATCTTCTTAGGGGTGAAACGGAGCGACTCGGGTCTTTGCCTATTCATTCCTCAGTAGTACGTGAATGAACTATGTTCACGGATGCGAATCTTCCTCGTTCTACAATCCGCTCAGGTTGGCTGATAATGGGATTTCGTCAAAACGAGCCCCTGGTTTGGAAGGAGTGGACTATTGAAGCCCGGATGCAGGTCCGCAGGCATTCGTAGACTAGATCAGTTGGGTGTCGCGGACCCGAAGGTCTCACGAGAGGGCAGAGATAGCGATTAGCCTAAGTTGCGAAGCCTTTCTCGAAATGGCCCAAAAAAGCTTGGATCCCTGTGGAAGAGTTTTAGGTTTACAAGTCTGCCAATCTTAGAATGGTTCCCTGGGCCTTATCGGTTCGAAGACATGTTAGGGTCGAGGCGTCGCGCCCCTGCACTTATCTGCGTCAGAATTCGTTCGGCTAAGGGCCGAGCAGTGGAAGGCTGACAGTGATCGTTTTCGAGACCGTAGCTGTCTGACCGTTCGCATCTGTTACAGTCAGGGTTACCGTATAGGTTCCAGGGAGAAGATAGGAGTGGCTGGTGGAGGCGCCAGTGTCTGTTGACCCGTC